>JAWAFZ010000119.1:0-2537 GCA_038890155.1 Candidatus Caldarchaeum sp. | reverse complement strand
CTTCAAAGCGGTGTGGCCCACGGAACAGCAATCCGTGCATGCTCAGGCCGGAGAGCCGACCACCCTCAGCTTTCCAGTCGAGGACAACCACCTCAACGTTGTTCTTCAAAGCCATGGTTATCGCCTGCTTTGCCGTGTTCGTCTTACCGCTGCCTGTAGGCCCTAGAACGAGCAGGTGTTTCTGGAAGTCTTTGAACGGGACGACTCCGAGAAGCCTTCTGCTCGCAGCAACCCCCCTCACCGCCAGCACCGCTACCATGATGAGGATGACCGCTGCGAATCCAGCAGACAGCCAGTAGATTACCTGGTTTGTCAGTGTTTTGACGTCGAAGGCTGGCGTGGTGTCGGCGCCCTTGATTCTCAAGTAGGTTTGCTGAGCTGTGTACATCGCATAGTATCCAAGTCCTATCAGGAACACTATCGACATCAACGTAGCCGCTACCCTTATCAGGAACGTCACGCCTCACGCCTCCTTGACCCGTCGGCGTTCATAGAACCTACGGCAGCTGCTGCAGTAGTAGAGTCCATGAGCCTTCTTCATCCATGCACCGCATTCGGGACACATCCTGTTCGAGACAACCTTGGAAACAACGTACTCCACCGAGTATGCGGCTAGAACTCCGAACAACGCCAGAAGAAACCCCTCGATTCTCCCCTCCTGAATCAACGGCACAGCGAAGTATACAGCCAGCGCCACTACAGCCATGCTCAGCAGACTCATCGACATCTCCGACACCCCTCACCCACTTGAAGGCCTAGCCCTTGCCGGAGGCCGGCAGCCTTCCCCACCAGCCTCCGCTCCCCTGCCAAAACCTGCGCCGGGGAGCAGGCATCAGCCACCTGAAAGCCCGGTGGCCCGGCTCGGGAGGAAAAGCTCATACCCCTCCCCATGTAGAGGTTGGGGAGGGCGGCGTGTGAGGCCGTGTAAAACCTCCTCAAGCCAAGCCACCAGACCATGGGTGGGAGGATATCTTCGGAAACCTCTGAACGTAGTTCTCTGTCTTCGTGTCTCCAGCATCCATCCACAAACCTTTCTCAAACACCTCCATGGCGTCTGAGAGGGTTTTAGCAACCGTGGAGAGACCCCATGCCTCCCCGCAGAACCCCAGACACCTCCATGGCGTCCGGGAAGCGCATGTGGAATGGATGTGGAGAACGCCGTCGAGCATCGTCGGAATACCATCTTCGTCGCCTGTCTCCCTACCGCACGCCTGTCGGTCCGAGCGAACCGTCCAGACGTGTTTCAGGAGCTTCAGCCTCGACGCCTGTCCGTGCCGCTGCACGCCGCCGGCTCCAGTCGGTCCGAGCGAACCGTCCTGAAACCGGAACGCATAGTCGGTCCGAGCGAACCGTCCCATGCGTGCAGGCGGTCGGTCCGAGCGAACCGTCCCGCCCGAGGATGGCTTCAGCGTGCAGGGCTTCGCGGACCACATCCGTCGGTCCGAGCGAACCGTCCGGATGCGTGGTCGGTCCGAGCGAACCGTCCCAAGGACCGGTTCCAGCCAAACTCTCCCCCGCCATCCCACAACATCTCTGAACGGGATGGTCGCCTTCCACGGCGAGAAGGGGGAAAAAAGAGGAGGTTTGGCTGGAAGGCTTATCCTCCAGCTCTAGAAGAGCTGATTCTCCAAATAGAGAACCAGCTCCTCCAGCTCCCCCATGTAAGGCTCTCGGACAGAGAACCTGACGCGAGGGAACTCCCTTGCTATCCACTCCTCAAGCTCTTCGGGCCTCATTCCAACCCCCACCTTCTCCGGGAGCCTGTCCCGCCATCCTGCGGGAGACCCCCGGAGAATATCCGAGGGCCCCGCCTTTGACAGCGGGATACCGCCCTCAGAATCTGAGGACGGTTAGGCCCCCATGGAAAAAAGTGGGGAGTTTGGTTGTCCATCTGGCTTCCTTAGATGAATCCTAGCAGCAATGGAACTATCAGGTACACGGTTGCGAGAGCCATCGCGCCGCCTATCACCAGTCTTACTCCCATGAATTCCTGTCGCAATCCAAGGCCTAGAATCAGGCCAATAGCTATCATACCCACACCAATAATCGTTATTATTGGTGTGAGGATTTCGATGATTTGGAGGATGATTCCTCTGATTGCTGCGGCGATGGTTTGGCCTATTCCGCTGCCGTCCAGAGCATAGACCGGAGAGAACGTCGCCAGCAGAAGCAGGGCACCAGCCAGAGCTATGCCTATCTTCTTCATCTCTTCATTTTTTCCACCTCACTCCGACGGGCTGCATCGGAGGCTCCCCCCGCCGTCCGTTAGCTTGCCCTTGCCCAAGGAGCTGGTTTTTCCGGCATCTCCGGGGGGCATGAACATGTTAAGCCCCCCGCCCCTTTTAAGGGGCTTAGGCCGGAGAAAACCAGCCTTGGGCGGGCTTGGACGGCGGGGAGAGATTCAACCAAACATCTCCCCTCTTCAGGCCTGTAGCCGTCTCTTCAGCCTCCATCTCCCCCGTCCGCTTTGGGGATTTCCCTAACGGGAGGCTTTTGGGCTGACGGCGTCAGCCTGACGGCGGAAGCCCAGCCGGAGA
>JAWAFZ010000118.1:0-2539 GCA_038890155.1 Candidatus Caldarchaeum sp. | reverse complement strand
TTCAGCACTACTCGTTTGCCTTCAGCGAGGGGTAGAGTGGTAGCCAGCACGTAGTTCATCGTTGGTTTCTTTCCTATCAGAACAACGGAGTCTTCGACCATTCGTGTCGCCTCTGGCGCTTTATGATTGGGATATGCGTGGATAAAAATGTTAACGCAGGCTGGTTAACAGGCTGTGAACGAGCTGCGACGAGGGCTGTGGCTCAGCGTCGTTTAAAACTTTTAACACAGTCTCGCCGTTCGTCCGGATCGCTGGCTCTCGAAGGCTCTCGGCATGGTCTTGGCCGAGCAGGGAGACTACCGGGAACGGCTCGCCGCCGGGCTGGAGCCTGTAAGCAACATCTCTCTGGATGTGGGCGGTGAACGTCTTGGATGGTGAGGGTGGTTTGAACGAGTATACATAGGAAAGGCTTGTCCAGCCCCAGCTTACGGTTATCGAGATAACTGAGTTAGGCCTTGCCTCGACCTTAACGAATCCAGAGGCCTGTTTTTCATCGACGTTAACATACTGATACAGCTTCAGGCCTTTCCACTCGACGGGGTTGCAGTCTATGGTTTTGTCGCTGTGTCCCGTGGGTGGTTTGTGGCTGAAGGTTATTTCGTTGTATGCAACAGCTTCCTCGAGAAGCGGTGTAGTCCTCGTCAGGTGGAGCGTTGGGGTTTTGAAAAGCTGTCCGCCGAACGTGCAAGCGGTTATCTCGGCTTCTGAGTGGCGGCGTGGCTCAACTCCCAGCTCCGATATGAAGAACTCGGGGAGGAGGGCGAAGGGGAATAAGCCGAGACGTCTCCTAGGATAGACTAGCGTTATGCGATAACCTTCCCTAGCAAGCCTCACCGCCGTGGCGACAGCGAATACCGACCCTCCAAGCACCAGCAAGAACTCGGCGGAAACACTTGACTGCATCGGCATAAAAGGTTGACGCAGGTCGTGTCATGTTTTTAAACACCTACATCCAGCCTATTCACCGTGATTTCTCGGTACAGGGAAGCGTCCGAAGAGGACTTGGCCAAGGCGTGTCTTCCGAGACGGGTCTCGTCTAGGAAAGGCGAAAACGGCGTCGTACTCGTGGTTGGTGGCAGCTGGCTTTACCACGGAGCTCCGTACCTTGCAGCCATCGCTGCCATGCGTACGGGCGTCGACCTCGTCTACGTAGCAGTCCCCGAGAAAATTGCCACAGCCATCCGTGCGATGTCGCCGTCCCTCATAGTTTTTCCGCTTCCCGACTCAAAGCTTACAGCCCAGAGCATAGACAGGTTGGGCAAAGCTCTGGACGACGCAACCGCTGCGGCTGTGGGTCCGGGATTGGCTAAGGGGAGTGAGAAAGGATTGCTGAAGCTCGTCGCACACCTGTCCGAGACCGGCATCCCCATGGTCCTCGACGCCACCGCATTATTCGCCGACGTACTCCTGCGTGTTTCTGGAAGGAAGTGCGTGCTGACCCCTCACGCAGGCGAGTTCAGAAGGCTTTACGGCTCTGACCCCGGGTCGGAAGTGGAGCAGAGAGTTGACAGAGTGCTCGAGGTCAGCAGGCTGCACAAAGTGGTGACGCTTCTGAAGGGCCCTGTGGATGTTGTTTCGGACGGTGTCGAAGCCGTCGTCAACCGGAAACCTGCCATAGCTGCAGCGATGACTGTCGGCGGTACTGGCGACGTGCTGACAGGAATTGTCGCCGGCTTCTTGGCCAAGAAAGTTCCCGAGATGAATGCCGCAGTGGCGGGTGTTTACGCCAACGGTCTCGCAGGCGTTGCCGCTGCGCAGAGAAAAGGTCTCCACATAACCCCGGAGGATGTTTTGGAGGAAATTCCGCTTGTTTTGAAGAAATACGACCGTGTTGTCTGACCTCTAGACCGTGCATAAAGTTTTTCACAGACTAAAACCCTCTGTAGACGTGCCGGGATGACCGTCCGAATAGGGTTAATCGGTAAAACCAACACGGGCAAGACCACCTTCTTCAACGCAGCCACCCTGCAGTACGCCGAAGTCTCCTCCTATCCTTTCACCACAAAACAGCCGAACTACGGCACAACCTACGCAATAACTCCCTGCGTCTGCAGAGAGTTCAACGTCAAAGACAACCCGCGCAACTCTCTATGCGTAGAGGGGTACAGACACATCCCGGTCGAGCTCATCGACCTCCCCGGTCTGATCAAGGGCGCTTGGGCTGGTAAGGGGTTGGGCAACCAGTTTCTCTCGGTCGCGTCTCAAGCCGATGCCCTTATTCACGTCATAGATGCTTCGGGCAGCGTTGACGAGGAGGGCCGCATCACCAAGATGGGCGTGGGCAACCCGCTTGCCGACTTCTACGACATCCAGGAGGAGCTAGTGATGTGGTTGATGCGGCTCATCGACAGGCAGGAGGACAAGATTCTGCGGAGCCTGAAGTCTGGAAAGGCGCTTCCTGAAGCCGTAGCGGACATCCTCCACGGAATTAAGATAACCACGGCTCACGTGTCCGTGGCTCTGAAGAACTCCGGTCTCCACGACAAGGATTTCGAGAGCTGGACGATGATCGAGGACAAGAAATTCGCCGAGAGATTGC
>JAWAFZ010000117.1:0-2542 GCA_038890155.1 Candidatus Caldarchaeum sp. | reverse complement strand
TTGCGTCGAGCCGCGCTATTCCGGAGATCACACGATTTCTGGGAGCCGATTCGGTCGTCTATCTCTCGGTGGAAGAGCTCCGGCAGTGTGTGAAGGACGCTGAGAGCTTCTGCACGGCGTGCTTTACGGGGCACTACCCGGAGGGGAGCCTCCCCGCCGAGCACCCGGCATTAGAATATCTGCTGCCAAAGTGATCTATGCGTTACCGTGATGCCGGCGTCGACATAGCCCAAGCCGACAAGCTCGTCGAGCTCATTAAAAGACTCAATCCCAAGGGCAGCTCGCAGATCGGCCCGTTTGCTGGGCTTTTCGATCTCACAGAGGTTCTCAAAGCTTATACAGACCCGGTCTTGGTCAGCTCCACCGACGGCATCGGCACCAAGACGCGTATAGCTCTCGAATACAAAAAATTCGATGGCTTGGGCCAAGATCTCGTAGCCATGAACGTCAACGATCTGGTCTGTCTTGGGGCGAGGCCCTTGTTCTTCTTAGATTACTACGCTACAGCTACGCTCGACCTGGAGATGAGCCGCGAGCTCTTTGCCGGGCTGGTGCGGGCGTGTGAGGAAGCACACTGTGTGTTGATCGGCGGGGAGACGGCCCAGCTGCGCGATCTGTTTGTGCGAAGTGATGACTTTGAGCTGGTGGGCTTTGTCGTGGGGATTGTGGAGCGTTCACAGATTCCCAACCCCAAGCGAGTTGAGCCGGGGGATGTGCTCATTGGGCTTGCTGCCAGTGGGCCCCATTGCAACGGATTTTCGCTCATCCGAAAGATTCTAGAGAAACAGAAGCTCGATCTGCACAAAGTCTATCGCGAAGCTGGGGAGCGTCCGCTGGGAGAGCTCTTACTGGAGCCGATGCCGATCTACTCGAACACGGTGCTTCAGCTCTTTGAGAGATTTGTTGTGAAGGGAGCGGCACACATTACCGGGGGCGGGATTGCGGGGAATCTCGTGCGGGCACTCAATGAGAGAGTGGACGCTGTTGTAGAGAAGGGGAGCTGGCCGATCCCCCAGCTCTTTCGAGCATTACAGAGTTGGGGGGACGTCCCGGAAGAGGAGCTGTGGGAGGTCTTCAATATGGGGCTGGGGTTCATGGTGATCGTGCCCAAAGAGCACGCCGAATATGGGCTCAAGTCTTTAGAAGATCAAGGGCAGCGGGCGTATCGGGTCGGGGAGATCGTGAAGGGGACGGGACGGGTGATCTTTGCTTGACATCTCGTCCGGTTTGTGCCATAATGCTGCCGACTTATGGCAACTAAGACCTCAGCCCATAAAGCAGTCTTATATTATTCACCTATCGCTTCTCCTGTCTACGCCTATCTCATAGAGGTTATTGTCGAACCCGATGACGGCCAATTCTATGCCCACTGCCCCGGCGTGGGAGGCGTTCATGAAAGCGGAAGCACTCCTGAAGAAGCCCTCGTTAATGTTTATTATGCCTTACTTTCTATCTTAGAGGCCTCGGAGGGCTTACCTGAGAGTGCTCACGTACAAGCCCTCCACACACCACCAGATCTTTTAGCCTTGCCCAGGGTGCGAAGGCCTAAGCGCAAGGCCTCAAGAGAATTGCACATCCTTGTGGTTCCCGTCCCTGCCAAAATAGCTCATGGCTTGGCCTAAGCACATCTGGGATCAGCTTAAAAACCTTACGGCCCAGGATCTCATCAACGCCCTGGACAAAAAAAGATTCTCACTGGAAGCTGGTACATATCAAAGGGAGCCGCTATGTCTACTACAATCCGAACCGCCCACCGACTATGCAATATGTTTCTATTCATTTCCATCCTCGCAAGACTTATGGTCCCAAACAGCTCCAGGGCTTGTTAGAAGCTATCGGCTGGACCGAAGATGATATGCGGCGCTTGAAGCTGATAAAGTAATTCCCTTGACATCTCAGCCAGTTTGTGCCATAATCTTGCCGTGAGCTGTATGATTGCTCCCATACATAAGCTGGTGCTCCTGCTGCTCCGTGCCTGAACGGGCACGGAGACCCCTCATTTGCTTCTAGCCACCCCTTGGACGACAATACTCCTAGCTCTCTCTCAAAGCGAGGTGCCTTATGCCGAGAATCGCCAAGTACGACTTCAAGAAGATCGAAAAGCGTTGGAAGGACTTCTGGGACAAACAGGGGTTCTTCAAAGTCGACACGAACAACACCGAGAAGAAATTCTACTATCTCAATATGTTCCCGTATCCCTCGGGGGTGTTGCACGTGGGCCACGGGAGAAACTATATCATCGGGGACGCGTTCGCCCGCTACAAGAAGATGCGAGGGTTCAATGTGCTCAACCCGATGGGCTTTGACGCGTTTGGGCTACCCGCGGAGAACGCGGCCATCGAGAACAAGACCCACCCCCGTGAGTGGACCATTGCCAACATCGAGGGGATGAAAAAGCAATTTCGGGAGTGGGGCATCGTCTACGACTGGGATCGTGAGATCCGAACGTGCGAACCCGACTACTACAAATGGAACCAATGGTTCTTCTTGCAGTTGTATAAGCGTGGGTTAGCCTATCGCGCTGACGCTATCGCGAATTGGT
>JAWAFZ010000116.1:0-2551 GCA_038890155.1 Candidatus Caldarchaeum sp. | reverse complement strand
ATATGTTAGGAGCTGGCCCTTCCCGGACAACTCAACCCATTCCAAGTTATCATCCATGCATGCAGGACAGTCGGCTTGAGGCGGAAAGTAGTAAACATTCTTGAGCGGGCAGCGTGTTGCGTAGACTTTCCCCTCCCGCAGACCGTCGAAGAACCTCTTGATCCGTGCTATCGGCAGAAGATATTTGAGCCGGAGCTCTCTCACATCAATCCACAGAGGGTCTCCGGACTTCTCGTCAGGAACGACTGGAAGACCTTCACTGCGTGTAATCTGCTCGACGGTCTCAAGCCACGCCTTGACCATCTGCTCGACCGCCTCCTTTGAAAGGCTCATCGAATCACCCGCTCTTCTTCAGCGAGAAGACGGAGACGTAGGCGTAATGGCCTGTTCCGCCGACGTTGTGGGCGAGACCAACACCGTTAACCACGTCCGCCTGCCTCGCCCCTCCAACCTGCTGGCGGAGCTGCTTGGTTATCTCAGCAGCCATGCTTATGCCCGTCGCTCCTATGGGGTGACCCTTCGCCTTGAGTCCGCCATCCAGATTAACGGCAATCAAACCGCCCTTGTAGGTCTCCCCCTCTCGTGCGAGAAGATAGCCTCCGCCACGTTGGGCGAAGCCGAGGTCTTCGTAAGCAAGTATCTCCGCTATCGTAAAACAGTCATGGACCTCTGCGACGTCTATCTGCTTGTGAGGCCTAGAAGTGTCGATTCCCGATTTTTTGTAGGCTTGAGCTGCCGCGTCCCGGGCTGCTCTGAGGCCTAGGAAGTGGGGTCGTTTGCTCAGGTTGGAGGTGTCTGACGCATAGCCTATCCCCCTTATCCACACAGGGGTGTCTGTGAGCTTTCGAGCTGCTTCAGCCGATGCCAACACCACTGCAGCCGCCCCGTCCGTGATGGGGCTGCAGTCGTAAAGCTTCAACGGCCATGCAACATACTTGCTTTTCAACACATCCTCGACAGTTATCTTCTTCCTGAAAGAAGCCATCTCGTTGAATGAAGCGTAGTAGTGGTTTTTCACGGCCACGGCCGCCAAGTCCTCCTCGCTCGCCCCGTACTCGTTCAAGTAAGCGGTTGCATAAAGGGCGTAGTATCCTGGGAACGTGAGGCCGAACTGGCTGAACTCCCAGAAGTAGTTTCCAGCCCTGCCTATCAACTCGACAGCCAGCGGCGTGGGCACTTCGTTCATCTTCTCGACTCCCACGGCTAGGGCGATGTCGGCGTTCCCAGAGGAGACCATGGTGTGAGCTGTTGCAAGGGCCGCTGAGCCTGAGGCGCATGCTGCCTCGATGCGGTATGTTCCGACGCCGGAAAGGCCTGAATACTCGTTTACAGCGATCGCTGGTAAGGGCTCGGCGCTCCATCCTCCGACGTTGGAGAACGAAACCATCTGAACGTCTTTCTGTGTTATGCCTGCGTCCTGCAGCGCCTTCTTGACCGCCTGCCACGCCAGCTCGGTTAAGGTCATGTCGGTGATGCGTCCGAACCTTGACTGGCCGACGCCAACTATCGCTACTTCTCTCACAGCAGTACAAGTTTATCATGCACTTATTATGGATACTTATTGGTTGAGGGGTATTCGCTGGAATGGTGAAGAGTTCGGCGATTGTGGTATTCGACCTCGACGGAACTCTGATGGAGTTCAAGCTAGACCTAGCCACAGCACGTAGAAAAATAGCGGAGACGGCGAAAGGCTACGGTCTCGAGATGCGTGAGAGAGAATCGATTCAGGAACTTCTCGAAAAAGCCAGCCAAACTCTCTCACCCGAACAGCTGAAAACACTGAAGCAGCAAGTGATAAGCGTGATGGCTGAGAACGAGATGAAAGCAGCTGGCGAGGCTGAGGCTAGGAGAGACATTCCCGAGTTGCTGGAGAAGCTGAGGAGAGCCGGCTTCAGGCTGGCTGTCGCAACTAACACAAACAGGCAGGCTGCCGCCGAGGCTTTGGCTAGGACAGGCCTTGCAGAATTCTTCGAAGCGGTTGTGACGAGGAACGACGTTGAGAGAATGAAGCCACGGCCCGACGTCTTGCTGGAAGTTGCTAGGAGGATGCAGGTCCCTCCCTCCGAGCTTGTTTACGTCGGCGACAGCGTCAACGACTACAGGGCCGCCGTCGAGGCAGGAGCCCGTTTCATAGGACTTGACGGGGGTGTACACAGCCGTGAAGAGCTGAAGGCCGCCGGAGTCAAGGATGTGGCCTCCAAGCCCGCCGAGCTTCTCAACCATCTAGGCGTAGAGAACAGACCGAAGCTTGTTGTCCCAGACACATCGGTGATAATAAACGGGACGATAACCCAGCTTGTTGAAAAAGGCGAGCTCGACAACTCCGAGCTGGTTATCCCGGTCGCTGTCATAGACGAACTCCAAGCACAGGCCTCGCAGAAGAGGGAACCAGGCTTCATCGGTCTGAACGAGCTGAAGAAGATTAGGGCTTCCGCAGAGCAGCACGGCTTGAGCATCAGGTTTTCGGGGGAGAGGCCTAGCTTGGACGACATCAGGCTTGCTAGGAAGGGGAGGATAGACGCTCTGATTAGGGAGGTGGCTAGGAAGGAGG
>JAWAFZ010000115.1:0-2576 GCA_038890155.1 Candidatus Caldarchaeum sp. | reverse complement strand
GCCATCGGTACGAAGCCCCTCGACTCTATCGCCATCGGGAGGTCGCCGAACCTTCTCATCGTAGTGATGAACAGGGGGACGATGATGGCCGCCGAGTTTCGAAGGCGGGAGAAGATGCTGCCCCCCGCCACGTTGACGCCTCTAGCCTGCTGAGCAGCCAGGATTGTTAAGCCGTCTCCCACCATCGTAGGGATAAACCTGAAAACGGCCGAGAAGCCGAAGGCTATGGGGTAGGGCATTCCAAGCCTAGTCATCGCCAGCTCGATCTCCTCTATGCGGGTTGTTGCTAGCAGCAGAAGACCCGACAACACCATGGCAACAAGTCTGAAGGCCACTGCGAGGCCGTACATTACCGACTCTAACGTGAAAGAGATTCCGAAGACCGTGGTTAGGTATGTCTCTCCACCTCGTCGGAACAGAGGCCACAGAACCATGCTCATCAACGCAAGCGAAGCCAGCCCGAACCAAAACAGCTTGAGCTGCCTGAAGGTCCTCGAGACTAGCACGAGTGAGAAGACGGAGGCGAGAACCAAGCCTGTGTAGAGTGGGTGGTTGAAGACTGAAGACCACACAAAAACGCACACAACCAAAAAGACCTTCGTCCTAGGGTCGAGCCTGTGCAAAAACGTGTTTTTCTCAACGTACAGAATATACTGCGGCAAAGCCCATCACCCCGTCTGGAACTCTACGTTCTGCAGAAACTCATCGACAGTCAGGTAAGTGTGGCCGGCCAGCTGTCTCGAAAGCTTCACCACGGTCGGCACCTCTATATCATACCTTTCGAGAAACTCGTGGTCTGAAAAAACCTGACGTGTAGGCCCGTCGAGGATGATTTTCCCGTCAGCCATCAAAACAACCCTGTCGCAGTACCTGGCAACCACCCACATGTCGTGAGTGATGGTGATGATGGTCGTGCCTTGCTTGTTTAGCTCGACGACCGTGTTCATCAAGGCGGTTGTCTCACCGGGAGACAGGCCGGTGGTAGGCTCGTCAAGAATAATTACCTTTGGGTTCAACACAAGTATCGAGGCCACGGCTATTCTTTGTCTGTCAGCTTTGTTCAAGAAGAACGGGTCTTCTTCGAGAAGACTCGATATGCCAAGCGTCTCGGACACCTGCTTGACTCTCGCGTCAATTTCATGCGGCGGGAGGCCGGCAGCCTTCAGCCCGTAAGAAACCTCCTCCCTCACGGTGTTCGAGAAGATCTGGTAGTCGGGGTTCTGGAATATGTAGCCTATCTCCTTTCCACGGATCATAACGCCGTAGCGTGTCATGTCCCGGCCGAAAACAACCACCTTCCCACGGGCTGGCTTCAGAATTCCGGCAATCAGCTGAGCAAGGGTCGTCTTACCGCTTCCGTTCTGACCGATCAAGCCCATAATCTCCCCCTTCCACACAACTAGGTCCAGATTCTTAATTATCCACTCGTCTTTCTGGTACGAGAACCATATGTCCTCAAGCATGATCGCCGGTTCTCCAGAGTTCAGCTTTGGAGAAGGTGGCGGGTTGGCTCTCGCAACCTTAGGCATCCTGCTAAGAGCTTCATCCAAGGACAGAGGATAGGGTTTCTCGGATGTGGTTATGTGGCCGAACACTTCGACGGTGTCCGGCGGGTGCAGGCCTAGATTCTTAAGCAGGTCCACCTCGCTCATCACTTCCTCTACATCCCCCGTCTTGATTATGCGCCCGTCCTTCATCACGACGACTGTGTCGGCGAAAGCTGCAACTTTCTCGAGATGATGGTCGACTAGTACCAGCGATTTGATGACTTCCCGCTCCATCAAGCCCTTAGCAACCTCGTAGATCTCTCTCTTGCCCGCTGGGTCTAGGTCGCTTGTGGCTTCGTCGAGAACCAGGAGAGTTGGCTGTAGGGAGAGCAGGGACGCAATTGCGAGCCTCTGCTTCTGGCCTCCGCTCAGAGCAAAGCTGTACCTCTTCTCCAACCCCTCAAGCCCAGCGGCTTTCAGCGACTTTTTGCAACGCTCCTCTATCTCCTCACGTTGAAGCATTAAATTCTCCGGGCCGAACGCCACCTCGAGCTCAACGGTTGTCCTGAAGAGCTGGGACTCGTAGTCTTGGAAGACCATGGCTATTTTCTTGCTTATCTCCCCTACCTTCATCCCCTTCGTTGAGACTCCGTCAACCAGCACGTCTCCCTTGAAGTCGTCGTACGCTCCCATGTTGGGAATTATTCCAGCCATCGCTTTGCAGAGCGTCGTCTTCCCAGCTCCCGTTGGGCCGATGACGGCCACCACGCCCTCCCCGACCTCTAGGTCAACCCCTTTCAAAGCATAGTCCCTAGCCCCCCTGTACTTTACCCAAACGTTTTTGACCTCTACTCGAGTCATAAAAAATATTGGTTTGGTTTAGTCCTTCGCCAGCAGCGCCATCCCAGCAGCAAATATGATTATGAAGACTCCGCCGACAGCCAGCAGCGACGCTCCAGCGAACCCGACTGCGGGCCCGAAGAACAGGGCCTGTCCGAGGCCCAGCCCGACCAGTATAGTTATCCAGAGGCCGACTACACCGCTGAAGAAGACCAACGCGGCTCCAAGCCTGTGGTAGCTCTTGACCTC
>JAWAFZ010000114.1:0-2577 GCA_038890155.1 Candidatus Caldarchaeum sp. | reverse complement strand
CCTGTTGACAAGAGCACAGCAGGACAGGTCGACGGGACGCTGCAGCTGGGAAAGCTTAACCCAGCCATCCCCAGCGAGTGGCAGACAGAGATAAAGAAGCGGTACGAGGAGATGAAGGAGCTGCTCTTCGAGCCTTTCAGCGTAGAGGGCAACGGAGGCGAACCCATCAGGGACCAGAGGGGCCAAGTAAGGATAAACGGTACCCAGCGAGCCGACTGGGACATGCTATGGAACATGGACTGGTTCGTCGAATACGTCTTGAGCGAGCTACCTAGAGGATAGCGGCTCAACCTCCACAAATTTTTTATTCCCAACAACAGAATATTGGTGGGAGAATGGGCGAAGAGGAATACTTAGTGGAGATGACCGGGATTGTGAAGAAGTTTCCCAACGTGGTGGCAAACGACAACGCATGCTTCACGCTTAGACGTGGAGAGGTTCACGCTCTTCTAGGTGAGAACGGGGCAGGCAAGACAACCTTGATGAACGTACTCTACGGCATCTATCGTCCCGACGCGGGCGAGATAAAGGTTTACGGAAAACCGGTTGACATCAGAGGCCCGAAAGACGCAATCCAGCTGGGCATAGGAATGGTCCACCAGCAGTTTAAGCTCATCCCAGTGCACACCGTGCTCGAAAACGTCGTCCTAGGAATCAAGCAAACAGGCTTCATCCTCAACACGAGAAAAATAAGCCAAGATCTGTCGCAGATGATCTCCAGCTATGGATGGAAAATATCGCCGGAGGCTAGAGTGTGGCAGCTTTCGGCTGGCGAGAAGCAGCAAGTCGAGCTTTTGAAGGCGTTGTACAGAAGAGCTAGGATACTCATAATGGACGAGCCGACCTCGGTCTTGACGCCTCAAGAGACGAGCATTCTATTCAAAACGCTGCGGAAGATGGCTGCTGAAGGGATTGGCGTGGTGCTGATAACTCACAAGCTCGACGAAGTGATGGCTGTGAGCGATAGGGTCACGGTAATGCGGGCTGGACGAACGGTCGCCACAAAGCCGACGAGAGAAACCAACGTAGAGGATCTGGTCAACATGATGATAGGACGACCCTTGATTAAGATACAAACACCAAGGGTAGTTGCTAGGAACAAGCCTGTGCTAGAAGTGTCCAGCCTCGTAGTCCTGAACGACAAAGGATTGGAGGCTGTTAGAAGGGTCTCATTCAAGCTGTATGAGGGAGAGATTCTAGGCGTGGCTGGTGTTTCGGGCAACGGACAGCAAGAGCTCCTCGAAGCGATAGCCGGGTTGAGGAAAGCAGTC
Organism: Candidatus Caldarchaeum sp.; assembly: GCA_038890155.1. Classification (GTDB taxonomy): domain Archaea; phylum Thermoproteota; class Nitrososphaeria_A; order Caldarchaeales; family Caldarchaeaceae; genus Caldarchaeum. The sequence continues at coordinate 1,306 of JAWAFZ010000114.1, read as the reverse complement.
TCGGGTAGAGTTTTTCTCAACTCGGTTGACATAACAAACCGCCATCCGCTGGAGATAATCAACGCAGGAGTGGCCTACATTCCAGCCGAATCCTTGAGATATTCTGCTCCTGACATGACTGTCGCTGAAAACCTCTTCCTCAAAGCGTACAGGCTGAGAGAATTCTCCAAAGGCTTTTTAATTAACTGGCGCAACATGGAGGAAAAATCGAGACAACTCATCAAAGACTTTAACATCGTGACTCCTTCCACACGCAACAAGGTCGGAAACTTGTCGGGCGGCAACGTGCAGAGACTCGTGCTAGCAAGAGAGCTGGAAACCATTCCAGACCTTAAAGTAATTCTTGCAGGCTATCCCACTAGAGGGCTTGACATCGCCTCGACGGAGTTCATTCATCAGATTCTGCTGAAAAAGACTGGCCGGGGAGTTGCTGTTCTTCTAGTTTCTGAGGAGCTTGAAGAGCTTATGTCTTTGAGCGATAGGATTATGGTGATGTACAAGGGTGAGGTGGTGGGTGTTTTGGAGAGAGGACGGTATGATTTGGAGGAGATTGGCCTGATGATGACAGGCGTCAGAAGGGAGGAAGTGAGCGCTTGAGCAGATCCTTCAACTTCAAGCTTGAGCGGAGGCCAGATATCTCCCGAAAATACTCGGCCGGCATAACCCTGTTCTTTTTCCTGCTCGCAATCCTCGCAGCAAGCCTCATCTTCGAGCTTTTAGGAGTCAGCTCGTACGAAACAGTTTCAAAAGTCTTTTACGTCTTCACGACGCCCTCAACCCTTCTACAAGCCATTTTGAGAGGGCTGCCTATGGGGTTCGCAGCCTTGGGGCTCTGCCTTGCCTTCAGGATGAATTTCTGGAACATAGGCGCAGAGGGCCAGATCTACATGGGAATGGCTGCCTCTACAGGGGTAGTTTTGCTCCATGTCTACTACGGGTTTTTACCCGATTTTCTAGTTATTCCATCGATGGTTGCTGTATCTTTTATAGCAGGCGGAGCCTACTGTCTATTGCCGGCTTTCCTCAAGGCACGGCTGGGAGTCAACGAGATCCTGCCAACACTCATGCTTAACTACGTGGCGATTCTGTTCGTCGACTTCCTCGTCTACGGCCCGTGGAGAGACCCGAGAGGTTTCGGCTTTCCGCACTCGATTGTTTTTCCTGACTACGCTAAAATGGAGACTGTTTTCGGACATTCTGCCTACTTGGGTCTTCCGGCAGCGGTTGTCGTTGCCGCTTTGTTATACGGTCTTCTGAACAAAACCGTTATAGGTTTTGAGGCTAGAGTTTTGGGCCAGAACGTGGA
>JAWAFZ010000113.1:0-2583 GCA_038890155.1 Candidatus Caldarchaeum sp. | reverse complement strand
CACCTTCGGGAGGCTAAATTAGCCCTCCCAAATGGGGAAATGGCGGGGGTATAATCGCGGCAGAGCGGGAGCGCCGCTCCGCTCGGCGGCACGGTTTTGAAAAAAGGACTTTTTCGACAGATTCGTTGGGCAGCTTCGTAGACAAGTCTAATCAATACGATTATGGAAAAGAAGAAAATCACAGACTTGCTAGAAATGCTTTCTTCTCCTGATGCCAATGTACGACGAGCAGCTGCGATGGCATTAGGCGATGTAAGAACTGATTTAGAAGAGTTTACATTGCTTTTGGATGCCATCGAAGATGCCCTTCAGGATAAAGACGCGTCTGTCCGTGAAGCATTCTTAAAGTCTATTGAAAACATCGAATTTCCTCGTGCTGTTGTTTTAAGTGGGGGCAACATACTATCCACAGCCTTAATGTCTCCAGAGGATTGGAAGTATCTGGCTAATTTGCGAGCAATGCTGAAACCCGCCTATTCAGGTATTGACGTCACTCCAATCAATCTTAGCTCAACAATTGCTCTTAATCCAAGACTACTAAGAGACGAAATTCTTCCCCTAGTAGAAGCAATACAAGAGATACAAGAAATAATTAACGAAATTACAGGTAAAAAGATTCGTACTCGTATAGTTTCCATTTCTCAGAGATCGCCAATTACCTTAAACCTAGATGGGGCGGCTGATGCACTACAAGTCTTAAGAGAAGCCATCATCCCCTGGCGAAGAAAACACGCTCAAACTATCGCTTTGTTGTTAGAACAGGAAAGGCAGCTTGAAATTGAAAAGAAAAGAGTCGAAATCCTTGAAGCAAGATTAAGGACTGCCAAAGAAAGAGCTGAGCAAGATAAACTTGCCTTAGAGCGGGAAAAGCAAAAGGCTGAAATTGAGCGTTTACATCTTGAGAACGAGAAAATGAAAGTGGAACTTCAGCGTTCCAAAGTAGAGCTTGCTTTAGAAATATTAAACAAAATAAGCCCCCATTTATCTGAAGTAGACAGAATAGCATATTTGGTTAAGCTTTTGAGTCCGATTGAAAAATTGTTGACCATAAACACGGAAATAACTCTCTAGCTGCCCAACACTGTTTGCAGCGGACAGCGGCTTCGCCGCTGAGGGTACGCGCCGCGAGCCAACATAGTTGCGTTTAGGCAAAAGAGTCTTGCCAGCCCCGCCGCTGCCGCTAAAACCAACCGTTGGGCAACCAAGAGCAAAGCCAAGTTCGTTTTTGATTCGCAAGTTTGGTTGATGGTCAAGTTGAAAAAAGCAAGTTCAATTTTCAGCGGCGGCGTTTTTCAAGTCAGAGTTTGAGTCTGTGTTCAGCAAGCAGGTTGTCAAGTTCTGGGCTTTTTGTTCAACAACATTTCTTTTATCGGCAAAGGTTCAGTTTGGCTTCATCAAGTCGCTCAAACCGGCGTCAATGTTTTTCGGCTTTGGTTTTAGTCAACTTTGGTTTTGATAGGCTGCGTCCGCTTCTTCAGCAAATTTCACGCTTGGTTTTGTAGGCTCTTGAGATCGGCGTGGCTTTTATCAGCAAAGTTTCGGGTAAGTTGAGTTTGTAAAATTTTGTCGGCTTCGTGGGCATTGTCGGTTTTTTTGTCAAAGTCAGGTTCTGCAAAATCAGCGTTCTGGTTCGTCTGTGTTTTGGTTTTGAATCGCCAGCGTGTTGGTAAAGTCGGCATTTTTGGTCATTGGTTAAAAGCAAAGTTCGTTGTAAAATCTGGTCAAGACGGTTGTGCTTCTGGCTTTCTGCCGTCGTTCTGGTTGGCGCAAGGTTGCCCAACACCGCGTGCAGCGGACAGGGCTTCGCCCTGCGGGTATGGGGCGGCTTGGCTGGCAATGGTTCTGGTTGGCGAAGGAATCTCGCCCGTCCGCCCTGCCGCTAACGCACACCGTTGAAACTGTCGAAAAAGGGGGGCGAATCTTCGTTAAAGCCAAGGGGTTCTATTCTTCGAGGAACCCCCATGGCAAAATACAAACCCTGCAACGACCAGCAAATGATTATGCTCCCCATCTCCCTGCAGGACCAACTGGTCCCAGGCACGCTCGAGCACACCATCAGCGAAGTCGTGGACAAGCACATGGACTTGTCCGTCTTCGACGCCCGCTACCGCAACGACCTGACCGGCGCCGCCGCCATCCATCCCAAAATCCTGCTCAAGGTCATCCTGCTCGCGTACGCCAAAGGCCTGCTCTCTTCCCGCCAAATCGAACGCGCCTGCCGCGAAAACATCCTCTTCATCGCCCTCTCCTACGGCTATCCCCCCGATCACAGCACCATCGCCGCCTTCATCTCCTCCATGCAGAACGAAATCGAGACCCTCTTCGCCAACGTCCTGCTCCTGTGCGATGAACTCGGCCTGCTCGGCGGCACCCACTTCGCCCTCGACGGCGTCAAACTCTCCGCCAACGTCTCCAAAGAATGGAGCGGCACCTTCGACGAACTCCAACGCAAGCGTGAGAAACTCCAGGAGAAGTTACAACAGGTCATGACGGAACATCTCCAGGCAGACCAGCAGCCCGAAATCGTCATCGAACGTCAGCGCAAACGCGAACGCCGCCTGCAAAACCAGATTGAGCGCTTGA
>JAWAFZ010000112.1:0-2676 GCA_038890155.1 Candidatus Caldarchaeum sp. | reverse complement strand
AAATAGCGACGAAGTGCTATTCCATGACATCGGCCCTCACAGCACGGTCTATGGAAAAAGTAAACTTAGGGGATGGGGATGACCTCCATAATGCTCTTCTGTTGCCTATTTTCGTTTCCCTCTTGACTGTAAAAAAAAAAGCATTATAATTATTGTGTAACTCTTAAGAGCGATCTTTTAAAGAGAAAAAGAGGGTGAAACTATGCAGCGCCACGGGATAGCAGCGGTCGGGCTGGTAGCGGTGTTGGTGGCCTTAGGAGGATGTGCATCTTTCAAAACAGGCTGGGAAGGTGGCTTCGAGATTCGGCCTGAACCTCCTTTGCGCGAACATGATCCTTTGCTAATAGAAGAGGAACACGAGACTCTAGATGAAGCTTATGCACGAATAGCAAGGCTAGTACCTGGATTTGGAGGTATCTTCTTTGACGAATTTGGCATCCTTAATGTTTATTTAACTGATCTTAGCAATACACAAGAGGCTTTTGCCAGATTGGAGCCTCTTTTGTTAGATTACTTCGGCCAAGAAGCTGGAGTCATACCATCAGCTAACCTTTGGAGAGCTGTTCAAGGAAGGTATAACTACCTTCAACTCATGAGATGGTACAATAAGTTAGTAGAGATGATTTTCCAAGATCTACGTGTTGTGAAGGCGGATATTGACGAGAGAAATAACCGGCTTATTCTAGGCATTAAAGATCTTAAAGATACGCATCATCTATTGCAGAGGATAAGGAATTTAGACATACCCCCTGATGTCGTAGCTTTTGAGGATGCAGATTTTCCCGTGCTTACATCAACTCTGAATGGCGAAGTTCGCCCTGTTGTCGGCGGAGTCCAAGTTGTTGGTAGTGGTGGCTGTACGCTGATGTTACCCGTGAGGCATTCAGCTTATGGATTGGGCTTTATTACTAACGCTCATTGTGCAAAACCTGAAGCTACCGTGCCAAACCCGCCTCTGAAGCTTTACCAACCTAACCGATCTGACAGTAACCTTATAGGTAATGAAAGTCTAGATCCACCAGTAATTATTGGCACTGTTCCCGTGCCGAACGACCCTAGGTGGCGCCCTAAGGGAACAGATTGCTTGGCTGCCAGACCTGGCTGGCCCGCGGAAAAGTGCCGCTGGAGCGATAGTGCATTTTTCACTAGCACCCCTGGTATCTCTATGCTTAGAGGACACATTGCTAAAGTTAGCCAAGGAGGAGATTTAACAATTATTGGCTATTGGCCTGTGGTTGCAATCGTCCGTAATCCACCTCTCGGTATGCCAGTTAATAAAGTTGGACAAACGAGTGGATGGACAAGTGGTAGGGTTACTGGGACTTGCCAGAGAACATGGACTAATTGGTGGGATGAAAGAGGACCTGACGGACGACCAATAGCTAATGTAGTATTGCTTTGTCAAAATGAAGCAAACTATTGGGTCGAAAGCGGGGATAGTGGTGCACCAGTATTTAGCTTGCGTCGTAACAACACTGCTATTCTCGTAGGAATCAGTTGGGGTCATGATCAAAATATAAGAGAAATCTCCTACTTTAGCCCCGTGGGTGGGATAATGAAAGATCTTAATATGGTCGGGGGATTCTGTGCTGGCAATTTGTGCTGAATAAAACCCCCTTGAAATTGTAAGCTGATACTTTTACACTTATGTTGTGGGAGGAGATCAACTATGTTGCCTCGGCTTCTTATTGGGGTTCTTGTAGTATCATCCCTTATGACAGGGTGCACTCTTTTGAGCCCGCCTTTGCCACCAAAGGAGAAGACTGAGGAAGAGCTGCTCCTTGAGGTTGCCAAGCGGGTTCCAGAGTTCGGGGGTATGTCATCCCAATTTGAAGAAGATGTTCACGGCTACTCTTTCTATATTTACTTGTTGGACCCAGCAAAAGGAGCGGAGGCAGAAGCAGCTATCGAAGCTACCTTTGGTAAAGACTTCCTTAGGCTTGTGAAGCGTGTGCAGATTCTTCAGGCACAATATAGCTTCTCACAGCTTTGGCAGTGGCGCGGCCGGATAGCGGAGCAGAAAATCGCGGAGGTAAATAGAGTAATCGCTGATATAACTACGAACCGCTTGGTAGTTTGGATTAAGAGAAGCGAGACGCAACAATCTATTGAGCAAGAGTTGGAGCGGTTGGGTATCCCACGTGAAGCTGTTATTTTCACTATAGAGCTCTCTCCACAGTATCCAGAATTAGAAAGATGGTTAGAGGTGCCATCGGAAGCACGAGTTGGGGAACGTGTGACATTTAAGCTGAGAATAAAGAACGTTAGCCAGCATACACTCTATCTTCCTCTGCCTGCTGCTCCTCCTTATAACTTTAGTGTATCCAAATCAGACGGGACGGTTGTGTGGTGTCTCGCCGGAATAGTAACGGACAAAATCTTATGTGATCGGTGGTCCTCAGATAACTCACTCCATAATCATTTATTAAAACCAGTCATCCTGGAACCTGCTGGGGAATTGGAGTTCACAGCGGCATGGGATCAGCATGACTATAACGGGAATCCTGTGCTGCCAGGCAGTTACAAAGTGCATGGCACGTTGGTCGTCAAAAGCTGGTGGGATGAGAGACTCGAAACGGAACCTAGACTGTTGATCATCAAATAAGAGCGACCAAGGAGTGATGGGAATCAAAGTATGCGAGTTTCCAGAGCACTAGGAGTACTAAGCTTCAGCAG
>JAWAFZ010000111.1:0-2767 GCA_038890155.1 Candidatus Caldarchaeum sp. | reverse complement strand
GGGAGGAAGGTCTGCTCTACGCTTACGTTGGGAACGTGCCTGGCCATCCTCTGGAGAACACCTACTGCCCCGGCTGCGGAAAAGTGGTCGTCGAAAGGCACGGATACGACATTCTAGACTGGCGGCTCGACAAAGACAACAGATGCCTCGAATGCGGTAGTCAGGTCCACATAGTGGGCAGACCTCCGTCTAAGAAAGTCTCTGGAAGACGTAGGTTCATGCCCGTAAACCTTGAATAAACCTAATGGGGGCAGACGAGGTGAAGCTAGAGGCCCACACTTCGAATCGATGCTTTTGTGTCAGAAGCCCTGGCGGGGCTTTGAACCCCGGACTTCGGCGCCCCGTGTTCGCCACGGGCTCTACCGCTTACCAAGCGGTCGCTCCACCAGGCTGAGCTACCAGGGCTCACCCATAGCTTGTGGCTGGTTCTTTAAAAATCTGCTCAGGACATTACTCCGTACTTGTAGGACTTTCCGATGAGCCTTCCTTCTTCGAACCGCTTCAGGCTGAAGAAGTCAGGGTTGATGAGCGGTTTCTTCCGCTCGAGAATTACGTCGGCTGCTAGCATACCCAAGGCGGGGCATAGCTTGAACCCGTGTCCGCTGAGGCCGACGACGTTGAACAGGTTCTTGACACTGGGGCAGTAGTCGACGATGGGGTTCCAGTCGGGCGTCACGTCATAAAGACCAACCCATCCACCCGCCATCCGCGCTTCAGCCATTACGGGAATTCTCTTGGACACCGCTTCGCCGTACTTGGACGCCGTTTCAAGCCCTACTCTCTCCTCGAGGTTGAAAGATGAAGGATGTTTTTCTCTCCTGGCCATGTCGGGGTTTATGCTGCCCATGTACGTCTGTGCATCCCCGAAAGGCCTCATGTAGTAGTTGTTGGGAAGGTCGCCAACAACCGGATGAAGCCCCCTGAACTTCTCAGGCCTATTCCACACGACTATCTCCTCCTTCATAACTTCAAGCGGGAGCTGTTCGCCAACCATTTCGAGCAAAGAGTTGGCCCAAACACCCGTGGCGTTAACCACAACTTCCGCCTCGACCTCGCCACGGCTTGTAATCAGCCTATCGACCAGCCCGCGCTCAACCCTCACGCCAACAACCTCGCACGATTCCATCAACACACATCCGTCGCGGACGGCGGCGCTCGAGAAGCTCTGAGCGGTGGCAACAGGGTCGGCGAACCCTGAAAGAGGCTCGTAAGCCGCTGCCGACAAGTTGCTCACATCTACGTGCGGTGCTATTTCCTTAACCTCTTCCGGCGAAAGAACCATGGTTTCCACGCCTACTTTCCTGAGCATGGCTACATTCCTCTCAAGACCACGCCGGTCCTCTTCACCTGCTAGAAGCATGAAGCCGCAGGCCGTGAAGCCGGATGACCCCCCGACCTCCCTGTCCATGTTCTTCAGCACACGCCAGCTCTCCAGAGCCATCAAAGCAACTTCGGGCGTGCTGTAGTGTAGCCGAACCACGGCGGTTGACCTGCCCGTCTGGCCCCAGCCCACGTGGTCTTTTTCGAGCAAAGCAACCCTGCCCGCACCTTTCTTGACAAGGTGGTAGGCAATAGACGAGCCTGTGGAACCGCCCCCGACGACGACCACGTCGAAACGCATAATAAGTAAACTAACAGGGCTGGTTATTACTTTAAAAACCAGTGAGACATCCATCGAAGGATGCCGTCATACGTCTTCGACAACACGTTGATGCCTGAGGAGGCGTTGAGGCTGGCTGAGTCGAGGAGGAGGGTGGCTAGGATTAATTATTGGAAGAAGTTCGGTGAAGACAGCCCGGGCTGGGTTGTGGGCGTGGGTAGGATCGAGGGCAACCGGTTCGTTCTGGAGGAGGAGTTCATCGCCGTGGAGTTGGTGGTAAAGGCCAAGAGCTTCGGCTTCATAGGGTTTCAGAAGAGGGATGGTGGAGAGGAGGTGGACAGGGGCTGGATAATCTCGTTCTTCGACCGCATAGAATTCGACGGTAGACGATGCCTCATCTCCTAAGACTTCCTGCCGTTCTCACTCCTGTAAATCTTATGCATCAACCAAGTCTCGTATGAAAGGACTGCGAGGATGAGAAGGCTGATCAAAGTGTCGAGACTAACCATTTCGCCTCACCCAGAGTCCCATCCCGCCAGCGGGTATATGACGATAGCCTAGTTAAGGCTAAATAAGTGATACCGGTTTATAAGAAGGCGGATTTAAAGACCTGGCGAACAGCCATGCCGGGCGTCTACAGGCTTGTGCTTCCACGGATAGACGTGGCGATGGAGTCGGGTAAGATAGCGGAGTGGCTGAAGAAGGAGGGCGACTACGTCAGGAAGGGAGAGGTTGTTGTGGTCGTCGAGACGGAGAAGGCTGCGGTTGAGGTTCCCTCCGAGGTAAACGGACGGGTGGTGAGAATCCTCCGCGGCGTCGGAGAAGAGGTAAGCGTCGGCGAGACCATAGCCGAGATCGAGACGTCCTAGACGCAGAGCCTCTTCACAGCCTCGACGATCCTGTCGGCTGAGACCATGTACTGCTTCTCCAGCGGCTGGGACTGGGGAGCCGGCATGGGCGGCGAGTTCAGGCGAACAACGGGGTGCTCGAGGGCTTCGAAGGCATGCTCACAGACGTAGGCAGCCACCTCGGCTGATACGCCGCCCGTCTTCACGCTGTCCTCGGCGATTACAAGCCTGTTGGTCTTCCTCACCGACCTGACCACCGTATCATAGTCCATCGGCTGGATGGTTCTGAGGTCGACGACCTCAGGCTTTAACCCCATTT
>JAWAFZ010000110.1:0-2807 GCA_038890155.1 Candidatus Caldarchaeum sp. | reverse complement strand
CCTCGTCTCGACCCACTTCACAGGCCTCTTCAAAAGCCTCGACAAGGCAGCGACTAACACGATGTAAGTGTAGTTGGTTATCTTCACGCCGAACCCTCCGCCTATGTCTGGAGTGACTATTCTAACACGGGTCAGGTCGGTGTCTAACGCGCGTAGGATGGACGGCGACAGGAACATCGGCATCTGGTTGTTGCAGTAGATTAAGTAGCCCTTGTTCTCGTCGTAGCTCGCCAACACGGCGTTGGGCTCGAGAGGAGTTGAGCTGAACCTGTGGAATACAAGCTTTGTCCTTATCACTCTGTCGGCGTTCTTCAAGGCCTCGTCGTAGTCCCCGTAGTCGTAGTCAACCGCCGCGGCGATGTTTGTGCCTGCCTCCTCATGGATTAAAGGCCCCTCCCCGTTCAATACCTCCAAAGGGTCGGTGACCGCCTTCAAAGGCTCATATTCTACCTCCACGAGGTCAGCCGCGTCCTTAGCGTGGTAAACGCTGTCCGCCACGACCGCGGCTACAGGCTCGCCCACGTACCTAACCTTCCTAACAGCCATCGAGTAGTCCACCACTTTGGAGGCCGGCGGAACGGTGAGCTGTGGAAACGGCTTAGTGGCAGAGGCTACGTCTGCGCCTGTGAAGGCGCCGTAAACCCCTTCGGCCTTCAGAGCCTTGGACACGTCCACAGACTTGATGATGGCGTGAGGATAAGGAGACCTCAGCAGAACAGCGTAAGCGGTTCGGGGAAGGTGTATGTCGTCAACAAACCTGCCGAGACCCTTTACGTGGCGCTGCCCCTCCTTGGTTTTAAGGGGTTTACCGATTACTGCCGTGGTCATGTATTTTCAGTTGTTTGATGAGCTAATAAAGTTGAGAAACGAGTTTAGAAGGTTCGCGGCATGTTGAGGATCCTTGTCCCGATGTAGTTCAGAACCATCTCCTCGGGCACGGGAGCCGTCCTGAAGAGCCTTATGTCTCTGAAGAACCTCTCGATGTCGTATTCCTGGGCGAACCCCATGCCTCCGAACGTCTGGACAGCTCTGTCGGCCGCCTTGAACGCCGCCCTCGCTGCGGCGAAAGCAGCGACGTTAGACTCGAACACGCATTCACGCCCCTTGTCGAACAACCAAGCCGCCTTCTGAGTCATAAGCCTCGACACCTCGATCTCGGCCTTCGCCTCCGCGAGAGGGAACTGAATGGCTTGGTTGCTTCCTATCGGCCTGCCGAAAACCTTCCTGTTGACTGCATAGTCGACGGCTCTGTTGAGGACGTATTCCCCGCATCCTATCGATATCGAGGCCGTTGATATTCTCTCCGCAGCGAGGAGAGCTGTGAGCACATCCCAGCCCTTGTCAACCTCGCCGAGAATGTTAGACTCTGGAACCCAAGCATCCTCGAAATACACTAGGTTGCTCGAGAGGGGCCTTAAAGCCATGCCGGGTATCTTCGAGGTCTTCACACCTGGCTGTTTCGCGTCAACCAGAAGTATGCTGAGGCCTTCCGATTTTCTACCAGCCTTTTCTTTGGGGGTTGTGCGGGCCACGACGACCATGATGTCGGCCATGTGGGCTAAAGTTATCCATATCTTCTGCCCGTTCAGCCTGAAGCCTCCTTCAACCCTCTCAGCCGTTGTTTGGATGTCGAAGGTGTTGACTCCTGCGTTTGGTTCGGTGTGGGCGAACGAGCAGAGCAGCTTACCGCTCGCGAGAAGCGGAAGATACTTCTGCTTCACCTCGGGCCTGCCGAAACGGTCGATCATCACACCTCCGAAAACAAGCGTACGCATAAGAAGGTCCCCAGCGGGAAGACCGCCGCCATAAGCAGCAACGCTCATCATCGCAGTCGAAGCCTCGTAAAGCCCCATACCCATTCCGCCATACTCTTCGGGAATGTTTATCCCCAGAAGGCCCTGCCCAGCGGCTGCGTCCCAGTACTCTTGAGGAAAGCTCCTCTCAGCGTCCAGCCTCCGCCAGTACTCGGGCGGAAACCTTCTCATAAAATCTGCAACGGACTTCCTGAGCATCTGCAAATCCTCGCTCTCGTCAAAATCCATGCAAATCCAGAGTGAACCTCTCAAAATTAGTTTATCTCATGGAGGAAAATGCCTTAAAAAGTTTATATTAATCTTATACACTATACTGTGCTGTGCAGAGAAAAATTCTCCTAGATGAAAACAGTTTTCCCAAAAACTGGTACAACATCCTGCCTGACTTGCCGAAGCCCCTGCCGCCGCCGATAGACCCGTCCACAAGGGCTCCAGTCGACCCGAAGAAGCTTGAGAGGATATTTTCCAAGGAGTTGATAAAGCAGGAGCTGAGCCCGGAGCGTTGGATACCGATACCGGAGGAGGTTAGAGAAATTCTAAGGCTGTGGAGGCCAACTCCCCTGTACCGCGCCTACGGGCTGGAGAAGGCTCTGAAAACACCGGCCCGAATATACTACAAGCACGAGGGAGTCTCGCCGCCAGGCTCGCACAAGCCGAACACGGCCGTGGCTCAGGCCTACTACAACATGAAGGAGGGGGTTGAGAGGCTTACGACGGAGACCGGCGCAGGGCAGTGGGGTAGCGCCCTGTCTTTCGCCACCAACATGTTCGGGATGAAGTGCACAGTCTACATGGTCCGTGCGAGCTACCAGCAGAAACCAGCCCGGAGGATGCTTATGCACTCATGGGGAGCTGAAGTCTTCCCAAGCCCAAGCGACAGGACGAACTTCGGGAAGTCTCTTCTCAGCAAGGACCCGAACCATCCGGGTAGCTTAGGCGTTGCAATCAGCGAGGCGTTGGAGGACTGTGTAACCCACGACAACACCAAGTACA
>JAWAFZ010000109.1:0-2907 GCA_038890155.1 Candidatus Caldarchaeum sp. | reverse complement strand
GTGCCGACGATATCCTTCTACCCCGGCAGCATGCCCGCCGTGATAAACTACCTGATTAAACAAGGCCTCGTGAGACACGTAAGGGAGCTTCACAGAGTCGCTGGCGTGGCCGCTTCAATCCTTCACAACATCGACGAAGTAAGCGCGGAGTGTTTGAAAAAAGCCTCCCGACTCCTAGACAGAATGGAGAACCCAGCTGATAAAACAGCCGATTTGATTGGAAGAGTCATCTCAGGCGGCTGAGGTATTCAAGCGTGTTCAGAACTTCTGAAAGCGTTTTCCTGCATTCCTTGACGTATTCGTTCACGATCCTTGTGTAGACGTTTCTCGGTATCCTGTTTGCCTTGAAGTCTTCGACGGTTTTGTTTACCGCCTGCAGTATTGACCAGGCCTCGTTTAGCTGTTTCTCGATGTTGTTCAGGCCTCCCGCAATCTCCCCACCCCTCAGAGTTTTCTTGGCTGTCCACAAAGTTTCTCTGGCCGTCTTAAGCCTGTCTTCAACCATCTTGTACACTCTAGCCGCTTCCTCGACGTTCTTCAACCTGTTTATCTCACCTATCATTCCCTCAACAAGCCTTCCCATGGATTGGCTGAAGCCAGCTACCTCCTCGCCGGACGAGGGCTTCCGCTGTCTCTGTCGTATGGCTATTGCTTGGAAGCCCGCTACGACGGCGATGGCTAGGATAAGGACTGTGGGAAGCGCGGGAAGGCTGCTGGCTGTCAGGCTTACCGACACCACGACCCTCTGGGGAACGAACAGGTTCTCAAACCTGAATGAAGCTATCCTTCTGTTATTCTCCACTATTCTCAGCGTCCAAGGCTCCGTGCTGAACGATACTTGGTCGGCTGGAGGTGTTTCGACCGTCAGCAACAGCTCGGAGAAGGTTGTGTTAAGATACCTAGGAACCCCTACTACATACCGTCCGTCGACCTGCTCAACCAAGCTTCTGCTCCGGAAACTTATCTCCAACGCCACCCTCTGACCTTCGCCTATTGAATCAAACTCAACTCGCAGGAATCCTTTTTCAGCGTCCCAGGTGTGGCCCAGCCTTGCAAGACCTCTAGAAACAGATAATACTTCCGAGTCTTTACCCATGTAAACGTCGAGCGACGAAAAAGGCGTCCGTCCAGTGTTCTTAACCATCATTTTCAACGTGGCCTGCGTGGAGGACATGTCAACCTTAACCTCCGCTGTTTCAACCGTGTACTTCAGAAGGTCCGGGTCTTCGAAGTACGCCACTACAGTCTTGAACTGTTTGGCCTCGATGTCTGAAAACTCACCCTGAGCCGATTTCTTATCCCCGCTCAACCTCATCTCAGCTCCGGAGACCGAGGAGACAGTCGGGTTGCCGTCAAAAGTAAGCCTGACGTTGACCCTTTCTATCTTCCTCTCCATGACGAGGTTTGACGGTATTACTAGAAGGTAGTTGTTCTGGACGGACTCGACGAACATGTCCCGCCAGACGGTCACGACTGTTGCCGAGCCATCCGTCCAAACCGTCTCAGGCTTGAGCTCAAGCCAGTAAACGCCTTCCTGCTGGGATGCAGGGGTTAAGCTACCTCGTTCGTCGAGAAGATAGTATCCTACAAGGTTTTTGACGCTGTCTGCAGGAAACCCGACTTTGACGACTTCGCTGGGGCCCGTGAGTGGTATGGTGTCCGAGATGAACACCAGCCCGCCGTCGGCGACGTGTACATGCCTTTCGTAGGCTTGCTGGGAAGAGACGGTTGACATCGCCCCGACACAAGCCAGCAGGACCACGAGTACTACTAGCTTCTTCAATTCCGCTTGCTCTAGCAGTTTAGGGGGCGCTATTAAAGACAACCTTTTCAGGCCGTGAGGCTAGTGCTTGGTTTGTCCAGGGCCCTTAGCCTAGAGCGGGCGGGACGGCGACCAATAAAATAAATATTCTCCTCGCAGGCATGTCCATGATAACTATGCCTCAGGAGATTCGGTTGTGGGAAGTGAAGGAAAGAGAATTGGCGGAGATTCCGACGAACAGGATTAGTTTTGAGGAGCGTTTGGAGGAATGGCTTGAAAATAACATTTCAATAATATCTGATGACCTGCTTGTTATCGGGCGGCAGGTTAAGACGGCTTTTGGGAAATATATTGACCTCCTGTGTATCAAGCGAAACGGCGACTTAGTCATAGTAGAGTTAAAGAGGGATGAGGCTCCCAAGGAAGCGATTGCCCAAATTCTGGAATACGCGTCATGGGTTGACGACCTATCCTACGATGAGGTCGTCGACATCGCGAACAACTATCTTAAAGATAAGAAGGGAATTAGTTTTGAGGATGCTTTTGATGATAAATTTGGGTGTCAGCTTCCAGAGGTGTTAAATGAGTCCCATGAAATGCTCATAGTGGCTTCAAATTTAGACGACCAGGCGGAAAGGGTGGTCCGATATCTTTCTGAGTATGGGATTCGAATCAACGCCGTGACATTCAACTACTTCAAGAGCGGCGAGCAGGAGTTCTTGGCAAGAGTTATGCTTATTCCGAAAAGTGCTGAAGAGGTGCGGAAAACAAAAAAGAAAAGCTCTCTAACAGAGGAGGAGTTAAGAAACATAGCTCAGGATAACGGTGTTGGCGGGCTGTATTCCAGAATATTTGAGGGGCTCGAGCAGTTGTTTGACGATTGGGTGACAACCCAAAGTTCTGTAGCTTTTATCGGACGGCAAAACGGAATCATGAAAACAATATTTAGCATACTGCCAGGTCAAAGCAGCCAGCAAGACGGGTTAAAATTTCAAGTATACCTAAAGAGGTTTGCAAGTTATTTCAACATGGAGGCTGAGGCTGAACACATCCTGCCCTCAAGTAAAACCAAATGGAAACGCATTAAAACCAGCCCAGAATACTCCGGCTATGAAGGCTTCTTCAGGAACATTGAAGAGGTCGAA
>JAWAFZ010000108.1:0-2927 GCA_038890155.1 Candidatus Caldarchaeum sp. | reverse complement strand
AATCTGGCAATTCCAGGCGATTGATCAATTGAAAGACAAGAACGTCATCCTGGTAGCCCCAACGGGTTACGGGAAGACTGAGTTTGCATTCTTATGGTCGAACGGAGAGAAATTCTTCTACACGTTGCCACTTCGGGCGGCAGTGAATCAGATATATGAGCGGGCAAGCAAGGTTTTCAAAGACAACGCTGGAGGGAAAAACAGTGAAAACGTTGGATTGCTCCACTCTGACGCAGATGTGTTCTTGATGGGGGACGGCGGAGAGGCACAAGCGAGTATGAAAGCTTATGATCTGGCACGTCAGCTTGCCTTCCCAGCCATGATTTCCACGGGAGACCAATTCTTCCCTTATGCTCTGCGACCGCCGGGATATGAGAAAATCTACGCCACGTTTTCTTATTCGCGCTTGGTCATTGACGAAGTTCAGGCATATGACCCGCGCGCGGCGGCTATCGTCGTCAAGTTCATAGAGGACGTCGTTCGCATGGGAGGCAAGTTCTTGCTCATGACGGCCACGCTCCCCCAATTTGTCCAGGACGAAATAGATCGGCTTATCGGACAGTCAAACTACGGACAGCCAAAATACAGGCTGCTGAATATGTATCAGGAGGGAAAAGATAGATTTGAAAGGCTTAAAAAGCACCACATAAAAGTTGAGCTGATAGAAAACGCCGCCGATGAAAGCAAGCCTGATTTCACTGTGCCCGAAGATAAGCTCCAGGAGATCCTGAAGGCAGCAAAAGAAGGTAAGCGTGTGCTGGTGATGGCTAACACGGTAAAACAGGCTCAGGATATTTTTGATAGGCTACAAGAGCTTGTTGATAAAGGCGGAGACTGCGCCTCTCTTAAGTCTAAACTTTGGCTTTTGCATTCTCGCTTCACACAAGCTGATCGCAGCGAGTTAGAAGCGAAACTCGTTGAAGAGTTCAAAAATCCCAAACCAAATGATGAAAACGAAGGCAAAATTTTAGTAGCGACGCAGGTTGTCGAGGCATCGCTCGATATAGATGCTGATGTTCTCTTCACGGAAATCGCCCCTTTAGATGCGCTGGTCCAGAGGATGGGAAGGGTTTGGAGAAGATACGGTCCCATGAAAAAGCCTGAAGAAATTCCCGAAACTGCAAATCCAAATGTGTATGTTTGGGTTTTCAAGCATGGGCTCCACTCAGGGCAGCACTACGTGTATGATAACGACCTTATTCTGTTGACGCTCAAACTACTGCTGGAGAATAAGAGTGACAACCAGCCCAATGAAGACCATAAAGACTGGTTAGCAAAAAAAAGAAAGCACTACCCAAAAGCAGAAGAGCGAATAGGAGCTATAGTCGAAGAAGTGTTTGGTAGCCGAGAAAGTCCGCAGAAAAAGGCGCGAGCCCGTAAGCGAGGCAAATCAAAAGATGCGAGCCTGGGCGCGGCATCTGAACCGCAAGGGTTTCAAGTAACCCTCTCTGAGTATGACAAGTTTGCTTTAGTCGAAAAGCTTTATGACCTTCCAGATGACCACAGTTACCTGACGAAATTTAGACAAACGAAAGATATTCTTGATGCCGGATATATGTCAGACCGGCTCAACGATGCCCAAAAAATGTTCAGAGAAATCTACACAGTCCCAGTAATTCCAAGCCAACAAAAGAATCGCTTCTTGGAAGAGGTCGTGAACTTCTTCAAAAAACATCCCAACGAAAAGAGGCTCTACACTCTCTTCAAGAAGCAAGTGCTTGCTAAGTTTGTCGTGACAATTCCGCTTAATCTTAAGAAGCTTGAAGGACCTAATCTCCAGCCGGTCGAATGGTGGGTTAGAGGTTTGACGGAACTCGACGAGAAGCAAAGAAGCCAATTGCTCCGTTGGTGCCAGGACATCTATTTTGCGGACTATGAATATGACCCCGCAAAAGGGATCGTTGTGGACGCGCTTTAGGATCACAGCGACGCTGCGATTATTTAATGAAGCACTATCATGGCCACTATCGCCAAATGCGCAAGGCTCTCAACCACCGAGCGCATCACTTTACAGCGTTTCACCGCAGAAGCCCAAGCTGTGCTAGGCGGCAATCTCGTCTCAATCATCCTCTTTGGCTCCCGCGGCCGCGGCGAAGCGCACTCGGATTCAGATGTTGACTTGCTCTTGGTAGTAAAGGACCTCAAGAAAGCCTCAAAGGCCCTTGATAGTCTGGTTCTTGATCGCTTGCTCGATCACAACCTGCTGCTGGCCGTGATCCCCGTTGAAGAGTTGGAGTTTGCCCGACAAGAGCGCCTGCTTTACCGACTCGCGAGCCGAGAAGGGGCACGCTGAATAGTGAAATCGCGCCGCTCTTTTGAAAGTTGCGTGAGCAATGTCCAAGACTCATTAAAGCCGTTCTGTCCAGAGAAGAGGCTCCCTAAGTTGATGAGCAAGAGAGGGACAGTTAGAATTCAACAGGCGATTGTTTATGCTGACCACAGAGGCGATAAAGAGAAAGCTCACTCCCTACTTCGCGCAAAGAAGTGAGATTTTGCTCGCTTATCTGTTCGGCTCCGCCGCTCGAGGCCGCACGAATAAGCTCAGCGATATCGACATCGCTTTGCTCGTGGATGAGAAGAAGTTTCAGAAGCTCGACGCCAAGGAGCCCTACGGCTATAAGGCCGCCGTGATTGCCGACTTGATGGGCTTGCTCCATAAGAACGAGATAGATCTAGTCTTGCTCCATGAAGCACCCCCTCTCTTGGCCAACGAGGTGATCGGTGACGGACGTCTTCTGTTTTGTCGGGATGAAGGTCTGAGAATCACCTTCGAGGTCACAGTGAAACAGAGATATGTGGACACCCAGCCCCTGCGAGAGATCAAACGCCAGTATCTATATGAACGTATCGAACAAGGCGTCTTCAGCAAATTGACCGGCCATGATTAAGCGCCAAGTCATTGACAAACATTTAGAAGATATGGCTAC
>JAWAFZ010000107.1:0-3086 GCA_038890155.1 Candidatus Caldarchaeum sp. | reverse complement strand
CACACGCGGGGTGAAGCCTGACGCTCAAGCTGGTTGAAGACTACCTCCCAATCCCCAGGCAGCAGACGCCCGAGTTCTGGAACACCGACCGAATAAACCACATCAGAACGCTCGCACGGTTCGGCAGGCCCGCAGCCGTCTGGGACAAAGCCAAACAAACCTCCAACCGCATCCTCGACAGGCTTGTCTTCAGAGCCGAGCTCGACAACCCCTCGCCACCGCTCAAAAACCCCGGAGACGTAGACGTCTCAACAAGAATGGCCTACGGCAACATCGACATGACCTCACCCATCTACCTAGGCGACATGTCCTTCGGAGCTTTGAGCGGCGTGCCCAACATAGCCCTAGCCCGAGCGGCTGACCTGACGGGAGTTGTGGCGGGCACCGGCGAGGGAGGGCTTCATCCCGAGGTGAGGAAGTGCAGGAGGATCACGGTTCAGTGGGCTTCGGCACGGTTCGGAGTAGACATAGATGTTTTGAACACGGGCTTGGGGGTGGTCATCAAGATAGGTCAGGGGGCGAAGCCCGGCATAGGAGGCCACCTGCCCGGCGCCAAGGTCACGAAGCTTATCTCAGAGGTGCGTAGAATACCCGTAGGCGTCGACGCCATCTCACCAGCCCCGCACCACGACATCTACTCCATCGAAGACCTAGGCCAGAGGATCATGGCCTTGAAGGAAGCCGTCGGCAAGCCAGTCTTCGTCAAAGTCGGCGCAACCAACTACATCGCCTACATCGCCTCGGGCGTGGCGAGGATGGGGGCGGACGGCATCATCATAGACGGCCACGGAGCAGGCACAGGAGCGACGCCGCTGGTTGTTAGGAACAACGTTGGTCTGCCCGTGGAGATAGCTGTGTCCGTGGTCGACAAAACTCTGAGGAGGGAGGGGTTGAGAGAAGGCTTCACAGTCGTCGCAGCCGGCAGGGTCAGCAGCGCCGAGGACACGGCCAAGCTGATAGCTCTTGGAGCCGACGTAGTCTCGCTCGGCACAGCCTCGCTGATAGCCATGGGCTGTGTGATGGTTCACAAATGCCATCTAGGCTTCTGCCCCGCCGTCATAACCAACAAGGTCGAGGAGAACCCTGCGAAGATACTCTCCCTCGAGACCGCTACACGATGGGTTGTCAACATGGTTGAGGGCTGGACGGCTGAGCTGAAGCTCATCCTAGAGGAGGTGGGCGTCTCGTCGGTCGGGGAGCTGAGGAGCCGGAGGGACTTGCTGAAGGCCGTTGGAGTCGGCCGGGACGAGCTAATGCTCATGGGGGTTGATGGTCGTTGACTGCTGCTGGATGGACAAGTTGGAGAGTCAGGCATCTGCAGGAGATGGCGGGCACGGTGGGCCGTATGCCTGCCGAGCCCCCCGTTGTCAGCATGGGTAGCACAGGCCCTCCGCATGTCGAGGCTCCAGTCTTCTTAAGAGACAAGCTTGTATGCGACGGCGCTCAGGTCACTAGGCCGAGCATAGACCCGTACCGCGAGCCCGTGGAGACCTACGTCTACCTCTGCGGTGGGAGGATACGTCTCTCGATGCCCGTCGTCGTCAAGCTCGGCGATGAAACGCCCGTCGAGTACCGGAGGGCTGTGGTCAAGGCAGCCTACTGCATGAACGTGCTGGTTTACGTCGGACACTACGGCGCGCCGGAGATGTGCATGTACGGAGATGCCTTGCTGGCGGACGCGTCGTCAGCCGTCAGCGGTTGTTGCGCAGCCTGCACAGCCAGCCCAGCCGCGTTGCTGAAACTCGACAAGCCTGTGTTCGTCAAGACAACCCCCTCCGAAGAGTATCGCTGGCTTGGAAGGTGTGTCGAGGAGGGGTGTTCAGGCGTCTATCTCGACGCTGACGCTGGAGGGGATGCTGACCTCGAGGTCGGCGTGTCTGTCCTTGACAGTGAGCTGCGGCGGCTCGGAGCACGCAACAAGGTCAGCGTTATCGCCGGCGGAGGGTTGGTCAGGGGCTCCGACGACATCTACAAGCTCGTCGCCCTAGGAGCTGACGCGGCCGTCGTCTCGAAGGCTGTCGAGTACGGCGTCGGCATGCCGGAAGCCAGAGTCGGGGAGGATGTCATGCGTGAGAGAGTGGAGAACCTCCTGCTCGGTATCCAGCGTGAGCTCAAGCTTTTGGCAGGAGCGGCCGGCGTCAGCAGCTTATTCAACACGCTTGTCGGCAACAGGGAGCTGCTGAGGGCGGTTGAGGTTGGCAGGGAGACGAGGCTGAAGCTGGGAGTCAAGCAGGCGGGCGTGGGATAGGCATGGATGGGCCTCTGTTGAATATTTCGGGCTGCGGTATTCTGGGCATTCTCCGCAGAAGCGACGCTCCTAAGATTAAGGCTCAGGACGCTGTAAGCTCTATTGAATGCGTCCGCTACAGGGGAAGCAAGCTGGGGGCGGGCTACGCAGCCTACAACCTCAACCACGGCAGCGCCCCGTACAAGGTGAAGGTCTTCGTGGGGAGCGACGACTCCCTCCAGTTCGTCAAAAACGTGCTGACCGAGCATGCTGACGGCGGTGTCTGGGAGCTGGGGGTGGAGAACCCTTCCTCCGGCAGGTTCGTCTCGTGGACTGCTCACGTCGAGGCCTCCGAGGCCTCGTTGAGGAAGGCCGTGGACATCATCAACCGCCAGCTCTTCAGCGCAGGGATGAAGGGCCGTGTCTACTCATGGGGCAGGTATGTGGAGGTTTTCAAGGGCGTGGGCTTCCCCGTCGATGTCTGCAACCAGTACCAGCTCGTCGAGAGGGGTGTTGAGGCCGACATGTGGATTGCGCATACAAGGCAGCCGACAAACTCGCCGGGCTTCTACCCCGTATGGTCCCATCCTTTCTCAAGCCACGAATGGTCCATCGCCCACAACGGCGACATCAGCAGCTTCGGCGCCAACATCGAGATGATAAGGCATCAGGGGTTCAGCAGCTTCGTCGGAACAGACAGCGAGCTCATAGCCTACATCCTAGACTATCTAACAAACATCAAGCACATGCCCCTCGAGAAGGCTGCGGCAGGCCTTGTCAACCCGTTCGAAGACGACATCCTCAACGGCGGGGCTGAAATCTCTCTCGAGACTTACGTCGGAGAGCGCGGGGCCTGGCT
>JAWAFZ010000106.1:0-3102 GCA_038890155.1 Candidatus Caldarchaeum sp. | reverse complement strand
CTTGACAAAGGTTAGGATAGATTTTCCCTCCTCAAAGTTCCCGTTCTCAGCCACACCGAAGGCTTTCAACGCTATCTCGACGTCCCTGCCATCCAAAGCCTGCTCGACCTCCGACTTCCGCCAAACGTAGTAAGCACCCTCCCCCTCGGGGCTGTCGGCGTCGACGGCTGAGTAAAACCCGCCTTCTGGGGATGAGAGCTCGTCCAGCATCCAGTCGAGCGTCGAGACCGCAACTCTTCGCATAAACTCGTTGCCCGTAAGCTGGTAGTTCTGAAGACACGCCCGGGCTAGCAGTGCGTTGTCGTACAGCATCTTCTCGAAGTGAGGCACAAGCCATATGCGGTCGGTTGAGTAGCGGAAAAACCCTCCAGCAAGCTGGTCGTAAACACCTCCCCTAGCCATCCTCTCGAGTGTGTGGGAAGCCATTTTGAGAGCCAGCGCCTCCCTCTCGACGGCGTAGTAGGCATGAAGGAACTCGATGTAAAGAGGCATGGGGAACTTGGGCGCCGTCCCGAAACCTCCGTAGACCTCGTCGTAGGAGTTCACTAAAGTGTCGAACGCTTGGACTAAGACGCTGTATTCCGGCTCCTGTTCAGCAGGCTCAACCATGTAGAGGCTTTTCAGGACGGATGAAGTCTGCTCGGCAGCCCTCCTAAGCTCGTCCGGGCTTCTCCTCCAAAGATCGGCCACAGCTCTGAGTATTTCGTCCAAGCCTCTCAACCCTCCCCTTCTTCTTGGAGGGAAGTACGTTCCTCCGAACACCGGCTTCAAGTCGGGCGTGAGGATAACAGTCAACGGCCATCCACCATGGCCGGTCATCAGCATCACAGCCTTCATGTATAGCTCGTCTACGTCAGGCCTCTCCTCTCTGTCCACCTTTACCGGAACGTAGTACGTGTTCAGAATGTCGGCTATCTGCTTATCCTCGAAAGATTCCCGCTCCATCACATGGCACCAGTGGCAAGAGGAGTACCCTATGCTCAGGAAAATCAGCTTATTCTCCACCCTGGCCTTCTCGAAAGCCTCGCCGCCCCAAGGATACCAGTCGACGGGGTTGTAGGAATGCTGGAGGAGGTAAGGGCTCTGCTCGTTGGCCAGCCTGTTGGGCTTGCGCATGCAGTATGCTTTTCAAAAGCGCTTAATGAGCATATTGCGAAGCATCGTTTATTACCTGACACGGCTGCTGAAAATACGATGGACTTAGAGACTAGGATGGAGCTGATAATGCGGCCTCCGACGGAGGAAGTGCTTACTCCTGACGAGCTCAGAAGCCTGCTCGAGACCGACTCAAGCCCCGTTGCGTACGACGGGTTCGAGCCTAGCGGTCTCGCCCATATACCCTTCGCCCTTCTCAGGGTCGTCAAGCTCAGGGACATGCTTGAGGCGGGGTGCAGGTTCAAGCTGCTGCTGGCAGACTGGCACGCAGCTATCAACAAGAAGATGGGCGGCGACCTAGAGAAGATTCGGCGGGTCGGGGAGTATTTTGTCGAAGTCTGGAAGGCCTCGGGCGTGGACGTCACCAAGGTGGACATAGTATGGGCTAGCGACCTGACGGCTGACAGGGATTACTGGAAGCTCGTCATAGAGGTTTTGAGGAGCACGACGCTTAGGAGGGTGCTCCGCTGTCTCCCCATAATGGGCAGGAGAGAGGGAGAGCTTCAGGAAGCAGCTCAGCTCCTGTACCCAGGCATGCAGGTCGCCGACATATTCACCTTGGGTGCGAAGATATGCCAGCTTGGCCTCGACCAACGAAGGGCCAACATCCTAGCTAGGGAGATAGGTCCGAAGCTTGGGCTTTGGAAACCTGTCGCAGTCCACCACCACATGCTGATGGGGTTGGCTGGTCCTACGGGCCCTATGGGCATGGAGGAGGAGGAAGCCCTCGACGTCCAGATCAGCTCCAAGATGAGTAAAAGCATTCCCGAGTCGAGCATCTACGTCCACGACGACTACGAGACGATCAAGCACAAGATCCACAACGCCTACTGTCCACCTAAACAGGTTCAAGGCAACCCTGTTCTAGAGTACTGCAGGTACGTGATCTTTCCTTTAAAGAAGAAGATGATGGTCGAGAGGCCTGCCAAGTTCGGCGGAGACGTTGAGTACGTTGACTACAGCCAGCTCACTCGGGACTTCGTCAACGGCTCGCTTCATCCTCTAGACCTCAAGAACGCGGTCGCTCGTGCCTTGGACGAGTTGTTGACTCCGGTGAGAAACTGGTTCGAGACAGACTCGAAGGCGAAGAGGTTGTACGAATTCGTCAAGTCGCAGGAGGTCACCCGTTGAACATTCGATGCATGCTTTTAAGTTGTTTATTCATTCCACCGTAGAGAAGAGGTAAAATTTTATATCGTGTCCAGCTTTCACGTATCAGCATGACTGTCGCCGAGCATTCAAGAACTCAACCCGATAGAGCGGAGGGCCTTCGTGTAGGCAGGTTCTACACCGACGGAAGGGATGTCTTTTCCTACTTCAGGTGGGAAAGACGAACATCCCAGATCAAGGATTTAGCCGGCAACGTGATATTCGAGATGAAAGACGTTGAAGTTCCCAGCTTCTGGTCGCAGGTGGCCACCGACATCCTTGCACAGAAGTATTTTCGCAAGACAGGCGTTCCGCAGTATGACGAGAACGGAAACCCGGTCTACGACAACGATGGAAAACCATTACTCGGCCCGGAGAGGTCCCTCAAGCAGGTTGTTAGACGGCTTGCTGGCTGCTGGAGGCAGTGGGGTGAGAAGCTGGGCTACTTCGCAACTCTCGAGGATGCTCAGGCATTTCAGGACGAAATAGAATACATGCTCATCGCTCAAATAGCTTCACCCAACTCGCCGCAGTGGTTCAACACGGGGCTACAGTCGGCTTACGGAATAACAGGCCCCGCCCAGGGACACTACTACTACGACGAGAAAGTTGGAGTTGTTCCTTCAACCGACGCCTACACTCATCCACAGGCTCATGCATGCTTCATCCTTTCGATTAAAGACGACCTAGTCAACCCTGGAGGAATCATGGACACATGGGTCAAGCAGGCCCGCATCTACAAGTATGGAAGTGGTGAAGGATGCAACTATTCCGTGCTCCGTGCGAAGGGGGAGCCGT
>JAWAFZ010000105.1:0-3107 GCA_038890155.1 Candidatus Caldarchaeum sp. | reverse complement strand
CCAGTCAATCGCAAGCTCAGCCCGCGGTCGCTCCCCAACGCCGCGCGCAGCGAGAAGAGCATCGCTCGCTGATCGAGATTGATATCAGGCAGCGCCGGCTGAAAATTCTTCAGCTCCATCCAGCTCAACGCCATGCCGAGACTCGGTGCGCGCTCCTGCGCGAGAGCCTCCCATTCCCACATCAAGCAAAATAACCCGATGAGCCAAGCGATTCTCATCTCAATCTCCTTTAAAGATAATCACCCCAAATGGCTCCTGAGCTAGCCAAACTTGGGTTCCCCAAGCAATATCTTCAACAAACTTGCGAAAGATCGCCCGATCTGGGAATGCCGTGAAATACTCGACTCCAAAACGTTTCTCTCGGTTCCCAAACAAGACCTTTTCAACATCTTGTATGCGGTCTGGCGAAAAAACCCCGCTACTGATGACGGCTTCAATAATATAAACGATATTCTTGCTTTTGGAATACAAAATCACATCAGGGGCCTTGGCGTGTTCATCAATAGAGATTCCCAGTTCCTTAACTGTTGGACTGAGATATTTGATCTTATGAGCAGTGTCGCTCACATATAACACTTCTGGATCATCTACAAAAGCAGATGCAAAAACTTCGATAATCTGTTTAATCAACTGATTATGACGTCCTGGACTAAGTTTTATAATGTTATTGGCTATAGTAATCCTTACAACACGCTCGTTAGTGGTCTCTAAAATCCTTTTTGGTTTTCTGAGCAAAGATAAGATTTGAGTTCTGCGCTGGGATGACGCTGCTATATAGGAGCGCAATGTTTTCTCAAATTCCCGATTGAGAATATAATGCGTATTAGGATCATTAGTCGAAGATTGCACTCGCGTTATGAGGCCGTGATCAAGGAGTTGCTTAAGGGAAGTCTTTCGGTAAGTCTCTCTTGTATTTTCGGCAATCTTAATTCGAAACGTTTTCCGGACAAACTCTAAAATATCATGAATACGAGCCCCATCATTTAAGCAAGTCTTACCTTGTAACAAACCTTTGCGCGGCGTTTTGTCTAATAATGCTAAAATACAATACCCTGTTTGTCTCGTATTATGACGGCGGGGGAAATCAGCGGCTTCTAAAACTTCGGCAATAGCTTTGAGGGTTTCTTCTTGTTGAGTAGATGTCATTAGATGACAACTCCTAGGTTCTCTTTGGTTCGTTGATCCTTTATAAAGGATATTTCTAAATCTAAAACGTTCGCGATTACTTGATCAAGTACCTGACGATCTCGCCCTCCCAAAAGCAAGAAAGACTCATATGCTGCTTTCAATCGCTCTTTTTCATTTTCGCTTAGTTTCAAAATATTTAGCACAGGGATACCACCGATATCTCCGGGGTTAAGATTGTATACACCTCCCCCGTAGCGATGGGCATGAGTTTGAAAAAGTAGCTCAGCAAAGGAGGAGTTCAAGAAAGCTAAGAGTGCCAGCAAATCCACTCCAGGCCGGGGCTGAAGCTCAATAAAATTTTCACTCGCGATCCAGCCAGCTTGATTCCAGATTACCGCATAGCGTTTGAAGAGCCGCCGAAAGAGCAACACGGGCCAGCTTCCTCTACGACTCAGTTCAGGTACCAAGTTGTACCAAGGCTGTCGGTTAGCGCGCTGAATGCGAGGTGAGTTATGAAAGCCGATAACTTCTTGATGTCTTCCTCTGGGAGTAATTTTCTGAGACTCTCCCCATTTGATATAGCGAAGCACGTGGGTTCCCACGAGTTCGCTCGGAAGCTTACTACAATAGAGCAGAAAGTGTTTAGGAGAATGCGAGGGGGTTAAGATAGGCCCTGCAATATCTCTTGGTGAGTAAATCAAGGGCTTAAGGTATTGGGGTTCAATATGCCAAGGAGACTTTGCTGGTATGATGTAGAACCGCTTGCAGAAGCTTTGGAAACCAATGCGAGTTCGGGCAAGAGTTTGTAAGGGGACCAACTTAGGATGTTTAGCAAGGCGAAAGTATGCAGGGGGGGCATAAAGTAACTTACTCCAAGGCTCTGTAGATTTTAAATCTCTTTGCGGTTTGATCAAAATATTGCTCGCGCAAGGTGAACCTTTAGAGAGAACTATATCCCAGTCTAAAGGGGATGGCAATGTTTTCCACCGGAGGAATGTTGTACGAAGTTGTGCGTTGCTTTGACAGGTATTAGCTAGCTTCTCTGCTAGAAGCAAAACAGTATTAATCAGATGATTTGGGAAGACTTTGGCTTCAAAGCCGATAATCGCATGGATATGGAAGTGGTTAAGCAAGAATCTTTTGAAATTCTCCCCATAGTCCATATCAAGCCAGCTATCAGAGAGAATAAGTGCTAGCCGGCCTCCCGGTTTCAGAAATTTTATAGCATGAATCACAAAATAACAAGCCAAGTCTGTAGAACGCGGGAAGTTTTTTGCTGTATTGCTAATGGTATATCTTATCTCATCTAAGTTATGTAGCCACCAACGTCTTACGTAAGGGGGGTTCCCAATAATCGCTTCTACTTTTTCAGGAAATTCAGTCTTGAAGAAGTCATTATGGTAGACATAGGGGGGAATCCGACCTAAAGCTTGCTCTAATTTATTTTGTAACTTCTTGAAGGTATCTAGATCTAGCTCAGTCCCCAAAAGCTGGTAGGCAATCTGCTCTGATGATGCACCTAGATTTTTCAGCCTCCTTATGGTTTCGCAGAGAAAAACGCCTTCACCACACCCCAGATCAAGCACGGAGTCATGAGCTGAGCGAACAGCCCAGGTGACCAGTAGCTCAGCGATCGAGTGCGGAGTCCAAACTGCCCCTCGCGGTTTGTAGTTTTGGATCATAATTCTTAGTTTATTATAAAGAGAAATTCAAGCATCACGCAACCAAGTCTTGCCTTTTTGAACTCAAGCTTAGGCTCCTTATCACGTTGCGTTATTTGCTACCCCCTTCCTCTTTTGCTATTGTGGCAGAGAACGCCCATGAAAGTCAAGGTCTTAGATGCCCATTTAGTTAACAAGATCGCCGCAGGCGAAGTCATCGAGCGCCCCGCGTCAGTTGCCAAGGAGCTGATTGAAAACGCGCTCGACGCTGGAGCAACGAAGATCGAACTCTTCGTCGAGGGCGGCGGCGAGCGCAGA
>JAWAFZ010000104.1:0-3134 GCA_038890155.1 Candidatus Caldarchaeum sp. | reverse complement strand
ACAAACTAGAGCTGACGGCCAAGGACGAGACCGTGCCCTTCGCAAAAATTCTCTACTGGGTAGACACAGAGAATTTTCTGCCCTTAAAAGCCGAGTTCTACACCGAGACGGGGAAGCTCTTGCGGCGTGCTCTCTACGAAGAGCGCAAGCAGCTTGGTGGCGCCCTGCGCCCCAGCAAAATTACTATAGAGAACGCACTCGAAGCTGGCACCAAGACTGTGATGACAATTCTAGAGATGGAGATTAGAGATCTGCCAGACTCGATGTTCACCAAAGAGGCGCTCTTAGAATCGTGCAAGAAACCATGAGCGAAGCGGTCGTCCGCGTCGAGAACGTCACGAAAGAGTACGCGCTGGGGCGCACTATTGTAAAGGCCCTGCGCGGCGTTTCGTTAGAGATCACGCGCGGGGAGTTTTTGTGCATTGCTGGCCCTTCGGGGTCGGGCAAGACGACGCTCTTGAATCTGATCGGTTGTCTCGATAAGCCCACGTCGGGTCGGATTATTCTTGAGGGGCAAGACATCTCAAAGCTCTCTGCTCAAGAACTAGCGTGGGTGCGGCGGCAGCGCTTGGGGTTTGTCTTTCAAACTTTCAATCTCGTCCCGGTGCTCACAGCGTATGAGAACGTCGAGCTGCCGTTGCTCTTATTGGGCATTGGGGCAGCGGAACGCCGTCGCCGCGTGCACGAGCTCTTGGAAGTTCTAGGGATCGGCGATCTCGCGCATCATCGCCCTGATGAGATGTCCGGCGGGCAGCAGCAGCGAGTCTCGATAGCGCGGGCGCTGGTAACTGAGCCAGCGTTAGTCTTAGCGGACGAGCCGACGGCAAACTTAGACTCCGAGACGGGCAAAGCAATCATCGAACTGATGCACGATCTCAATACAAAACGCGGGACGACGTTCGTCTTCTCGACCCACGACCCCAAAGTGATGGAGCGCGCCTCGCGGGTAGTACAGATCAGAGATGGGCTGATTGACCATATCTGATCATCGACACGTTCTAAGCTGAGAAAGATCATCCTTTTGTTTCCCACTCTGTGCTAGACTGTAAGCATACCTTTTGAGAGAAGGAGGGTGGAATGCCCCACCGAAGTCGTGTGACTTGCATAATTCCCTACATTGTTGCTGTTCTGACCTTTCTAGTCCTGTTTGGTGGGTATGGCTACGCCAATCCCAACTGGCCACGTACTCCTACGGATGATGAGATAAGAAAAGCTGCTGAGAATCATGCCTCCAAGTGCAATTACCCAGCTACCTACATATATGAGTATCAGACGTTCAAACTACATCAACTCCCGAATGGCCCCAATGAAGTGCTGCTCTGTGTCAGAAAAGATGATGGACGCATGCAGGGCAGCATCCTCGCGGTTTTCTACTGGCTCGATTATGGCTGCTATTATAATTGCCACGAAACCTGCGAACCGGAGTTTGGGTTTGGTGGGTTCAGACCAGCCTTCCCCTACCATTGGGAATCTCTTGGAAGTTGTGCTGCCGACATAGACCATCTCTTTCAGTTAGCGCCAGAGTTGGCACGCGGTTGGCTCGGCGAGTCACCACCCACTGAGAATCGCCTACCTACAGTGCGATTGAGTTATTCCCCCACAAATCCTACACCCAATGACACAATCTACTTCCAAGCCGATGCTTCCGATCCCGATGGGGACCCGCTGACATACCGATGGTTTGTTAACGATGTCGAGCAAACAAGAGCAACAGCACCTAACGTGCAGTGGAGCAATCCAACACCGGGGACGTACACCATGAGGGTCATCGTCTCTGACGGCAGAGGCGGCATGGCTGAGGATAGAGT
Source organism: Candidatus Caldarchaeum sp. (assembly GCA_038890155.1). Lineage (GTDB taxonomy): Archaea > Thermoproteota > Nitrososphaeria_A > Caldarchaeales > Caldarchaeaceae > Caldarchaeum. Next base: position 1,326 of record JAWAFZ010000104.1, on the reverse strand, counting down.
AAAGTTCACCGTTCAGGGAGGTAACCGACCTCCAAGATTGGAACTCCGCCCCCCAGAAAACCCGGAACTGGTGTTTACCCAAGAATATGGCTTCACCTACAAATACTGCTTTCAAGCTGTCTCGTACGATGACGACAAAGATCAGATGACCCATGAGTGGTTTTTCGATGGCCAACAAGCATCAAATATTGGGACTGTTGAAGGATCACCTACTGAGAACTATAGTGTCGCTTCTTCGTATCCCTGTTGGCTCCCTGTATCCCAAGGTTCCCATACTGTAGTTGTCAGAGCTTCTGACAGTAAAGGAGGGGCCACAGAAAAAGAATACTCTTTCACTATGAAGGGGCAGTGGGTCCACGTGCGGATGACAGGAGGTGAAGCACAACTTCGCATCGGTGACCAGTGGTATGATCTCAAGAAGGGTGTCGAAGTTTCTATCACGGATGGTATCCGCTCAGGAGATATTTCGATCCGTTGTTGGGGGGGAACTACAGTCTATCTCGCGTTTGCTGATGGGAGCAAACTTTACTTCGACTGCCGCTCTCCGAGCGTCCATGATGACCCCGGGGGAGGGACTATTTCTATAGATCATGGCCCATTAGGGGAAAGCCTAGAGATTGGACCAGGGAACGTGCGCGTTCACGTTCAGAACGTCAAGATTGAGCGTTGGGAAGCAGCCGGATGGCATGGTGGTAAACTGGGCACCGACTTTGAGATCGATGTACAGCCTAATGGTACAGTGACTGTATACACGTTTGATGGCGTAGTATGGTTCGCTGACTCTCAAGAGACGAAAGTCGTCCATATTCGCGCTGGAGAGCATTCCATAGGCGTCCCTGGCAGTGTGCCTTCTGACCCCAAACCATTTGACTCCAGCTCGTTTGAGCGTTGGTGGGAAAGCGAGATACCCCCACTGCCTGGCACCAAGACCATTGAGCAAGCCCTTGACACTGACAGGGACAGAATCATCGGCGATCTTGAGATGCTCCAAGCGTTGCAGTACTGGATCAAGCAGCAGATCGTACCCGGCACCAATAAGACCATTGACGACCTGATGATGCTGACACTCTTGGAGAAGTGGATCAAAGCCATACCGATCCGGTAAAACATAATAGCTGTTGGTGCCCTATCGCACGTCTTGACAAAAGCAGACCAACTTGGTAGGATTTTCGCTAGTCCTTAACCAAGGAGGCATCGATCATGATCGTCGTGGCCAATCGCATCCCCGTCGCTAAGGGCTATGAAAAGCAGTTCGAAGAGCGCTTCAAGAACCGTCAGAGACTCGTCGAGCAGATGCCGGGGTTTATTAAATTTCAACTGCTCAAG
>JAWAFZ010000103.1:0-3165 GCA_038890155.1 Candidatus Caldarchaeum sp. | reverse complement strand
TCCGCAACGACTCCAAAACCCTCCCCCACACGTCCCCCTTCTTCGAGTGGTAAAGCACTGCAACCAGCACGACAGGGTATTCGACAGCCTCCGGAGCCGAGTCCTCCACAGCCCCTAATCCACAACAACCCGATAAAAAACATTAGCGACTCAACACGTGCACACCAGGCTAAGCCGTTTGAGCATGCCGGTAGGGCTTTTCACAACCAGCCCACGAGTCCCGGAGGACTTAGCAAGCCGTTCCACGCCAAGGCAGTCCGAGGCCTGGAAGGACGGTCCTCCTCCCTTCACGACGCGAGATGGTCGGGAAGCTCAAACCCGTCCCATGCAACTCCGTCCAGACAACCGGCGGAGAGCCATCCCTCCGCAAATTCCAGCTACCTCAACAAAGCTGAAAAGCCCGCTTCGAAAAGCAGCGACAATTTTTCCCTACATTTTCTATTTTTTTAAAAATAACCGGGCTAGGAAATTGTTATATGATTGACCCACCATCTAGCTGCTCGCCATGAACTCGTCCGAAATTAAATCGATGCTGGCTGCGGCAGCCGTTTTCGTGATTGTATTCGGTCTTGCTCTGGAGATTGCGGACGCAGCCTACAGCCCCGAATCAAGGTGGACGAGAACACGCACCAGGACCACATCAACCCCTCGGACAACCACATCGTCGACGACTTCCACGAGCACGGGGTATTCTGACACGTTTCCAGCCGTCAACCCGGCGATTCTCGGCACATGTCCCCCTGAAGTCCACGACAGATACTACGTTATTGGTCCCGACGGAAGAAAATACCGCACATGGCATCCCGTAGCCGTTCCAATCGACCCAGCGAGCCCATCAAGGGGGACGTGCACGTTCGCCCATGAGCACGGCGACAACCCGAGGCAGGGAAGCTTCAACGACCTTCCAGCCTTTGGATATGCGGCTAAGGTCGCCGGGATGGTTGAGGAAATAGCTGCACATGCAGGCTTCAAGGTCTTTTACAAGCCAAGGACGGGCGACGGTTTAGGCAACAACGCTGAATGGCGGATCGTTGTGCACCAGGGTACCGCTGGAGCTCGCCGGCTTGTTCAAACCTTCCACAGCATCCAGATTGACGTCGTGGACGCGGCTGGACGGGCCACGAAGGTCAACCTCATGGCTCCCACAGGCAACCTCAACCCGAAATGCGGCCCACGTGTCGGAGACAGAATAATTCCCGACGAAGAATGCGTCTCCAGAGGACTTTTCTACGAAGTCTGGTATTTCTCGGTACGTGTAGGTTCAGGCAACATCCACGGAGCGCGGTTTTTCGCGGCACCCGGAATCGCCGTCTACAACCCAATGACATACATGAAGGTCGGCGACCTGACACAGGTCTATCCTGTATGCGGCGTGGTCGAAGGCCTTCCGTTCGGCGACCGACGCAGCTTCTTCCTCGGCAACCAGCGAGCCGTTGAACATCCGGACTTTGGCTGGGGCAGCCCAGGCCCGTCAACCTTCTGGACAGACGCATACGGAAACGAAAGGACGTCTGGATGCGACGCAACAACATGCATCAGGCAAACAGTCCCAGCCGGGTACTACGCATGGTTCGACGACGACAGCGTGTTCGACTGGCCCTGGATAGACCTGCCCGTAGGAGCCCCCGGCGGAAACTAACAACCCGCCCCAGAGACTCGTCAAACACCCCCTTCTTTTCAGGATTTCGCGGCCAAGCCTCTTAACCCGTTTCACCGTGGGTATGTTTGGAAAATGCTTAAAACGCAAGCGGCCCGCACAAAAGCCGGTATGGCGGTAATCCTGGAAAAGACGGAAACGCATGCAGAGCGTAAGCTCGTCACGAAGACAAGAAGCATATGCCCCGAGTGCAACCGCATACTTGAGGCCGACGTCGTCGAGGAGGAGGGCAAAATCAAGATATACAAGACATGCCCCAAGCACGGGGAGTTCGACGACCTCTACTTCGGCGACGCAGACATGTACTACAGGTTCGCCAGATGGCTTCACGACGGCAAGGGAACAGGCAACCCCAACGTCGAAATGCCGCGTTGCAGCTGTCCAGCGAACTGCGGCCTCTGCAGCAGCCACCTCAGCCACACAGGCCTGTCAAACCTCGTAATCACAAACAGATGCGACCTCCACTGCTGGTACTGCTTCTTCTACGCAGAGAAAGCAGGATACATCTACGAACCAACCCTCGACCAGATACGCGAGATGGTCAAGCAGCTAAAAGCCGAGAGACCCGTCCCCGGCAACTCCGTCCAGATAACCGGCGGAGAGCCATGCCTCCGCGACGAGCTTCCCGAGATAATAAGAATCCTCAAGGAGGAAGGCGTCGACCACATCCAGCTCAACACCAACGGCATCAGGCTCGCAAACGACTTCAACTTCTTCAAACGAGTCAAAGAGGCAGGCGTCAGCAACCTCTACATGAGCTTCGACGGCGTAACAGCCCGCACCAACCCGAAAAACCACTGGGAAGTACCCAAAACCCTCGACAACGCACGCAAACTAGGCGTCGGAGTAGTCCTAGTCCCCACAGTCATCAAAACAGTAAACGACCACGAGCTCGGCGACATCATACGATTCGGCTTCCAGAACATAGACGTAGTCCGCGCAGTCAACTTCCAGCCAGTAAGCCTCACAGGCCGCATGCCCAAGAAAGAACGCGAGAAATACCGCATCACAATCCCCGACTGCATCATACGCATCGAGGAGCAGACAAACGGCGAAATCCCCCGCGACGCATGGTTCCCAGTCCCCGCCTGCACACCCCTGACAAACTTCATCGAAGCAATAACAAGAAGAGCACAGTACGAGCTCAGCATACACTTCGCATGCGGAGCAGGAACATACGTCTTCAAAGACCACGACAAACTCATACCCATAACCAGCTTCGTCGACGTCGAAGGCCTCATCAAATACCTCCAAGACAAAACCGAGGAAATCGAAGCAGGCAAAAACCCCTTCTACGTAGCCCTAAAAGTCCTAGCAAACATCGGCAAACACATCAACACCAGCAAACAACCCACCGGCATGAACCTCAAACACATGCTATACAACATCATCATCAAACACAACTACCACACCGTAGGCGACTGGCACCGACGATCACTCTTCCTCGGAATGATGCACTTCATGGATCCCTATAACCACGATGAGGAACGATTGAGAAGATGCGACAT
>JAWAFZ010000102.1:0-3175 GCA_038890155.1 Candidatus Caldarchaeum sp. | reverse complement strand
TGGTGCTTGGGATAGACACGACGCAGCCCACATCCCAGCACGGCAAGCGTTCGCCCGTCGTGCGCATCGAGTGCCCCGCCGTGCGCCCACGAGTCTACACCGTGCGCGAGGCCGCTTACAATCGTTACACCCCATTCTGCTAAAGTGTGCGCGAGCTGGCGCGTCCACGCTAGCTTCTGCTCACGATATCCCGGATCGGCAAGCCGACTCCCCACAATCGCTACTGCCCATTGATCGCGAATTTCTAACGAGCCACGCAGATAGAGCACCAGCGGGGCATCGCGCAAATCGCGCAACAAGACGGGATACTGCTCGTCTTCGGGAGTTATGACTGCGATGCCCTCGCGGTGCAAGCCCTCAATCTCCTGAGCAGCTTCATCGAGTGCTTTGGGTAGAACGACGAAATTCTCTGAGGGAAGGCCTGTCAGGGCTGCGAGCACGTTGGGATCAGCGTGCCAGAGGGCTTCGATGCTGCCAAAGTGCTCTAGCAGCCGACGCGCCCTCGCCCCGCCTAAGCCCCTCACTTTGCTCAACGCGAGCCAATGAGGCTTGCTCATCACAGATGCGCGTGCCTTGTGCGCGTCAGCGTCAAGACTTTTATTGATCGTGCTCCGGCACGCTTCAGCACGCGCGTCACCTCCTTCAGCGTCTCTCCAGAGTCGTAGAGATCATCGAGAACCAACAAGGATTTCCCTCGGACGTCACCCTTGACAGCGAATGCGCCTGCGACGTTGGCACGCTTCTGCGCGCGGGTGCACATCTCTTTCTGAAGACGCGTCGTGCGGGTCTTTTGCAGAGCTTTGCTGAAGAGTGGAACTCCTAAACGTTGCGTGAGCACTCGACCAAGCAGACTCACGGGATCGTACAGGCGTTTTACTGAAGATGGTACAGTCACAATGCCGTCAATCGTCTTCAGCCTAGGGTGCTGCTCCATCAAGAGCATGATGCGATCTGCTAAGCGATCTGCGAGATCAATCCGCCCGCGATATTTGTACTTAAGCACAAGCCAGCCTATCTCAGTAAGCTGGAATGTCGAGCCGACGCGACGACTATGGATATCAAGCGCCCAACCCTCTTCCCAAGGGCCAAGCAGCAACTGCGGGCCGGAGGGAGCGAGATCGTCAAAAGATAGGGGTGTCGAAAATAAAACTCGCCCAAGAACAGAGCAAATGCCCATTCTTAGCCGAGCGAAAGATTCTCTTAGCGTTTGCTTGAGGCCCATAACTTCTCCTTCGCCGTAGGCCGGGCCTCAAGCGATTTTTAATTTTAGCTTCTTAACTTGATGTAGGCAAGTTACGCTCTCTTTGAGTGTTAGCTTCGCCTCTCGTAATATACCAAGGCAAGAACTCATCCGCATGTTTACAGTTTATAGAATATTTGGACACTACTTCAATGAGGGGGGTATCGGTTGTAATTAAGATATTGGCCTGTGCGGTAAGATAAGCTCTTACTAAGTAACGGTCATCTTCTTTCACTTCTTTTTCAATGTCTTCTGGAAGGGCATGAAGTTCAGTTTCCTCATACTCTACACATTTTTCAAGGTTATATATGAAGTAGCCATTGAAAAACCTGATGATGCCACGCACTATTTGATCCTGAGCTTGGTGCTGACGTTTGCATAACGCGTAAAACTTTTTGACGAAGGGACTATTTTTTATAATCACCAAGCGATCGCATTTTGCACGGACCTTATTAAGAAATTTAAAAATTACCTCTTGCTTATTTCTTAATATCTCTTCTTCCCATATCCATTCATCTACCACTAGGAGATCCGACATGACATGCTAGGAACCAACTTTTAGGAACTTCTTTAAATCCTCGATTTCAGCTTCTATGAACGCGGCAAGTCCGCCTTCAATTTGCCCTTTTTCGTTGACTTGTTGGGGCTTATAGATCGTACGCCCCTTTTCATCCCTCACCACCCAGTAGCACCTTAGGTCTTCAGGCTCGAATGAGCCTTCCGCAACAACAGTGAGAACAGAGCTCAAAAATGTTTCACTATGCGTGGTGAGGATGATCTGCTTCTCTTTTTCTTTGACAAATTTGCACACCTCTCGCGCAAAATTCCTTATTACTGTAGGATGAAGGTGTACTTCTGGTTCTTCAATCAGTAACGTTCGATTCTCAGAGCGTAGCATCTTTGCCAAAAGATATATAATTTGGTTTACACCAAAGCCGTCATTCACTAAGAGAACGGATATGCGTGCGTTTTTATCGGTTGTTTGGAAAAATACGGTTGCCGTCCCTGGTGGCGTATAAATGCGAAAATCTCGGCCAAAGATGGCTTCTGTATAAGTCGAGAGAGCTCCTGGCATGTATTGGTCATTGATAATGATCGAGGCAACTTCGTCTTCGGTGATAGGTGTGGGAGGTACACCGATAGGGGTATAGCTGCCCTTGAAAAACCCTCGCCGGTGGGGGGCAATATCAATTCCCTTAATATGCTCAGTAATTGCGTTAAGTCGGATTGTGAGTTCCTGAGCTAGCTCCTGAGATTGTGTAGTAGGCTGCTTAGGTGAGACAGAACATACGATACCGTTCCAATTTATAGTGAATTCTTCACTATTCTTGGTATAGGGGAGCGTAAAGGACTGATTGAGTTGGTAAGGAATGTTCACTTTTGCTGTTAACTCGATATCATTGTGCTGTAAGCACAGATGGGCAGAGGATTTTGATAGAATGATTTCGTAAGCTCCCTGTCCGTTTTCGTCATCTTCAGCATATGCAGCTAGCTTTATGGATCGTTTCTTTTCCTCGTGATTGAAAACGCAATCCTTGAACCCCCCAAAACTGATAAATTGCAGATTAAAAAGGCCATCGGCTTGCTGGTTGGGGTTCAGTATGAAGTTGCGAAGCACCAAAAGCGCGTACAGTAAACTAGACTTCCCTGAGGCTGTGGGACCGTAAAGAATCGTGAGGGGGCCAAGCTCTACGCTGGCATTCTCTATGGAACGGAAGTTTTCAATATCAATCTTAGTGATCATAGCCCACCTCCACTATCCTGAAAAATTCATGGCTAATTGATCATAGCGCTCTTTGAGGGTAAATTCAGCCCTTGCGCTTGCCCTGGGAGCGCTTCAGCCTCTTCGTGCGACGCCGCGCACTCTTGCGCATTTCAGATCACCAACGCTTACAATACACCATAGCGAGCCCTGCTGTCAACTTGCATTCCTGC
>JAWAFZ010000101.1:0-3193 GCA_038890155.1 Candidatus Caldarchaeum sp. | reverse complement strand
CTTTCAATTCCCTCTTGCGGGATCACCGAGTCTAATTCTGCTGTTTTTCGGGGTTTTACGGCGATCTGTTGTGCGCCGTCTTCAGTTGTAAAATGTTTAACGGTACTATTTAACTATTCACCTACGTCTACCGAAAAGCTTATCACCAGGCACCCCCCAGCACACCCTGCTATACCAACAAACACCACACTTATCCAAACTTCTTCCCACGGGAGGTCTCTCCGAAGCTATCATCCCACGCATCGCATCAACAGCCCTCTTCACAAGCCTGCGCAAAGACTCATTCACATGAACAACATACCTACCCCCACCTTCAGCATAGAACAACACACCTCTTTTCACGACACGGCCATAAACATCCTCAACAAGCATGGCATAAGCAGCAAGCTGGACAACATCCTTCAGCTGCGGCCTCCCCTTCCCCAAACCCGAATGCTTAAACTCACAAGGAACAAGCTCACCATAAACCGCATGAACCAAAACATCCAAAACACCAGACAACCCAAGCCTCACACTAACAAGCCTAACATCAGTCTCAACACGCACAGCCCTAACCTCACGAGGCAAATACTGAGCATGAAACCGAAGATGACGTTCACGACCAAAAACCATGCTCTCCGTCTCAGGCTCAAAAACACGCAAAACCAAATTAATGTAGGGAATCTGCTCACAAAAATAGAAATTCTTCACAAACCCGACAGGAAGAAGCTCATCATCCTCGCTCAAACCAAAAAACCACCAGCCACATCATCCTCTCCACGCAATTCCTTCCCAACAACAACTCTCAAACGATAAGAAGCAGGCGTCAACGGATAGATCTGAACATTATCAGTCTCCTCGTCGATAATCCTCCTAGAAACATTCCTCACATCACTTATCAAAGCAGAGCTACATGGGCCGATGAAGGCGCTCCGCTGAACACGTGTCAGCCCAAGCCTCTTCAAAGCAGCAGCCAACTCGAACCGCCTGGAATCATCCGAAACATCATAAATCACAAGGATGAAAGTAGGCTGGGTCGACAACCATCACCACCTCATCCTGAAACCAACATACCTCCCCACTTCACCTCTCAAATAAGAAGCCAAACGCCTAGCCTGCTCCACAACCGCCCTCTCAAAAAAACAATCTTTACGCTGAAGGGTCTGAACAACCGCCGAAACAACATTCCTTTCAAACAACCTCTCATCAAGCAAGGCATCAACCCTCTCAACCGCCAGCATCATGATAGTCCTATCGACCACGCCTGGGCGGAACTCCTCCATCAAATCACTAACCAGACACATATGCCTACCGCGGGGCAGATGAAGAAACCCGACAAACGGATCTAGGTTTGCTGAAAGCACCGCGCTCCAAACCCTGCTCCGCAAAACTCCGTACCCGATGTTCAAAGCCTTGTTGAAAACATCCTCCGGAGACCATGCAATCCGTCCCACGAACCCAACCTCCCTAGGCAAAACAAGAGAAAAACCCGACCAATAACTCAAAGCACCCTGAGCCTCGTAAGCCCTTACACTGTCAAGAGAAGAAGCGCTCAACAAAGAACGACCTGCCTCAGCAATCCGGTCCGCAGAAACCATGAGCTCTTTACCGACAGGCATGTTCCTCGCCAAAAAATACTGAGCCCTTTGATAGATCACCAAACGCTGGTTGTGAAGTTTCGCTGAAACAATCTCCCTCGCAACCTCAAGCCCCCTACCATCTCGAACAGCCTCAATTTGCGCAAGCCTCGTCAACACACCCCCGCCCTTTAAAGCATGCAAAACCCTGCTGACAGGCCTACCGCGGTGATAAACAGTCAACTCGACACCAAACCTCGCAGCAAGCTTCAAAGCATCAGCCGAAACACCGACACCACGGCATCTTATCGAAATATGCGAAAGACTCACCGGCGGTAATTCAACCCTCGAGCCATCACGGGCCTTCAAATAAAACAACCCCTTCCTAACCCCTAGGTACGACCCCGGCTTGTCGATAACCAGCTCACTCACTTCCCATACCTCCACCAAGGTTAAGAAAACGGTGGCTAACCACTCCAAACCCCGCCGTCCGGTTGCCGCCAACGTTGCTGAAAAACGAAAACCGTAGAAGAGAAGAGCAAATCCTCGCCATCCTCACATCATACAGGTCTGACGGAATGCTGAAAACAGCTCTCCCAACAAACCCCCGAGACCACCTACCATTACTTTCATAGACCTTGTAGGCACGCAACCCCCTGTATGTTTCCAAAGCCACCCCTCCCTCCAGCAGCCAGTCGGAGAAAGACCTGTAGCGGAAATTTCCGTGGCCAAATTGCCTGTACAGCCTTGCAAGGCTGCGGAAGAACAAGTAGGGGTCCGGTACAATCACGTAGCGGTAAACCGGCCTTACCCTTGGACGCAAGCGCCTGGGCAACAGCGACCCTAGAAGCCCCGCCCCCTTCTGAGTACTGCGGAAGTAAGTCGGCGACTGGAAGACAACCTCAAACCTTGAAGCATCTACACCCCCGTCAGACGTCTCGCGATCCCAGTTAACAACAGAGACCTCGTTCAGAGAAACGTCAACACCACAAACCACTATCCTAGGAACCTCGCCCGAAAGCAGAAACCTGCCGAAAACCTCCGCAACCCTGTCATTCAGCGCAGTGATCCGAAACTGGAACGGAACCCCCGGATTAATTACGCCGTAGAAAAAACTTCTCCCCTTCACAGTCTCTATCGGCGACACGCTGTAGGGGCTCAGAAACCTCTGCTCGTGAACCCTTGTCGCAAACTCAGGGTCAACAGACTTGAGGGCGTGAAAAAAGACCCCCCGGACAGCATAGCCGGAGAAGAACTTGACCTCCAACGGCCGCAGGCTGACCATCCTCAAGCAATAACTTACAACCATCCGCCCCACTCAAAGGGATGTAAAGAGGTGAAAAACTTTTTCAAAAACAAATTCACTAAAAACTTCAACCCGCCCTAGAGGCCTCAAAAACAATTCTCCCCAACCCAGTGATGTGAACAAAACGGCCTCTGTCCCTCTTAATCGTCTGGACGAAGCCCGCTCTCTCCAGCCTTCTCACCCAGCGATAAGTCGTCGAAACAGGCTTTTTCAAACCTTTAGCAATAGAAACAACGTTTTGACTCCGCATACACAACTCAAGAATCCTAAGGTCCGTGTCTCGCAGCATGCCCACGGACCCCGTCCTCCACAAAGCCGGCAGCGATACCTC
>JAWAFZ010000100.1:0-3259 GCA_038890155.1 Candidatus Caldarchaeum sp. | reverse complement strand
GCTCTTCGCTATATTATTCTTATGGCAACCGCCGCACTTTTGGGCACTGGCGCTCCCTCGCGTCGAAGAGTACCGTCAAGCGCGTTTGCCCATCTTGCCCGTCGTGCGCGGCGAGCGCGCCACGCGTTGGCAGAGCTTGCTCTATGCGCTGGCGCTCCTGCCCACGAGTCTCTTGCTCTTCTATCCCTTGGGGATAGTGAGTTGGGGCTATGCGCTGGGGGCGAGTCTTTTGGGCGTGGGCTTTCTCTATCTCAGTTGGCGGAGCTTCGTCCAGCCGAGCATCGCCAACGATAAGAAGCTCTTCTTCTATTCGATGGTCTATTTGGCGCTGCTCTTCTTATTAGTTCTTTGTCGCTCATAGGGCTGAAAGGTGGTATTGTCCGCTGAGTATAAAATCCCCTAAATGCTGTGCTCCTGGGTTGACCGAAAGTACTTGCTGAAGAAGATAGAGCACTAGCCAGCCAGGGGATTGAAGCGGGGATCAAAGTGCGGCAGGATTCCCAGCCCGCCTGTGAAAGGACGCGAGGGAGGTGGTGCGGGCCAAGAGATGGGGTTGAATGTTGCAAGAGCTGCGCTTGTGGGTGTACAATTTGCTAATCGGGTTGGCGGTGACTCCAACCCTTGGGTACTTGACCAGCGTGGGGGTGGTGCGGATTTCTGTAGCGTTGCTCCTTGAGCTTTTAGCCTGTGGTATGACCATCCCGGAGATAGTTCAGGAGTATCCCAGCTTGAGCGAGGAAGCTATCCGCGGGGTTTTAGAAGAGCTAGCCCATTCCGATCTCCTCGTTGCTTCACGATGAGAATCTTACTGGATGAGAACTTGCCTGAGTCTCTAGCGAATCTTTCAAGTTCTCGTCGCAGCCATATAAAAGACGAGTAATACTAATTTGCGTTTAAGATGTCATCTTAAGGCCGGGTGCTCAAGCACCCGGCTCAGCAGATGCAAGCCCAATCAATTGGGCTCTGTCGGAATGTTTGGGCGCGACCACTGCTTCAGAAAAAGGCTGCACCCAAACCTTCCCAAGCGTGCTTTAGCACGCTTCCACCTGCTGAGCCGGCGGATTGATCCGCCGGCCAAAATGTGACAAGATGATAGAAAATTAGTATAACTCGGAATATCCGGCTTCTTTAGAACTGCACAAGATCTATCGCGTGCTGCCTGATGAAGATGCCGAGCGCGCTGGAGATTTAAGCATCATTGATGAGAGCGGCGAAGATTATCTCTATCCGGCGGATTATTTTGTGTTGGCGGACTTCCCAAGCAAGGTAGTGCAGGTGTTAAACAAGTCGTTTGTGCAACATGCTCCTGAACAATTCGCTCAGCTACCCTTCCGTGTTTCAGAGATTACCTCAAGCGAGATCTTGCGCTGATGCTATGATACAGGTTCCAAATTACTAAGCCACGCGGCTATCGCACCCAAGACGAATCCTATGAAAGCCCCCAAAAAACCAAATACTTGGGGATCAATTTCGCGGTAAATGATTTGGGCTACACTAGCCCCCATCCAGACTACTATGTACCCTAAAAGGCCATAAACCAGTCCAAAACCGATTACTGCACCTTGTTTCTCAACTTGCTTTTGGCGTTCACGCTCCCGCTGCTCCGCAAGTAACTGCGCTTGCTGTTCCTTTTTAGCTGCAACTTCTGCTCGACGTTTAGCAAGCTCTGCTTCAAGCGCTGCCTGATATTCAGCAAGACTTTCCGCTGATTTCCACCACCAAGGCCTAGCGTCGAGCAGTTTTGTAATCCACTCATTCATTTGTCTGCGTTCCCATGCTAATAGATCAAGCAATGGCCATTTCTCGCCTTCGGCGATGAACGTTTTCAACCGCTGCACAGTTTTTTGCACGCGCTTGTCACTTATAGCTTCCGATGAGTTTTCCAGCCAAAATCGGACCTCTTCTAGAGCTTGTTGTACAAGAGAAGCACATTTCTGGTATGTCTCTTGCTGCAATGCTTTAAAAAACTGTCGTAGCTCGTCTTCATGCCTTTGAAAATCTCCATCGGCTGCAGCTTTGAGCACATAGTCAGCATCGAGACTAACGGCGCGTCCCAAAGCGGGTAGAGCGTTGTTCACCTCGTTTAGAGCCATGTACACTTTAGCTGCCTGAAAGTATGCCTCGCCTAGCTTGCGACGTATGGTAATGGCTTGTTTAGTATGCTCTAAAGCCTCTTTCAGCTTCCCTTGACAGTAGGCTGCCCATCCAGCTGCCAGAAAAGCACGTGCCGCATCTTCTCGATAGTCAGTTTTGGCGTATCGTGCGGCCAGCAAGAAAGATTCCTCGGCTTGTCCTAGATCCATGAGGGATTGATCTCTCACAGATCCCATGCGCAAAGCTCCCTTCAGTTGATGAAAGCGCCAATCTAATTCGTAGGTGGCAATGGCCTTCTCCACAGCTTTCAAGGACTCCGGATAAAGTCCTTTTCGGAAAGCGTCCCGCGCGATCTCGTACTGCTCGTAAGCGGCGTTCTGTGCTGGCGTCTTGGCGACTTTGATCAACTCGGCCAAGGTATCGTTCATGCGCCCGATGCCAGCGATCACCTGACTGAAGCCCCAATGGAACCGGGCATTAAGTTCAGAGATGCCTGCTGAGATGTCTTGCAGTTCGTACGAAAGGGTCTCGAACCCTTCAGTGAGCGATTCCCTCAAGCGGATGTTTTCTTGTTTGAGAGTCTCTCTGGAGGCAATAATCTCGCGGGTCTGGCGCGAAATCTCCATGCGCACGGCGCTGCCTGACTCACGAGCGGCATCCGTAATCTTGTCTACGAATTCTTTGGCCTGAAGGTATTGCTCGTATGATAGGCCTGAGCTCCAGACATAGCTATATCTGCTCATTGGGAGCCCTCCTCTCTAGATGATAGGGGTTACGCAGTTGACTGCGAACCCCTTCGTTGGCGTATTAATAGCACACAAAGACCTGCTTGTCAAGAGGAGGCCGATCTGGCCCCTCTCCACTTTGCTACGCTGTCAACCCAGAATTTGTCAACGGATGGGCATAACGGATTAGTAGGAGCGACCGGCCGGTCGTCCCTACGACTTGCTGAAGAAGATAGAGCGCTCTATACTTCTCTAGGCCTATGAACCTCATCGAGCTCATCCCCACGGCCAACGCGGCGCTCAATCTATTGAGTTTGCTGGCGCTCTCTATGGGGCTGTACTTCATCCAGCGCGGGCAGAGAGAGCTGCACCAGCGCGCGATGCTCACGGCTTTTGCGTTTTCCGTGCTCTTTTTGGTGCTCTATCTCATTCGCTGGTCG
>JAWAFZ010000099.1:0-3407 GCA_038890155.1 Candidatus Caldarchaeum sp. | reverse complement strand
CTCCCCGTATTACCTCCCGTCTTTAAGTTTATGTAGTTAAGCTGTGATGAATCTTTGGGCCCGTAGCCCAGAATGGACAGGGCGGCGGCCTCCTAAGCCGTAGGTCGTGGGTTCAAGTCCCACCGGGCCCGAGACTCATTCGACACGCTTCAACAACCTACGGATTTCTTCCAAATCCTTCCTGATGATAGGTTCTAAATTTTTACTGCCCTTAAACCTGCCTGCTATCTTGTTTCCCTTAGGCCTAGTAAGCCTGAGAAAGAGAGTCTCTAATGCTGAGATTTGCCTCAGCGATTTGCATACATAGAAACTGAATGTTTTCCATTTATTTCTATGCTTGTCCTTTAAATGATGTTGAAGTCTTTTAACTATATACCCAAATAGTATAAGCTCCCTTTCTCGTCGTAAAGACCGTAAACACCTATCATGGGAGGTCTGACCTTTTCTTCAATGATTCTCAACAAGCTTTCGTCTTCGAGAAATTCTCTTTTCCGTTTCTCTAGATGATATAGTACAAGCTTTGCCTTTACTCTTTTCTTTACTTTCCGCTCTTTTCTTTCATTGGGCACGTTATGCCGCTTTTGAGATCACATATTAATTTTTAGCGTCTAATATGAAACCCCTCTAGCCGAGCTGGTTCTGCGATCTCCTTGACATCTATTTTCTCAACTTTCGCCAGCGGCGGCCCTACGCGACACCATTCGACAAGCTTGTCAACCTTCTCCTCGTCGCCCGCTATCACGGCTTCGACGCTTCCGTCCCCCACGTTCCGCACCCAGCCGTCTAAGCCCAGCTCGTCAGCCAGCTCCTTCATCGAAGACCTGAACCAAACACCTTGAACACGGCCATAAACTCTTACACGAACACTAGTCCTAGCCACACGCATAGGTTTAAACCCTCATACAATAACCTTCCTCCTGCGGTCAGATGCATCTAGACGTCGCGGTCGTCGGAGGTGGGCCGGTGGGGCTTTTGGCGGCTAGGGAGGCGGCTGGGAAAGGGCTTAGGACGGTTGTTTTCGAGGAAGACGTGGTGATTGGACGGCCGGAGAAGTGCGCCGGTCTCTACAGCGTCGACGGGATGTCGAAGCTGGGGCTGTCTTTGGACGGCCCGTACGTACAGAACAGAGTCAGGGGGGCTGTCTTTGTCTCGCCGTCGGGCATTACGTTCGAGGTTGATGCTGGAAAGGATGTGGCGCTTGTATGCAACAGGGAGAGGTTTGACCAGTACATCGCTGAGCAGGCTGTCGTGAACGGTGCAGAGCTCTTACTCGGCGAGCACGTTTCTGAAGCACGGCTGTCCGACGGCCGGGTAGTCATCAAAACTTCGACCAAGACCGCTAGTCCAAGACATCTCATCATCGCCGAGGGGAGGCCGGCCACAACTGCGAAACAAATTTTCACCAACCACCATCTCGGTTCATGGCTTCCTGTGGTCCAACTCCAAATATCCAACCACGGACAAGACCCCGACATGGTCTACCTATACTTCAGAAAATACCTCCCCGAATATTTCGGCTACCTCGTGCCGGTCGACGAAAAAATAGGGAAACTCGGCGTGGCGGCCAGCAAGTTTCCCGACATCCTCGCCATGAAGCTGATGTCAAACCTGTTCCCGCGCTCCAAGCTGCTAGGAGTCTCATCGTCGTCAATCTACGTGGGGAAACCCGCCCAGCACTTGAGGAAAGGCCCCGTCATGCTCGTGGGCGACGTCGCAGGACAGACTAAGGCAACGACAGGCGGCGGAGTGATAACAGGAGGCATGGCCTCGATCGCAGCTGCGAGACACGCAGCAGGCGAAGCAACCTACGAGAAGGCCTTGGCCCCGCTCCTGCGAGAGCTGAACAGGACCTACTTCATCAGAAGGCTCTACGAGAGGATGTCGACGATGATGCTTGACAGGCTGTTCAAAGCGGTGAGGGAGAGCGGTGTCGACGTCAGTCTCAGCCGTACGGGCGACATGGACAGACACATGGCCTCGGCCGTCAGAGTGCTGTCGGGAAAGGCCGGCGTCAAGCTTGCTGTCCATCTGGCGAAGAGCATGCTGGGACAGTAGCGCTCAAGGTTAAATAATTGAGCTTCACATTCGGGTGCGAAGACGATGGCTGTTCAGCTGAAGCTACCTACCTGCACATGGTGCCACAGACCCATCAACCCCTCGGAGTCAGCAACATCCTTCCCCTGCCCCAACTGCGGAAAATCAACTATATGGCGTTGCGAAATCTGCCGAGAGCTCGCCAAGCCCTACGTATGTCCCACATGCTTCTTCAAAGGCCCATGAACAACATGTTTATAAGAAACCAAAACCATTATTAATATTGCTTTCAGTGAAGGCGTCCATCCACGGATGGGTGCCGGAAGCGGTAGAGAACCACGTATCGATGACCGCGTCCATAGGGTTTGGATGCGTCGCCAACTGGACGGCAGACGCCTTAGGCCAGACTACGCCAGCCGGTGGATAACTCGGCTTGGGGGCCGACGAAGGGCGTGGCAAGCTGCGATAAGCCCCGGGTAGCCGCATGCAGGCGTTGATCCGGGGATTCCCGAATGGGATCTCTTGGCGTCCAGCGCTTCGGCGTTGGACGTCGCTCCACGGACTCGATCTGTGGAGTGGGAACCGGCCGAACGGAAGCATCCAAGTAGGCCGAGGAGAAGAAATCAAACGAGACTCCCCGAGTAACGGCGAGTGAAAGGGGATGAGGCCAAACCAAACCCTCGTGGGAAACCACGTGGGGATGTGGGGTGTGGGCCAGCCGCCCTCCTGCGCCCAGCGACCCGAAGCGACCTGGAAAGGTCCGCCTTAGAGGGTGAAAGCCCCGTAGGGGAAGCTGGGAGTGGAGATGGGCTGGTACCCGAGTACCGTACCTCGGATATGGTGCGGGAAGGAAGGAGCCACTGGCTTCTAAGCCTAAGTACCTCCCAAGACCGATAGCGCAGCAGTACCGTGAGGGAAAGTTGAAAACTACCCCGGGAGGGGGGTGAAAAGCGGTTGAAACCGGCTGGTAACGGACGAGGACGGCGCCAAAGGTACTCCGTCCGAACACGCCGAATAGGCGTGGAGGGCGGATCATCCGGCGTCGTCCGCTCCGTCTTGAAACACGGGCCGGGGAGTTCACCGTCGTGGCGAGCTTAACCGCATCAAGCGGGTAGGCGCAGGGAAACCGAGAAGCCCGCAGCCGGCTTGCGCCGGCGAGGGGCCGGGTCTGAACAGGGCCCGTAGTCACGGCGGTGAGGCTAGAAACCGGGCGATCTAGCCCTGGGCAGGGTGAAGCCGGGCGAAAGCTCGGTCGAGGCCCGAACGCGTCCTGACGTGCAATTCGGTGCGTTGACCTGGGGCTAGGGGCTAAAAACCAATCTAGCCCGGTGATAGCTAGTTCCCCCCGAAGTGTCTCGCAGGACAGCCTCGGC
>JAWAFZ010000098.1:0-3411 GCA_038890155.1 Candidatus Caldarchaeum sp. | reverse complement strand
CAACATACCCAAAGCGATCTATATGGGCAGATTTTGAGAGATTCCGGAACCAGATATACTCGGTCGTTTTGCTTGCAAACCGACCGGCGATAGAGATCTTAATCTTCTTCAGTTCACCGTAAAGCACTGTGCTTCGTACGCCTATGGTCTCCTTCTTTTTCTGGTCATCGATCCCCAGCACATTACAAAGGAAACCGATCACGGTCGAGTAGGGCGGGATGGGATAGGTGTGCCGCCGCTGGTACGTGAAGGGCACTCGATAATGTGCCTGCGGTTGATAAATGCGAAGACGAAGGACTTTCATTGTTGCTTTGCCTCCGGTCGCTCGTCATCTTGCAAGCCGATCTTTCCTAGAAAGCCTGCCCAGCTATTTATCGCTTGTGCTTTTACTGACTCATCAACCTTCAAGCGCTCGCAGTCCTGGATGTAAATGATTGGGTCATTGCCATCTTTCTCGATCCAGCCGTTTTTCAGGGCGTCGCCAATGCCGACAACTTTCCAGCGCCCGTCTTCTCTTCGGATGTCAATGTACGAATGAAGCACTGGCGAAGGCACCTTGACTGCCGCTGCCATCAGAAAAAGCGGAACGATCGTATTGGCTTCGCCACTGGATTGGGCGTAAAGGCCTCTAACAATGCAGGAAAGGACTTCGCACATCCTCTGCGCTTTTTGTTCACTTGTAAGTTCAAACCTAACTTTGTATGGGCCGGATGACTTAAGCTCCTTGATGAAAATCTTTCCTTTGTCTGTAACAGAATAAATCTTCTCTCCTTCAGAAGAGCTCTCCGATTCCTGAGTGCAATCTATTTCTCTTATCGCTCCAATCTCAAGAGTTAGAGTCTTTCGGCTTTCGTCGTACTGCGGCTCCTTACTCAAAGAGAATGTGTACCTTTTGGATTCTTCATCATAATTGAAATCGAAGATCCGAAACTTTGACTTTCCTTGATCCTTGAAGACAAGGTGTTCTTCAACATTCTGCTTTGGGGGATTCTTCTTCATTAAATCTTCATCGACCGCTAAAGTTAGCCCCTCATCGTATATCCTTTTCTCCCTCACTTTGTAGTACGAGCGTCCTTCTTCGTCTACCTGTTTTTCTACGTCTTTAAGCTCAACTGATTGGGGCTTTGCAATGAGAAGTTTGAGCTTTCCATTGTCATACTGCCGATCTTCAACTACCCAAACGTCGTTTCCTATAATCTTAGCATCGAGCGTGAAACTGACTTTGTAGAATGAACTGTGCTCTTCTTTGCTTATGGGACTAGGATTCACATTGAGGCCCGCATACTTGCCACGAGTGACTAAATCGTGGTTTGCATAAAACGCAAGGTCCGCTTCGTAAGAACGCAAAGATATAGCTTTAGTTATTCCTATAGGTGATTTACGCGTGATTGCTTGACGACCTATTGTGAACATGTATCCGAAAACATCTAGTTCCGCGTGAGAAAGGATGTCATTTTGAGTTAGGTCGAACTGAACAACCTGCCCCTGTCCTGTAACCTTCGCGGGCTCCCAATTGAAACCGTCTGATAGCGTTCGATAAAGATAATGCCGGATCGCAGGCTTTCCGATGAAGGAGCGGACTTCGCCGTTGACGTTCAGCTTCTTGATCGAAAGGATATTGCCTCCGATCTTCTCGTCGCGGTTGAGAGCCGACCCATCAAAGATGATGGTGACAGTGACGTTCTTCACGTTGCTAGTATTCATAGCTCCCTCCTTCTTAATGTCGTTAGCGCTCATGTTTACCTCCCTTGGTTATTGCTCAATCTCTTGCTCTTTCCCTAAGATCCCGCTGAGGAACGAGAACAGAAAGACCTTGAAGAGTTCGTCGGAATAGACAGGCTTGAAGGCTTCCACAAGATGAGTCGGGAACTCCTTCCTAGCTGAGACAAAAATACGCAAGATGGCATGGAAGGCTTCGTCTCGCTTGCCCGCCCGCACCAGCTCCAATATCCGATACCCTTGACGATCAAAAGCATCTTTGAGGTCTTTATCCTGCTTGAGGGCAAACCCGGTTCTTTTCAAACTTTCCATAAGCTCCGAGGCATTCCAGCCGGCTAACTGACGATATAAGCCCTCAAACTTTCTCTCATCTCGATGCTGCTCTGAAGCCCAATGGAGCAGTTCCTGAAGCCTGCGACTTGATTCCCTCAGCTTCTGATGGGCTTGGCGAAATTGCTCGACATCGGGATTACCCTTTTTTAATAGCTCTTCAAGCTGCTGGAGGCTTTGCTCCAGATTAACTTCAGGTGGTGCCGATGTATTCATAAATTTCCCTCCTTTTGCGCTTTTCTTCGATGAAAGCACAAAGCTGGAAAATCTGCTCTGCTACGCGCTGAGGATTTTGACGATTTTTATCCAGCCTTAAGTTTTCGTTAACAAAGCTGATTTCAGGTTTTCCTCGCTCTCCATAGGGCTTCACTCCAATGCGCAACAAGCGATATCCCAGCTCCATCAAGCGAGAAAAATCCTGATTAAGGACATTGTTCAATATAGAGAACTCTCCAATCTGACTGAGGAGCGAAGCGATTCTCCGGTCCGCAAGGAGCTGAATGACCTCATGCGGCAAGCTGAAGAACTCGATCTCACTGCCTCGCCGGCTGACGATCTCGATGTTCATTCCCGTCCAGACGCCAAGAGTTGCTTGTATCTTCGTGGCATACTCGATGACGGACATCGCCAAGATTTCTCTTTTTGTTCGCGCCTCTGCCGACGAGGATACACCAAAAGCCTCCTGCGCGAACCTATTTAGATAGTACATCACCTTAAACGACGGGGCATTGATGAAGATTTCGGAATCGTCGGAGAGCCGAGTGAGGGCAAGATGGTGGCACATAAGAATGAACTCACATTTAGGGCATACAAAATCTCTAGCAGAATTATTCCAATACATGTTGCTAAAAGATTTTTCTGAGCCGAGCAGGATCTTTCCAAAAGCTTGATTCAAAAATGTGGCATTGGTTTTTTTAATCTTCTTTCTCGCCGTGCAAAAGGCGCACGAAAACACAGGAGCAGATTCTTTTACTTTCTCCTCTTCCCTATCTCCGCTAACTAACACATTAATTCGCTTTCTAATCGAACTCTCGGTTTGATTTGCGTAATACGCGTCTTTCCAACCATAAACCAAACTTGTGCCTTTTTTCGAACGCGGAGACAAATCCGTCCATTGCTTAAATATCTGGTCGGCATCCTTTGTGATTGCTATATGTGCGCTGCCATCATCGGCGATAAATTTTTCAACTTGTTCACCAGGCTCTTCCAACACTCGCAGCAGTCCAATCACGCCTGCATTGTACAACCAGTTCGAGGGGTACAAAACGATCTCACTCATTGGGACTCTCCTCCAAGGTCGTTGTGCCCAGACGAAGATCCTTGTTTCACCAGCTCCAACATACCGAACCCCTGACTTCGCCG
>JAWAFZ010000097.1:0-3417 GCA_038890155.1 Candidatus Caldarchaeum sp. | reverse complement strand
GCGATCCTCTTTGCTGATGCGAGTAAGCTCTGGAATTATGATTACCGCCCGCGTCTTCCTACCCTCACGGAAGCCAGAGTCCTTGCGGAGGAGTTCATACACAAGAACGCGTTAGTGCCCCGCGGAGGGCAGCTTATCCGGCAAGGGGCATGGGTGCGTTACGCCAAGCAAGGGGAGCAAGAAATAGAGAACCATTGGGAGTTGGCGTATACCCTCTTCCATATTACTACCGGCTTTAGTAAGGATGGTATCCCTGAGACAGAGGACCTAGGGGCCTTAACGGTAGAGCTAGGAGACAACGGGGAAGTCATTGGGCTGCAACGGGAGCTGGGCCACGAGCTAGGGCCTCAAGAGCTCAAGCCCTATCTAGACTATAAACAGGCTCAGGACTGGCTCCGATGGAAGGCTTTCCAAAGATGCCATGAGGATTGCCCTCTTCTCTTCCTTACCCTAGCCCGGAGCAACTTTGTCCTTCAAGGAGCTTATAACCTTGGGTACACCCTCATTGTGCCTGGTTTCCTTGGGTGGGGCGAGGGAAGGGAGGGAGAAGCGCTTTGGTATCATATACCACAGACAAGCTTTGCTGTCTTGGCACGGATTGTCGCGCCACAGCATAGGGCTCAGTTCTCCTCAGGAGCACCCATAGGATTTCGCGCCGAGGTAGCCCAAGGCTTTGGAACCCCACCGTATCAGTTCCTATGGTATTCCAACCGTGACGGCTTGCTCAGTCAGGCGAGCACCTTCTCTAAAGCGCTCTCGCCAGGGCGCCATGTGATCACCCTGTGGGTAAGCGACCGCAATGGAACTGTAGATACCCATACGGTCATCATCTATGTGGGCACGAGCGCGCCCTGGCCTGGAGCAGTAGGGCTAGTTAGCAGCTTAGCGCTCATCCTGGGGCAGTGGCGCAAGCGGTGGGCTCTCATGGCCCTTCTTGGAGGGTGGCTGCTGGTAACGGTAACCAGCGGGGCTTCTGGTATCTCTCTGCAACAACCCCAGCCTTTAACGGAAGGGTACTATGCCTTCTGGCCCGATGCTAGCCCCCAAGGGGGCAATAAGCCTGTCGTGGGCAGCAAACTAACCTTCCGCCTTGGGCTCTCGGGGGACAATGGGCCGGAGGTAGAAGATCTCCGCTGGACCCCCAGTGGCCGTAACGCTATCCTCTGGCTGGGGAGGTTTTTAGTCCCATATATCGAGATCACGCCGCAAGGGCAGGCACCCATCAAGCTAGAGATTCCCAAGCCGCCGAAGTTCAGCCGCCTCAGCGTCATCCAAAACCCCAACTGTGATCCTAAGAGGGTGCCTGCACAACTTCAGAAGGGGATGTGGGGGCTTCAAGACCTGGGGCGAGCGCTCGAGGCCCATTACGACTTAGAGGTCAAGGACAGGTGGGGAAAGAAGCTGGGGACGGTAAACCTCGTCTTTGACTTCCGCTTCTATCATCCTAGTTGGTGCCGCAATTCTCGAGTGCCAGAGTTCTATCCCGAGATACGCTACACGGTACAGGGCTTCGCCGTGGCGAAGGTTCGTGTGCCCTTCTTGTTCAAAGCAGATATCATTGACAGCCAGAATGATGTCGCGATGATGGTCAAGGATCCCTTAATAGATGTCATCCAACAAGGTGAGACCAACATCGCCTGTAACGTGGGCGCAAGGACAGTACGGCCTGACCCAAAGCCAGGCCCCGGAGGAGAGGTGGTCTGCTTGACCCACGAGTTCATGGAAGTGAACTTTGATGGCTACTACCAAGGGGACGTAACGGTCAACGTGCCTGCATGCTCAATGCAAACGTGTTTCATCTTTAGAGTGCTTAAGCCAGCGTTAGGACAGAAGTTCATCGCTGTCCTCGCCAATCCCAACGAAGATGAACCTCAGAAGCTAAGGCCGCCTAAGGAGCCGGAGGATCTTATTAGGCCTATTGCTGAGCCATTTAATAACAAAAAGAACGATATTGAGTTTTGGTATATCGCGGAGAGCGATAAACCACAGGATGCTTTTGCGGCAGATCTCCCCATGTGGCCCGTGCACTTTATCGGGCTCTCGTGTGCTTCATCTCAACCTGGTGCAGGCCAGTCACTCTTTGAACCCCAGGCCTGTGAATGATGAGGGGAGAGAAGGTTCCCATGCGTGTCCTGAAGCTTTGTGGGATCGGCGCGATCTTAACTGTGGTGGCTGTGGGGAGCAGCGGGCCAAGCGGGCTCGCGCAGGGCTGCTCTGTAACATTGAGCTCAACGAGCTCACTCCTCCAAGCCATCGAGAACGCTTCCCCAGGAGCAGTTATCTGTTTGGGCGCGGGGCTGTGGCGTGAGGGCGTCCTCACTCTCACAAAGTCGCTCACGCTGCGCGGCTCAGGCCGCGACCAGACCCGCCTGCAAGCGAGCCTGCACACGGAGATCAAGAGAGACCAAGAACTCTCACTAACGATAGAAGCCCTCACCCTGGAGCGCCCTCCAGGGGATGGGCTGTTACTCTTCGGCCGCGCGCGAGCGGCTCTCACCGCCGTGACGATCTTGCGGGCCGGCGACGACGGTATAGATCTCAATCAGCAAGCCCAAGCGACCCTTCGCGATGTGCAGGTTCTCGAAAGCGGCGATGCCGGCGTAGAACTCTGGGGTCAGAGCCGCCTCGAGATGCAGCAAGGCGTCATCTCGGGGAACTCCAACGGTGTGGAGCTTTTCAGTGAAGCACAAGCGCGCCTTGGCCCCGACGTTCAGATTCGTGCCAACTACAGGCGCGGCGTATTTGTCGACGACAAGGCGCAGCTGCAGCTTGTGGGAGCCGTCATCTCTGAGAACAGCTGGGCGGGCATCTCTGTGCGCTATGAGGCGCGTGCTACCCTAGAGAATACCCAAGTCCAGCGCAATCGTTTGGACGGAATCTTTCTCTTTGACAAGGCTCAGCTTATACTCCTACGGACGGCCATTGTTGGCAACGGCACCGCCGAACTGTGCCGTCAGAAGGAGGCGTTGTGCACCGGCGTGACGCTCCAAGATGAGGCCCAGCTTGAAGCCCGCGACTCCCAGATTCGCGAGAATACAGATTGGGGGATCGCTGGGGTGCTCAGGCGCTGCGGCTATGAAGAAGATGATTTCAAAGGTCGAGTGAGCGTGAGCAACACTGTTGTGTCAGGGAATAATCGAGCGGGCAACCACTCGGGCGAGACGTGCTATTAAGCAAGCGGCCTTGCTGGCTATAGCCCGTAGTGTTCAGGGAGGCGTTCGGGATAGCAGAACCCACATGTAACAAGAAAGAAGGAGGTTGATCTTCGATGGTGTGGTTAGCTCAACGCGGTCTGCGTCTTGTCGGTCTATTGGTGTTAGTGACAGTGTGGCTGGGCTTAGCTCTCCCAGTGGCTCAGCCCTATACGGTCTGTCCATCGGGGTGTCCGTTCTCCAAGATCCAAGCAGCGCTCGATGC
>JAWAFZ010000096.1:0-3472 GCA_038890155.1 Candidatus Caldarchaeum sp. | reverse complement strand
GGACAGGTTCCACTTCCACAGGTTTACGTCGGGCCCGCTGGAGACTACAGGCGTCGTAGCCAGCTATGACAAGAACACCGACACTCTGACTATATGGAGCAACAACCAGCGTCCAGGGTTCTGCGGAACCTTTGTAGGCAGGGCGCTGGGAATGCCGTCCGAGAGGATAAGGTTCATAGTGCCGGACATCGGAGGAGGATTCGGCAACAAGACAAACACCTACACATACTTGGCTCTGATAGGCTACCTTGCTAAGAAAACAGGGCGGCCAGTAAAATGGATTGAAGAGAGAAGGGAACACATGGCCTCGGGAATCGCGGGCAACGAGGTCGTCAGCTACGCCGAGCTGGCTCTCAAGAAAAGCGGTAGGATTCTTGGTTTTCGGCAGAAGTTGATAGCCGACGAAGGAGCCTACATGAGACGTGAGCCTTTAGGAATACTGAACATGAATACCCGTGTTGCGGCGACCGTCTACGACGTTAAGGGATACCAGTCGGAGGTGTTCTGCGTGCTCACCAACAAGGCTCCGATTAGTCCGAACAGGTCATACGGCAAGATGCAGCAGGCTTGGATAGTTGAACGGCTCGTCAACATAGCCGCCAGAAAGCTAGGCATCGACCCGCTTGACCTGAGGCTTCAGAACGTCATCAAGCCCGAGCAGATGCCATACAGAACTCCGACGGGCGCGATTCACGACGGAGGAAACTACGTCGGAATGCTTAACACAGCGCGATCTCTGATAAACTACGACGAATGGAGGAGGATGCAGAAGCAGCTGAGGCAGCAGGGCCGGTACATAGGGATCGGCATAGGCATAGGCATGGACGCCAACCCAGCCAACATGAGTATCTTCAGGCTCGTAAACCCCGATGCTGGAATATCTGGAGATACGGAGGCTGCGCTGATAGAGATAAACGACCGAGGTGGAATTCTAGCGGCAACAGGGTCAGTTCCCCAAGGACAGGGCCATGAGACCACGATAGCGCAGATAATCGCAGACGAGTTCGGTGTTAATCCGGAGAACGTGACAGTCCTGCCTAGATTCGACACCATGACACATCCTCACACAAGCTATTCCGGAACCTACGCAAGCAGGTTCAGCGTAATGAGCCTCGGCGCGGTCAAGCAAGCCGTTGAAAAGCTCAAGGACAAGATACTGAAGATCGCAGCCCACTTCATGGAGGCTAGTCCAGCGGATTTAGAGATCAGGGACGGGGCAGTGTACGTCAAGGGCACTGACAAACACATGACGCTCACGGAGCTTGCTTGGAAGGCTTGGAGAGACGTTGGACGTCTGCCAGAAGGCATGGAGCCCGGCCTCAGGGTTGAGACAATCTACAAGCCAAACTATGCAGAGCCCGAGCCCAACGGACGGGGCAACTACTCGCTTACTTACCCAGTTTCAGTCAACGTCGTCGTAGTGGAAGTCGACGTCGAGACCGGCTCGCTGAACGTTTTAAAGTATGTCGCAGTGGACGACCCGGGAGTCGTCATCAACCCGCTGATAGCCGAGGGCCAGATCCACGGCGCGTGGTTCCACCAGTACGCAGGGGCCCTTTTCGAGAACATGCAATACGACTCGAACGGGCAGCTCCTAACGTCAACTTTCATGGATTACCTAGCCCCTACGGCGGCTGACCTCCCAACATCCGACAAAGTAAAGTTTGAACTCTTCATAACGCCGTCGCTTTTCTCTGCTTACGGCTCTAGAGGCGTGGGCGAAGGCGGAGGAGCACCGTTGTCAGCGCTGGCGAACGCTTTAGAGGATGCCGTGGGAATACCAGTCAACCAAGCCTACCTATTGCCTGAGACTGTCCACAAAACACTGAAAAATAGGAAAATTTTTTAGGGCTTGGGTGCGACAGCGTCAATCGTCGACTTCATGACCTTCCTAGTGGCAGGCCGAACGATGGGTAGAGTTACGCCGGCCTTCCTGTACTGCTCTATCCTCTCCCTAACCTCCTCAGCCGTACCAACAGCAGTCAAGCCACGCAGCACATCCTCGGGAATGTCCCTCATCAGCTTCTCGAACCCCCCTTCCCTATGAGAATTGAGAAGCTTCTGGATGATCTCCTCGCTGACGTAAGGCTCGCCGACGCGCATCCTAGGCCTTACTGCGAAGTCAACCTGCAGCGGGTCGAACTTGCTGGCGACCTCCTTCCTAACCTGATCTAGGGCTTCTTTCCTGTCGCTCGAAACAGCTGAGACTACAAGCCCCGCAACCTTAATCTCATCAGGGTTTCGCCCAGCTTTCTCGGCGCTTTCTCTCACGATTCGCAAAGCGTTTTTACAGTATTCAGCCGAGGTAGTTGCGTTGAGCAACACACCGTCAGCAAGCTCCCCGGCTATTTGGAGACCGGTTTTGCTAGTTGCTGCAACGTAGATAGGTAGGTTTGGACGGGGCGGTTTAAAGCTCAGATTGCTGTTGACGACGTTAAGGTATTTGCCTGAGTAGTTCACAACGTCTCCCCTGAGAAACATCTTGACGACACGAATATATTCTCGGAGGGTTTCGGCTGGGTTTTGATGCTCCAGCCCGTTCTTCCTAGCATGGCTCTCGGTGCACGCTCCAAGCGAGACCATCACCCGTTTGTCGGAGACCTCATCCAGCGAAGCGAAGGTTTGAGCCAACACCAGCGGAGTCCTCAGCCTCACGATCTGCGTGCATCCCAGCTTGATTCTCTGAGTCGATAAAGCGAAAGCCGTCAACGCCGACACAGCATCCCTCAAAGTCATGATTGTCTCTGAGAAGAAAGCTATCTCGAAACCTCTTCTCTCAGCCTCCTGAACCCATGGAACCATATCCCGCACAGTCAAGTCAGCATCGTATCCAAGGCCTAACCCGATCATGGCACACCCGACTCGATTACTGCGTTATTTTAATGTATGTATTTAGACTAGCAGTCTCTCGCCGTCGATTATCAGGCGGCCGTCAACCTCCACCTTCACATTCCGTACAGAGCCGTCTCCATGAATCGTGCTTACGTTCCTCCCGCCAGGGTAGACACCTTTGTTGCTGCCGACGCCGAGGTGAACCGTTCCAAGCCTACCTTTCTCCTCCATCGTTCCGAGTCTAGCCTTGTGGCTTGCACCTATCCCCAGCTCGCCCACAACGTATGCGTTGGGGTCGGCTGTCTCCAGAGTTTTCAGAAATTCATCAGCCTCCCTGCCGCCCCTGACCTCTACGATGCGGCCGTTCTTCACTGTCCACTCGACGGGGCTGCTGACAGCAGACTCGTGCCCCCATCTCATCAGGATGCCATCCACGACCACCCGCCCCTCGGTGAGCTCTTCCACAGGCGCCCAGTTCAACTCACCCCACAGCGGAATAGGCATGGCCGCCTGTATCGCCGCCCTCTTCATCACAGGCATCACGGGCAAGCATTCCCTGCCCTCGATACACAGCCGGACGTCGGTACCGTTAGGCGAAGACACTCTAACCCACCTAGCCCCACGCATCGCCTCCATAATC
>JAWAFZ010000095.1:0-3586 GCA_038890155.1 Candidatus Caldarchaeum sp. | reverse complement strand
GTGCTTTACGGTGAACTGAAGAAGATTAAGATCTCTATCGCCGGTCGGTTTGCAAGCAAAACGACCGAGTATATCTGGTTCCGGAATCTCTCAAAATCTGCCCATATAGATCGCTTTGGGTATGTTGAGAATCGAAGCGTCGGAGGCCATATCGAACACATCGGCGGACAATCACCTATCTCGATTGATGTGCTGAACGATGTCCGGCTCGCGATACACTTGGCACACGATAACAAAGATTTTCTTGAATTCATACGATCATCGCTGGAGAATCCCGTTCGGCGGTTAGAAATCCTTCACTTGGGACGGGCTGAGGACTGGATCGTTATTGAAGAACTGTCGGAGGTCGAGGAGTTGTCGAAATTCCCAGTAAAGAGGGTTGATAGGAATTTCCAGCATTTTTTTTGGATTCCTGAGAAGATCTTTATGAACGATGCAGGAGGTACGGAAAAGAGTCCCTTTAAGAGATCTGAAGGGTTGCTCTACAATGTCCCCACCTTCTGGACTGTCGTTGATTTCGACCGAACGTTGAACCGTCATGGCCAGCGCATATTTGAATACATGAGGGCGAAGCTCAATGATGGTCTGGTCAGGGAGGGCAAATTTCATTACGACGACAGCATAGGGCTTCCCATATTTCTTGCGAACTTCGAGGTGAGCTATGAGCGAGATATGGGCCAAGAGCAGCGAAAGAGCCAGCAGCACTCCAGTACGACTGTCTGAGCACATAAAGGACTTGCTCGAGGTTTTTGATCATCTCAAAGAACATGTTGAAAGCGATTTACGCGAAATTATTAAGCTTGCGATCATTTGCCACGATTTCGGAAAGGTTTTACCCGCTTTCCAGATTCGCGCCCTTAAGAACAAATCTTATGAGCCTTCCTATCCTTACTACAATGTCCCTCATTCGCTATTCTCCGTTCTCTGGATTGATCTTGACAAGTTGCGCGAGCACATCAAGGATTCAGAGCAAGATCAAGAAGACTATCTGCGTTTTGTACTCTCTGCGGTGGCGTACCATCACTGGAGGGAGGAGTTTATCGAGTGGCTCAGTAATCGGAAGCTTGGCGATCTGTGTCGCGAGTTGGAAAGCAAAGGATACATTACACGGTTACAAGAAAACCTTATCGAAGAAATAAAGAAGCTAAATGAGGATTGGCATACCCTCATCTGCTTTAACAGCGAGATGGCCAAGGGCTTGCAAAACGGGGTGCCTCTTGTGGAATATGCCCGGCCCCCATATCAACTCTACTGGCTGCCAAAACGAGTAGACATTGACGAGAGCAAATTGAGGGATTGGATTCTCATCTCTGGATTCTTGTTGCGCTCCGACCACTTCGCATCGTTTTGTGAGGAAGAAGGTGAGAAGTATAAGCCCGAAGATCAAAACGTGAGTCTTAATGTAATCAAGCAGAATGTCAAATCACGGATCGAGGAGAAAGCAAAGACGATGGGTGCCAAAAGTATATGGCAGCTTGAAAAGCTAGAGGACTTAAGAGACCAGAACGTTGTTCTTGTCGCACCCACAGGCTATGGCAAAACAGAATTTGCTTTTCTGTGGTCCAGTAGTGAGAAGTTCTTTTACACGCTACCGCTCCGCGCTGCCGTGAATCAGATATTCGAGCGCGCCAAACAAATTTTCCAAGATCAGTCGGGCGATGAGAAAGTGGGATTGCTCCATTCCGATGCCGATGTGTACTTGCTGGGAGATGGTGGCGAGGCACAAGCGAGCCTAAAGTCCTACGATCTGGCGCGACAGCTGGCTCATCCAGTGTTGATTGCCACAGGCGATCAGTTCTTCCCTTATGCCGTGCGACCACCTGGATATGAAAAAATCTACGCTACTTTTTCTTATTCTCGCCTCGTCATTGATGAAGTCCAGGCATATGATCCCCGCGCGGCAGCTATCATCGTCAAGTTCATAGAAGATATCGTGCACATGGGAGGCAAGTTCTTGCTCATGACGGCCACGCTCCCCCAATTTGTTAAGGACGAAATAGATCGGGTTATTGGACAGCAAAACTACAAGCTGCTGAATGTGTATCAGGAAGAAAAAGATAAATTTGAACGGCTTACAAAGCACCGCCTAAAGGTTGAGCTGATAGAAAACGCTGCCGATGAAAGTAAGCCTGATTTCACCGTGCCCAAAGATAAGCTCAGCGAGATCCTGAAGACAGCAAAAGAAGCCAAGCGTGTATTAGTAATTGCTAACACGGTAAAGCAGGCCCAGGAGATTTTTAGTAAGCTCAAGGAATTAATCGAGGGAAGCGCGGACTATCAAACCCTTCGGAATAAACTTTGGCTTTTGCATTCTCGCTTCACGCCAGCTGACCGCAGCGATTTAGAAACCCAAATTTGCGGCGATAAAGCCAGGCAAATAGTCGGCGAGTTTCAGAATCCCAAACCTGATTCCGAAAACGAGGGCAAACTCCTGGTGGCAACGCAAGTCGTTGAAGCGTCGCTGGATATTGATGCGGATGTTCTCTTCACGGAGATCGCTCCTCTGGACGCGCTCGTTCAGAGGATGGGGAGAGTGCTAAGAAGGTATGGTCCAATGATGAAGCCCAAAGAAATTCCCGAAATTGCAAATCCGAATGCGTATATTTGGGTTTTTAGGCATGGTCTACACTCAGGACAGCACTACGTGTATGATAACGACCTCGTCCTATTAACGCTCAAACTCCTGCGGGATAAAAGCTCTAATCAGCTGAAAGAAGATTATAGGGACTGGCTGGTAGGAAAAAGGAAGGATCACCCACAAGCAGAGGAGCGAATAGAAGCCGTGATCGAAGAAGTGTTTGGCAGCCAGGAAGACCCGCAGAAAAAAGTGCGAGGTCGTAAGCGCGATAAATCAGAAGATGTGAACCCAGTCGCGGTGCCTGGATCGCGAGAGTTCCAAGTAACTCTTTCTGAATATGACAAGTTTACTTTGGTCGAAACGCTTTATGATCTCCCCGATGACCACAGTTACCTGACGAAATTTAGACAAACGAAAGATATCCTTGATGCCGGCTATATGTCAGACCAGCTCAACGATGCACAAAAAATGTTCAGAGAAATCTACACGATCCCGGTAATTCCAAGCCAACACAAGAACCGCTTCATGGAAGAGGTCGTCAATTTCTTCAAAAAACACTCAGACGAAAAGAGGCTCTACACGCTCTTCAAGAAAGAAGTGCTTACTAAGTTTGTCGTAGCAATTCCTCTTATTCATGTTGTTAAGGAGGAAGGACGTGATCACCAGCCAGTTGAGTGGTGGGTGAGAGATCTGCCAGATCTGTGCGATGAACAGAGAAAAAGATTGATTCGTTGGTGCCGAGATATCTATTTCGCCGACTATGAATACGTTTATCCAAAAGGGTTGCTAGTGAGCACATCATGGCACAATCCCGAGATAGGAATAATCTAGGTATTTTATAACGGTTGGGGGTAAGCATGAACAACTCACTGATTCTTTCGCCTCTCTTCACCGGCACGCAAGTCAATTATTATCTGGTCTGCCCGCGCAAGCTCTGGCTCTTTAGCAAAGACTTAGACATGGAGCACACTTCTGAGTACGTCGAGCTGGGCCGATTCATCCACGAAA
>JAWAFZ010000094.1:0-3593 GCA_038890155.1 Candidatus Caldarchaeum sp. | reverse complement strand
GGGAAGGGTCGGAAGGAGAAGTATCCCTGCCCGACGTGCGGCAAAGACCTTACGTGGATAGAACAGTACCAGAGATGGTACTGCTACAGCTGCGGCAAGTACGCTTAGGTTGAAGGCAGCTGCTTAGTCTTGACCATGCTGCATGGAGTCGAGCTATCGCTGAAAACCCGTAAACACTACATTCTATCGCTGGCTGTTTTTCTTCTTTCACTAGCGTTCTACCTCCCTCCAGCCCTCGTCAACGAAGCACCCTTCTGGGACGACAAAGCATACATAAACAACGCCCTCATAGCCAGCGGCCGGATAGAACCAAGCCAAGCAAGGGGGCCCTACGCCGAGGAGAGGCCTCCGCTTTTCTGGTGGCTTCTCGCTCTCCTTTACACGGCGGGCCTGCCGGTCGAGACAGCTAGGCTAATATCACCCTTGACGGTGTCGGCCGGCGTCGTGGCCATCTTCCTCCTAACTTCAAAGATCTTCAAGAGTTTTTTGACAGGCTTCCTCACCGCCCTGATGCTGGTTGTGCATGACTACTTCGTCCTGACAACCTCCTACATCCTGACAGATTCGCTGGGCTCTATCCTAGCTTTTCTAGCGCTGGCGTCCTTCTCCCTAGGCCTGAGATACGGTCCTTACATGTGGCTTTCAGGAATCCTCATGTCAGCCGCCATACTGGCGAGGGACCAGAACCTCCTCCTCATACCTGTCTTGGCGTTGTTTCTCATCTGGGTTGCAAAGACTTCGAGGCTTCTCAAGGTCCTAGCACTCGTCCTCCTAGGCTTGACGGCCTACCTCGCCGTCTCACTCACCCAGGAAGTGTTTCTCCAATACCTGTCCGACATCGCCACAGTTGTTTTGCTAGACAGGGTGTTCCCTGTTTTCATTACGTTTGTAGCGTTGTTCGCAACGTTGGTTGTGTACAAGATAGCTGAGCAGAAAAACCTCGTATCCCGCAGGCCGAGCATCGAGGAGAGATTCTTCGACATCCTACTAGCTGTTGTTTTATGCATTATCGTCCTTTACCCGTACTTTCTCGACAACGTTAGGCTCGGGGATGAGTACCAGATAGCTGGAAGAGGGGTTCTGTCAAGACCTGTTGCTCACTCCATCATGGTTAGAAACGACATAGCTCGCACCGGGTTGGGCGCCTTTGAGCGGGCGTCGGTCTGGGCTAGCACAACCCCCCAGCTTCTGACGACGCCGATCCTAGCTCTATCGCTGCTGGGCGGCGTGCTCGTGTTGAAAAACCGAGTCGTCGAAGCAAGGCCCTTGGTCATCTGGGGAGGAGTCTCCATACCCTATGTATTCTTCTTCACACACTTCGAGTACAGGTTCCTAGCCCAGGCAGTACCAGCGCTCGCATGCCTCACAGCATACAGCCTAACTAGGCTAACCGCCGTGAACAAGCCCGCCGGCCTAGCCGCCGCCTGCCTAACACTCGTTGTAGCGGCTTTTCCAGCAGGTGCTTACGGGTTTTTACTGAGCTTCTCAACGCCAACGGTCTCGGTCGGCTGGCAGGTTTTAACAGGAGCTTCGGCCGTGTCCGAGAGATGGCTATCGGACTACGTCGCATACCTTAACGAGGTGTTGAAGCAGCCTCAGCCAACGATTCCACTGGCGAACACGCTTGCAGCGTTGTTAATGATTCCAGCCCTAGCTTTTGCTGTCTACCTAGGGTTGCGAAAGGGGTTGGAGTACTAGCCTAATTTGGAATAAGCTATAATACACGCCGTTCGACCCTCTTTCCAGTGTTTAGATTTGGTGTACGTGTCGAGGGGTAGGAGGACGCGGTTCACGGCGGCGCTTGCCGTCGCTCTGGTGGCGTTCCTTCTGACCGGATTGGTGGGAAGCTCATTCCTGAACGTCTACCTTAACATCGTAGAGTTCGGAGACCTCTTCATAAGACCCTTCTACTTCTCCATCGTTGGAGGCCTCGTGCTCTCGTTCATAGCGTTGTTCAGGCTGGATTTCAGGTCGAGGAAATCGGTGACGATATGGGCGCTACGATCTTTACTCATCATGCTCCGTGGTGGTTTTTCAACTAGGATGCTTGACTTCGAAAGGTTACGCCTCTCGGTTCAGACCTTCACAGCTTGGCAGTTGACTAAGCTTCTGCTCGGAACCTTTCTGTTTTCAAACAGCGTTTTCGGCATGTCTTTCCTAGCTTGGCTAAACGGTTGGGAGACAGGCATAGGCGAGATATACCGAATCTTCCTACTCCCCTTCACATTCTTCAAGCCTAGCGAGACAACAGGCGCAGAAGCAGTAATCCAATCTTCTCCAGCCCTCATACTCCTGATACCTCCTCTATTCAGCGCCATCGGCGTAAGGCTGCTACTTCTAATCGGGTTGACGAACATAGTCAAGGTTTTCACAAAAGCCTTGATCTCCTTCGGCGAGACGGGCATGATAACAATCAAAGCTTCGACCATACAATTCCTCGCAGCGCTGGGTCTTGCATGGACCGGTTTCAACCTCTTCTTCAGCACCTACATCGACTACAACACACGCGTGCTGATAATTGCATGCTTCTTGGCTTCAGGAGTTTTAGCCTTCTACGGATACTTAGACTACTCTGGAAGAAGGTTGTTGAACAACATCTACCTCAGAGCGGGGCTGATTATCATCATCGCTCTTTCAACAGCCTCCATCGTGACTGTTCAGAACACAATCGCAGACGCTCAGAAGATCGAGTACAGAGGTCCCTATGTGATGCAGGAGATCACGGTCAACAGATACTTGTCAGATTTGAACGTGAAGGTTCTCCCTTACAACTTCAGCAAGATGGAAATAGAGGAGTCTGAAGTCGACTCGATCACCCGGTCAAGCATGAAAATACTTGAACGAACAAGGCTGTGGGACTGGAGCGCAGCCTTCGCCAAACTCAGGCCCGAGATCGGTCTCATCCCCTACATAGATTTTGAAGACTCGGACATACTGCGGTTCAACGGCACGCTCTACTGGAGCGCCTCGATGAAACCCGTCCTGCCGGCCACGGTGACAAGCGCCGACCTTTGGTACAACAGGCATCTCGTCTACACCCACATTCCCCAAGGATTCCTGATGCTCAACGCCCACACGGGGGAAGTGGTCGACAGCTCCCAGTTCTTCAAGGAGAGGAGAATATACTACGGTGAGGGGGGAGCCCGAAGCCTCTTCTCAGCAACATGGGCCGCCATCATACAGGGGAAGGAAACGCCCGACGAGATAGGTAGAGCCGTCTACAACGGCAAGGGCGGAGTCTTGGTAGGGCCCCCGCTAAGCTGGCTGTACGACATCACCTTCTTCCTCAGCTACCCAGACCGCAGCATAACCCTCCTAAGGTATCGAGACGTCCACGACAGAGTATCGCTACTCTTCCCCTACTTCACATACTTCCTTGGAAATGATTACGTGGACATGTTTCCGGTGACCGACGGCGTCAAAACCTACTGGATGATGCCGCTCATCATTTCCCTGCCAACCGACAAGACTCCGTGGTCTCGTGAGAACCCCCTCGTCAGGTTCGTCGGCATAGCGCTGGTGGACGTCTACGATGGCTCGATAGAGGTGATTACGCTGGGCAACGACTTTTTCACCAAGCTGTTCAAAACAGT
>JAWAFZ010000093.1:0-3622 GCA_038890155.1 Candidatus Caldarchaeum sp. | reverse complement strand
CTTAGTGCCTTTGTGAGATCAGAAGGGTATTTTCTTGCGAAACCTTAAAGTCCGGAGGCTGCCCTGAAGGCCGCGGGCGAGGGCAGCGCAAAAATTTCAAGATATTGTCCTTCCCATCAGCACAATCCCCGCAAGGTGACGAACTTCCCAGGTAGCCCATATTTTTGAACAAACGTTTAGTGTGTTTTTGCTTTCTCCGATAGCAAGCACGATCTGAGAGAAACCTTAAAAAAGCCCCAAAACGGGCTTTTGCGGGGGTAGAGCGAGAAAATTTGGGGATAGTGCTGATCTGGTCTAGAGAATCGTCACTTCACAGATTTCGAACATCCTCGTGCTATAATTAAGGTCAGATGGGGGCAAGCGCACCCCCGCCGAAGGAGGGATCAACAATGATGCGCGTAGTGAAGCTTCTCGGGATCGGGGCGGCCTTGGTCGCGTTGGCCTTGGCTGCGGGGAATGTCGGGCAAGTCAGCATGGCGCAACAGAGCTATCGGAACGTGAGCTGCCCGCCTACGCAACCTTATACTTTCTGCACGCTTGACGACAGGGGTCCAGTTGCCTTCAGCCCAGACGGATTGCTGCTAGCTACTGGAAGTGCATTGTGGGACGTAATCAACGGCCGAATAGTGCGCTATCACGGCCGAAGAGGCTGTATCTCTCTTGCATTCAGCCCGGATGGTAGCTTGCTGGGCTGCACGGACGGCGCCCGTATCTTTTGGTGGAATGTGACTACAGGTAAAGAGGTTTTTATTTACGACGGCAGCATAGTGGCTTTTCGTCAAGTGGCCTTTAGCCCCGATGGGCGGTGGTTTGCCGCCTCGTACTCGTCTAAGGATAACTATGTCAGGCTGTGGGATGTGAGTGCAAAGCAGGAGGTGCGCAGTTTCCCTGCCCGCTCTGGGTTAAACATTACCTCCATAGCCTTCAGCCCAAACAGTTCCATGCTTGCTGTCAGCGCTGAGCAGTGCTGTTATAAGAAGGGCGAAATCAAGCTGTGGAACGTGCACAACGGCAGTCTGATACGCGAATTCGAGGACAACAGATATTTCATGGAGTATCCCAATTCAGTAGCCTTCAGTCCCGATGGTCAGTTGTTAATTGCGAGTACACAAATCACCTTGATCGTGGTGTGGGATGTCGCCACAGGCGACGTAAGGCAATATATTGATCTTCCTAATGCTGGAAATCCTTCTCAAGGACGCGGAACAAGGATTGTAAAGTTCGTCTTAAGCCCTGACGGGAATTTAATCGCTGCGAGCACATGTACGGATACCACCCAATATTCATGCAAGCTGGAGGGTATTTTAGGCGCAATCACGTTCCTGGATATGAATGGCAATCTCGTGCGTACCCTGCAAATCCCTTATCCTTATGTTTACCCTGACTACTTGGATTTTAGTCCAGACGGAAGCCTTATCGCCTCGGATTCCTACCCTCACAATAACATTATGCTGTGGTATGTGGGCGATTTGACGGGGGCAGGTGGGCCGCCGACTCAAGTGATCACGGTCTGCCCTTCGGGTTGTAATTACCAGAGCATTCAAAAGGCGATTGATAATGCACCTGAGAACAGCTTGATCCAGATTAATAGAGGAATCTACAGCGAAGGTTTATCCATTAATAAGTCGTTGACTCTGAAAGGTGCTGGAGCTTCCCAAACGGTTCTTGATGGTTATCTCGCAAGCAGAGCTAATGGGATCAGGGTCACTGGTGATGCAAAAGTGCGGCTTGAAGGTATCACCGTCCGCCGCTTTGACAGCTCGGGGCTCTATGCTGATCAAGACGCCAGCGTTATGGTTAAGGATTGTGAGTTTTTAAGAAATGCAGGTGGCGTCACGGCTGACGACTCAGCGCAGATCACGCTCATAGGATCAGCCATGAATGATAACTGGAGCGCCCCTGGTATCGAGGCCTCTGACTCGAGTAAGATCATCGTCAGCAATTCCCAGATCATAGGTAATGGGAATGTCGGGATCGTCGCAGCCATTAGCGCTCTACTTACCATCAACAACTCCGTGGTTTCTAACAATCGGCAAAGTGGGATCATTGTAGGTCACTCAGCTCGGGCGTGGATTCTTAATAATGAGATCTACAATAACTCCGATTGGGGCATCTACGCTGAATCTCCTTACAACATTGTCGAGTGCAGAGGGAATAGTGTGGCAGGTAACGGCAGAGGCAACTATAACAGCGCTGCGGGAGAGAGGTGCAGATAAGCCCATATAGACCAGCCGAATCTGGGCGCAGAAACAGTCTAGTAAGCGTCATATGAGCCTAGAATGCACATCGCGCAGGGAATGCCATGCATATTGACCTATAGGCAAGGGCTGCAGCGGCATAGGAGCCTGAACTAAGTCGCCCATTGTAATTGTATAAGGTAGCATGGGAACCGTTGAGCTCTGTGGTAGAAGGCGGGCGCAGCACGTGCAGGAGGTGCCCCGCAGGTTGAGGGGTTCGCTCATCACACAAGCGCAGCAGCGCGGACATAGCTGAAACATCCGAAGGAGGGATCAACGATGCTGCGCGTCGTAAAGCTTTTCGGAGTCGGCACGGCCTTGGTCGTGCTCGTGGCCGCTGCAAGTTCGCACGCACAACAGTCTGTCACCTATGACTTTAATACCATGCCGCCGTGGGCCCCTCCATGCGTTGTCCCCGGTACGATTGGGATCGCTCTTGTCAACGATTCCTTCGCCAGGGACGGGAACGCGCTCAGTGTCTGGGTGGGGCCACCAAATATTCTCTTCTACTGCGGGCCATCAGACTCATACACCAACTTCGACGCCACAATAAGAGCGCGCATGAGTAGAGGCCCTGTGGGTAACCCCAATCTTGCTGTCGTCTACGGGATTGTCTTCCGCGCCCAGGGCTCGGTCTTCTATTGGTTTGCCGTCTCTACCGCAGGATACTACGGGCTGTTCAAGTTCCCTGCCCCCGGCCCGCGCCCTATGGGCACCCTCAGCCACCCCGGCGTCGAGATCATCCCCTGGACGTGGGACTTCGATGTCAATCAGGGCACTAGCTTTAATGAGCTCAAGATCGAGGTGCGGGGCCAGACGGCCAAGCTCTTTATCAACACTGTGGAGAAGCGGACGGCGTTCTTGTTGGCAGACGGGCCGGCTTTCGGGCAAGTGGCCTTGGGGATCGGGACGTTCGAGCTCTTCCCCTGGGCAGCAGTTACGGTCAACTTCGATTATCTGACTATCACTCCTCAGCCCTAGGAAAGGAGGTTTGGCATGTTCCGGTGATGGGGTGCAGTCGGTTTCGTCATAGGGCTTCTGCTTGGGGCTTCCCAGAGTGTCTACGGGCAATTCCCCACCCTGACGATGAGCAAGCTCGCGGGGATTCGCGTCAGCGTGGAGAATCCCCGTGGCAGCGCATAACTGAAACATCGGAAGGAAGGATCACCACGCTGCGCATAGTGAAGCTTCTCGGAGTCGGTGCGGCCTTGGTCGTTTGGCCGCAGACAGGGATGACCAAGACCATCTTCTTGGACACCCCTTCTTTCCTGCGTATTGGGGCGGCTTCTCTTGTAATTCCCCTTGGGTCTTTGTCTTGCCCAGTTGCGATTAGGAGGTGACACCGATGCGCTTTAGAACTTTGATGTTGTTGGTAGGGTTCTTCC
>JAWAFZ010000092.1:1573-3782 GCA_038890155.1 Candidatus Caldarchaeum sp. | reverse complement strand
TCTATGCGTGTCTGCTACGGCGGCTACTACGTCTACACAGTGCCGCTCGTCTGCGGCTTCACCCCCATAGACCTCAAAGCGGGGTCGGCGCCAAACACAGACCCTCTCACAAGCGTTCCAGCCATCAAGCAGGGCGGATACGCCACCAACATCATAATAAGAAACACCGACAGAACGCTACCAACACTAGCTCTCACCGTCGACGTATATGTTGAGTTCGCCGTCGAAGTCACGCCCCTAGGTGAATGGACTAACTACCAAGCGGTCAATAATGTGTTCTCGCCGTTTTTGATCGGGCCGATAGGTGTTTCACAGACAACCTTTACATCTTGCGATGACTTGAACTCCTTTGTGAGGGCAAGTCTGTCGCCGGTTGGGGCCGACAACCAGCTGTTCTGGAAGGGAGCCCTGATAATCAGGCAGCCGATAGGCAACGGCACATCCCAGACCAAGCTACCCCTAGAAGTCCAAGCCATACACACCTACGAGTCAATCGTCAACAAGATAAGGCTCCAGATACTCCGAGACCCCACAGGACAGATACCGAGACACCTCATAGGAACAGACCTCGAGATGGTCGTAGCCATCAACCCCCTCAACAAAACAGACCTGTCCGCCGGCACGTTCAACAACATACAGCTAATGAGAGTCATAAGGGAGAACCTGAGAAACCAGTTCCCAGCAACAACGGCCAACCTAGCCAGCATCAGGGTGATAGAGGTCTCGATGGGAGTCGGAGGCAGCCAAACCATCACACGAATACAGCCAGCAGAAGCACCGCTTGAAGCACCGTTAGCATAGCTTAACACACCAACCCCCATTTTTATTTACAAACCACCACAACAACTAAACGCTTCCCCGCAACCCAGCTACCCAACATCCACAACTTACTCTCGAGAAGTTCCCGTCATCCAAAGCCTCGACCCGCCATTCCCCCCATCTAATGGCTTTTCGTCATCATCCCGTACAACCAACAGATAACCAAGTCAAAGATTCACGCACAACGGTTTGAAGGTCTGCGTACTCAGAGCCTACTGTGATAGAAGTTGTTTAGCCTTTTCTAAAATTCCCGCCCCCCTCTCTGTTTTATAAAGTATCCTCCCGGTCTCAACTACCATCTGAATAAATGGGCTTCTTCTGAAAACCATTTCCTCAAACTCCTCAGCGGTGTAGCCTAGCTCCGTCACAGAATGGGTTATCAAAGCTCTATAGCCCTTGGAGTACAGCAGACCTTTCAAGGATTTTTCCGCCGCTTGCTGGCTGAAGGCTGTTGCGTAGAAGTTGCCGTCCTCCAAACAGTCGCGGGCTGTCTTCAGGCCTGCCTCAGCCTGCTCAAACCACCAAGCCCTCCCTCTATGTTCTTCAACCCAAAGGACCACTTTTAACGGTTTAAAAATGCCCTCGTTAGCTGGCTGTGAGCCGGTTTCCTAACCCTCGTCTTCCAGCTGTTTCGCAGCCCCTAAGGCCTCTTCCTCTGCGTAGGATGCGGCAAATGACGAGAGATAGCCAACACATTCAACAACTTACAGCCTGTAAGGAAGGGCTAAAAAACCCGGTTTTCACCGGCGGCTGGGACTGTGGAGGTTTCGATGGAGAAGGCGCGCGGCAGGTCTTCGCAACAATACAGCTAACTGAAATATTTCCGCCGCCGTAGCCTAGTGGAAGAACCTCTTATTCAGCCTCAATTTGTGTGAGATGGATCTTTTCAGCATCCCCAGCCGTCACCGCAAAACCGATGAAACACACGCTGTAAACCTTATAACAAGGAAACATCAAATAAGCTTAGACAGGCATCTATGGCCCAAAAGCTGAAGAAACAGTTCATACAACTGCTGGAGAAGGACGTCGAGTTCCGCTACACCGTGGCAGGCTACCTTGGTTTGGATGAAATACTCAGGAGGCTTGCTTCAATAGAGGAGGAGATACGGAAGCTTTGGCAGGAGGTAAAGGATCTTAGGGAGGGGCAGGAGAAGCTGTGGCAGGGTCAGGAAAGGCTATGGGAGGAGGTTAAAAGCCTGAGGGAAGGCCAGAACAAGCTGTGGGAAGAAGTTAGAAGCCTTAGGGAGGGTCAGGAGAGGCTTTGGGAAGGCCAGAACAAGCTGTGGGAGGAGGTTAGAAGCCTGAGGGAAGGCCAGAACAAGCTGTGGGAGTCTCACTTCCGGCTTGAGAGATACGTGCGTTCAGGATTCGAGGGGCTCAGGAAAGCGCT
>JAWAFZ010000092.1:0-1473 GCA_038890155.1 Candidatus Caldarchaeum sp. | reverse complement strand
GGGAAGGCCAGAACAAGCTGTGGGAGGAGGTTAGAAGCCTGAGGGAAGGCCAGAACAAGCTGTGGGAGTCTCACTTCCGGCTTGAGAGATACGTGCGTTCAGGATTCGAGGGGCTCAGGAAAGCGCTTCACATAACTTTTGAAGACTACTCGAGATCTTTTACGCAGCTTTTGCTAGACGAGCTTGGCTATGGCTGGAGGGAGGTTGTTCGAAAAGTATTTGTCTCTGAAGGAAGGCCTGTAGAGGTAGATATTTTCTGCGAAGACCCGCTCGTGGTAGGTGAAGCTACGTCCGTAGTTGAGAGCTGGGAGAATGCTCAGAGGGAGTTGGCGGACCTTCTTATGAAGGTTGAGCTGGTTTCTGGCATTTACCAGCGTAAGCCTGTGTTTGTGCTTTTGTGTGTTGGAAAAATGTCTGGAGATGTTGCGGAGAGGCTTAGGACGGAGTGTGTGGAGAATGATGTGAGGCTGGTTTTAGGCCCGGAGATAAGGGAGGCTGTGGTTTAGGAAGTTGTTAACGTGAAGCGCGTTTCAACAGACTGTAGCGACGGGCTGTGAAGACTACGTCTAGGAGGATGGGTTGTAGGGAGACACGTATGTTGTATCGTTCGATGGTTGAGTGGATACGTAGCAGACAACATGCCATATACCGTCGCATCACCCCGCCTAGGCTTGAATAGCTCGTTGACACCGGTCTGTTGAAAAAGGCCTATCTCGTCGTGTCTCCTGAACCCTGCTATCATGTCCTCTCTCAGCTAAGGCTTACGAGCTCCGCCCCGTGTCTGTCTATTCCTAGGAGTCCTGCCAACGCGTACCTGAACTCCTCATCCTCAGCAGCTTGAAGATGGTTTTCTTGAGGCGGATGGCCGTCGGCTCTGGTGGTTTAATGTTATTGGGTTCTTTCATGGGTTGTGGTTGGCCGACGGTGTCGGTGGGAGGAGGTGGTTCTGCCGCGTTCCTCTAATGGTTCTATTTTTTAGAACGCTGTTTTTTCCTGTTTTGAGACGTTTTAGATGGGTTTTTCGTGTTGTTTTTATATTTTTGGTATTACGGTGGAATTTTCAAGAAAAGACGCTGGAAACTGCCTACAGATAGTTGGACTCGTTCTAGACAGGGATAGGTTATATATGGGCTGGATGGCTGGTTTGGCGATGATTGGAAAAAGTCAAGCAGTTTTGCTAGCTTTGCTGCTGGCTTTGCCGACGGCTTTCCTTGGAGCAGCTGTTCTGACGACTCAGGCTCAGACAACCTACAGCGCTTGGCTGAAGATAGTAACAGATTCTTGGAACGGAGTGCCTTTTTCCGGGTTTACGACACCTGCAAACGGCACATTCATAGGAGGGTTTGCCGATAAATACAATGCGACGAATGTCTGTGTGTTCCTTGTTCACTTCAAGGCAAATCTGACGCAGTGGGACCCGCCGGTAAGCGCGGGAAGCCCCAACGGAACAGGGTTCATCCAGGTCTCGTGGCC
>JAWAFZ010000091.1:0-3812 GCA_038890155.1 Candidatus Caldarchaeum sp. | reverse complement strand
TGTGTTACCAACCCATACCTGAACAAGGGCGTATACCTTGGGGAGGAACTGGAATGAATACGCTGTTCCACCCAGCTTCTCTCTCCTGCCCATAAGCCTTCTCGCCACAGCTTCGAACAGTTCTTTGTCGTAGCCGAAAAGCCTCTCCAACGGCCTGACGACAGCTTTCTGGTAGTAATGTTTGTGGCTCGGCTGGAGCAAGATAGTTTCAACCGGTATCCAGTTCTCAGGACCGGCTGAATGCCCCTCACCTGTAAGATAATCAAGCAAGATGTAAGAAAGCTTCTCGCCCGCCTCCTTCCCAAGCGTCAAGTCAACCACCGAGCCTATGTCAAGCTCCACGGTGAATGTCTTGTTGAGGACGTTGACGATGTACCTTCCGTGCCTGCTTGACGGAAGGTAAACAACGTCGCATCTCTTCATCGTGGCGGAACGGTCCTGACGTATAAGCTTCGTGAACGCTTCTTCAACATGCTTCTTGATAACCGAGGCCGGAGACTCAGGCTGAAGCACACCACTCCCCGAAGGCTACACACGAAGCGGAGGAATTTAAGTAAAAACAGACCTTCTGTTCGAAACAGCTTTGGAAAAAATAGGGAGGGGGTTAAGGCTTACGTCAGGTCCATGACGGGGTCGAAAGACGGCGGCAGCCTCCTCTCAACTTTCAGATGCGAGCCTTGCGGCGGCTTTATCTCGATGCTGAAGACGTCGTTCGGGTCAAGGTCAGATCCCGAGATCTGCGTCACGTTTATCTTCACGGCCCAGACTTCGCCGTACTCGAGCACAGTGTCCCCGTCTCCAGTCACTTGATACACAGTCGTGATCGTCGAGTTGTTGGGATAGATGTTCTCCTTGAAGGTTCCCTTGTCTCTATACGTTATGACTAGCTTTCCAGCCCTGACGTCGACCTCTCCCTTGCCAACCGAAGATTTGATGTAGACCACGATCTCTGTGATGCTTCCGCCCGAGCTCTTCGCAACCACCGCACCGGCTGTCTCGATGGAGGCCAGCGTCTCCTCCAACCCCGCCTGCATCACCTCGCCTGTCTTCTGGGTTGTGAAAAGGCCTAGGTTCAAGACGGCGAAGGAGAAGGCGCTGGCCACGATGACGAAGGCTATCAGTATTATCGCTGTCTCTAGCCCCGTCAGACCTTTCTTTGTTTTTTGTATTCTTTTTTCATTACTCATTTTTCGGGCAGCATGTAGATGTATGAGGATAGATTAAAATTTTTCTAGAACTTTTTTGGATTATTGTCTTACTCTAATCTTACTTTAGTAATTGATTTATTTAGGTTTTGAGTGGCATAGGCACCATGAAAGTTTGTCCCTCGGGGGTGAAATCGCTTGTCTGACCAGCAATCAGCCGGAGATAAGCGCCTTAAGAGCATAGAGGAGGAGATTAAAAAAATTAGGGAGCCCTTGGAGAAGACTTTATTAGACATCCGCGAGATGCTGAACTCGGCCGAAAACCCGTTCAACATTCTAGCTCAAACGGTGCGTGCTGATGAGGCTTTAGAGCAGAGAAAGCCGGAGAAGGGCGCTGCTCGGCCGACTGATGCGGAGCAGTTCAGCCTCTCCAAACAGGAGGTTATTCTACACGAAGAAGAGGAGGCCAGCGTTAGGGACCAAGACAGTCTGAGCTACTTCATCCAAGTGTTGACGGCCGTTGATTTGATGAACGTCGTAGTTGGCAAGGATTACCTGCTCAGGCTTGTGAACATGCTGGCTTGGAAGAAGCTCATCTCTAAGGATCTTGTTGAAGTCATCAAGGAGGCTCTTGAGTTTCTCTCGAGCATAGAGTCTTCGACTAGGATGAACCCGGTACACGATGCTCAGCCCAGTATCACAGATGTGTTGATAGTCCTATATCTGATCTACCTGCTCTCCAAGAACGACGAGTCCCCGCTAACATTCCTGCTGCTCAGCGCGTCGAGCAGCCTGAAAATGCTTTCGAAGAACTGGGGAGGGAGGCAGTGATGGTGGGCGGATATCTCGTGGCCGAGGCCATGGTGGCTGTGGCGCTCGTTCTTGCTGCTTCGGCTTTCACGTCGAACATGTTCAACGTCTTACGGGAGATGGAGCAGGCTGGCAGGGATAGGCTTGTCTACGTAAGGAAAGAAGTTCAGACACGTCTGGAGCCCGTCTTCATACACGTCAGTGAAAACAAGTCTCATCTCTATTTCTGGGTGAAGAACACGGGCCTCGTCAAGCTTTCGCATTCGGAGATAGCCATGACGGAGGTTTTCGTAATTGGCCGTCAACTCCTCGAGAACCCGAGATACTGCGGCGAGCCCCCGTGCTGGAGCTACGAGCTGGTTAAGGATGTTTTCGATGACAATGGATGGTCCTGGGGTGAAACTGTGAAGATAACGGTGAAGCTCAGACAACCTCTAGGCAGCGGAGAATATCTGATAAGATTGTCCACTTTGTACACGAGGGT
The DNA here is from genome assembly GCA_038890155.1 of Candidatus Caldarchaeum sp. Lineage (GTDB taxonomy): Archaea > Thermoproteota > Nitrososphaeria_A > Caldarchaeales > Caldarchaeaceae > Caldarchaeum. The sequence goes on along the minus strand of JAWAFZ010000091.1, from coordinate 1,373 downwards.
CGACCACGTCTTTTCCGTTGGTGATTAGAGATGTCGGGTTTCGGGCTTGTTGCCATAGTTTTGTTGACGAGCATGGTGGTCGTCCAGCTGATGATGTTCACTGTGTATTCTATCGAGAGCGTAATACTGGAACAGGCGGAAGGACTCAACCACCGTCCGAAAAACAGCTACGAGGTTAGGGTTCTCTCGGCGGAGCCGGACGCTGTGTTGGTTGAGTTGACCAACAACGGGCCCAGCGACGTTAGAGTAAGGAACCTACTATCCTCAGACCTTTTTTTAATCTACTTTGACACAGGGTCTAACAAGAAGGTAAGGTATGTGGAATACTTGGGCTCTACACCGCCGTCGTGGCGCATAACTGCAGTTAGGTACGGCGGCTTCTCTGGAGAGCTGCTTGACCCCATAGACCTCAGCTCAGGCGTTGAAGGAGTCTGGAACGTGGGCGAGACGCTGATAGCCGTAGTGGTAGTCGACGAGCAGGTCAACCCACTCATGCCGGTTGTAGTTAAGTTTGGGGTGGTTGAATGACCGACGGGTCGATCAAGAGCTTCAACCCCGAGCTTGACAGGAAGATTGGGCCGATTAAAACTCCATCGCTGTGTCTCATCGAAGGCCCCAACGACAGCGGTAAGTCGGTGCTTGTTATGCAATACTGCTACGGAGCCCTACTCACAGGCTTCAACTGCTACCTGTTAACAACCGAGTCGAGCATCAGAGGGGTGAGGGAAGACATGAAGTCCTTGACATGGGATACGACTTACCATCTTCTCACCGGCAGGCTCAAGATCGGCGAGATGCATGTCAAAAACATGACTTGGATGAGTGACCAGAGTGCTAAGCTGCTCAAGCTGATAACAGCCTTCATAAGGTCTCGTGAAAAAGAACAGATATTTTTCGTCGACTCCATGACCTACCTGCTTACAAACGCTCAGACATCAGACATCCTCAACTTCTTCACCGTGGTCAGGAACATCGTCGACACGGAGGGTAAGACTATCTTCCTCTCGATACACACCCATGCTCTGAACACAGACCTCTCGCTCAGGCTGAGGTCCATATCCGACGCCCACTTCGTCCTAAACGTCAAGGAGTTCGGGGAAAGAATATTCCGCACCCTTCAGGTGATGAAGCTTAAAGGAGCCGAGCGCAGCGGGCTTACGCTGGCCTTCGAGGTTGACCAAGCCTTCGGTATCCGAGTCCTACCTTTCTCACAGGCGAAGGCGTAGCCGTTTTGATGACCGTCTCAGCCAGGCTAGTTCCACCCGACCTGCTTAGGAGGTTCACCCATCTGAGGATTTACTTAGACAAGCTGGGGTCCAGGTCTAGAGAAATCATCTACCTCGAGCAATTGTCTAGAGAACTACGAAACCTCA
>JAWAFZ010000090.1:0-3839 GCA_038890155.1 Candidatus Caldarchaeum sp. | reverse complement strand
TGGCTGAAGCCGTTGTGGCGACGGCAAAGAGGGCTGCGCAAGAGAAGAGATTGCGCTCCATAAAAGAGATCACGATCAAGCTTGGCGAGCTGCAGCAGATCGAGAGAGAGATTTTTGAGTTCGCGCTAGAACAGATTCTCTCTCAAGAAGATTCTCGAATGCGCGACGCGAAGGTCGTTCTTGAGGTCGAGCGAGCACAATTGTGCTGTCGCGTGTGTGGGACCAAATGGGCTTTCGAGACTGAACAGCTCAGCTCGGAAATCGCCGAGGCGATTCATTTCATCCCGGAGATCGCGCACACGTATATTCGGTGTCCGAGTTGTCACAGCCCCGATTTTGAAGTAGTCAAAGGGCGCGGGGTCTGGCTGGCTTCTCTGAAGGGAGAAGAGTGAGATGGACCCGCGCATCGCGATCATTGAAGAGAGACTAAAGAGCATAAAAAAAATTATTGCTGTCGCGGCGGGCAAGGGCGGGGTGGGCAAGAGTACGGTCGCGGTGGGGCTGGCGCTCGTGCTCTCAGAGATGGGGCACAGAGTGGGGCTTTTAGATTTAGATTTCTATGGCCCCTCGACGCATGTTATTTTGGGGATTTCTCAAGAGATTCAGCCCACAGAAGAGCGCGGGATCGTTCCGCCCACAGTGCACGGGATTGAGTTTATGTCTCTTGTGTTTTACACGGGGAAGAACCCAGCGCCGCTGCGCGGGACAGATCTGACGAACGCGCTGATAGAGCTGTTGGCGATCACGCGTTGGGGGGAGCTCGATTTTCTGATAATTGATATGCCACCGGGGATGGGGGACACGACGCTCGACGCGATCCGATTACTGAAAAACCCGCGCTTTCTCGTGGTGACGACGCCGTCGCGCGTCGTTCAAGAGACGGTGGGCAAACTTGTTGCGCTCTTGAGAGAGCTGAACGTGCCTATGCTTGGGATCATCGAGAACATGAGCAGATCGAGTGACAGGGCAGGCGCTTCTGTTCGCGTGAGTGGGAAGCTCCCCTTCGACGAGGGACTTGAAGACGCGCTGGGCGACCCAGGGAGATTTTTGCAGACGGAGTTTGCGCAACGGTTGCGCGAGGTTGTCTCAGCTATTTTCGGCGATCTTTACGGGTCTTGATATATGGATTGCTCCACGCTATAGTGCTAGTGAGCTGGAGAAGGGAGGCTGACAAGGATGTCTCAGACGTTCATAGAATTGGCTCTTGTCGGGCTGATCCTTGTTATAGTAGGATTTGGGCTTGAAGTTGCTGCGGATATCGCCCAAGGGGTGTGGAGCAAAGCCCCACGCCAGACGGTAATACTAAGTCTGTATAGCATAGCAGTGTTTCTGGTCTCTATCCCTAATATCTGGTTGCAATATACTAAGCAGCAACCCTGCAGTTCAATGGGTTTCATTGCCTTATCAATGATCGCCATTATGATTTTGACCACGGCTTGGAAGCTTTTAGCGCAAGGGGCTTGTCCTTGAATGCTTACTCGTATCTGGACCTCTGGCGCTTTGAGGTGCCGTAGTGCTCTCATGATCTCATAAGTATCTCCACAGCCTTCGTCGCGACCTTGATTGCGTTCTCTTCGCTCGCTTGAATTCAGCTGCTGCCATAGTGCGCCGAAGCACTGTCGAAGGCCCGCCGATCCTTGTGGGCGTTGTGAGCACTGGCGTTTTCTCGATATAGCTGATGTTTCTGGACGTATCTGAAGGTCGGGCTGCCTGTGACAATAGCTACAATTGCGATCAGCACGGCGTGGCTGATGATAAGGCCATTTTAGACTTGGGCATGTTGGTCTTGATGAAATGCTCATGCCGTGACACTTGGGAATATGGGCTGTGTCAAGGAGAGCCTCTTGCAAAGGGAGAGGTTCGCGGCTAGACTGAATATTGATGACTGAAGCTCAGAGCAAGAAGCGATTACTGATCTTGGGTTCAGGCTTCTCGAAAGCCGTTTCTGATAAGATGCCGGTTGTCCGAGAGCTGGCTGATGCGCTTAAAAAGCAAATTAAGGAAGACCCAGAGCTTAAAGACTTAGAAGATCCTAAATATCAGCATCTCCTAAACGATCCTGAGCTGTTGCTGACGTATTTGGCGCAAGACCAGCCGTGGAAGGAGCCGTGGGAAGCCCCGAAAGAATGGGCAGTATTTTTGAAAATATCCAAATGGCTTGCAGGGTACATTCAAGATTGCGAGGCCAAGGCTTTTAAGCAAAATGATGACTTAATTCCTACATGGAAGCCATTAGCATCCTGGCTTCATCAAACTAGGACACCAGTTATAACATTCAACTACGACACTGTTCTCGAAAGAATTTGCTACCATTCTGACGAAAGGCTTGATTGTTACTGTTTGTATAACATACCTCTATCTACAATCTTTTTAAGAGAAGCTGGAACGTTCGGAGGTGACTGGAAGGACACCTTTTGCTTGATCAAACTTCACGGCTCTATAAACTGGTTTTACTCAGGAGTAGAGCAGTTCCCTGGTGAGCAAATCTACTTCCGGAATGTGGATAAGATGTCCCCTGATGATGACATGGTAGATGAAGATGAAGCTGCTCAAGATTCGGGCTCTTCTAAAAAGGATATAGAACGACTTTTATCTGATAAAGTCGCTCTTATAATTCCTCCAGTCGCTGAGAAATCCCGCTTCTACGCAAACCAGACTATTCGCTCCTTGTGGAGCAAAGCGCGGGAGTATCTTAAAGCAGCCGAAGAGATTTACGTCGTTGGCTACTCGCTGCCAGATACGGACCTGACTACGAAACTCTTGCTCCAAACCGCTTGCACAGGGCAGCCAAAAACTGTCTACATTGTGAATAACGACGAGGAGGGCAAAAACAATCTTTTGAGAAGATACCATGATGCTTTCCCTCAAGAAACTAACTTCAAAGATGACTACATACGCTCCAATGCTGTCGAGGCAATGGTCAAAGATCTATGTAAAGAGGAGGCCCTATGCTGACTGAATACATCAGCGCCGCAATGGAACGCGCTCGCTATAAGATCATAGATGACGAAGAACCCTACTACGGTGAGATACCCCCATGCCGTGGAGTCTGGGCCACCGGCAAGACGCTCGAAGAGTGCCGTCGCAATCTCGCAGAGGCTCTCGAAGACTGGCTGCTCTTCAGTATTGCCAACGGCTTCCCTATCCCCTCTATCGGCAAAGTCCAACTTAAGATTCCAGAAAAAGTCCGATAACTTATAGTGAGTATATGGTTCGCGGAGCAACTCGAATCATTTTACCTAACCCACATCGCTCTAAAATTGGCCCGGCTCTACTCTCACAGATTCTCAGACAAGCTGGCATATCAAGAAAAGAGTGGGAAGAGCATCGCTGAGCTATCCTTGCTCTCTTTGCATCCATCCCCTATACTGAAGTTAATATCTCTGAAGATTCGCCAAAGGAGGCTTCTCTCATGCCAACAGCGGGTTACTATCGCTACCCGACTATCGCTGGAGATACGGTCGTCTTCGTGAGCGAGGACGATCTCTGGACAGTTTCTGCTCATGGTGGCGTCGCCCGACGCCTGACGTCGGGCTTGGGCATGGCCAGCTTTCCCGCGCTCTCCCCCGATAGGGAATTTATCGCATTCAGCGGGCGCGACGAAGGTCACACTGAAGTCTATCTCATGCCCGCCGAGGGCGGCCAGCCCAAACGCCTCACGTTCTTGGGCAGCAACTCTCTCGTCGTGGGCTGGAGCCCCAACGGGGAAATTCTATTTGCGAGCAACGCCGCGCAGCCGTTCTTAAATATTTATTTACTTTACGCGCTCTCGCCCCAGGGCGGCACGCCAGAACTCTTGCCCACTGGCCCAGCTTTGAGTATCTCTTTTGGCCCCAAGG
>JAWAFZ010000089.1:0-3845 GCA_038890155.1 Candidatus Caldarchaeum sp. | reverse complement strand
GGATGCCGCTGCCGATTTCCCAATCTTGCCAGCCGACGCAGACGACGTCGCCCTCTTTGTAGCTAGCGGCTTTGACGCGCGCGCCGATGACGATATCGCCGGCTTGCTTGACGATATATTTCGCCCACGTCGCGCCGCCATCTTTAGAAACGTGCAGGAAGACGAACCAGTCTTGGCCGAGCAGAGCCGTGCTCGTAATGTACAGAGCATCGTCGCTAGCTGTGGCTGGATCGCGCTCGGAGAACGCGAAGTCACTCGAAAACCACCAGCTTCCAGCTTTTGCGCCCGCCTGTCCAATGGTCATCGTTGCCCATTGGGCTTGGCCTTGGGCCAGATCGCTGGAGAAGCTATTGAAAACGAAGAAAGCAGGCAGAAGCATAGCTGTTGCCCATTTCCAGAAGGACTTCATAGATCTCGCCTCTTTGCTTTCTTATTTACTCTTATGGAGCCGCGCACATGGGAGCTGCCTGACCTATAGGCAGCTCAGTACGAACGCTCAACATTATTTTTGATTTGCCAGATTGAAACGTACTCCAAACTACATAGATCTGACCACCTCCTCCTACAGCAATGTTATTCTTCGAGATAATAACGCCAAAGTCGCGATCATTTATGACGATATAGCTTGGCCTAGAGTCAGGGATAAAATCCCTAACCCATGTAGAACTTTCATCAGCCGAGTAGCAATATAGAATGAGATCCTCTCCTTGGAGGCTCCCGACCACATGCAAACCCTTACCATCAGTTTTCAAACGCGCCCAGCTTGTGTCCTTAGAGATTACCCGCGTTTCTTGACAGTTGGTCAAGCCCTTAGGCGCGATCTCACATGCAGAGAGAATGAGATCGAACCCCTCGGGGTTAGTCGTCGAGTCGTCGTTCACGCTATAGAACGTGTCCTTAAGGACAGCAAACTCTGCTGCATCAGAGAAACCGCTGTTGTTAGTGATGTTCACAGGGCCGTGCCACGTGGCACACTGATCATAAGAAACCCACACCTGGATATCACTAGCCTTAATCGCCTGGGCAGCTCCAAGGTAAACCCTCCCCTTTTCATCAGCATAGATCGTAGGGAAACGTACATCAAAACCAGACTGGCCAGCAATATCCCCGCAAGCTTCCCAAGTAACACCATCAACAGACCGAGCAGCTTTCAGGGTATTGTAATTCTCGGACCAGGCTGCATAGAATACACCATCAACAGAGACAGCGTTGTCAAGGTTGCCAGTCCAATCCCCTTGAAAATCACCGTGGAGAAGCCTATGCTGACCGGCAGGTACTCCCGCTGTAGACAGACGAACGGCATTACTGAACCACATTATGTCGTCAAGAATATCAGCACAGCGGTGGTATACTGCCGGGATAGCATTTTCTAATCTTAGCCAACCTACACAAATCCGGGCGCCCTTGCCTTCAAGGCTATATGCTGCGATATGGGTGCTTATTGCTTGCGCTGGCTCCTGAAAGCACTCTATTGTCCAACTTGTTGCGCTGTCCTTGGAGATGGCAAGGCATACTTCATCTAAAGTTGCTCTTTGTTTAATGTAACTTACAAGCACGCTGTTGCCTATGGCAGCGACGTCAGGCGTAAGTACACGTTGCTTAGGAGCATTGGGGCTCTCAGCTAACACTTGAGTCTTCCAAGATGAATCTTGCGTTGAGCTGCTCCACGTTGCTACAAGCACCGTTGCTGCGACTATAGCCCACTTCCGCCAAGGGAGATAATAAAGTTCTTCCATGTGTTGAGCAATTGAGGGAGCTAGGAGGAAAGACTCTCTAGCTCCCTTAATTGCTTTCCGAGCTAGAAGCCTGTAATCTTCAGGATGGCATTCCCCTGCATGCAAGCTGCATAGAGAGTATTGCCATCGGGCGAAATCTGCAAGTCAACCACGTCACAGTTCTGGCCCTTGAGATCTATGGTGCCCACTACTGCTGGGGGATCGGCCTTGAGGTCAATAATCGAAATGTTCTGATCGTCGAGGCTACCCACAAATGCGCGACTCTCGTCAGGAGAGATTGCTACACCCGCGGGGCTTGCGCCAACATCAACAAGCCCCTTGACGCTTCCAGCAGCGAGATCGACGACGGCAGCTTGGAAGCCATTATTGGGACCATCGACCACGACCAGGGTATTCCCTCTCACAGCCGCAGCACCAAAATCGGTATCACCAGCACCTAGGTCGGTATCAATGCTTGCGATAACTTGCTTTGCTGCCAAGTCCACGACCCTTACGCCTACTACAGCACCCTGTCTGACAAAGCCGGTTACATAAGCGATCTTGTCGTCCTGGCTAAGGTTGATATGCCAGCCGACAAAGCCTTCGAACGTCAACTCATAGTTCTCTTGACCCGTAGCTGTATCTATGCCACGTAAGGCACGGCTTGCTCTGGCAACATCGAGATAGTAAATCTGCTTGCCATCCGTAGTCACTTCAAGCCCTTGAGGAGAGTGACTTCCTATCTCGATCTTGCCTATGTCGCCGGTCTTAGTGTTATAAGTACCGATGATGCACGGACACCGCGCATCAGGGCCAAAGTCCCCGCTATAGACCATATAGTAAGTGCTGCCATCCTCCGCCTGGAGCGGACCAGTCACAGCGGTCTCATAGTTGTTGCCTCTGACCGCTGTGAAAAACTTGATTTGATCTGTAGCTGTGTCCATGACGAACGCGCCGTTATAGTTCTCAGGGCATCGGAAGCACTGACTTGCAAAGGTTACGATCTTGCCGTCACTGCTGATGTCCCCAAACTGGACTCTACTGTCCACATCGAACTTTGTTACAGCAGGCTGGGAGTAAACAACCCCTATACCTACCAAGATCAGCACGACTACAACTGCATAAAACCTTACTAACGACTTCACTGTAGGTCACCTCGCGCGAGAGTTTAATGTTTGAGTCTTTAGCTCTGTGAAGTGTATGAAGCTAATTTCCGACCTTTGGTTCCCACCTCCTTTGCTAGGGAACAGAACCCCGTTTGCGCAGGACCTTCAGAGGGGCGCAGTATTTTCGGCCCTACAACGCTTTTTAAGGTCTCATGCGCTCCTATTGTGTAAAATTTTAGCACAAACAGCGGGCAAAAGTCAAGCCCCCCTGGTCCCTGCGCCAAGAGATCGGTACCAGGGGGAGGTGTGGCACTGGCTGAAGAAAGCGGGCATCCTCTCACGGGCTCAATTTTGGAAGAACGCCCAGAAAGGAGGCCCGCTATGGACCTACCGTACCAGGAAGTCTACGCCATGAACAAACCAGAAGCAAGGCGCCAGCTGGTCCAGACCTACCTCAAGACGGGGAGCATCTCCCGCACCGCCCAGCTGTGGCAGACCAGTCGCCAGGTGGTGCGGAGGTGGGTGCGCCGCTGGCAGGTCGCAGGCGAAGCCGGGCTGGTCGACCGCAGCCGCCGGCCCCACTCCTGCCCGCGCCGCACCGATCCAGCTGTGGAAGCCAAAGTCGTCCAGCTACGGAAGGCTACCGGCTTGGGGCGAGAGCGGCTCAGCCGCCTGCTGTGGCACCAGGAGCATCTGGCGCTCTCCCCCAACACCATCCGCCACATCCTGCGCAGGCATGGCCTGGTCCAGCCCCGCAGGCAGCGCACGCTCTGCTACCCCGCCCACTGGGCCTGGGAAACGCAGCAGCCCTTCGCCCTGGCTCAGGTGGATGGGAAGGACATCCGCGATGAGGCGACCCTGGGGGCGCGCTTGGTGCACCACCTGAGCCAAGCCCACCTGCCCCGCTACCAGTGGACCTTCCTGGAGGGCAGAACTCGCTTACGCTTTCTGGCCTTCAGCCGCCAGAACAATTTGACCAATGCCCTCTGTTTCGCCGGGCTGGTCTTGTTCTGGCTGCGCTCTC
>JAWAFZ010000088.1:0-3956 GCA_038890155.1 Candidatus Caldarchaeum sp. | reverse complement strand
TGCGATATGAGTAGCTTCTGAAATGCTACTTCCTGAACCCCGGCGGCCAGGGGTAGTCGAGAGGACAGAGGTCGCCTTTGCCGTTGTTGCGGAAGATATTCCCACTCCCAGTGATCTCTGGATCAATGAAAATCTGCTCTTCTCCAGGTGCTCTGACATTGCACTGATCTGGTTGGCCATCCCCTCCTGGGATCAAATTGAAAGCTAGCCCCCAAGCCTCATTGCTCTCAATCCGGTTCTCGCTGATCTCTATCTGGAGCGATTCTTTCAAATTCTCTCTTCTGAGTGATGTAAACAGCAGAATCCCATTGCCAAAATACGAGATGTCAGCTGGACTAGAAGTGCCCAGGTGTTGCTTGCGCTGCCAGGCGATCTGGTTGTTGAACAGACGTACTCGTCCACCCTCAACATTGGGAATACTCGCTTTGATGCCTATTCCTCCGCCAATGATAGTGTTGCCTTCAATGAGCCAATCTATCACTCCGCCTTCAAATATGACAAACCAATCTGCCATTTCGTTGATGAGGAGGTTGTGGTTATTGTTCAGGAGCCAGTTATCCTGGATAGTCACCCTCGTTCCTTTGAGCCCTTGCCACACCACAAGGCCGTGCTCGCATAACGCCACGGAATTTCGAGCAATCTCAGCTTGGCCGGCTACGCCAAAGGCCATTCCAACATGGAAGTGAGGCCATAGTACAAAAAGTCCTGGATCACAGATCACAGTGTTATCGTGGGCAATAAGGCGCAGACTATTTATTAATAAGCTATCATATATGCTGACGGTAGCACCCTTGGTAAAGCGGTTGCGCTCAAGGATGACCTCTTGCATGACGGATCCCCCTTCATGAGCGTCGGAGATAAAACCATAATTGTGCTCAAAGAGGCTGTCTTGAACTTCAAGGCGTTGTAGCGAACCGGCGGCGAAAATAACCATCAACAAGTTAACCCAAGCAGACCGTTCTAAGACTAAGCTAGCGTCGGTTAGTACTTGAATGCCAATACCTTGGTATGTCGGGGATTGTGAGCCTACGGTGAGCCGTCGCACGCCAAGAGTAACTACACGCCCTGGGGCTTGCACTGTCAGCACTGGATTCTCAAGAGGAGGTACTGGTGAACGGAGGATTGTGTCGTCGATGCCACTGCCCTCCAATGTCAGGCTCTTCGTAATAGTTATGTTCTCCTCATATGTACCTGGTGCTATCAAGATGGTCGCGCCCTCTGGCGCAGCATCTACAGCAGCCTGGATAGTTGGAAAGTCTTGGGGCACCCGGAGGATGGGTTGTAATTCAGCTACAGGCCGAACAGTAATCAATGCCAATAGTACCACACATAACGCGGTATAGCCTAATGCTTGAAGATGGTGACCTCTCATTGTATTTGCCTCCCTTACTTCATAAAGTAACCCATGAGCCACCCTATGAGTTGATCTACTGACCACTGATCTCCTATATAGATGCCCATGCGATTGGCGATCTCTTCAGCTTCTTTTGGAGAGATCCCGATCCCAATAATCTCCTTTACCTTTTCCTCATCAGGATCGATCACAATGACGACACCGAAGAAGCAACCATTACATGAATTCACCTTGGTTGTAATTAAGTCGGTCGCTTCATTACGATCAGTCTTCCCATTATTATTAGTATCAACCTTGTCGTTCACTGCAACGACAATGCCAGGCTTGTAATCTGCTATCCGCTGAGCAGAAGATTCATCCAAACCAAATTGCTTCAGAACCCTCACTCGACCGCCTACAAATTTATTTTGAGCGTAGTCGATAACAAACCAAATTAGCTTCTCAAGTTTGTCGTAATTGAATCCTGTGACTGCGTGGAAGAACTGTGCGAAGACGTTGACCCGCCTACCAGTGGATAGTGTTGTGGCAGCAACAACATCAACAAAGGTAGACCAAGAAAAAAGTAAATCTACTCTTACTGTGATCTTTCTTCGAAAGGCATAGATCTCCCATCCCCCGTCACGAGCCATATCAGCGGTGATTACTAGTGCCATCAGGGTTTCCTTGAACTGGTTCTCTACTGAAGGCTTGTTTGAAAGGGCACGCATGCCAAGGGTCGCTAAGGCTTGTGCAAGTTGCTCCCATAGTTGGCTGCCCCTGGAAAACCAAGGATAAGTAGCGAACTCATCCAAAATGGCTCTAAGGCTGGTGATTGTTAGACTATAAGTGTTTGGCCCTAGCATGTCCATCGTGGCCAAAAAGAATGCTCCCACGGGTCCGAACCAAGTTATTATAATTGTTATATTCTCCCTTAGTGCCTCATTTCTGTAGAGATCAACCACCCTCTTGATTATCATATCTCTGACGATATCACTCGTATTAGTTGTACCAAATGCTGCTGTCAACCCGTCCGGACCGAGCCGGTTTAGCATATTGATAATAGCATCAACAAAGCTCCTAAAATCAGGATTAGCGCCGCTAAGAAGGCCTTGATATTGAGTCAGGAATGCATCAGGGCTCATAGAAGCAAGTTGTCCCACAGCAAACATCACGTTGGATATGTTAATGCTCCATTCTGAACCACGGAGCATATCAATCGCTAGGCCAACCAGGTAGCCGATGAGTAAATCTACCCACCAGATTCCTGTCTGATCCGGCTCTAGATAACCCCAAGCTCCGGTTTTCGCCAACTCCCAAAATGCTTGTACATCTCCTTCTGTCAAGTCTTTAAAACCTAGCAGCGCAACGTCCACAAGCCTACCAGGTATAACAGCATCAACTTCCTGGATCTGTGAGAGCTTAGCTAGCATTTGTAGGAAATCTTGCTTGTTCATAGCGCTTGCCTTGGCAGGAACTTCAATGACAAGCTGTCCCACTGCAAGCCTGACTGACCCTTGGAATTCTCCTGGTGCAGGAGGAGTAAATCGCACAGTTACTTCGTAGCTTTCGGACGGCGCCAATCCGAACGAGTTCCCAGTTACAACAGTGAAAGGCGCACTGGTGCCTAGAGCCAAGGAGAGAGTGGTTACACCCTGGTTTTTGATGACAAGCTGCTGCTCTTTATAGTTGTCCTCTGGCGAATCATCTAAGAGCAGGAGTCCAAAGCCTAGCTCAGGTGGGCCGATCTCGATCTTGTGTGCCACACCCACCAGCGGGGAAGAACTCACGCTCCCCTGCCCGTCCTGGATCCCCACCTGCACAGTGCCCGTGAAGCTCCCTGATTCACTGGGATCGAATCTCACCGTCACCTGCCCACTCTGCCCTGGCGAGAGCGTCGGCAGCACACTCACGATCTTGTACGGCGCTGCCGTGCTCAGCGTCAGCGTCACTGCTACTGTGCCCTCGTTCTTGATCGTGAGAGCCTTCTCTATCGGCAAGCCTACCTTCTCTGTCCCCAACCCACATGTTCCCATCTTGTTGCACTGCTCCCGCAGCACCAGCAGCCCGCTGCCAAAGTCTAGCGTCGCTGGGGAGAAGCTGATCTTGTGTGCCACAGCTGTAGCCGTCACGGTCTTGCTCCCACCATTGCTGCTGATGCTTAGGCTCTTGGAGAAGCTTCCTGGAGTTGTTGAGCTGAATCGTACCACTACCTCCTGGGGCTGCCCAGGCAGCAGGCTGAAGCTACTTCCAGAGACAATGCTGAACGGCGCTGGCACGCTCACTGTCCCCGTCAGTGTCCCTCCCCCAGAGTTCCAGATCACAAACGACGCCTGAGTCTGTTGAGTGATGAACGTCTGGGGTAAAGTCAGAGTAGTCGTAGAGAGGCTGATCGCTGGAGTCCGGCTGAGACACAAGTAGTCATAGCCCCACTGGGAGGTGCAGATCTGTGGGCCATAGTCGTTCCCTTCAGAGACATCGTAGCTGCTACCGATGAGATCGCCCCCTTCGCCAGCATCGTACATCTGGGCGTGCATCCTTGCTCCTGCTGGCACCGCTTCCCCTGTGGCCTGCCCACAGGCCGTCGCTTGGATCGCTGGCTCAGCGTCATCCTCTGGCTCATCGT
>JAWAFZ010000087.1:0-3967 GCA_038890155.1 Candidatus Caldarchaeum sp. | reverse complement strand
GGCTCCGACACTTTAGTCAAGCTGGTCAGACCGCCGCCGGAGAAGACCGAGGCCGAGGTTTTCCTCGAGGGCTTGTACTCCCGTGGTGAGGCCGAGTTTCCGGAGTCCGGGCCTGAGAGGAGGGTTGTTGAGGACCTGCTACGGAGGCAGAGAGTCGTAAGGCTGGTGGAGAAGTCTGTCAAGCAGGTGGTCTTGACGGACAGCGGTCGAGAAGTGGCCTCGCAGCTGTCGTCGTACTTGGTGCCGGAGGTTACGCGTCTCACCCCCGACCTTATCAAGACGGGGGGCTGGCGTGGAGTTGTGCTCAGCCCTTACGACGTTAGAGCTCCAACACCTCCCGTCTATGCCGCCAAACGCCACCCGCTCGTCGAGGTCATAAGGATGGTCAAGCAAGCCTACGTCGAGATGGGGTTTGAGGAGATCGAGGGGCCGGTTGTTGAGCTTGCGTTCTGGAACTTCGACGCTCTGTTCCAGCCCCAAGACCATCCGGCTAGAGAGATGCAGGACACCTTCTACCTTTTGGAGCCTTCAGCGGGCGATCTTCCGGCAGAGTATGTTGAAGGCGTCAAAGCAGTTCACGAGGACGGTGGAGGAACCGGGTCTAAGGGATGGGGTTATGAATGGTCTCCTGACGAAGCTCGGCGGCTGCTGCTCAGAACGCATACCACTGCGACGACGATTCGTCATCTGGCGGCCACGAGGACACCGCCCATCAAGGTTTTCAGCGTCGACCGTATTTTCCGCAACGAGAAAGTCGACTGGAAGCACTTGGCGGAGTTTCACCAGATCGAGGGAATCGTGGTTGAGAAGGGCGCTAACCTCCGGATGCTGATGGGCGTTTTGAAGGACTTTTACCATAGGCTCGGGCTTAGGGAGGTTAGGTTCAGGCCGAGCTTCTTCCCCTACACGGAGCCCTCGATGGAGGTCGAGGTCAAGCTGGGTGGCCGTTGGCTTGAGCTGGGCGGCTCAGGAATCTTCAGGCCTGAGACGACGCACCCGTTCGGCGTCCACGACCCGGTGCTTGCGTGGGGGCTTGGGCTGGAGAGGCTTGCCATGGTGATTTACGGGTTGGAGGACATCAGGACGTTCCACCTCAACGACCTCCGGTGGCTTCGCAGCGTCTCCCCGCTAGAGCCTCTTCACACAGCAAGGAGGAGGTAGCATGCCCGTCGTCAAACTCCGTGTCGAGAAGCTTCTAAACCTCCTAGGCGTCAACATCACTCCAGAACAGCTTTCGGAGAACCTCGCAGCCTTAGGCCTCAGCGTGGAGGAGACGTCCGACACGGTCATAAAGGCAGAGTACAACCCCAACCGGCCCGACTTCTCAAGCGTATACGGCGTCGCAAGGGCTTTGAAAGGCTTCCTCGGTCTCGACACAGGCCTTCCCGAGTACAGGGCTCTGAAGCCAAGGGCAACGATGTACGTAGACCCGTCGGTGGCTGGGGTAAGGCCTTACATAGCATGCGCCTACGTGAGGAGGCTTAGGCTGGAAGACGAAGACCTCGAGGAGCTTATCGCCATGCAGGAGGACCTTCACTGGGTTGTAGGAAGAAACAGGCGTAAGATGGCGATAGGCCTCCACGACGCTTCGGCCGTCAAACCTCCTTTCACCTACAAGGCTGTGGCGCCGGACGAGGTGAGGTTCACCCCGTTGAAAGACTACAGGAAGATGACACCTTCAGAGGTTCTCGCCAAGAACGAGATAGCCAGGAAGCACGCCCACCTTGTGGCGAGCTATCCACGCTACCCCGTCATATTGGATTCCCGTGGCGAGGTCTTCTCGATGCCGCCCGTGGTCAACGCATCCCTCACCGAGCTCAACCCCGGCCTGAGAGACGTCTTCATAGACGTGACGGGGATGGAGTGGCAGCGTGTCATCCAAGGAATGAACCTGCTTGTCTCAGCCATGGCCGAGGCCGGCGGTCTGGTTGAGCAGGTAAGGGTTGTTTACGGCGATGAGGTTAGGACGACGCCTGACATGAGGCCTGGCAGGATGCTTCTAAGCCAGGAGCTGGCTAGTTCTTTGACGGGCTTGAGACTCTCAGCCAACGCCGCCGCCCGTCTGCTGAGAAGGATGAGGATGGACGCCCGGGCCTCGGGCAAGAGAATACTCGTCAGCTATCCTGCCTACCGCGTGGACATACTCCACCCAGTCGACCTAGTTGAAGACCTCTCGATAGCGTACGGGTACAACAAGATGACTACCCAGAGGCCTGCCTCAAACACCTACGCAAAGCTGCTGCCCGCCACAGAGTTCTGCGAGAAAGTCGCAGAAGTAATGGTCGGGCTGGGGTTCACAGAGGTCTACAACCTAATGCTGACCAACGAAGGTCTCCACTACAATACCACGTTGATGGATGATGAGGACCACGTAAGGCTTGCGAACCCAGCGACACGTGAATACACCATGGTCCGCACCTCAGTCATCCCCTCACTTCTTTCAACCCTCGCCTCCAACAAGGACAACCCCTATCCGCAGCGGATATTCGAGATAGGCGACGTCGTCCACATAGACCCGATGAAGCCTGAGAAGACCGTTAGGCGGAAAAACCTCGGGATAGCCTCAACCCATGTCGAAGCCGAGTACACCGAGCTGAAAAGCGTTCTTGACGAGCTGTTCAAACTCCTTAAGCTATCGCCCGTCTACAAGCCGGCCGACAGGAAAACCTTCATACATGGCCGTTGCGCCGTCATCACGGTAGACGGCGTCGAGGTGGGGGTTGCGGGCGAGGTCTCTCCCCAAGTCCTCGAAAACCTAGGCCTAACGATGCCGGTTGCCGCGGCCGAGATAAGCCTGCACAAACTCTCCTAACCAGAAACGATTAAAAACCAGCCGGCTGTTTATCATACGCCCCACCACCCCTTAAGCATCGCCCGAGAAACGGTGGAGCCACCCGTCGATGAAGCGATGAGTTAAGTGGTGGGGACAAAACCATTTTAAACAGCCTTAGAGGCATTATACTGGATGAACGCCGTAGTTCTCATGCTGCTGGCCTTCATCCTGATAACGTTTCTCATGCTGGGTCTTACTGCTAGACAACGGCGTGGAGCTGGGAGTGAGGGGTTTGCTTTTCTCTTGGTGGGTCCTGTGCCTCTGTTTGTCAGGGGAGGTTTGGCGGCTGTGCTTCTGGCTTCCTTTCTCGTCTTGGTTTTGCTGCTGCTGGCGGTGGCCTAGGTGCGACTGCTGCCTTTAGCCCTGCTGTTGGTTTTGACCGTGGTCGTGGTTCTAGCCTCGACAACCTTAGGGTTCAGAGGTACGGGAGTCATCCTGATAGGCCCAATACCCATCGTAATCGATGTCTCCGACCCCGGTTCAGCGCCCCTGCTTCTAATTCCGCTCATCATAATGATAGCGTTCATCCTAGCTACGCTTTACAGGAGACAGCCTAACGCTTCTGCTCTCACGCCACAGGTAGTCGAAGTAGTTTTTAGCGAACCTAGCTAGGCCGGCGTGGTCTGACCAGATAGCCAGCATGGGCCCGTCCTCCTCCGAGAAAACTATCACAACCTCCTTGTTGTCGCAAATGATTCCTCCACCAAACATCTGGTCCCTCGTCCTGACCTCAGACACTTCTGCAAGCCTTCTGACAACCTGCTGCGGAACGAGGCTCGACAACATCACCTGAACCTTCGCATCCCTCGCCCTAGCCGACAGTATCAACCCGTAAAGCGCTTCAGCCATCTCCTTCGAAAGATACGGAGCCGCAATCAAAAGCTCGTGCTCACACCTCGACACAGCATCCCGAATCTTCTCAGCCACACTCTTCTCGCCTCGTAGAATCCATATGTCGGGCCTCTCCCTGCCCCCCTTCATCTCAAACACAGGCATAAGCTCCCGAACAATAATCTCAGACCTCTGCCTTAGCTCACGCTCCATCGACGAGACGAGGGACTCGATGGCTGACGCAGGAGACTTCGGAAAGTACTTGGCAGGCCTGCCCTGCTGAGACTCGATGAACCCTTTCTC
>JAWAFZ010000086.1:0-3986 GCA_038890155.1 Candidatus Caldarchaeum sp. | reverse complement strand
GTGAGCACGCTGGTGTCGGAGCTGGACATGCTGGGAATAGTTGCCTGCGAGCTGGTGAGCTATGGCCGGCATGGTAGAACGAGGAAGCTGAAGCCGACCATTTCATTCAACGAGGTTGCTGAAATACTGCGCAACGACGAGGCTCTAGCTGCTTTCCTCGAGGGCTTCTCTTGAAAGCCTGTCCGCTAACCTCAAAGGATTAGGATACGTGTCGCCGAACAGCTCTGAAACACGCAGCAAGTCGTTGAACGAGACGCTGAACCCTTGACTGTAGTATGCAGGGCCCCGGCGAAGGCCTAAAACCTCTCCCGCTTCAACGATCATCGAATAGTTTTCATCTGGCTGCAGCTCGCCGACGAGAAGAGACTTTGCAACACCTATCGATGGAATGCCTGCCACGAACCCGAGTAGTGTAGCCAGCCCGCACCTGCGTGGATGAGCCCTGCCGTGTCCGTCAACCAGCAAAACATCAAACCCTGTCCTGACTGTTGACAGAAGTTCTAGGAGGGGAGGGCCTTCACGAAGAAAGAGGAACCCGGGGATGTAAGGAGCTGGCTGTTCTGCGTAAGTTTTCGCTGCCTGCTCGACTACTTTAGCGTCTTTCAAGCTGTACACAACCGCAGCAGCCCCGCATCTACCCCTCGAGTAAGCCAGGTCCACGCCGCATACTCTCTCGACGCTAACGAGCCTGTCCTCCCTTGGATAGGCTATCCGAGCCACGGCCGTCTGGAGAGCTGCGAAGAACTGGAGGCTTGTTTTGGAGAACGACGAGCTGGTCAACCGTTTCTTCCATCTCACAGACTTCCGTCTCCAGCCTTGGGCTTAAGCGTTTATGCTGAGTGATGACGATGAATCGAGTGCTTACACGAAGAGCCTCGTCGAGGAAACGGCGAGCGTCGAGATGATGTATGGTCGTGAACGAGTAGACATGAGTGAAGGTGTTTTCTCTGAATGGGAGATGGTTGGCGTCAGCCATGACTAGATGCGACAGCGTGTCCAGCTTTTCAACAGCCCTCCGCAGCATACCCTGAGAAACATCAACGCCGACATACTCGCAAAAGCATCCCACTTCTCTCAGATAACGTAGGAAGAGGCCAGTTCCGCATCCAGCATCCAGGACTCTCGAAGCCTCGTCAGGCCTCACTCTATCAACAGCCGCCCTGTACTTGCTTCTCTGCTCCCCGCCGTACAGCTCGTCATAACATTCGCTGAGGACGTCGTAGTCCAGAACCGCCACGTCCAGACTTTTGATTACAAGTTAAAAAGCATGGCGGTGTATGTTTACGGAGGACTTTGCGAGATGTTGTCTACTCGGAGTCTCGCTGGAGGTTGTTGAAAACTCTCCGAGCACGGGCCTTGAGTGTAATGACTCACTTGGAGCGCCATGGTTTTCACGGGCTTGTCTACGGGAGTGTGGCAAGGGGCGACGTAAGCCCGTCCAGCGATGTCGAGGTGTTTATCCCACGGGTGGTGCCTCTGCAGCTTCTCGAGTACACGGTCTCGCTGCTGCAAAGGGTTGAGCGGAGGGTTCTGGTCCAAGCCACGCCGTACTATGCCGCCAAGGCTTACCTATACTTAAACGAAAGGGACACAGTCTCAGCCCCGATGGTGCCGCTCAACAGGGACGAGGAAGGGTTCTACGTCTTGGCCGGAAGCCTCACGCTCGACGAGCTGAGGAGAGGCGTCAGGAAACCCGGCATCAACAAAGCCCTCAACCTAATCATCCCTACCGACGAAGGCCACGTCGAAAAGCCTCTGAAGGAGAACTTCCACGAAGCTGTGAAGGTTCTGAACGTTAGCCCAGACGTCCTGGCGAGCCGTGTGAGAGTGCTTCTGCGGAGGAGAGAGAAGGGGAGGACGGGTGTTTTCCAGAGCATCGAGCTGGGCGAGGATATGAGCTTCGAGGAGGCCTTCCAGACGCTCCTAGCTAAGAGCGCCGGGCTTAGGAAGCGGGCTAGAGCTTGAGCTGGGACACGGCCTCCCTCAGAACCTTAATGCTCTCCCTGAACTTCTTCAGCTCGTCCTCGGACAAAGCCAGCTCGATTATCTTCTCGACGCCGCCGGCTCCCAGCACGCATGGAACGACAGCGTAGATGTCCCGCTCGCCATACTGGCCTTCGAGGTAGGCCGACGTGGGTATCACGGCTTTCTCGTCCTTTACTATGGCTGAGACCATCAGAGAGACTCCGGCTCCAGGGGCGTGATGTGCCGACCATCCCTTAAGCTTGATGACTTCGGCGCCCGCCTTACGCGTCGCCTCGACGCTGTCCGCTATCGTCTTCTCGTCCATGAACCTGCTGAGAGGCTCGACACCCACGTAGGTGCGGCTGGGCAGTAGAACCATGCTGTCGCCGTGCTCTCCGAGGACCATGCTGCGGATAGACTTGTAGCTGACCCCGAGCCTGCTGCGTAGAATGTGCCTGAACCTGCCAACGTCCAGCAAGCCGCTGAACCCCATTACTCGACGGCTTTCAAAACCCGTAGCCCTGTAAGCCAAGTACGTCATGACGTCCAGCGGGTTCGTCACGACTATGACTTTGGACTTCGGAGCATACTCCCTAACCTGCTTGGAGACCCCTGAGATGATCTCGGAGTTCTTCTGCAGCAGGTCGAGCCTGGTCATGTCAGGCTTGCGGACGAGGCCAGCCGTGATGACCACCACGTCCGACCCAGCCATGTCCCTGTAGTCGTTCGACCCCTTGACGTCGACGTCTAGGTCGAGGATTGAGCATGCGTGGTTGAGGTCCAGCGCCTCGCCCTGAGGAAGGCCTTGAACGATGTCGAGCAGCACGATGTCCCCGATCTCTTTCATAGCTATTTGGAGGGCGGCGGATGTTCCTACCCTTCCGGAGCCGACCACCGTGATTAATGTCATGGTTTACTGCGGTGCTGGGTTCATAAATAGATGAGCCCGTCAGGCCGTCGGTCTTCTTAAATAGTTGACCAACCCCATCGACGACATCTTCAGCATGTTCCGCACGTAGACCGGCAGGGGGCCTCCGTGCTCCTGCTCCAGCCTCTCCTCGAACGTCTGCACAAGCCTCGGAAGCCCTCCGCCGCTCCTCAGAACATCCCTAGCAGTCTCAACCCACGCAGCCACGGTTTCAACCAGACGTTCAGCCCAATCCTCGCCAGCCGGCGTTGCTCCGAAATGAGGCGTCAGGAAGGTTTTGGCGCTTGTTTTACCTATGCGCCGGAGGCTCTGAACGTACTGGTCGTAGTCGAAGCTGGGTGGAGGGGTGGTGGGTATGATGTAGGGTTTGTCGGGGTACTTGGCTGGTACGGCGTCTGCCGTGATGAGGCTGCCGTCGCTGACAAGGACGGACATCTGGTGAGGGGCGTGGCCCGGCGTGTAGATGAACACTAGGTCGACGTCTCCAAGGCTGAGGACCTCACCATCGCCCGCCTTGAAGACACGGGTCTCCTCTATCGGCTTGACCTCGCCGAAAAGCTTCACAACCTCCTCCCCGTAAAACTCTCGAACGCTCTCCATCAGGCGTGATGGGTCAACAAGGTGTTTGACCGCTTTTTCCTGAGCCAAGACCACGGCCTCTGGAAACTTCTCGGCCAGCTTCCATGCGGCGCCGGCGTGGTCAAGATGAACGTGCGTCGGTATGATGTAGTCCAGCCTCTCAACGCCCAGCTGCTTGAGTGTGTTGATTACTGTTTCACCGCTGGATGAGTAGCCCGTGTCGACGATGGCTGTCTTCCTAGCCTTGACCAAGTAGCATGCGACTGTTTTATCGAAGCCCAGCGCCCTCGTGTCTATAGTGTAGACGGTCAACTGATCACCCTAAGCTGATTATCTCTACATTCTCGTCTGTTAGTAGGGCTGCCTTGGGAGGGACTGAGTAGAAGCGGCATGAGAAGACGGTTAAAAGCCTGCGGTTAAACATGTACCCGTATCCCTGCGGCATGGGCTCGTGAGACCTAATCACCAGCTTCAAACGGTTCCTGTCGATAAACTCTGAAAAAACATCCTCTCC
>JAWAFZ010000085.1:0-4038 GCA_038890155.1 Candidatus Caldarchaeum sp. | reverse complement strand
GTGGCTTTTGATCCGGTACAACGGACGCTCAGAGGGAGCTTGGTGCTAGACTATCTTAATGACACAGGGCAAACTTTAGACATGATTACTTTCTGGCTTCTAGGCAATCTAAACCGTGAGTCTAACCCCTACCGCCATCCGGCTTACCTAGATAAGACTTACCCTAATGGCTTTGACCCCACGTGGACAAAGATTCTCTCTGTGACTGATCAGCAGGGCCAACCCTTGCGCTTCCGCCTGGAGGCAATGCAGCCCTTCCTCTGGACCTTCTCGTTGAATGACACCGTACTGCGTGTCGAGCTCCCTCAGCCCCTTGCACCAGGAGAACGTACTGTACTTCAAATCGAGTTTGAGAGTAAGTTCGCTCACACTGCTTGGACAGAGGGAGGTCTCAGAGGGGATGGGGTCTTCTACAATGGGGTATACCTTTGGCGCTTCGGCTGGCACCCTGTAGCTGTCCCACCCCAAGTGATTGAGCAAGAGCAATTTATCCTGCCGGCAGCCTATCATGAGGTGGAGCTACGGCTGCCTAGTGATCTCACAATCGTCAGTGGGGCAGAGCAGGAAGAGATCGTGGCCCAGGAGAATGACTGGAAGATCATCCGCCTCACTAGCGATGTCCCTGTCCGCTCAGTTCTGCTCCTCTTTGGCAAAGGGTTAGAGCGCTATCGTCTCCACCATCGCGATGTTACCATTGAGTCGTATTATCTGCCAGGTGGAGAGAGCTACGGACGCTTGGCGGCAGCTTATGCCGCAGAAGCCCTAGACTTCTACACAGAATACTTTGGTCCCTATGGCTACAAGCGATTAGTCATTGCTGAGCGCCCTGCCCCCGGTCTCTACGGTTTCGTCGGGACGACTTCAGATGGGATCATGGTCTTAGGAAGTTCAGCCTACCGCTTAAAAGACATCCCCGTCCCTGGCCTGCTTGATCGCAACCTGGAGTTGCTTATCGCTCATGAGCTAGCTCACCTATGGTGGGGCATTGGCATAGGGAGCGACTGGAACGCAGAAGGTTGGCTTGCTGAGGCCTTTGCTCACTACTTCGCCTTCACCTACTTTGAGGCCAAATATGGAGCCTTCGAGCCCAACTTATTCAGTCACCTGGGCGGAGGGCTCTTAGAGCAACTCCTCAAGTCTCAGATTGGCTTCATGAACGCACGGCGTCACACCCTTGAGTTGCCTTATCTTGAAGTTTTCCGCGACCGCTTCGATGAAGCGATTGTTAAACCATACAAGAGGCTCGATTATCTGAATGCCCATGGAGATCGCATCTACAATAAAGGCTATGTAGTGTTACGCGCTCTGGAGGGCCTGCTGGGTCGCGAAACATTCTTTACCGTTTTACGGGAGGCTTATCATCGCTACCGTCACAAGATTATTACAACAGAGTCCTTCCGCGCCGTAGCCGAGGAGATCTCAGGCCAAGATCTCAAAGATTTCTTTGATCATTGGCTCTACGAAGCTTCCTTCCTAGATGTAGCTGTTGAGCGCTTTACCTCACGGAGGACCCCTGATGGCTACGAGACAACGGTTTTCTTGAGCAAACAAGGTGAGGCAAATTATCCCGTGATAGTCCGTGCCTCCACAGCCGAGGGTGAGGTGTTCTATGCCGTCTGGGCCGGAGATGCACCACAAGGCACGGTCACGTTGAAGAGCCTCTTGCCTATCCAGGCGATTGACGTCGATCCCTATGAAATGAGCCCAGATATAAATCGTTTTAACAATCACTTGCCCCGCCAGGTTTTAGTGTATTGGCCCTTCGTCGGCAGTGACATTAAAGACAAGCTCCCTTTGGATGCTTATGTCATCGATATATCGCCGTTAGGGATCTCCGGGCGTTTCCGAACCGATCATGAATGGAACTTCTCCATTTTCCCAAGGGTTGTCACTACTGACGAGGATCAATCAATGCAACTGCGCTGGGATGCCGAGGGGAGCTTCAGCGCAGACTTTGGGCGAAGCCTAGGAGTACTAGGAATCAAGATGAGCCTAACCCAACTTGATCTCGCTAGCTATGAAGGGAAGCTAGACATTCAGCTCAGCTTCACTCGAACACTCTACGAGCATCCACTCACCGGCCTAGCCGGGCGCTACTGGTCACCGGCTAACGTCTTCACAGTTTCAATAGGGGCACTAGGGGAGCTATCGCAGCCGGTGAGCTATGTCGGCTTAGACTACCAACGCTCAGATCTTTATCGGTATTTCATGCGGAACACGCTCTCGCTACGCCTGGGGCAGCCAGCAGCAGGTGGTGAGTCCTTTGGACGGCTGAGCTGGACAGGCTTTAAGCGCTTCCGGCTCGCACCGTGGGTCTATCTCGATGCGACAGTTACCATGGGAGGGGTGTTATGGGGAAAGTTGCCGGAACCGTTCCGGTTCAGACTGACAGAGCTAGAATCTTTCAAGGAGCGTTATCCCGGCGATTGGAAGGCCTTAGGGGAGCTGCAGCTTGCGTTGCCGCCGCTCATGCGCGATCTCGACTTCTCGCTCCTCAATTTAGCTAAGCTGGATCAGATCGTCCTCAACTTCTTTGTGCGTGGAGGGCAGACACAGGGCAAGCTTCTTCAGTTTGAGGATCTCAAGGCTGAGGGAGGTGTTGAGTTGACATTCAGGTTCTCGCTTTTCCCGATTGAAGTGCGAGTGGGCTATGCCCAGCCGATCTTAGGAGCTGAATCAGGAGCTCAAGGTCGGAGCTTCATAAAGCTTTCAGTAGTAGATTAAGGAGGTTACCATGAGCTGGCAGAGAAGTTCAGCAATTGTTGCTTCAGCTTTGTTGGCCTTCATCATTCTCTGGTTAGCAACTCCAATAGCTTTCGCTCAGCCCAAAGTCGTCGGCGAGCCGGTGCTCAAGGAGATCGGCAGGCGCGGCGGCCAAGTCGTCATCTCTGTTAGCGATCCCAAGTCCTTCAACCCGATCACGACCTGGAGCCCCAGCGATCCGTTAATCAACCTTACACACGCTGGGCTTCTGGAAGTTAATCCAGTCACAGGACGTCTGGAGCCGGCCTTGGCCCTCAGCTACGAAGTCTCGCCTGATCGCAAGAGCATAAAGTTTATCTTACGCAAAGGGCTCAAGTTCTGGGACGGCGACGACCTCAAGGCCGAAGACGTCCTCTTCACCTACAAAGATGTCATCCCCCAAGCGGGGCTCCCAGGCTTGATTCCAATGGAGGTCAAAGCCCCTGACGAAACGACCATCGTGATGGCCGTTGCTCCCCCACTGGATCAGTTCCCGGCGGCTATCCTGTCGGGCTACTTCTTCGCTATGCCCGTGCTGCCCAAGCACAAGCTTGCTGACATCGTCGCCAAAGGGAAGTTCGCAGAAGCTTGGTCGCTGGCCACACCCTTGAGCGAGATCGCTGGAGCCGGGCCCTTCAAACTTGCTAAGTATACCCCAGGCACAGAGATTATCTTAGAGCGCAACCCCCACTACTGGAAGGTCGACCCTAAGAACCAACAGCTTCCTTATCTTGACAGAGTCATCGCCAAGATCGCTCCCAACAGAACAGAAGAGCTGGCACGCCTGGGGCGCGGCGAGCTCGACCTGCTCGTGCTCAGAGCCGAAGAGTCCTTCGATCTGAAGCTGCCCAAGGGCTTCAAGCTCGTCATTGACGGGCCGGAGTACTCCTTCGACTTCTGGACCTTCAACCATGATGCAGCTGATCCTGATCTGCGCAAGGTCTTCCGCGAGAAGCTCTTTCGGCAAGCGATGGCTCAGACGATTGACCGCGCCCGCGTTATCAAGGAAGTTTTAAGAGAGCTGGGCGAGCCGTGGTTTAGTACAGTCAACCGAATCTCGCCCTACTATGAGCCCAATATCCCCAAGTACGACTTCGACACGAAAGCGGCTGCAGAGAAGCTCGACAAGTTAGGGCTGAAAGACTCTGATCGTGACGGGATTCGCAACCTCACGCCCACCAAACAGCTGGAATTCGAGCTGATCACCAACGACAACAATCCGATTCGCATCGCCGCAGCCAAGCTCATCATCGAGGAGCTGAAGAAGCTAGGAGCGAAGGTGAATTTCAAAGCCAT
>JAWAFZ010000084.1:0-4045 GCA_038890155.1 Candidatus Caldarchaeum sp. | reverse complement strand
GTGAAGAATGTTCTACGCATGTGGTCGGCTAGGTCTATGAAGTCGTCGCAGAGAATTACGTCGCCCACCTTGACGTCTTTCGTAAGGCTTCCAACCGTGTTGAACGATACTATTCTGCTTACTCCGAGCGATTTCAAGGCGTAGATGTTAGCACGGTAGTTAACGAACGGTGCAGTTATCTCAATTTTTTCAACCCCGTGCCGGAAAACGAAGGCGTACTTCTGACCGTCGAGCTTGAGTGTCTTTATCGGGCTGGTCAACCCGTACTTTGTCTTAATTCGCTTCGGAGGAGAGAGTTTCTCCCTGAATTCAGGGGCCAGCACGCTTTTTTCCACACCGCCGATGAAGCCGAGATGATGCATGGCGTCTGGAAGAGCATCAGCGATTTAAGTATGTCTTCTGAAGCATCAGGCTACCCCAAGTTGTTTTCACAAACCCCTCAATCGTGCTGTCGTTGGAGGAGACGTCGTACAGACAGCTGTCCGTCCTCTCGGCCAGGATGGTCAGCAGACGCTTGCCTATCTCGAGCTTCTTCCTCTTTCTAGCCAGCTCGGCCTCCGACATGCTGTAGGGTTTTGAGTGCTTTCCTACAGCTCCCTCAAAATCCATGCCCGCCACCACGATGTTTTTCACGCCAAGCTCCTCGCACATGTAAACGGCTCTGTCCCCGTCCGTGAACCCGCCGAAGTTATCCAAAACACCTACCGGCTCCGTCTGAGTTGTCCCCAAAAGCTTCGAAGAAATGGATGGGATAAGCTGTCTTATTTTATGAATGTTGTCGCCATGGGCGTGGACAACGAGCAGCGAGCCCTCCGCAGCTGCCTGCATAAGAGCTTCGTCGCCTCCGTCCAAATCCGTGACGACTACGTCGGGTATGAGACCATTTTCGAGGAAGACTCTGCAGGCGCCGTCAGCCGCTACTGTGCAGAGTTTACCTGACTCAACGACTTGTAGAAACTCTTTGAAGTCGCGCTCGAGGGAGGGGCCTGCGCCGAAAACAACCGCCCAGCCATGCCTGACTAGTAGGCGCGCAACATCTTGACGGCTCAAGCAACGACCCTCGATCATGCTTGACATCAGCGCAGCGGCCTTAAGGTCTTCAGAAGGGTCTATCTCCAGCTCACTACATATCCATTCATACAGCTTAAGCCACTCTGTTGTTTCCAAGCTGTCTCCTTAGCTTTCCGAAAGTAGTGACAAGCGACGACTCGAGGTTGTGTTGGTGGATGCTCTCGAGGGACTTGACCTTTATCGACACGGTTTTGTCGTCGGCTACTTGGGGGAATTTTTCCACGACAGCTTCGGCTGCATACCTCACCACGTCCTCGACAAACCGCGGGCTTTCAACCGCCTGCACCACGAGAGCAGCCTCGTCGGGCCTCTTGAGCAGCTCCATCGTCCTGCTGCTGAAAGAACGTCTCAGAACCTCAAGCAAGTCTTGAAAACTTACGCCGTCATCGTTCTCCACTAAAATGCTCGCATAGCTTCTCTGCATATGAGTAGCTATCGGCATCCCATCGCTCAACCCACCGTTCATCTTGGAATATATCTCACGGATCACTTCCTTGGCGCAGGGACATGCGGTAATCCCCGTAGCA
Source organism: Candidatus Caldarchaeum sp. (assembly GCA_038890155.1). Taxonomy (GTDB): domain Archaea; phylum Thermoproteota; class Nitrososphaeria_A; order Caldarchaeales; family Caldarchaeaceae; genus Caldarchaeum. Next base: position 2,447 of record JAWAFZ010000084.1, on the reverse strand, counting down.
CTAACACCCATCAGGTTTCTCACGCTCGTCGCCGACCCAGTTCGCTTGGCGTACGTCTTGAGCACAACCTCGAAATGCTCCAGCGAATCCATCATGCTTACCGGAGTCTTCTCGGAGCTGAAGAACTTGGCCCATACCTTGACGTATGCGCTAGTAGAGTAAGTATGCTGCTCCAAAAGCTTCAGAGCTATAATAGACGCTAGGCTCTGGAAGCTGGAGCCGTTGACCTTAGACACACCCCACCTGACCGCTTCGTAGGTGCGGGATGCATGGATACCCCTCTGGCTGCGGGGTAAGTTGACAGAAGCCTTTATGCGTGGAACGGCGGCGAACTTGACGCCGTTAAGCTCCAGCTCGCCCATGGGTATGCAAACGTCCGACACGCTCACCCAGTCTATCTCGACAGGCTTAGGAGCCTCCTCCGACTGCACGTCCCGGGATATCATCATCCAGCCTGCCTTCCAAGATGGACTTTATAAACGTGCCGCCACATCACACCTTCAAACGACCATGGGAAAACCATAAAATCCCCTAACATCCACCCCACCCCTCCCCTAAGGGTGTTTCACGTATTTATCTGGCCTATAACACGATTCCCCGGGTTGCTTTTCAGGGAGCTCGTCGACTACTACGAGAGGTTGGAGGCGACGACCAAGAGGCTGGAGATGACGGACATCCTCGCCGAGCTTCTCTCGAAAACTCCTCCAGAAATCATAGACAAGGTTGTTTACATGACGTTGGGAGAGCTCTATCCGGCTTACACGGGGGTCGAGCTGGGGGTTGCTGAAAAGCTAGCGCTGAAAGCGGTCAGGCAAGTTGCTGGGACTAGTGAGAAAACCGTGAACGAGCTGATGTCGAGACACGGCGACGTCGGTACGGTGGCCATGCTCCTTCTCCGCACCAAGGAGCAGACAACTCTTTTCGCCGAGGAACTAAGCGTGAAGGAGGTCTACAGCTCCCTCGAGAAGATAGCGCAGGCCTCGGGACCAGGGGCGGTAGAAGTCAAGACAGCCATCCTCTCCAGGCTCTTATCTCAGGCCTCTCCGCTGGAGGCTAAGCATATCCTACGCATAGTGACCGGAGCCATGCGACTAGGCGTTGCAGACATGACTGTTCTAGATGCGTTGGCTAAGGTTTTCGGAGGAGAGAGGAAGGTTTACGAGAGAGCCTATAACCTCAGCTCTGATATAGGCCTTGTTGCGAAGACCGCTGCCATGGATGGGGTTGAGGGGGTGGCTGGTTTCAGGGTTCGCGTTGGGATTCCCGTTAGATGCATGCTGGCTGAAAGGCTCTCATCAGCAGAGGAGATCCTTGAGAAGATGGATGGAAATGGCTTCGCTGAGTACAAGTACGACGGTGAGAGGATGCAGATACATAAGTCGGGTGAGAAGGTTGTTATCTTTTCACGGAGGCAGGAGAACATAACTCTACAGTATCCAGACGTTGTCCAATTGGTCAGGGAACACGTCAAAGCCGGCGACGCCATCCTCGAATGTGAGACAGTCCCACTCGACCCCGAGACAGGAGACATGCTACCTTTCCAAGAGCTAATGCACCGAAAAAGGAAGAAGGAAATAGAGAAAGCCGTTGAAGAGTATCCTGTGGCGCTTTACTTCTTCGACATCCTCTACCTCGACGGAGAGGACTTGACGACTAAAAAGTTTCCCGAGAGGAGGAAGAGGCTGGAGGATGTTGTCGTCGAAGACGAGAGGGTGAGGCTGAGCAAGGGAGTGCTGGCGGGCTCGGTGGAGGACGTGGAGCTTATCTTCGCCGAGGCTATTGAGAACGGCTGCGAAGGAGTCATCGTCAAGTCTGTTGCTGAGGACAGCGTCTACAGGGCCGGGGCCCGTGGATGGCAGTGGATTAAATTCAAACGCGACTACCGCAGCGAGATGACCGACTCGGTCGACCTCGTAGTAGTAGGGGCTTTCTACGGCAAGGGCAGAAGAAGGGGGAAGTTCGGAACGCTTCTGATGGCTGCCTACAACCCGGAAAGAGATGTTTTCCAGACAGCGTGCAAGGTCGGGACAGGTTTCAAGGACGAGGACCTGGAGAGTTTCACCGAGATGGTTGAACGGCTCAAAACACCTCACAGACACGCCCGTGTCGAGTCTATTGTGCAGCCCGATGTCTGGGTTGAGCCGAAAATAGTCATAGAGGTCATCGGAGCAGAGGTCACGCTCAGCCCGGTACACACATGCGCTAGGGATGTGCTCAAGGAGGGTTATGGTCTGGGCATCAGGTTTCCAAGGTACACCGGGAGGCTTAGGGATGACAAGAAGCCCGAGGACGCCACAACATCCGAAGAGATTGTTGAGATGTACAGACGCCAGCTGAAGAAGATAGAGGCTGAGTGACAACCCGTAGTTTCACAGGTTCAGTAATCTGTCAAGCGACAAGCCGCCTGCTCCTGTTGTCAGCAGAAGCAGCGCAGCGCCAAGGATGAG
>JAWAFZ010000083.1:0-4067 GCA_038890155.1 Candidatus Caldarchaeum sp. | reverse complement strand
GCGGAGCTCTTGGAGGCGTTTGGAGTCGGTGTCGCAGGCGATGACGCGCTCTTCGCCCAGCAGAGCGCAGAAGTTTCTCAGGAGATTCTTTCCCCAGTTGCCCACGCCGACGACGGCAAGCTTATCGTGACCTCTCATAGCGATTGGGAGCGCCCAAGCGAAAGATATGCGGCGCTGTAAAGCCCTTCAGCGCGTTGCGCGTGTCATAGATAAGCGATGCGTGCTGAACGACTAATTTATAGTCAACGTTCGAGTGATCGGTCGTGACGATGACGAGATCGAATTCTTTCAGCGTTTGCGGGGTCAACGGGACTGAAGAATACTCTTTATCTGCGATGCGGCAGCTTGGAATATACGGGTCGTGATACGCAATATGAGCGCCCCACTTGAGCAAGCGTTGCGCGACCTTGAGCGCCGGAGATTCGCGCAGGTCATCCACGTCTTTCTTGTACGCTATTCCCAAGAGGAGCACACGAGCACCGTTGAGACACTTCTTGTGAGCGTTGAGAATTTCAGCGGCGCGGGCGACGACATATTCGGGCATAGAATCATTGATCTCGCCGGCAAGCTCGATGAAGCGCGTGGCGAAGTCATACTCTTTGGCTTTCCATTCAAGATAGAACGGATCGAGGGGTATGCAGTGCCCGCCTATCCCCGGGCCAGGATAGAAGGGCATAAACCCGAAGGGCTTGGTGCTCGCAGCTTCAATGACTTCCCAGATATCAATGCCCATCTTGTCGCAGAGCATAGCTAATTCGTTGACCAACGAGACGTTCACGATGCGAAAGCTGTTCTCTAGAAGTTTCGTCATCTCCGCGACGCGGGGAGAAGAGACAGTGAAAACTTTCTCTTGGATGATCGTCTCATAGAGGGTCTTGGCGATCTCGGTGCAGCGCGGGGTGACGCCGCCCACGACTTTGGGTGTGTTTTTGACTTTGAACTGGCGGTTGCCGGGGTCGACGCGCTCCGGCGAGAACGCGAGAAAGAAGTCTTCGCCGACTTTAAAGCCCCGGCTTTCGATCTTGGGTAGCAGTATTTCTTCAGTCGTGCCTGGGTAGGTCGTGCTCTCCAGCACCATCAGTTGATACTTTCTTAGATATGGTAGCGATTGATCGGTGACGTACTCGATATAGCTTGTATCGGGCTGCTTGTTCTTGCCCAAAGGGGTGGGGACGCATATAGTGATAACATCTACATCATTAATAACATCATAATTCGAGGTGGCTCGCAAATTCCCTATCTTTACAACTTCTTGGATATCTAGGTTGAGAACATCTGGTATATAGCTTTCTCCACGATTTACCTTTTCTACTCGATCAGGAAGTGCTTCTATACCGATAACTTTAAATCCAGCTTTGGCTTTCTCTACAGCCAAAGGAAGCCCCACATATCCAAGACCAATTACGCAAATTTTTGCCTCTCGGTTTTTTATTCTAGAAATCGTATCCATGGGTATTAATTGCGTTTAAAGTATAGCAGATGGTCGCAAGAATCGTCAAGGTTGAGCGTATTTTACGCTGTAGAGAACTATACCTACATGTGTGAAGGGTTCTTAAGTCCAATAGAAAGCTAGGTTCTCGTAATGGCACCTCCTGTAACCCCAGCTCTAATGATTAAAACGTCGCAATTGCTTTGTGCGCTACTCACACTGTGATCGCCTCTTTATACGCCTCTATGATCTTGGAAGTCTCTCCTAGCTCAACTATCGCCCCTTGCATCAGCAGACAGGCCCTGCTGTAACCCCAGCTCTAATGATTAAAACGTCGCAATTGCTTTGTGCGCTACTCACACTGTGATCGCCTCTTTATACGCCTCTATGATCTTGGAAGTCTCTCCTAGCTCAACTATCGCCCCTTGCATCAGCAGACAGGCCCTGTCACATAGTAACTTAATCGATCCAGCACTGTGTGAGACAAAGACTATCGTCTTGCCCTGCCGCCGAAACTCCATCATTCTCTCCAGACACTTCTTCTGAAACCGCTCATCCCCTACAGCGAGCACTTCATCAATTAACAAGATATCTGGGTCCAGATGCACGGCTATAGAAAATCCAAGCCGCGCATACATACCCGTCGAGTAGTTCTTCACGGGAACATCAATGAACTCGCCAAGCTCGGAGAAGTCTACGATATCATTGTAGATTCTGTCAACCTCGCGGCGCGTCAACCCGTAGAGCGACGCGTTGAGATAGATGTTCTCTTGCCCAGTCAGCTCGTGATGGAACCCCACGCCGATCTCGATCATCGGCGCGACGCGCCCGCGCACGATAATTTCGCCCTTGGTGGGATAGAGCGTGCGCGCGATCAGCCTCAGTAACGTGCTCTTGCCTGAGCCGTTGGGGCCGATTAATCCCAACGCTTCCCCAGGCTCCACTGTCAAGTTGATCTCTCGCAATGCCCAAAAGGGCTCACAGTGCTCTCGATAGCGCCTGTTGAAAAGCCCAATGAAACGCTCTTTCAGTGAGTCGGCGCGGTTGTGTCGGATGATAAATTGCTTCCAGACATTGCGGACCTCAATAGCTGGTTCCATCAGAGATCCTCCGCGAAGAAGCGCTGCCGCCGCCGAAAGATCCAACTTCCTATGCCAAGCGCCACGAGCGCCCACAGACTCCCCAACAGTAGCATCTGAGCGTCGGGCCAGCGGCCCCAATAGAGTATATCGTGATATGCTGTGATGTACGCTGTCATGGGATTCAGCTCAAAGAGCCAGCGCACTGGCTCTGGCACCATCGAGAGATGATAAATAACGGGTGTCATCCAGAAGAGTATCATCAGCGTGACTTCGGTTAGATACTTGACGTCGCGATAGGAAACAGTCATAGCTGAGAGAAAGAACGCTGCACCCAAAGTAAAGACTATTTGTAAGAGCAGGACAAGAGGGTAAGCAACTATGGCTGGAGTCCACGGTGCACCGAGAAAGGCAAGAGCGGGGAAGAAGACGAGCAGCGCCAAGAGAAACTGCGCAAAGTGAAACAACACCGTAGCGATGGGCAAGATCTCGCGGGGAAACGCGATCTTTTTGATGAGATTCGCGTTGCCGATGATGGCCTCCGTGGATGCTATTGTCGCCCCGCTGAAGAGATTCCACGGTAAGATTCCCGATATGATAAAGAGGGTATAGTGCTCTATCTGAACGCGCATGATATACTTCATAGCTATAGAGTAGACGATGATCATCATCAAGGGATTGAGCAAGGACCACAAAAATCCCAAGAATGAATTGCGGTACTTCACTTTGAGATCTTTGATAACTAAGTTCTTCAGCAGCTCTCGGTACTGGAAGAGAGAGTGCTGTGTCTCGACGGCCTTGGCGCTCATATCAACAATTCTACCCCAAGTCTCTCTCTCGCTCAAGATCATGGTAAAGCACACGCACACGATTGATCATCTGTTCTACCGTGAAATGCTCAAGCGCCCGATGTCGCCCTGCTTCTCCCATGCGCTGCCGCGTCTCCGCAGAGCTGAGAAGTCGCTCTAGGGCACTTCGGAGAGTCAGAGCGTCTTTCGGGGGCACGAGTAGCCCTGTGACGCCGTCTTCGACAAGCTCAGGCACCCCGCCTACTCGCGTTGCGATCACCGGCAGCCCCGCCAGCATCGCTTCGATGAGCGTAAGGGGCATGCCCTCCCAGCGCGACGTCAGCACGAAAATATCTGACGCCTTCAAGATATCTGGAACGTCGCGGCGTTCCCCTAAGAACTTGATACGCTCGTCCAAGCCCTTGGCATGGACAAGCTCTTCTAAACGCAGGCGCAGGGGGCCCTCCCCCACAATCCAGAGCTGCCATCCCGGTGCCTTCAGCCCTTCCCAGGCTGTAATGAGAGTCTCAAAGTCTTTTGGCGGCGCCAGGCGCCCGACCATCGTGACGATCCCCACAGCGTCACTCGCCCCAAGCTGAACGCGCAGGGCTCTCCTCTCCGTTGGGGCGCGGAACGGCTCCGGCTCAAGGCCGTTAGGAATCACGACGAGCTTCTCTCTAGAGGCTACTTGGAAGCGCAGCGCTAACTGACGATCATATTCTGAGACGCAGATGATCTTTGTTGAGAGCCACGCGGGCAAGCGCTCAGCTT
>JAWAFZ010000082.1:0-4109 GCA_038890155.1 Candidatus Caldarchaeum sp. | reverse complement strand
CATGGCAGCCCTGAGGGGGGATGCAGCGTGGGTTCGATGCTGGGGAGGAGGTCGGAGCCGCGGGCGGGGTTGGGTGGGGTACAGATGCGCGAGAGCGGTCATCACACAAATAACTGTGCCGGAGGGAGACCGGCATAATGCAAGGGGAGGAGGTTAGCAAAAATGACAAACACTAGCAGGCTTGCCGTCGTCTTGGGTCTTTTGTTCTCGATAATTTCTATCAGTACTAGCAGCGTGGCACAACCTCCACCACTACCTTATACACACTATAAGATCATCAATGCTGAAGTTCAAGGACAGTTGGTAGTGGGAGCGCCGGTAACAATCGTTGCAGTCGTTCAAGATATGAGCAATGTAGAAAGCTCTTCTGGCAGCTATGAAATATACATTGACGGTGATCTTGTAGACTCCGATGCTCTATATTTGGGTTCTGGGGGTAGCACAACAATTCGATATACCCATTATTTTGATTGGCCGGGAACTTATAGCATAGATATTGTAACCTGCTCAGAGCTGGGAGGCTGTCCAGACGACAGGGCTTCGGGAACTATTGTTATCAAAGACTACTCGCTACCTCCTCCACCACCTCTTCCTCCACCTCCGCCTCCCTCGCAAGGTGACTGGCCTAAGATCGAATCATTCTATTATAACTCCAACCAGGAGCTTGAATTCAGAATATCAAATTATACTTGCCCAGGTGGACTCACATTTAGGATTGACTTTGGTGATGGATCGCCCACTCACTATAGGGATCGCGCTAACTGTGGCCGTTGGATGGTACCCCATAAATATTACGGATCCGGTCCCTATACAGCAATTCTGACGGTTTGCAATTCAGATGGTTCATGTAAAACGGCAACCACCACAATTGGAGGGATGCCACCACCGCCACCGGTTGACCGCAACCGTCCGCCGAGCGTCACGCTGAGCTGTTATCCCTTAAACCTAACCCCTAATGACACTCTCTCGTGCGAAGCCAATGCTTCTGATCCCAACGGTGATCCGTTGTCCTACGAATGGTTCTTGAATGGGGTAAAACAAACAAGAGCGACGACCTCAAGCGTGCGGTTGGCAAATCCGAGTCCGGGATCTTATACGATGACAGTCGTGGTCTCTGACCCTAGTGGCCTAACAGCTCAGGCCAGTATCTCATTTACAGTACGAGAGACGCCGCAGAATAAACCACCAGTCATCCAATCCATTGAGTACGATCCATCTAATCCAATTGCAGGCCAGCTTGTCCGCTTCTGGGCGAATGCTTATGACGAGAACGGACGAATCGTCACTTATGAGTGGGATTTTGGCTCTTTCTTTAACCCTATCTTCTATCATGCAGAGGAGCAACCTGAGTATGCATGGCCGAACCCTGGCACGTACACAGTCTGTCTCACTGTGTATGATAATGATGGGGCTTCAACGCGAAAGTGCCGCAATATCACGGTCCAAAAAGCCAGAACTCTTCTGCCCCCGCGAGCGAACTTCACATTTAGTCCGAGCAGTCCCAAAGTTGGCGAGATCGTTTACTTCAAGGATCAATCCGATGACCCGGATGGTCGAATTGAGATGAGAGGGTGGTTTTTGAACGAGCAGTTCTTTAGCAGTGATCCAAATCCAACAACTACTTTTCAGTACGCCGGCACCTACACTGTATGCTTACAAGTAGTGGATAACGATTTACTGAACGATGAAAAATGCACCACAATAACGGTTCTGCCTGCAGATAAGCCTAAGCAAAGGCCGAATCCGGAATTCTCCATCAGCAATACCAATCCCAAAGTAGGCGAGACGGTCTACTTTAGAGATCGTTCTACAGATGACAACCGAATTGTGCAATGGTCATGGAATTTCGGCAATGGGAGATATAGCAACGAGCAGAACCCGACGCAGACATACTCTGCTGCGGGCACATACAACGTCTGCTTGACAGTCACCGACAACGATGGCTTGAGCGCGGAACGATGCTACAGCCTCACGGTTCGCCCTGAAGACAAGCCGAAGCAAAGCCCCGTCGCTCGGTTTACGATCACTGCTCCCACGGGGCAAACCATACAAGAGAACGGGGAGCTGCGCTTGACTGTCAACAAAGGTCAAACTATATCGTTCAATTTTTCAGCTTCCAACAGCTATGATCCCGATGGCGGGGGAATCCGTGCTTATCAATGGTGGATTAATGGAACACCCGTATCGCAATCTAGTCAATTCCAATCTCCTAAGCTAGGTGCAAACACACCGCAAACACCAGAGCACTTGATCCACTTAAGGGTTACCGATGATGAAGGCCAGAGTGCTGAAGTCGGGGCAAAGGTCATTATTACGGAACAACAAGCGACGTGCTGGAGCGGCTCTCGCTTATCAAAGAGTGCTTTAGCAGAGCTGGTAAAACAATATTTCCCGGATAATGTTGTTCCGCAAACTGGTGAGAACATTAGAGTGACAGCTTATGCTGTGGCTAGAGCGGAGAGCGGAGGGGACCCTACAGCTTGTGGAGACAATAATCAATCTATCGGCCTTTGGCAAATTTATCTGCCTGCCCATCCTCAATACGATAGGAATCGTCTATTTGACAGTAATTATAATGCGCAGGCTGCTAAGGAGATTTCCAATAATGGAGCAAATTGGAATGCTTGGTGTACGTGGGAGAAAACTGCTTGCAACGGTAGCGGAAACTTAAAATATAGACAGTACCTTGATGAAGCTAGACAGGCTTTAGGTATTGTAACCCCAGCGCAAACACTCCACCTTAAGGCACCTTGGACAGCTGGTGTAACGGCAACAGTAGGAGGCCCAGGCAGTTTTTATGGTGAAAACTTTCATGTGGGCAATATATATTATTCAATCGATTTCAATTGGGACAATGATGATGGTTCACCTGTCCGAGCAGCATATGGTGGAACGATTAAAGAAATCGGCTATAAGCAATGTGGTAGTGGCGGGTACGGGAACTACGTTATAATAGATCATGGCAACGGTTTCACGACTTTATACGCTCATCTTAAGTATGACCCCAAGGAAAACCCCGGCATCCAACAAAATCAGCAAGTAGAGCAAGGCTGGATCATTGGGTTCGTCGGATCTACACCTGGAGGGAAGTGTTCGAGTGGGCCACATTTGCACTTTGAGTTACGCAAAGATAACAAGACAGTGGTAATTGACTCGATGGAAGGCATTGCAATTAAGGAAAGCTGCGAAGGAACAACATCTTGTGCGAGCGATGGTGGTAAAATTACATCAACTAACATGCCTACAACACCTCAAGATAAAACTCTTGTGCGTGCTCAGGGAGACTACAGAGTATATTGGCTACAAAATGGAAAGCGTTATTGGGTTTATGATATGGCAACACTAGACGCCATGAAGGCTATGCCGAATTGGGGGTGGGACAGTAGCCCAGATCGCGCTAGGCGTATGGCCCATGAGTTTCCATCTAGTGTGTTAAATCGGTATCGTGAGGGGCCTTGTATAAAATTGGGAATGCAAAATACAAAGGAATGTTTATCAGAAGGATTGCTCGTGAGGCAAAAAGGCACAGATTCAGTCTATGTTATCGAGGGTGGACAAAAACGGCACGTTAAGTTTGAAGAGTTTCAATTCGAACGGAAGTTTGATTGGAAAGACGTGATAGAGATAACAAGCGAATTTGCCCAGTCCCTGGGGATAGTTAATGATGCAATTCAGCTACCACCAACCACAAAAACCATCGAGCAAGCCATCGCCAGCCTCGTGCCTAATGACCCGCCCGATGTCGCGAACCCCGATCTCGTCATCGGTGATCTTGAAATGATGAAAGCGCTCGGATTCTACGAAAAGCAGCAGCCGGTTCCCAATACCGACGGCCAGATCATTGATGACGCTACAATGCTGAGATTGCAAGACCTGTGGATCTCACGCCGCCCGGTCAGCTCATCGGCTAATCTGACAACGTCTGAAACTCGTCTCAGACAGGAATGTGGCTTGCTCACCAGACAGCTCGACCGCCGCACTATAGAGTTTATCGCACTAGGCTTCGACGTGAGATCAATAAAAGTAGAGATTTTTAATCTCCAAGGGCAAAGAGTCTTCGCCGAGGAAGCCCCCAGCAATCGCTTGACGTTCCGAGGCCAAGATTCTCA
>JAWAFZ010000081.1:0-4289 GCA_038890155.1 Candidatus Caldarchaeum sp. | reverse complement strand
ATATTCGCACCCATGGGGGAGATGGGTTGGCGTTTGAGAGCATCGTTGCGACGGGAGCGACGACAGCCATGCCCCATTACGAACCTCAAGATCGAGAAGTTCAGAAGGGCGACTTTGTGCTCTTCGATATGGGAGCGAAAGTCGATCACTATTGCGCGGATCTGACGCGCACGGTAGTTGTGGGACGCGCGACGGCTGAACAAAAGAAAATCTATAAGATCGTTCTTGAAGCTCAGGAGCGCGCTATAAAGAATTTGCGGGCGGGGTTGACGAGCAAGCAAGCCGACGCGCCCGCGCGGGAGACGATCGCCAAAGCCGGGTATAAGAAGAACTTCGGGCATGGGACAGGGCACGGCCTTGGGCTGGACGTGCACGAAAGCCCAAGACTATCTCCCTTGGGGAAAGACAAATTACAAGCGGGCAATGTCGTCACCATCGAGCCGGGGATCTATTTGCCAGGCTGGGGCGGGGTGCGCATTGAAGACGTAGCAGTCGTCGAGGAGAAGGGCTGTCGCGTCTTAACCAAAGCGCCGAAGAAGAGATTGATCGAAGTCTAGAGTTTGGCCCTCACCCCCATGCCGCAGGCGGGGTAAGGGCCTTCACTAACTAGTCTGCTTTGTCTTCTTGAAAAATTCCTTAACTTTCTCTTGAGGGACGTTGAGCCGCTGCGCGAGCTTTTCTATATCTTGCGGTGAGACATCTTCGTCGAGCCATTTTTCTAATTTCGCGAGATCCACACGCCAGTGCCCTTCGATCTTCTCGGCAGGCAGCTCTCCGGACTCCATCATCTCGTAGACTTTCTCGATGGGGATTCCTAGATACTGCGAGACCTGCCAGGGACGTAAGAAACCTCCGACGCTCTTGCCTTCAGGCATAGTCCCTCCTATGGTTTGGGTTCAAATATAGCTAGTTCGTAATCGCTATCTAAACACAAAGCTTGGGGATGGGCACGAAGACAGTGCCAAGCCATCCAGAGATCGCCGCCAGCTCCTACAGCGTTCATGACGATGACAAAGTAAATCCAAGGTGCCCAACTAGGCACTAGCTTCCATAGCAAAACTCCTACCAGTGTGATGCTAATAAGAGGGGTAAGTCCTACTATCATGAATCTCCAGCGGCTTAGCACACAGTTGGCAGTAGCGTAAGCACAAAGAGAGGAACCTCCAAAGCGCAGCTTGAAGCCCGGTCTATTGTGCCCTAGCAATAAGAAAGCTAATGCGTGCAAGCCTTCATGGACAATAACTAACAAGATAAGCAAGAGCCCAGAAAAGAGAGGGCGTGACATGGAGATCTGTAACCCCCAAAATTCTAAGGTTAGTCGCCGAGGGATGTTAGGGAAAATAATAGGAACCGACGAAAAAGCTATCACTGCAAGTATTAAGGTTGGGAGCCAGAACCTCCAGGAACGTAACTCTTTCGTGAGTCGCACTCGGACGGTGCGCTCATAATGGGAAGGTACTCCTAAAAATTCAAGGTATTTGCACTCCACTTGCTCTAAATGCACACGAGCTTGCTCTAAAAGAGTTGCAGCTTGCTGAATTGCTTCTTTATCTGATGAGCCTTGAATTTGAGAAACTGCGTTAAGAGCTTCTTCAATGTGATCTAAAGCCTCTGGCAGCAAAGCAGTGGGTGTTTTCATATCCCTACTCCCTTCAGCGTTTTACAACCTCGGCATCTTGATGCCCTTCTCCCGCGCGACTCTGATCGCTTCTTCGTAGCCCGCATCGGCGTGGCGCACGACCCCTAAACCTGGATCAGCTGTGAGCACACGCTCTAAGCGCTTGTCGGCTTCTCTCGTGCCGTCGCAGACGATCACCATCCCGGCGTGAATAGACTTCCCAATCCCTACGCCGCCGCCATGATGCACCGAGACCCACGTCGCCCCACAGACGGCGTTTAAGAGCGCATTGAGAATGGGCCAATCTGCAATAGCGTCCGAGCCGTCCTTCATCCCCTCGGTCTCGCGATAGGGCGACGCGACCGAGCCAGCGTCCAAGTGATCACGCCCGATGACAATTGGGGCTTTCAGTTCGCCCTTTCTCACTAGTTCGTTAAAGTACAGCCCGGCCTTGGCGCGCTCACCATACCCCAGCCAGCAGATCCGCGCGGGCAGCCCCTGAAACTTCACGCGCTTTTGCGCCATCGTAATCCAGCGAGTAAGCGCTTCGTCTTCGGGGAAAAGCTCTAAAATCGCTTGGTCTGTTCTGTAGATATCTTGTGGATCTCCGGAGAGGGCTGCCCAGCGGAACGGGCCTTTCCCCTCGCAGAATAACGGTCGAATATATGCCGGGACAAAGCCCGGAAACTGAAAGGGGTCTGGGTGTCCGCCCCGCTGGGCCTGCCCACGAAGATTATTCCCATAATCGAAGACAACCGCGCCGGCTTTCTGCATGTCAATCATCGCTTGCACGTGCCGCACCATCGACGCAAATGAAAGCTCAATATACTTTTCGGGATTTTCGCGGCGTAACTTCAATGCTTCGTCGTAAGTCATCCCGCCGGGGACGTAGCCGTTCAGCTCATCGTGCGCGGCCGTCTGGTCAGTCACGACGTCGGGGATGATATTTCTTCGGACAAGCTCCGGATAGACGTCAGCAGCGTTGCCCAAGAGCCCAATCGAGATTGCCCGCCCAGACTCTGTGTATTCTTTCACAAGATCGAGGGCTTCATCGAGGTCGTGCGTCCAGGTGTCGAGATAGTTTGTCTTTAGACGTCGCTCGATCTTTTCGGGGTTGATCTCGACGATCAGCCCGACACCCTCGTTCATGGTGATCGCTAAGGGCTGAGCGCCGCCCATCTCCCCTAAGCCTGCAGAGAGCACGAACTTCCCCTTAAGCGAGCCGCCAAAGTGCTTCTTCGCGACAGACGCTAATGTCTCGTACGTGCCCTGCAAAATCCCTTGAGTGCCGATATAGATCCAGCTGCCCGCGGTCATCTGGCCGTACATAATCAAGCCCTTGCGCTCGAGTTCTCGAAACTTCTCCCATGTTGCCCAGTGGGGAACTAAGAGCGAATTCGCGATGAGAACCCTTGGGGCATCGGGATGGGTCTTGAAGACCGCCACGGGCTTCCCAGACTGCACCAGCAGCGTCTCATCAAGTTCGAGTTCTTTGAGCGTATTGACGATCGCCCAGAAATCCTCCCAAGACCGAGCAGCCTTGCCTGTGCCACCGTAGACGATCAAGTTCGCTGGGTCTCCGGCGACTTCGGGGTCTAAATTGTTCATCAACATTCGCAGGGGAGCTTCGGTGAGCCAGCTCTTGCAGTGTAATTGTGTCCCGCGCGGGGCACGAATCTCAGTAGCAACAGCCATAGAGTCCTCCTCACAAAGCATTATAAGCTAAGAGCACTGAGCTTGGCAAGGGAGCTGACACTCGTGTATACTACCTTGCGGATGGGCAGGAACAAAGATCTCCGCAAGCGGATTGCGGGGCTTCAGCGCGTGATAGCAAAACACGAAGAGAAGCTCAAACAAGAGCTGGCAAGACCTTATCCTGACAAGGGGTTGATCGAGCTATGGCGAAAACAAATCGCAGGGTATCGCGCACAGATCGAGCGGCTCCAAAGAAGGTTGAAGCGCAAGCCCTAGCTGTGCTTGAACCTTCTCCAGTTATCCCCAACGTCATTCAAGTTCTCTGGGAGGAGATCGCGGAATATAGCCATCGCTACTTGGCAGCGCTGGACGCGATCCGGCAGATCAAAGACCCTGATAGCGACGAGTTCGCCGAGCAGTGGGCTGAGATTGATGTCTCTCTCTTTGTCATGCAGCTCAAGATCAGGGACGTCCTCAAGGAGATGGAACGGCTTGAAGAGACCTGGCCAGATTAAAATAGACATCCCTTCCCCCTTTGTGCTAGAATAAGCCACCAAGCGATCATCACGTAAAGGGGGAGTTATGAAGTCTGCCAAGATCGTGTTCGTGTTTGTTCTCTTGTCGGCCCTTGCTCCATTGGTCACGCACGCCCAAGCGCCCGCGGTGCAGCTTTCGATGGAACTCTTTGGCCCCTGGGCCTTGTGCACAACAGAGCTTGACGACGCCTTAGCGTGCACCCTCCGTCTAGGCCAGACGCTCCAAGTCTGGGTCCAAGCTCATACCATCCCGTCGTGGGTTCCCACAAGACTGATCGCAAACTGGCTCCCAGACAACGCGTCGTTTGAGTCAGTCTGGCGCCAAGGCGAAGCTGTGCAAATCTTTACTTTCACGCCGACCGAAGCGCATGTCACCAAGCCCGAAGAACCATTAATAGTCCGCTTCATCGCGCGCACGGACTTCGACAGCGTCTCGCGAG
>JAWAFZ010000080.1:0-4299 GCA_038890155.1 Candidatus Caldarchaeum sp. | reverse complement strand
ATTCCCTTGCTGAATCGAGCGGATACGTATGAACTGATGAGAGAGGTTTCTGAGAGAGCGAAATCGCTTCTGGGGCTCGTGCGAGTAGGGCAGGGCTGGAGGAGGGCTCGGTAATACCGGGCTGTGGCATGGTGGAGGTGATAGATTAGAGATGCTAAACTATTTTCCCATAGGTGTACTGGCGAGGACTGAGCAGAATAGCAAGATCCCATTCCTTGATGATTTGAGCCATCACATGTTGGTCGTAGCTGCTGCAAATTTAGCAACTGGCTCTCCTGAAGCGGTGCTAGCAAGTTTAATGCATGACATGTTTAAAGGTTTGATGATCTGGAATGTAGATGCGCATAAGATTAGATGGATGCATTTTTATCCAAGAACAGGGGTTTATGAGAATCTTATCTCTTTTGGCATCAAGATTAACGCCAAGCAGGTTGCGAGCTTTATTCAGACACATCACAATTCGCAAGATACTACAAATCCCATACGGCGTGTAGAGAGCAGCCAAGGGCTTGTAACCTCTCTGGAAAGCAAACTCATCCTGGATCAGGTACCCACAAAGACCAAGGCTTTAGTGATAAAACTTTCCGGTCGCTACCGTTGGCTGCTAGCTTTTTATATTCATCTTGAACTTAAGAGACGGTTAACAAACCTTTATAGCGACAGGCTAAATAGCATCTTGAAGGTTCGGAATATAGTATACCATTATATTCCTGCCAATTTAAGCCGGCGGTATTCCAACATCAATGACTGCTTACAAAGCTTAGATTTGGAAGCATTACAAGCTTATCAA
Organism: Candidatus Caldarchaeum sp.; assembly: GCA_038890155.1. GTDB lineage: Archaea > Thermoproteota > Nitrososphaeria_A > Caldarchaeales > Caldarchaeaceae > Caldarchaeum. Next base: position 3,509 of record JAWAFZ010000080.1, on the reverse strand, counting down.
GACGAAGATAGCTTGCATATTAATCTACCGGTGTTAAATCTGCCTCGCCCAATGACGATTGCGTATGGGAAATACGACTCTCTAGAGCAAAATGAAGACTCTCTCCAAGTGCCTTTTGGAGACGCGCTTTCATTGATGGCCCTCGATGGAGCTGCTTCAAGTAAGGCTAAATTATTATATGTCGATGCAGGTTTTACCGTCACACTTGAGGATGTGGTTAAATGTCTTAAGAATGAGCTGAAAAACCGCACTCTTACCACATATTCGGATGCTGATGTCGCAAGATCACTAGAGGGAACTTTCAAAGGGACTGATCGGTGTAGTTTCTGTGGAGAGAGTGCAAGCGTTAGGCTGCCTTTGAGAGATACTTCGCGATTCACCAGCATACAAGTGTTGCTGGACTCCCGTCTATGCGTATGCCCAACCTGCGCAGTTGGTTACGAGCTCGAGGAGCAGCTAAGGGCAAGACAAGTTGGTTTTAAAATGCCAACGCCTGCTCTAGTTGATAAAGTTGAGTTAAGTCAACTATTTACTGAGCTAGGCAGTTTCATAAAAGGTGATAACTACTTGATGAGTCTCTCAGGAGAGCTATGGCTTCAGATTCTCAGCGAAGTTTGGTATCAAGAGTATCAACGAAAAACTGATAGCGATGCCGACTATCTTCTTAATCCTCGAGCTCTCATGCTGCCTGTAGAAGTAGAGTTTATCCCACAGGCAATATATCCGCTTATGCACGCGCGGCAGAAAAAGTTTGCATTAGAAAGCGGCTTGTCCAGCTCTTTAGTCTTACCTGGAGCCGTCAGGGATATTGATGTAGATGAATTTAGAGCGATTAAGCAATCCTATCGCAGTCTGGGAGTCAAAGCAGAGGTTCTTCTGAAGCGCATCAAGCAAATATATGACCTATACTAAGGGGGATGAGTCTATGCCCAACAACGACATGAGCGTAGAAGCCTTAGCCGCCCGATTACTACAAGCTGCTGATGGACTCATTGATTGGCGTGAGATTCCCGAAGAGGTGCGCAGGAAAAAGTATTCCATTGTTGCTAAAAGGGTCGCAGGCATAGTCAGAAGCGCAAAAAGCCTTGATGGGTTCCTTGAACGTTTCCTCAAGGAAATCGCTGGAGATACTTTGTTTATATCTCGTGAGAAGGCCAAGGCATTTAAGGATCTCATAGAAGAGATCAAAGCTGAAGGTCGCGAGAACGATGTTTTAGATTACATAAGAAGACACCCTTACTTAAGTGTCGTCACCTATGCAGCTAGAATAGAGGAGGGATTATAATGTTGCTTACGTTGACACTGCAGGCGCTAGAGCCTATCAGCATCGGCTTAGAATCAACCGGCATTAAGATGCTTCTCTATCGTATACCTATTATAACACCAAGTGGGGAAGTTTTAGAGGTTCCAGTCATCCCTGGAAATAGCTTAAGAGGCGTGTTGCGGGATGCAATGGCCATACAGTTTTTGTTAGATGTACAGAGGCAGCAAACCAACACGTCTGTGCATGCCGGTACAGCAGTAAGCTTATTCAGCGGAGGGATACTTGCGCGAGGTGAAGAAGCAGGTGTTAACGCTTCAGACCTAGACCGTCTTATGAACGAGTATGTGCGATATCTACTGCCTATCTCCATCCTTGGAGCTTCAGTCAGCAAGATCATGATCCCCAGCAAAATCAAGGTGGGTATGGGATACCCAGTTACCCATGAGACCTCTTTCCTCGTTAATCATCTTAGCAATATTACACCTACTCATAGCTTGGAGGACATTTTGGTTTCTGTACTCATGACGCGGAAAGATGATCGAGCAAAGTTTGGTCAACTTGCCGATCTTGGCATTCAGCTTTCAGGACTTGACGTATTCTTGGAAAAAGCTGGAGGAGAGCGCGAAGTTGTTGTTCAACAGCGTTTCGAGCGTGAAGCGGTAGCGCCTGGGACGCGGTTCGTAACTTATATACGAGAGCTCCTACCCTTAGCTGATGCTGAGAAGGGGTTGCTACTAAAGACATTGGATCAGCTATCTAGTGTAGGAGGCCGTATAGCGGGAGGCTTGGGAGAATTTAGGCTCATACGGGTAGATGGCGTTACAGGCGCTGATAAAAATAAAGCTCAACACGCCTACGATGAGTTTATCAGATCAAAGGGGCAAGAGATAGCGGAAGCTCTTAAAAAGAATCCTCAAGAAGTTTGAATATGGTCCTGTATCTGGTGGTTTTACAATTCCGTTCCCCTCCTTGGGCAGCTCGGCATAAGGTGCCTAATATACTAGAAGGCACCTATATCCCTTTTGATGGACCTCTGAGCTTTGCAGTCTATTACCTAAATAACTTGCGATCCACAGCAGACTGGCGTTTTCAATATCTTCAAGATACACTAATGGGAGCAATAAAACCTATGCCTTCTGAATTTCAAGCTTCCTATATGCTACCGGCTCAGCAAGAAAACGCATCTAAGCTTGGTTTTTGGACACCATGCGAGACTCGAGTGACAATACAGCTTCAAGGCACACAAGCTTCTCTCCTTCACGTTATTCCGTCACCTGCCCCTCAAGTACCCCTATCGATTAAAATTAATAAACGGAATGACTTGGAGAGAGTCCTGTCTTGGAGAGAGTTATCAGAGGTAAGCCTCAGCAGAGATCATCGTGGGGCTATAAAAGATAGAGGCAACATTGATAGTGGTCGAGGCCCTTATAGAAATGTTGCTCTTAGCATTGAGATTAAGAGAAGTCACCTTTTGTGGGTATCCATTATAAAAGCCAAAAACAAAACTCTTCTTGAAGATAGCCTTCACATACTTGAGCAATTTGGTATTGGCAAGAAGCGTCATGCAGGCTGGGGGGACTTGCAGAGATTTGCTCTCTATAATCTTCAAAATTCTTCTCAAAGCATACCCTGGCTTGATTGGGAAAAGTTAATCTACGCAACTGGCAATCGTGCTTATCTTGAGACTTTACGACCACTTTCAACCAGTGACGTGTCGCAAATAATTAGATCAGGATACCTACCGCTCGATATCAAACTTGGCCAAGGAGCTGATCAACCTCCTTACTGGAGGAAAGAAACTATCGTGGAACATGCTAAACTATTGAGACGCTAAATACCTGCTTCTGCTGACGTCGAGCTGACCCACGATCGCGAAGCCCAACTCGAAGCGATCTTGACAAAGATTGACGAGATTCTCTCAAGCGATCAGCCACCGCCTAGACTCGAAAAGCTCTCGTTCTGCAAGAAGTGCAGCTACTATGAACTGTGTTATAGCTAGAAGCACGAAACAGTCCAATAGAGTACAATAAGCCGAGGTGAGAATGATGAACGCTCTACAGCTTGAACTCCCGGCTGAGGTCACAGCAGAAGAAGCTCGCGTGCTGCTCGCCATCAAATTATACGAGGTACACAAGCTCAGCTTGGGCCAAGCCGCCCGCTTAGCTGGATACTCGAAACGAGCCTTCATGGAGATATTAGCACAACACCGTGTCCCTATATTTGCTTATTCTCCCGAGGAACTGCG
>JAWAFZ010000079.1:0-4379 GCA_038890155.1 Candidatus Caldarchaeum sp. | reverse complement strand
GGTAATTTTCTGCCAAGCGCTGCTACCTCGTCTGGGTCGAACCTGTGCAATCCTCCGCCCACAGTCTCCACCACGTACTGGCCTGTCCTCACCAGCTCCTTATATCTTACGGGTCTCTTCGGCATGGCGTCGTTCAGGCTCTTAAGAATGTTCGAGAGGAATGCTTCAGCCCTGTCCATCCCCGTTGGATGGATGGCAGCCTACGTTTATAAGTTTAATTTGTGGTAAAAGTTAGCTTAACAGGAAGATGAGCGTCGAGCAGTTCATAGACGTTCTGTACGGGTATTCTTACTGGCTTATCGCAGCCGGCTTTGTCGTTGTCGCCCTTTACTCCATATACACAAGCATCGTAAAAGAAGAATGAGCTTCAGAGGGCCGGCTGAAGCACGCTTCGTTCAACGTCTGTTCCAAAATTACTACGAACACACCTACGCAAACCCCTACAGGCCTGAAAGCCTAGAGAAACGCGAGTTCGGCTACACACCGTTCGAGCGAAAAATCATGGTCCGACACCTCTCTTTCAAAACCTTTGACGAGCTCAGGAAAACTCTAGTAAGGGAAGCCCCCCTCCACGTCTACCGATCAGCCGCCCTCTACCAATATCCACAGGCTCCGATGGAGGAGAAGGGCTGGCTGGCTGCAGAGTTAATCTTCGACATAGACGCCGACCACCTCGAAACTAGTTGTAGGCGGTTTCATGACTACTTCGTCTGCAGCGGATGCGGTTCAGTCTATTCGGAGCAGGCAGCCAGCTGCAAGTCCTGCGGTAGCGCCATGGCTGAGATAAACATGGTGTGCAACAATTGCCTAGGCCAAGCTAAGAGAGAGATGAGGAAGCTTCTTGACTTCTTGATGGAAGACTTCGGGCTGAGCGCTTCGTTGATGACTATCAGCTTTTCAGGCAACCGCGGGTATCATTTGGCCGTGGCTGGCGAATGGGTTATGGGCCTTGACCGAGCTGCTCGGCAGGAGGTTGTGGAGTACATCTCTGCCTCTCATCTAGACGTCAGGTTCTACGGACTTTCCTCAACCCTAGGGACCGGTGATGGGCCAGCGTATGGGGACCGCGGATGGGCTGGAAGGCTGGCGAGAGGGTGTCGTGATTTTTTGAACCGGCTGGCTGCTGACGACGAAGAAGCGAGAAGTAAAGCTTCACGCCTCCTGAAGACAAAGGACGTCGTATACATGGCTGAAATAGCCAAGCACTGGGTTGAAAAACCTAAGTGGCATCTGTTGAAGACTAGTCGAAGCTCCCCGCAGCTCCAGTCCTTGCTGAAGATTGTTCTAGAAGAAAACACATCCCATGTCGACACAGTAGTATCGACGGATGTCCATAGGTTGCTGAGGCTTACCGACACACTTAACGGGAAGACTGGTTTGTCTGCCTGTCAAGTCCACAATCTCGACGATTTCAATCCTCTGGCTGACGCTGTCGTCTTAAGCGACGAACCTGTTGAGGTGCAGCTTCTTCCAACACCGGCGTTCGAGCTAGGCGGTCTCAACCTCGGTCCTTACAAAGCTGGTGAACGTGTTAAGGTTCCGGCATTCGCAGCGGCTTATTTGATGTGCAGAGGCTTAGCTAGCTTGGTTAAACATTAATCCACCTGTTTAGCAGTATGGCGTGGATGGAGGAAGTCTACGAAAGGCTTTATGAGCTCTGGCAGAGGCAGAGGACGAGCGAGGAGCTGGTCAAGATTCCAGAAGAGCTCTTGAATGATTTGGCGGAGTACTTCGCAGTTGTGAAGAGACAGGTGCGTCTGAGCGACCGAAACTCTCTAAACACCAAGCTCAGGCTGGCTGAACTAGAGATGATGCAGAAAATTATGCAGTCGTTGTTGAGGACAAGGATGAGGAGGATAATGGCTTTGGCGAGCAAGGCTTCTAGCATAGACAACGTGCTGCCTTTTGAGAAGAAGACCTTCAACACCGTTCAGAGAATTCTGATGCAGCATGAGTCTAAAATAATGAATGGTCTCAACGACCCGAGAAGTTTGGTCCACGAAGCGGAGCACAGGCATGAGGTTGTTGTTTTCCTCAAGGATTTTCCAAAGTTTGTGGGAGAGGACCTGCAGAGCTACGGTCCTTTCAAAGCGGGCGATGTGGCGGCTATCTGTGCAGGTAATGTCCCGGCTCTTCATCGAAGGAGCATCGTCAAACCCATAAAATCAGTCTAGGATGAGTATCTCCTCGCCCTCAGCCGTTATGACGACGCGGCCGAGCCATATAGATCTGACGCTTGACTCAACCGCTGTGAGAATCTTGACGGCGGCTCTCTGCGAGTCGTAGCCGCAGACTATTCCGATGCCTTTGTAGTTTTTCTGGTCGTCGTACAGGTAGGCTATCAGCCCCGTCTTGTTTTTGCAAAGATTCGACGTAAGGTCTTCGGCTGTAGCTGCCAGCTTCTGGGAGACGTCTCTTAGATATTCTAGGGGTTTTTGGTCGTCGTAGCCAACCACGGCGAGCTTAACCCACGTGGCTGGAATGAGCCTCAGCGTTGTACTTCCTAGATGCTTCCTGAAAAACCACTCCCTTATCTTTCTCCTCTCTGTGCTATCCCTTGTCTTCGCGTTTTTGGAAGATGGTAGACAAATAACCTCAATCCCCGTGGTCTCGAGTGTCCGTCGAAGCCTATCCAGACCATCACCCAGTATGAAGGCCTTGCTGCAGCCGAGAGTTTTCAAGACAGCAGCCTTGTGGGCGGCCGCGGCGCCGTCGTCAACCCATCCATCCATGTCGACTATCATCGAGACGTCCCTAGACCAAGCCTCTGAAAACTCCGCAGCGGCCTTCAAAACCTCTGCCGAGGCCTTTGCCGCTGACGTCGAGCCTACAGGCCTCTGCCAGCAAGGCTTGCATTCAGCAAGGTCGTGGACACATTTTGTCAACTCGGTTGCGCAGACTAGTGTGGGAGGAGAGACGTATGTCTGGCCAGGGTCGAGCGAAAGCACAAGGGCTTTGCCGAACTTTCGTGAAAGCGTGTTTACTGCGAGGGTTGTGAACGATGTTTTTCCCGAGTCAACGCCTCCAAGCACTCCTACAACTTCTCCGGCATTCATTTCGTTGACTCTGCTGAGCCATAGGTCAACGGTGTCGTCTCTCTCTACCACGTCGGCCTTCGAGTCATCCCCCATCCGCAAGCCGAGCTTGCAGTCCGAATGTGCGTAGACTGGATATCTTTTCCAAGGCCTGAGAAAGTATTCTTTGTTCTGTTTTAGGGGGCAGTTCAGTATGGAGGCCTCGCCTTCCAAAATTTTCATGACGGCCGGGCCGTCTATGAGCAAAGTCTTGCCGGATGGAAGCTGCACCTTCCATCACTTTCCGGAACGTCGCTTCATTCTGGGCAGCATGGCTGCTGCAAGCTCGTCGATGCCTCCGGAGAGTTTTGACGTGTTTTTTTCTGAGACGTTCTTGACGGCTGCGGCAGGTGTTTTTGAACGAATGTCCCGTAGTATTTCCTCACGGAATTCAGGTGCTCCCGAGCCTAGTAGGACTGTGTGTCTCGAGGTTGGATGGGTTTTGAAGAACTCGACAACGCTCTGGCTGAACCGGTGTAGGTCTGTGTAGGACTCGGTTCTGAGGAGGAGTTCGTCGGCCATGTATGCTGCTCCGATTGTTTTGCCCGGGTCGACGGCTATGACTGCGTTCCGAACCGTGTTCTTCGAATAAGCCAGCTCGACGGCTCTGTCGACGAGCGATGTGGTGGAGACGAAGTCGTCGGCGTACAGGGCTGGTGGACGGCTTACCGAAGCGAACTCCCCCTTCTTCATAACCACGGCCTTGGCGGAGAGAGGTATTTCAGACGGGTCGATTACGTGGTCCGCCATTAGACCTCTTCTCACCGCCTCCTCAACGACCTGAGCGGCTAGCTTAAAGTCCTTCGTCAGCACAGCCAGCCTGATCTTCTTCTCCTGGAAAAGCCTCGGCCTCCTCATACCCAGTCGGGTTTAAATCCATCAAATATGTTAAGTTTTTCCAGACTGCCGATGGGGAGGAAGAGGAGGAAGATAGTCAAGAAGGCTCCTAGACCGTTTCCCAACATATTCCCGTGCCCTGTTTGCGGAGCAACAGCTGTCACGGTCAAGCATGAGAAGAACGCTGAAACGGCTGAGGTTGTCTGCGGCAGCTGTGGGGCTTCTGGGAGTGTTCCGTGGTACCCTGCCTACAGCTTGGTCGATGCTTACACGAAGTGGTATGACAGGGTTTCGAGAGGGGAGCAGGCTGTTGAGACGGGGCAGGGTTGAGCAGTATCTTTTGTCTAAGCTGGAGGATGGTGAGAAGCTTCACATGACTTTGATCGACCCCTTGAGCATGTCTGTCGAGAGGGCGGGGGAGCTGGCTGGCTACGTCGGCAGTCTTGGGTCTGACGCCGTCATGGTGGG
>JAWAFZ010000078.1:0-4389 GCA_038890155.1 Candidatus Caldarchaeum sp. | reverse complement strand
CGAGATGTTTTCAGAAAGCTGGACAGCATAGGCATTTCGGAGGATGTGCTAAGGAGGCTGAGGGCTGAGAACGTGTCTAAAATCGCGGTACTCGTCAAGAACGACAGCGGAGACTTCATCAAAGCCTACATGTCAGAAATACTCGACTGGTACGAGAAGGGGATAGCTTACTGGTGGGAGCAGGGTAGGGAGATGCAGAGACACCTCAAGCTGGACGACATGCAACCGATACCGCTGTAAGGCGTTGACAATTATTTGACATTTATATAGTTTTAGTCAATTGTTGTATTTTCAAGACCATGACTAGACAATTGTCGAGTCAAAAATTTGACATTTAAATAATGTAAGTCAATCGTCGCAATATCCGTAAAAATATTCTGCAAACGTCGAATCAATCATCTGACACCAAAAAGCCATCCATCAAACGAATAATACCATGGACCGCTCATCCCAACCCATGCATACCCCAGTACTCGTCTTAGTGGTTCTCAGCGCAGGCGTGGCGCTGTCCCTAGCCGTCTTCACCATAGCTGGAAACCAGCTCATCCTCTGGGGTTCAGGCACAAGGGTTTACATAAAAGACGTGGACATTTCCGTCAACCCAGACACCATGCTGTCCTACATAACCGTGACCATAGTCAACACAGGCGGAAGACCGCTCACAGCCTGTAGCGCAAGACTGCTCAACCCAGCCGTGAACATCGACGACATCGCCCCCTCAAACATAAGAGCGGGCCAGACCGGCTCCTTCCACGAAGCCAGAGTCCCGGGCTTAACACCGTCCACCATATACCAAGTGGAGGTCGTATGCACCACCGACGACGGCTCAACCGTAGTCGATAAACGCTCAGCCCAAGCCCATGTATGACGCCGGCTGACCACCAATCCAAATAAATGCATGTCACATCTAACGTTATAGACGCCATGAGCAACCCTAGAAAAAGGCTAAGGAAAACGGCAAACAAGGGACTCAGCACACCAATCTTAGCCCTCATCTTAGTCGTCGCAGGAGTGGCCCTCACCATCGTAGCCATGTCGATGGCTGGCGGCTTCCTCTTCGGCTGGGGGACAGCTGCCAAGGTAACCGTTGAACGGCTCGACATCCTCGTGGACCCGGTCACAGGCAACGGCTTCATTACGGTTGACGTCAGGAACAGCGGGGGCAGCGTGCTGACCGGCTGTGCGGTAGAAGTCCAAGACGGAGGTGGAAACCTCCTCTCCTCGCCGACAGGACCCACGGACCTCAACCCCGGACAGGCGGGCAGCTATACTGAAAACGCGGTAACCGGCTTCCAGAGCGGCAACATCTACATAGCTATCGTGACCTGCAACGGACCAGGAGGAGCTCAAGTCGTAGATAAGAAGTCCGCCGTAGCCCACATCTAAAGGTGGTCGGATGAGTTCGCTGACGACAACCACCCCATTTTTTTCCACGATGTCTAGACGCAGGCGTAGAGGGCTCAGCCAGCCAGTAGCGGCTATAATACTCGTCGTGATAGTGACCGCCCTCGCACTGATAGTCGGCGTCCTCACGATGGCTAGAATAGGCGTCTTCGCAAGGTCTGAAAGCATAAGAGTCATAGAGGCTCAGAGCTACTTGCAGGACACATGCATATACGTCAACGCCAAGGTCAAGAACGACGGCTCAACAACCATCACAGGCATAAGCGTCACAGCAAGGTGGGGGACCAACACCGCTAACGTTGGAAGCATAGGCAACCTCCAGCCCGGAGCTGAGGCGTCTGCATCAGCCTGCGTCACAGGCTTGGGCGCTGGACGCGGAGACCTCATCGTTATCGAAGCATCGGGCACGGGCTCCAGCGGAACCATCAGACACTCCACGTCAGTACCGGTGGTGTAGCATGAATCCTCCCATATTATTTTTTTCAGGAAGATATCGCCGTAAAGGGCTGAGCGAGGTCGTCGCGGCAGTAGCCCTGACCCTCGCAGCCCTCGTGGCTATGGCTGTAGCCTACACGGTCGGAGCCCTGAGAACAGCTCCGGCCGCATCGTCAACAGGCCTCCTCGTCTCAGCCCATCTGGAGCCGTTCGGAGACGGAGGCCTTCTAACTGTCACGGTCTACAACGTGGGGAAAGAGCCTCTCAACCTCCAGTCGGTCAGGCTTCTCAGCGGCTCGAACACCGTTTTCCAGAGGGCTTTAAACCAGCAGCTTAAACCCTCAACCTCGTTCTCCGACACATATCTGGTATCAGGAGTTTCCTCAGGAGGTGTATACATGGTGGAGGCGAGAGCGCAAACACTGCGCAGCAACCCGACGACCGTAATCGGCTCCGTGGAGGTGAGCATGAGGTGAACAGGAAGGCTATATCACAGTCAGCCGCCACGATGGCCGCCCTAGCAGCCACGGTGATGATAGTAGCCTTCACCCTAGCCATGCAGCTGCCGGGTGCCATTTTCGTCCAGAGAGCTGCGGTGGAGGAGGCTGGCGAGGCTGAGAAAATGGCAGGGGTCAAGCTGAGCCTAGTGGCTCTAATCGATGGGAGGGCGATAATAGCCAACGACGGAACAGCACCCGTCACAATCAAAAAGCTGATAACACCTTCTGGAGTTACGGAGCTAGTAAACCCGATAACAATACAGCCGGGGCAGAGGGTCTCAGTCATAGTGGGCAACTCCGAAGCTCTCGCAGTAGAGCTGGAGGGGACTGGGAGCCTACCCGTAGTCCTGAAGGAAAAGCCCGGCCTCCAAGTCGCTACAGCAACATGGACGACAGACTGCTGTATAACGACAAGATATGTGGCGACGAAGAGCACAACCCTCACATACACCTCCTACACACCCTACTACGTAACAGCCACCCAGCTGGCTCCTCTAACAACCCGATACACGACAACAACGATAACCCACAGTCTGATAAATTGCATATTATGCTACTACTCGACGACACGAACCTACACCAGCTATTACTACTACACACCTTACGCGGCCGTGCTTAGAACAGCCACACATACCTCAATAGTAGTTGTGGCGCCCATGGTTGCAACCAGCACGAGGACCTCAGTGGACACCACGGCCACTCCATGGACAATCTGGTACATCACCGAGATAAAATCCACCCTACCATCCGTCACCACGCTGACAACCACCTCCACTCCGCCGGAGGTAACACTTCCAACATACACAACGACAGCATACACAACCACAGTCTCCTCAGCTCTTAGACACACCCTCACCTCCACCAGCGTGGTAATCCAACCGACGAACACGATGACTACCACTGTAACCGTGACCCATACCACGGTGATAGTCTCATGACCGGCACCGCTATCATGGTTCTCATGCTGTCGGTCTTCCTCACCGCCGGAGTAGTAGCAGCCTCCGGTGCCCTGCCTATGGTCTGGACTCCGGCGCCCAAGCCGGTTGTGGAGACCGTGCTGGTTGTTGGGGGTGACATCATCGTCGATGTGAGAAACCCGTCCGACAAAACCCTGACAGACTGTAGGGTTTACGCAGGCGACCAGCTTCTAACAGGGCCGTCTGACATACTGCCCGGACGAGTAGCATCATACACCGGTCCCGCCACGTCAAGGTACGTGAACGCTGTCTGCGGACAGAGTAGGGACGTCAGGCTCGCGCACCAAGTCCACCAGCAGGCATCACCAACCATATCCACGCCTCCGACCACTACGTATTCGACGTCTTCAACCACCTCAACGTCTACCACAAGCTCATCAACCTCAACAACCCCAACCACCACATCGTCCACGACAACCTCATCCACATCCTCAGACCCGCTGAGAATACATCTCTTCCAATGTGAGGTGAGAGGGCCTCCTGGAAGAGGGCTCACAGTTAACTTCGAGGCAGTGGTGCACGGAGGCCGCAAACCCTACGTCTTCACGCTTTTCTTCGGAGACGGCAGCAGCGCCTCCTCGACACAGCACGGCTCAGCGTTCACAGCGTTCCACGAATACGAAGGCCGTGGACCATACGTGGCGGCTTTAAGCGTCTTAGACCAGCAGGGCGAATCCGAAACCACATCGCTAATCGTCCCCAATCAGTGTAGAAACACGCACACCACAACAACCTCAACATCGTCAACAACCACGCACACCGCCACAACAACAACCTCGTCAACCACTTCTTCGTCAACCCGCGAGCCACGTTGCGATACGCATCCTGCACGCTGCAACCTAGGTGATGGAGATGTGCAGTGGTAGGAGGGCGGTTTCAACGGCGGTGGCGTCGATAGCAGCCCTAGCCGCCGTCCTCGCCATATCCGGTATTGCCACAGCCATGATGTTCGGCAAATCAGCCTCAATATCCCTCGCAGCCTCCGGCAGGATACATGAAGCCGAGAGAAAAATACCCGTTAGGCTCAGCACGGTATACCATGTTCCTCCAGCGCTCATGATAAGCAACGACGG
>JAWAFZ010000077.1:0-4435 GCA_038890155.1 Candidatus Caldarchaeum sp. | reverse complement strand
CGCTACCAAAATGGTGACGATTGGCCTTAAACACTTACTTGGCTCTTCCAACTGACCAATTATTGAGTTTTATATTTATTCCAATTCACCGAGGTTGACGCATCTCATATACACTTCTTAATTGAGAACTTAACCAGAGTTCTGTTTCTGCTATAGGTAATACTTCAGTCAGCATTCTAGCTGAACTGGAAGATGGCACAGGCCAGCGTTCTAATATTATGGCTTTCAAGATTCTCTCAAGTCTCTGTGATACAGCGGCATTCGTGAGCATATTTTCATCTAAAGTGTTCCAGCTATCCTTAAAACTTTCGTCTAGCACAGCCGGTATAGGAATATCGAATCTCGTCAAACCGCTCACTGGCGACCATATAGAAGAAATCTCTCCTGCAAGCTCTCGTCTCAGCCATATAAAAGCAGATAGAATTTCTTTCGCTACCTCATCATCTTCGGTGATTACGTCAGCAAAATGATAAATAGGGATTGTTAGATTTGGTCCCGAGTTGAGGGCAGCTTCAAGCCCAGCTTCAGGAATGATTTGGACCCTTTTAACAGCTCCAACCACACGGCTTAAAAAATTAAACGCCACATCAGGCCTAGCGATATCTTGCAGCCCTTGCAAGTTAACATCAACAAGACGTCCATATTTTAATGGTGGAGCTACAGGACCGTCGAGCAGTATCCACTCACTAGGGCATCGCTGTCTTATATCCCACACAACACCAACTTCCATAATGCGAAGCAACTCTTTTGAGCGGTTGAGAGCCTTTTGTCTAACATCGCCGGTTCTTATCAAATGCCCAGCTTCGAGTAAACGTCTAGAACGCCCATCTTGGCTAAGCTCAAGGGATACTGAGCTGTCCGAATACAAGGGACCTCCGCTCTGAATAATACTATAAATCTGGCCTGCTGAACCTAGCTCCCTCCCAGGTGGCGTTTGAGATGACCACGCAGGAGCCACTGCTTGCAAGGCTTGGTAAGGGAAGATGAGCACTAAGGCTTCACGCATAATGGAGGGTCTTAGTTCCTTATCCACTCTTTCCATAGCTCCTGCAATGAGATGAGCAAGGTGAAGAGGCACGCGCACGTTATTCACAACGACCTCGGCGGTTGCAACTGTACGTTGAACACCATCTACAAAGAACCGAAAGAGGGCAGGTTCACTTGGGAAGGGCGGCAATTCTAAGCGGGCAATTTCATGGGCAGGGGAGGAAGACATAGCTGTTGGTAGGTCTGGAGCCCCTTCTTCCGGAAGGTCACTAGGAGGTAAAGGTATGGCTCCAGCACCTTGTAGATAATCGCCAATTGAAGCCAGCGGATTCGATACCATAGCTTTATCTCTTATGGTCTCATTTCATGCAGTGGCGTTGGGAACCAAAAGATCAACGGTGATGGATAGATAGGGTGTCTTAATATAAGCTGTCCCTTTTTTAGGTTGGGGACTTGATCACGAAGATCCCCTAGATATTTGTAAATTGGATTTGTTAGTTCGGACTCGTCAGAGTATCCCACGATCTTAGTTTCAGAGTTTCCATAAACCTGGTCATCAACTTGTGAAGCAAATTGCTGAGCCCCTACCAAAGTCAATTGGAGATCTCTGCCACGCGCTACAATATCAATGATCTGCTCTTTCATTGGCGATAACGCTCCACTTGGGGCGTACTTATTTAACTCATCGGCGATGACCAAGACTCGGTTAATATGCCTATTGGGTTGCTCAAGACCTCGAGAAATCTCCCTGAGTACAGCATTCACCACAAGGCGCTTCTCCGCTTCTGCAAGCCTGTATAGCTGAATAACATGAAGGCCATTTGGTACCAAGCTTGCGAACTTAAACGGTTGACCGTTAGGCTGGCTTCGATCAACAACCGAAGATGCGCGACTAAGAAAAGCATCCACCCGGCGTCGCAACGCAGCTGGTACCCCACTCATCCAAGAACCACCAACACCCTGCACCTGAACCTCATTAGTGCCCTGCACTCTTATCAAGTTACTGCGATCCAGGTCTTGTAGCATCGTTTGGAATGAAGTTCCCTTGCCAAGCTTAGCATCCAGATAAGCGGTGAGAAGGATCACTTGAGGATCGGTAGGCTGATAAGTAGCTGTAAATAAGGCTGCTTCAAAATCCCCTCTTTCTAAATCGTCGAAGCCGTAGCTATAAAGTTGGGGATTTTGCATATACTGCATATCCGGATCGCCTTGATATGAGAAATATCGCACCGGAAGTTGAAGACTAAGTGGATCTACACCTTGATTAACAGCCTGGGTCCACATAGCCTGGACACGGTTTGCTAACGTTTGCTCGCCAATGCGCTGCGCCCATTGTTGGCACCATTGACTTGCTTGATTCCAATCTTGAGGCAGTTGATGTAGGTTCAAGAAATCACGACGCTTAACGTTGAAGAGGACAACTGCTGCACTTTGTTGGGCAGCCTTCGCCCAAGCTAGAGTTGCATAGCTTAGGAACAGCGCATAGCTACTCTTTGTCGCCAGACCGGTAGCACCCGTGATGTTCACATGAGCACCCTCCGGGCCTAATAGAAAATCAGCATGGGCAAACACGGGTAGCCAGCTAGATGGTTGACTTTCATCACTGACCACTCTTAAGAAACCCACTAAAATCCGCTTGTTATCAGGGATTCGTTGTGCGAGCAGATCTACATCTGAAGCTTCCGCAAACCTTACTTGCCAGCGTCCGGTCGGTGGAGAAGCAACAGACGGCTCTCGATATAATATTCGGAGCTTGGCTAAGCGAATGAGCGCTGGCCGAGTTAGCGCATTAAGATTAGGATCACCATACCCACTTCCGTAATATTCCAATAAGTGATCCTTAGCCGCACTTGTGCTTTGCATATCTTCAACCAAGGCAAGGGCCTTCTCGCCACCATCACCTTGAGCTATCAAGATAGAACCAACCTCTACTTGAAGAGCGGGATCGCTTTGCAGCCAGCACCAAAATTCGTAGGGCTTAGCAGGCTCTTTTTGTGTGAGGAGCACTCTTCCGATGGACATTTCTTTCCCTCCTCAGTATCTTATCTTCTTTCCAATATTGCTTGATTACCCTCACCTCTTCCGGTGATACTATAGCCATGCCGAGTCTTTCTTGCAAAGATAGTAGTTCCTTTAACAATCGTTTCCGCACCATTATAGTCAGCTTGCCCGGATTTCCATCTGGACGTAGGATACGTGACTCTTTTGAACTTGTCAACTCCTTTACATGGTTGCGAAACTCTAGTAATGGTCTGAGATGTACCCATTCCCGGAGAGATATGAGCTTTTCCATAGCCTTATCTTGTCTCACTACAGTACACATCCAGCATCCGAAACGTGTTTCTCGACCGTTGTACACATGCCCTTCAAGCTGTGCCGTGGGATACCCTAGACTCGGAGCGTGAAAGTTCAGGAAATCCCATACGTCGCACTCCTGCCACTCGACAATAGGAGCCAGATACCCTGCGTGCAAACGTGAACTATATTGAAACCACAGTCCCTGACCACACTCTCCTCCCCTCTTACATGAGTTGTGCAGCCCATTATCTCTCGTTCGAGATTCTCCGAACCGAACGCCCGTGAGGATAACCGTCTTGTTCGGCTTGATGAAACGCCGTAACGCATCTTCTACGGGCTCGATCTTCAACCGCCGCGTGCACCAGCGAAACCGCTGGTGCGGGGGAGGATAGCCTTTGCCAAGTAAGCAGATCCAAAAGCGCTCTTCTACGCGAGGGCGTACCACATGACAATGCAATGGTACATGCTGAAAACGCTGTGCACGCTTGAGATAGTCTAGGAATTGGAGAGCATAGGTGTTGATAACGGGGATCTCAACGCCGGTGTCAGAGTATACGATGTCAATCCGTTCAACATGCTCTGGGAATTTGAGCGCTGTTTCTAGCGCTAAAACCGCTACTGTTGTAGAATCTTTACCTCCCGAAAACGTGACAATCCAGCGAGTATACCCACGCTTCAGTATCTCTCGGAGTGCTTTCTCTGCTTGCTTGATTCGCTGCAAGAGTCTTTTCCCTATATCATCATGCCCATCGTGAGAAAGGGGCACTTGGTGAACTGGATCAAGCGCATCACGGGTCAGCACCATCTTAGAGGACTTTGTCATAGTCTTCCCCAGCAAGAAGATAGACTTGAGCTAGGGGCATTATAATCTCTGGCTTATCAGAAAGTCAATGACGTGAATAAGCGTGGCCTTCTTCGGAGATTTTATTAGATGTTGCCTAGCATTTTGAACGCTGCATAGCCTATGACTGTAATCTTTAAGCTTGCAGAAGTTTTAAGAGCCATTTTTCACGACCATGACTCTTTGTATGCCCACAAATTCGCTAAGCTTCTGATACTGCGGGAAAGCCTCTAAATACAGCTTGATAGCCTCCCTGACCCTTGGGAGCAGGGCATCGAGAGACTTCGCTTGGGTGTGGCAACCAGGGAG
>JAWAFZ010000076.1:0-4513 GCA_038890155.1 Candidatus Caldarchaeum sp. | reverse complement strand
CGACTTCTATCGGGAGTTAGCTCTTCAATTGCGGGAGTTTATCACCGCGGAATGTCAAGCGCTGGGCGCTCAGCCCCAGCTCGTCACAGCACAAGAAGCAGAGCCGGAGATTCAGATAGACTGCCCGCTCGCTTTGCAGACGTCGCGCAGCCTGTAGGGATGCACAACCGTGTGTCCCTACGTTTAGCGTATAATCCCCTGTATATATCACTCTGAAATCATCGCGCAATAGCCATTTCATGTATTTCCCCTTGACAACGAGTAGTTTCATAATCCCTCTAAGCACTTTTTCCAAGGAGGTTTGGCCATGCGCCACCACTCGCCGCTTCGCCTCAGCCTCACGCTCACAACACTCGTCAGCATCGCTCTCGTCTTCTCCGGTTGCACCTCGCTCTTCAGCAGTAAGTCCGCTCATCGTGCGACGTTACCCCCCCCCCCGCTGACATAGCCTCGGCTTCGCTTCAGCCTCTCAGCGCTTCAGAGAACAGTTGCGTCTCAGCTCTCCTAGAGCCAGAAAGATCCCAGCTCTTGCAACAAGCTCTTTCTGATGGTAAGCTGCAAGTTGTGAAAGCTCAGTTAGAGCGTCGTGGGGTGCAGATGAACGCTGCCGAAGCGATGGCGCTGAAGCTCCCCAATGGGGAGCAACTGCTCATCCCCTTCGGGGCTACAGCCCACTTAGTCTGGACGCGCACCGGAAATCAGACCGCCGCATTGGGCTTGGTGCGTCAGGGGCAGAAGACGCTCAATCTCTCTAGCGATGGGAGTGAGCGGGTGGTGCGGATGCTGGAGGGGGCGAAGGTGCAGAGGCTGCTGGGCAAGCTGCGCGAGAAAGTGAAGTTTCAAGAGTTTGAGCAGAGACTGCGCGAGAAGGGGAAGCGCCTCGCGGAGAACAAGCTCCGTGTGTTGCTGGACGAGACGGGGAAGACTGCTATTGTGGGGTTGGTGAGTGAGGGCAGTGATAAGATCGTGCATCAACTGAGGATTCGTCTCAAGGCGAACAAGAACGACGAGCTGGAGCAGAATGCCGAGCCGCAGATCCAGCCTACGGCCTGTGGGCAGGCCAGCGGGGAAGCGGTGATGCAAGCGCAGGGAGCGCAGTTGCAGCCGCAGGAGCTGGGAGAGTTCGGCAGTTCGTGGGGAGCCATAGTGGAATACGAACCTGAAACTCCACGTCATCCTCAAGTCGGGCAAGTTTGCATTTCACAATGGGGATACACTTACTTGTGCCTATCCACGATTCCGAGTCTCAGAGTGCAAACTCCTGGGTCATATCTGGATTTTGGAGTATCGATTGTGGGTTGGCAAGTTCAAGCATCCTTTACTGTTTGGAACTATGGTGGCGGAACGCTAACGGGAATAACTACTGTGAGCACACCCTTTGAAATTCTTTCAGGGGGGAGCTTCAGTTTAGCTCCAGGGCAACACCAGGAGGTGGTAGTGAGATTTTCTCCTGCAGCAGCCGGGGATTTTTCAAGCAACGTGCGTTTGACAACTAATGGTGGTAACTATGATGTGTCTCTCCGAGGGAAGGCCTTGACATTTGAAGAGTACCTGGATCTCTTGATAGAGGCCAATAATGCCATTAATCAAATATCACAACCGAATCCAGTAGACGATATCGACGATATTGGCAGGGTGCCTCCATCAGAGAAGTTAGTTTATGGAACTGTATCCTTATGGAATGAAGGCCGAAACCATAACTGGGTCATTGGAGGTCATCCTAATATCGATAGAGCAACACTATTGCAAATGCAGGCGGCATCAGAGCAGGCTCAAAACGACGTACAGACTGATTCCGTTTCAAAGGAGTTTCTTAAAAAGATTGCGGTGATTAGACCGGAAGAGATGAATAACTGGTTGCAACTTCTAAAACAAGCCATTCAGGAAAACCGTTTTGACGAAGAATACAACCGATTATTGCTACAAGGGCTGAGTGAATTGCGAGATTCTCTTCTACTCCTCAACGATTCTCCAAATTCCTCTGAGTTAGTCAAGTCGATTATCCGTAACATGTCAATAATGGCAACTCCTATGCCTCCCTCAATCAGCTTAGATCAAGCTTCAGGTTCTCTGAGAGAAAGACTGGAGAGAATGGCAACGCAGTTAGTTCGTTTTTTCTGGATGTTAGAGATCATCGGCAACCCTCTACACCTTATTCCTGATTTAGGAGATTTCTGCGAGAGAGTCGAAGTCTGTAACTTGCTTGGCCCTATAACTATAGCACCGTTCGCCGAGCATCTAGAAGAGATAAACTGTACCTCAATATCCAGCTGTATTAGAGAATTCATAGAGACTGTGCACTACACTCTCACGGCAACGTATCGTGAGCTTGGTACGCAAGCTGGAGACACCTTATTGGGAGCAGTAGAGCGTCTGCTAAGCCACTACACAAGCGGTAGCTACGGGGTGAGGAGTGCTGTAAATCTTATGGGTTCACTCTGGGGTGTGGTGCAATGGATGGAGAGAGGGACAAGAAGCTCTCTGAATCTGAAAGATCGCCTCGAGCGAGGTATTAGTACTCTTCTCGTATCAGATAGGTTGGCCAGCAGAGGTTGGAAAACTATGGGGTTTATTAAAGGCACGTATAGTTACGGCACGTGGTGGGGAGCCTTATCCTATTTGTACGGCCCCGCCTTGAGTGCTATACTAGGGAAAGTAGTAGCACAAGATGTGGTGCAGGTAGCTTTAGTATCTGGAGGAGATCATTGTAAAGCTGATTGTGGGGCAAAGGCCGACGAGATTGTTGCCTGGGTGGGAGAAGCTATTCGGCAGGCAGACAGGTACAAAGACACTCTGCAAAGACGCCAGGGATTTACCCCGTGGGGTACAGTGTCATTCGCTTTCACTCATGAAGGAGCCCAAGGTGTATTTCAAGTGCTCGATGCACTCCGTGCAGCATTCAAAGATAGTCCAACGCCAATAATCGTTTCCTGGACTAGCGATTCTGGCGAGGTTTGGTTTATGTGCATAGGAAGCGCAGCGGCATGTAACCATTTTAGAAATATGGGCTGGGCACAACAAATAGCGTGTGCCCAGCAATGGCATGTAGAAGCCTGTACTCCTCGAGAGCTTAGGGAACCATTGCCCCCTTCCAGTGACTTGCCTCCTCCTTCAGGTAACAAGTCTGTACAAATTGGAGGAGCTGGGGGAAGCGACCCCTAAGCACTGAAACTTGATGTCAAAAAGAAGGTGATCTATAGTGAAAAAGGTTCCGCGCCAGCTCCTCGTCTGTGCGACAGCACTGTTGCTCGCCTTCGCAGGGGCATCTTTCTTGGGCGAACAGCAAGAGACCTCCTGCCCTCCCCAGCAACCCGGATCCTTCTGTGTCTTCCGTGGGCATACCGATTCCGTTAGTTCTGTGGCCTTCAGTCCCGATGGCAAAGGGCTTGCATCGGGATCGAGTGACCGCACAGTCAGGCTCTGGGATATTGCTGCTCATGCCTTAATAAGAACGCTTCCCGAACACGCTGGCCCGGTCGTTTCCGTGGCTTTCAGCCCTGATGGCAAATGGCTTGCATCCAGCTTCCGCAGTGATCTTGTTAAACTATGGGAGGTCTCCACAGGTCGAGAGATACACTCGCTGCTCTTTTATAGTAATGTAGGGGCTATAGCTTTCAGTAGAGACGGAAGACTAATGGCCGCGGGGGGCTGTGGCAAACTTGACTTTAGCCGACTGCCACCGGATCAGTGTGTTCAAGGAGAGATCAGGCTATGGAATCCCCATACAGGGGCCTTAATGCGTATAATCTCCGGGCATCGTAATTTGGTGCGATCGTTAGCTTTCAGCCCTAATGGTCAGTGGCTGGCCTCTGGGGCTGAGGACGGGGCAGTCAAGCTCTGGGAAGTTGCTACAGGACGAGAAGTGCTCAGATTCCAGCACGGTGAACGAGTCGCTTCCGTGGCCTTCAGCCCCGATGGCCAAATGTTGGCTTCAGGGGCCTATGTGTTCGGTGTTAGTAAAGGGACAGTCAAGTTGTGGGAAGTGACGCTAGGACGTGAAGTGCGGACCATAACTTTTTCTGATTGGGTGCATGATGTGGCCTTCAGGCCTGATGGGCGATTTCTGGCAGTCAGTGCGCGAGATATTCATTTATGGGATACAGCAACATGGAAAGAAGTGCGCACTCTTTCTCTTGGTAGACAGATTGCTTTTGCGATAGCTTTTAGCCCCGATGGGCAGTTACTGGCCTCTGCTGAGGGGGGCTACTACCGAGATATTAGGATCTGGTACGTGGGGGATCTAGGCACAACCGAACTGGAGTGAACCCTTGTTATGAGACAACCAGAAGGAAAACGCCAAGGGCGATCTCTGCCCTCCCGACTACCCCTGGCCGCCGGGGTTCAGAAAGTAACAGCAGTGATAGGGCTGGTCACTCAGCACGAGTCACTAACCATAAAGCTTCTGCGGGCGCGCGTGCGCCAGCAGCACGTGCACCCCACGCTCGCTCAGACGCCTCTGCAAGAGCGCTTTCAGGTCTTCTTCCGAGATCTTCCCCATCTCGACTTCGTCTAT
>JAWAFZ010000075.1:0-4573 GCA_038890155.1 Candidatus Caldarchaeum sp. | reverse complement strand
GGTTATGGGCGACTTAAGAACTTTTTTGCGGGTTTTGGTCGAGAAACGTCCCGAAGACCTTTTCGTGGTCGAGCGGGAGGTTGACCCGCGGTACGAGGTCATGGCCTTCGTCGAGAAGTTTGAGCGGCTGAAGCAAACCCCAGTCCTTCTTTTCAAGCGTGTTAGGAACACGTCGATCCCTGTGCTAGTTAACCTTCATGCTTCCTTCGAGAGGCTGATGCTGATGTTCGGGACGAGGACGAAGGAGGAGACGGTGTTGGAGTTCATGAGGAGGGCTGATAACAAAATACCTCCCAAGCTTGTCGACTCCGGCCCTGTTAAGGAAAGAGTGCTAAAGGGTGATGCGGCGAAGACCACTGTGCTGCCCCAGATAGTCCACAACGAGCTGGACGGCGGGCCCTACATCTGCTCGGCTGGGACCATAATGCGCGACCCCGACACAGGGTCGCTCAACGTAGGCCTGTACAGGAACCAGCTGATGAGCGACGGGCGGATAGGGCTGATGATAAACCCTGCAAACCACGGCACTTACATCCTCAACAGATACCGTGAGCTGAACAAGCCTGTGGAAGTCGCCCTAGTCATAGGACATCACCCAGCCTTCGTGCTGTCTGCCGGCGGAGCTAGGCTCCCGTACGTCGGCGGAGAGCTTGAGCTGGCCGGAGCTCTGATGAACGAGCCTTTACGTGTTGTGAGGGGTGAGACGGTTGACCTAGAGTACCCGGCTGACGCCGAGATAGTCGTCGAGGGTGTAATCGACAATCCGAGCAGCTTGGTTGAGGAGGGCGACTTCGGCGAGTATCCACGCTACTACAGCGGGAAGAAGATGGTCCCTTTGATCAGGGTCACGGCGATATGCATGAGGGCTGACGCAGTATACCAAGACATAGCCGCAGCCCATGACGAGCACATCGTCATGGGTTCTCTTCCGAGGATGGCTACCTACCTGAAGCGGATTAAAGAGGTGGCGCCGTATGTGAAGATGGTTAACCTACCGAAGTCGGCTTCTAGCAGAGCTCACATCTACGTCTCGATTAGGAAGAGGAACGATGGGGAAGGCAAGCAGGCTGGGTTGGCCGCCTTGGCAGCCGACCCCAACATCAAGATGGCCGTCGTGGTCGACGAGGACATCGACGTGTTTGACGAGGAGCAGGTGCTGTGGGCCATGGCTTTCAGGTTCGAAGCCGACAGAGACTTGGTCTTGATACCATACGCCTTGGGTGCGCACCTCAACCCGTCAGCTTACAGCGTGGAACGCAGCAAACGAGGCCCGCTCCAGACCAGGATGATAATAGACGCCACGTGGCCTTTGAGAGGGTTCGAGAAATCGCCTGTAGCAAAAGCTCCGCAGAATGTCGTGGAAAAGATAAGGCTGGGGGACGGCTCGAATAAAATAAACGACCCGCTGCTGAGGTCGCTTACATCCTAGATGAAGGTGAAGAACGAGGGTGCAGCGGGGACCTTCTCCAGCACGTTCTTCTCGAGATAGTCCTCTATCCTAAGCTGGTCCACGCCAGGTACTCTTATCTCCTCCGGATGGTAGGGCTTCCGAGTAGCGTCTATGCCCATCTTAGCAACCATCGCAGGCTCTCTGACGGTGGGGTCGAGCGGCGAGCCCTTTGCGTTGGGAATGATGAAGATGTCTTCGTCGGCTCTTACGCGTGTGGCTATCGCATGCATCACCTCCACGTCGTTGTGGATGTTGACGTCGTCGTCTACGACTATCACGTACTTTAGGAACGGGTCTGCCGCAAACGCTGCGAAGACAGCGTTTTTAGCCTCGCCCTCCACGGTCTTCTTGGTCTTGACGTAGCAGATGTACCTACACCTACCGCTCAACGGCATGTTGATGTCGGTCACCGACGGTACTGCGTGTTTGACGAACCTGTAGATGATGTTAAGCCTGTTGAACATACCCCACACCAAGTTGTCCCTGTGGCCGGAAAACCCGTTCTGGTAGATTGCGTCATGCCGCATAGTGATCGCAGTCACCTTGATAATCGGGTTAAGACGACGTCTTCCGTAGGTGCCGGGATACTCGCCGTAAGGGGCCTCATACTCCATCACGCCGGGCGGTATGTACCCCTCGATCACGACCTCGCAGTTGGCTGGAACCTCTAGGTCGACGGTCTCGCACTTGACTAGCTCGACGGGCTCTCGCATGAGGGCTCCGCAGACTTCGTACTGGTCGACTCCGGGAGACGTGTTGGCTACGCCGCCGATGTTGAAGGCTGGGTGATGGCCTATGCATATTGCAACCTCCATCTTTTCGTTCTTTCTCTCGTACTTTTTGTGTATGTAGTGAGTCTGGGCTGTTTCGGAGAATTGTACTCCGAGCTGGTCTTTCTTCTGAACCATGTGCCTGAAAACGCCTAGGTTGTAGTGGCCTAGCTCGGGGTCTCTGGAGAGAAGCAGGCCGCCGTCTACGTATGCTCCTGCGTCAAGCTCGTGAAGCGTGGTAATTGGAAGAACGTTAAGGTCCACCTTGTCGCCCTTGAGGATGACTTCTTTGACAGGCCCGTCCGAGACTCTTTTGGGCTTGACCCTCTTCTCCTCCAACTCCCTGTAGGCAGCCGTGACGTTTTCGAAAGGTATCTCGAGCGCTCTGCACATACGCTTGACGCTTGCATGCATGTTCATCAGCAGACGGTACTGACTGCCCTTGACCTTCTCGAACATCACGGCTGGAAACTTCCCCATGCTCTCGAGCTTAGCCACAACAGCCGGAGCCTCGAACTTCGGCGAAACCTCCCGCTTGACGTACACTATCTCTTCAGGAGTTTCTTTCTCCAAAATGTTCAAAAATGTCCGTAAATCTTTTGGCATGACGGCATATCCGCGGTCCTGTATTTATACGTGAGCGTTCAGGCAACCACGAACAGAACTCCCGTCATCACGATTAGACCGCCCGCCACGACTTGGGGTCTGAAGTTCTCTACATCTCTAAGGATCAGGAAGCTTAGAAGTATGGTGAATAACGGTGCTGTGTTTATCAGCGGCACGGCTATGACCAGAGGAGTCAAAGAGTACGAGACAAAAACTAGAACTAAGGCGGCTGAGGTGGACAAGCCCGACAGGAAGTAGAACTTGTTGCTGGTTATGTGTTTCGTGGTGTTGTGTCTGTAGAAGGGCAGGAAGGCCAGTGCGGCCAGCGAGCCTATCGCAGCTCCTGCAGGAGGGTTTGGTGTGAGCATAGTCCCGTACTTTCTCAAAACCTCCCCTATGCTGTAGAAGAACGACGCCATCAATCCAGTGAATATGCTGAGACGCATGGTACTGCCCCTAAGGTTGGAGACAAGCGACAACCCAGCCACCACCAGGGTCGTGCCTATGAGAACTTTCGGGGTAAGCGTCTCCCCGATCAGGAGCACTGCTATGACAGTGGCGAAGAGGGGTGAGATGGAGACGAACGGCGTGGATTCTGTCACGCTCATCTTCTTGAGCGTTGTGAAGGTCAGAAGCCTTCCAAGGCCTGTGGCGAAGATTCCTGCAAGGAGGAACACGACAACGGTCAGCGGGCTTGGTGCATGTCCTGATGAAAGTGTGTAGACACAAGCCAAGGGCCAGAGGATTATGTTGTTGAGCAGAACGGATGTGTAGTGGGCCTGGTTTACGTCGCCGTTTCTAAGACCCATCTTGACCAGAATTCTGCTGAGCGAGAAGAACAAAGCCGCGCCGAGAGCCGATGGGACACCCACGTAGGCTTCCAGCACCAATCATCACTCGAGCCTGCTGTAATTCCAGTCTTGAAAGGATGATTTTACGTTATTGGCCATCTAGGGCTTAGCTTCAGCCCGAACTTCTCCTCCAGCCTGTCCAGAATTCTCTCCGAAGACTTCTGCGATTCTTCAAGAACCTTCTGCTCGTCAACCGTGGTCATTCGACGGTTCTCCATGACCACTCGCCCGTCTATCATCACCGTCTCCACGTCGCGGCCCTCGGCAGAGTAAACCAAGTTGGGGATCAGGGCAAACTCGTGGTTGGGTATCCAGTTGGAGCTGTTGGGGTTGACTATTATGAGGTCGGCTCTTTTTCCCTTCTCGATGCTTCCGACTTGGGATTCCATCCCCACAGCTCTAGCTCCCTGAATCGTGGCCATCTCGAGGGCTTCCTCCGGCAAGATGAGGTCGGGGTCGTATCTAACTTCCTTATGGGCAGAAGCGGCGAGATACATGGCTCTAAACATGTCCAAGCTGTTGTTCGCTGCGCACGAGTCGCATCCCAAGCAAACCGTGACACCGCTCGATATCAGCTCGGGAAACTTTCCGAAGGCCACCGAGCCGTAAGCACCCTTCATGCTCGCGCCGGGGACGTGGGCTACCTTTACATCCCTGTCCTTCAACAGCTTCACCTCCTTGTCGGTTATCCAGCCCATGTGGATCAACAGCCAGTGGGGACCAAGGACGCCGAGGGAGTCGAGGTATTCAACGGTTGTCCTGCCCGTACGCTTTCGAACCCACTCCATCTGCTCCTTGGTGACGGCGTTGTGCATCTCGACGCCGACTCCGTGCTTGACGGCAAGCTCGTTGACTTTGGATATCAGCTCGGCGGAGACGTTCGGCTCGACACGGAG
>JAWAFZ010000074.1:0-4593 GCA_038890155.1 Candidatus Caldarchaeum sp. | reverse complement strand
GAGGTCGAATACTGTCTGGGCCCGCCGCTTGCCCCAAAAGCTGAGCATGAAAAAGGCCAGAATTGCAAAGACGGGCAAGATATCCTTCATGATAAGCCCCTCTCCGTAGCCGCTGCAAGGAAACCCGGTCCCTGCGCCAAGAGATCGTTACCAGGGGGAGGTGTGGACATGGCTCAAGAAAGCGGGCATCCTCTCATGGGCACGACTATGGAAGAGTGCCCAGAGAGGAGGCTCGCTATGGAAGTCTCGTATCAGCACGTCTACGCCATGAACAAAGAACAGGCAAGACGCCAACTGGTCCAGACCTATGAGCAGACGGGCTCCATCGCCCAGACCGCTCGCTTGTGGCAGACCAGCCGTCAGGTGGTCCGGAAGTGGGTGGGCCGCTTCCACGCCGAGGGCGCAGCGGGGCTAGCCGACCGCAGCCGCCGACCCCACTCCTGCCCCCAGCGGACTCCCACCACCCTGGAAGAGAAGATCGTGCGGCTGCGCCAGCAGACCGGCTTTGGGAGAGAGCGGCTCAGCCGCCTGCTGTGGCATCAAGAGCGCCTCGCCCTCTCCCCCAACACCATCCGCCACATCTTACGGAGAAATGGCCTGGTGAAGCCCCGGCGCCAGCGGCAAGTCTGCTACCCCGCCCACTGGGCCTGGGAGACTGAGCAGCCCTTTGCCCTCGCCCAGGTGGATGTGAAGGACATCCGCGATCAAGCCACCCTGGGCCCCAAACTCGTCCATCACCTCACGCCGGCCAAGCTGCCGCGCTACCAGTGGACGTTGCTGGAGGGGCGCACCCGCCTGAGGTTCCTGGCCTTCAGCCACCAATTGACCCGGACCAAGGCGCTCATGCTTTGCCGGATTGGTCTTGTTCTGGCTGCGAGCGCACGAGCTCCAGTGGCAGACGGATTGGGGCAGTGAGTGGGGTGGGGAGAGCCTGCGGCAGATCGAGCGACTCAACCAGCAATTCTTCCAGCCCTTAGGAGCCCAGCTCGTACGCTTCCCCCTGGGCCGGAAGGGCTACAATGGCAGAGGAGAGCGGATGACGAGGAGTTCTCCCTGCCCCTGTTGATGAGCATCCGGGACGAGCGGGAGCTGGTGCGGCGGGCAGCGCAGTGGGTCTACTATTACAATGTGGAGCGACCGCATAGTGGAGTGGGGATGGACGGAGTGAGCCCGTGGGCGCAAGCTCAGGGAGTTGGGGCTGCAGGCGCCTGTCGAGTTTGCACTCTTGCCCCCGGTGGTGTGCGATAGAATCGCAGCCCACTGGCTCCTTGGCCCTGGTAACGATCTCTTGACCTATTACAACCCAGACAAAGTGCTCCGCCCGAACATGGACTGTGCGGCTAGAGGAAAAGTGGGAGCCGGTAATATCGGCATCCACAGTCAGAAGGAACGACGATCCATCTGCCACGTCTGGGCCAGACGTTTTCCGAGACTCAAGGGACGCCCTTCCACCGGTGAAGAGGCCAAGGAGCTGGTGATGCTGGTGGTGACGTTGCTGGCCAATGGCTGCCCGATCCAAGCGATTGCTGTGGCCTTTGGACTGGTTGAGCGAACCGTGCGGGACTGGCTCAAGCGACCTGGCACTCACTGCCAGGCGGCGCACGAACACCTGGTTGAACAACTACGCGAACTTGCTCGGATGCAAGCTGATGAGATTCGCGTCAGCCAGACGCGCCACCTAGTGGGAGGGTAATGGCGGTGTGGGTCAAAAAGCACTTGTGGTTGGGCGGAGGGATCTCCGCCAAGAGGGACTTGGCTTTGATCATGGCCCTGGTCGAGAAAGTCCGCTGCTGTTGCTCGGCCTTGACGGAGGCGATCTTGTTCTGCACGGACGGATTGAAGTCCTACATCACAGCGGTGCCCAGGTGTTCCGCCATCGGATCAGGAGCAGCATGCGTGGGCGTCCCTGGATGCGCCCGCGACGAACATCTGCATCGGTCAAGTTGCGAAACAGTACGCGCAGGGGCGGGTCGTGGGCGTCCTGCGACGAATCGTTCAAGGCACAGCAGAACAGATCCAGACAGTCGTCACCCACTCGCAAGGGCAGGGCTGGATCAACGTGGCTTTCATTGAACGACTCAATGCCACCTTTCGACAGTAATTGAGTAGCCTCTGTCGTCGGGGTGAGCCTTGGCTCGGCAGCCCAACGCCTTACACTGGCGCATGTACCTGATCGGAGCCGTCTATAATTATAATTTCTGAACCGAGCATCAGAGCTTTCATCTGCCTGGCCTGGTTAGAGGTCACGAGTGGTTCTACAAAAGGCCAGCAATGGCTGTTGGCCTCACTGACCACCGCTCGCCTGTTGGAGAACTGACGACGTTTCATATGCCACTACCTTCGTGGTCCCCACCCAAGCGCCGGGGTTGCCCTTCGCGGCTGACTCAACTCCTTGTCGCCAGGTGGTGCACATGACCACGATTCAATGTGGAGCTGCCATCCAATGTGCTTGCGCGCTGCTCTGGTTTCGCACATTGGCCTATCAGACCTTTTGAGATAGTTTCTTAGTGCCCTTTGTGGAAGTTGCGTTATTTTGCATAGTAGCCTCGTCTAGCCGAAATCGCTAGCTTCCCTTCTCGCTTTTCAACATCAGGAGAAACGAATACTTTTATTTTGCGGAACTTTCCATCCCGTTTCCTATTTGTTGGCATATACCCTAGGGTGTAGCGCGTCCGTAGCTGATCTATTAGGTCGGTAAGCTTTTCTCCTACTTCTCCCTTCTTGGCGCGTAACACTAAGCCTCCAGTCTCATTGGCGTAGATATTAATATTACCCCTATAAAGCACCTTCCTCCAGAAGAACACGCTCTTATTCGTTGCACCTTCTACCTTGCTGAACCGACTCTCGACAAAGATGCCACATACAACGCCTCCATTTTCAAAAAGTTCACGAAGCGTTTCCTGTTCAGAGGGACCTATGAAAAATGGTTGATTCGAAATATTATCTGTAATCACTATAACCACACGGCGACTGCTGGGGTTTGAAGCGCTCCGCAGATGCACCGCTGCTTGATAGACACCGTCATTTATGAAAGTAGATCCACCTACATTGGCTTCTTCATTTACCCTCTTGATCTGATCCACAATGAGCTGTCTGTCTTTAGTAAAGTCCTGAATGAGTTTCGCTCTTCTTGCAAAGACCATAAGTGCAATCTCATCTTCAGGTTTCAAATGCTGTAGAGCCTCAAGTGCTAGATCGCGTATTTGCTTCATTATTGGCAGCACACTTCCGCTCACATCTAACAAAAGCACTATTGAAAGTGGCAACGCATCTTGACTAAAGTGAATTATCTGCTGTCTTACACCATCCTCATAGATCGAGAAATCTTCTTTTTTGAGATTGCTCACAGCACTACCCGTCTTTTTGTTTACAACGTGCACATCGAGCACGACAAGCTCTGCACTGAGTTTTATTGTTTGGTCGCGCTCCTGGGCCTGCGGGTAGACCAGACGTGCTGTCATCGCAATGAAAGCGGAAAAAATAATTATCATGATATTGACTCGTGTCACCGGAGAGCTTCGATTAGATACGCCAATGTTATGTCCAGTAAAACACGATACATGTAGCGTTAGTAATATCTTTACCATATTATCATTTACTTTTTAGCGAACCCTATGTCAATACTAACAAAGCACGCAGTTTTCTATACACCAAACGAGAAAGTAAATATCCGCTGCTACGCATCCTCCTGAGAGTAGCCAGCATGCCCAGTCGGGCCAACTCCAACTCACGGCGCATAAAACATCCAAAAAAACGCAACCAACCAATGCAGCAGTAAAGTAAGGGCCACAAGCGTCACAGCAAATTGCGACAGTTTGTGCATACAGCTTAGGCTTAGCACTATAGAGTGTGGGGACCGCTGCTGTGTTGGTCTTGACAAGGGAGTATGGTTGCTGCGCCAAGCCAATTGTCTGATTCGATCCGCCAGCCCTCAAGCTCCATGGTGCAAAGATCTTTACGGCGAAGCTTATGGCTAACAATGCTGCATTCCTGCTGATCTCTTCTCTAGCCGCTGTCATTATAAGTGAGGCGGTTGTGTTGAGGACGTCAGAAGCTGGAGAAATTGCAGCCTGGCTGGCAAAAGCCAAATAGTTCTTTCTAGGCGAGAGAGTCTCGCAAATTTGCAATAGTAGTTGTGCTGCCTCCTGCTTTCTTTCAACTAGCTGTTGCATTTGGCTGGCTAAGGCCTTTGCTTTATCCACATCAATTGTGAATTCATAGTGAAGCGAATCGAGTGAAAGCGTGCTGCGGACCTGCCCGGGCGCTGCTGAACCGGGTCTTATGTCCAGGCTCAATTGGGTTCTGTTATTCACCTTGATGACCGCACTCAGCCCGGCAGGTTTGATCTGGCCTCTTCCCAATGCCCTGCCAGGAGTCTGCCGGTGGAAATCTTCCACCTCGAACTGAAACTCGCCCGCTGAGGGTCCGGGCGTGATCCGAAGACGGGCCGCCACCTTTCCTGAAAAATCCCTTTGCTCAATCACCTTCGGTTGTATGCCTAACTGCGAGGACCCCAGCACAGGCGTCAACCTCAGCCGGTTTGCCCGAATCTGCCCCAAGCGAAATGGGGTGCTCCAAGTGGTGGCCATTAAT
>JAWAFZ010000073.1:0-4621 GCA_038890155.1 Candidatus Caldarchaeum sp. | reverse complement strand
GTGATCCCGCAAGAGGGAATTGAAGTGAGCGGAACAGCGTATTGCGAATCCGCGAGATGATGTTGGAGGGAAAGCAGGCCTAGCCGGCCCCCTGCCCAGCCCTAATCCTCTCCATCCTCTCGTCCGACAACTTCTCAAACAACGGCGTCGGCCTACCTACACGCTTACCCGACGCCAGACGCCAAGGCCCGTCGCCCAGCCACGACACGCCTTCCAACGGCTCCGACAACATGTTGAGGATGCGCTCGGCTGTGCGCGGGGTGAACGGGTGGAGAAGCAGGGCGAGGGCCTTGACAGCCTGCGCCGCCACGTAAACCACCGCCGAGGCCTCCTGCCTTCCTGTCTTCACCAGCCTCCACGGCTCCCTCCTGTTGAGGTAGACGTTCCCCTCGCGAGCCAGCTGCATCACGGCCTCGAGAGCCTGCCTCAGCCTAACCTCCCGCAGCAAAGCCCCCACCTCGTTGAACATCTTCTCAACAACCCCGAGCATCGCCCTGTCCTCGTCGGCCAGCACCCCCGGCTCAGGAATCACGCCGTCGAAAAAACTCACCACAAACGTCAGAACACGGTGGACGAAGTTGCCCAAGCTGTCGTTGAGGTCAGCGTTCACAACGGCCTGCAGCCCGTCGTAGCTGAAGCTGGAGTCCCCCATCTCAGGCCTTATCTTCACCAAGTAGTACCGCCAGACATCCGGCTCAAGCATCTTAACAGCCTGGTCAAGCCAAATACCCACACCCTGGCTCTTCGAAAACTTCCTCCCCTCAAACGTCAGGTACTCTGTGGCGGAGACGGTGTGGGGCAGGACGTAGGGCTGGTGGGTTGCCAGCAGGAGGGCGGGCAGGATGACCGTGTGGAACGGGATGTTGTCCTTTCCGATGAAGTAGGCCGTGCGGGTTGAGCTGTCGAGCCAGAAGCTCTTCCACAGCTCCGGCGTCCCACGCCTCTCAGCCCACTCAACAGTAGCAGAAACATACCCAAGCACAGCCTCAAACCAAACATAGATCGTCTTGTTCCCAGCGTTGGGGAAAGGAGCGGGAATCCCCCACAAATTATCCCTAGTCACAGCCCGTGGCTTCAACCCCTCCCTAATCCAGCTG
Organism: Candidatus Caldarchaeum sp.; assembly: GCA_038890155.1. GTDB lineage: Archaea > Thermoproteota > Nitrososphaeria_A > Caldarchaeales > Caldarchaeaceae > Caldarchaeum. Next base: position 3,524 of record JAWAFZ010000073.1, on the reverse strand, counting down.
AGGCTGAAGTTCCTAACCTTGTCAGGCAAGGCCGTGTTAGAGACAAGCCAGCTCCTCAGCCTGTCGGAAAACCTCGGCAAGTCAAAGAACCAGTGAACACTGTTCTCGACGACGGGTTTTTCGCCGCAAATGCTGCAGCGCGGCTCCACGAGGTCGAGAGGGTCCAGCACCCTCCCGCACGCCTCGCACTGGTCGCCGCGGGCTCTCTGGTAGCCGCACGAGGGGCAGGTGCCTGTGACGAACCTGTCGGGCAGGAACCTGCCGCAGTTCCGGCAGTAGAGCTGGCTTGTCTCCTGCTCGTAGATGTAGCCGTTGTCGTAGACCTTCATGAAGAGGTCTCTGCAGAAGTTGATGTGGACGGGGTTGTGGGTGCGGGTGTAGTTGTCGAATGAGATGCTGAATTTGCTGAAAAGCTCGACGACGATGGCATGGTTCCGGTCGGTTATCTCGCGTGGGCTGACGCCTTTCTTAGCCGCCTCGACTTCGATGGGTGTGCCGTGCTCGTCGGAGCCGCTGACGAAGACGACTTCATGCCCAGCCAGCCTCAGGTATCTCGCGAAGACGTCCGCCGAGAGCTCAGACCCTATCAACGTCCCTAGATGGGGAACGGTGTTGATGTAAGGCCACGCACCGCAGACAACCCACTTGCCTAGCTCCGACCACCTAAGCATCAGCTAGCGATAGGATGGTTAAAAACTTATGCAGCCGACAACCTCCAAAACCTGCGTCAGCGAAGACACGACGTAGTCGGGCTTTACTGGACAAGGCCTGCCACCCCTCCTGTCCACGAGCACGGCGGCAAGCCCAGCCGCCTTGGAGCCCGCCACGTCGTTGACCGGGTCATCCCCCACCATCAAGCAGTCTCTCGGACGCAGGCCTAGAACGCTGACGGCCTCGAGGAAAGGCCTTGGACTCGGCTTGGCTTCAGGCGTGTCCTCGCCAGCCACGACGACCACGTCGAAGAAACGCTCCAGCCCCGAGATGCCCAGCCTTCTCCTCTTCATTCCGGGAAGGCCGTCGGTGTTGGTTATCAGGCCGAGGTGTTGATGCTTCTCCAGCTCGGCCAATACTTTTACAGCGTCGGGGAAGGGCTTTCCGCTGCTGTACTCCTCCCAGTAGGCGTGCGTCCATGAACGCAGCACGCCTGCCTCAGGCCTTCCGTCGAACCCCAGCTCCCTCAGCACGTGGGCCCACACCACGTCCCTGTCGTAAACACCCTGCATCTCCACAACCCTCTCGACACGCCTGACGACGCTGAAAATCTCCTCAGCATCCACATCTCCGCCTAGAAAACCCGCAATCAACTCAGCAGCCCTCCTCTGAGCCCTCGGAAGAACGCTCAACGAGTCGACTAAAGTGTTGTCGAAGTCGAAGAAGACCGCCTTCAACCATCCACTCCATCAAAAACGAGAATATTAACCAAAAACATCGTCGGCAACGCCTGACCATGGCTGAAGCTCCGTACCGGGCTACGGCGGATGCGACAAACCAGAGGAGCTTGAAGACGGAAGCAGCTAACTGGAACCATGCACAGTCTTCTTGGCGTGGTCGGTGCTTCAAGCCTAAACCGGGTGGGAGAAGCGCTCTGGAACCGTTTAAGCCATCCAACAGTCACGAACCCGTCGCCAACCATGAGCAACCCCATCCATAAAACAACCGTTCGCCAAAACATGCGACGATACAGCTTCTCCTACATCACACCGCTCAGCCTAAGCCTCGCATTCTCCCGGCCGTCGGCCGGTTTGCGGAAAATGTAGAGATGTTCGTGGGAGATCTTATGGAAACCATACACATCAAACTTCTGCGCACGCCATCTTTCCCTCGTGGTCTTCATGTTGTGCTGTAGTTTGATGATGTCGTCTGCGAGTTTGAAGCCGGCTTCGAGGAATATGTTCATGACCCTCGCCGATATGGGAACGTAGTGTTTGTGCCTGCGTGTGTCGCCGACGAGGATGCCGCAGTATCTCCCCGGCTTGAGGACTCTGAAGGATTCCGACGCAACCTTTTTCATCTTCGAGAGGTAGTCGTCTAGCTTCATCATAGCCGACAAGTCTGCTTGGTGGAGTGTTTTCGTGTAGGGTATGATGTTCCAGTATGGTGGATGCGTGGCTATGAGGTCTATGCTGTTGTCCGGTATCGCGTCTAAGTGAGCGGCGTCGCCGTGGTATACGTGGATTTCTGCGGGTTTCTCTGCGTCTAGAGGCTGGTAGCTAAAGTTGAGCCTGTCCATGGAAAGAATGCATGCTTCATAGCTGATGTCCACGCCGACCGCGTTGCGGCCCAATAACTTGGCCTCCACCAACGTCGTGCCCGAGCCGACCATCTGGTCGAGCACCCATTCCCCCGGCTTGCTATATTTGATGATGAGGTTCCGTGGAATGTAGGGGCTCCAGTTTCCACGGTAGTCGCCGGAATGCGTAGCCCAACCACCCCGGTCGGGAAAGCTCCACACGGTCGTGGTTTCAGGAACGTAGTCGGAGGATGGTCCGTAGGAGGTTATGCGGCGGGGTTTCCCAACCTCTATCCTAACTTCTTCAACCCTGACGTAGCTGTTCTTCTGGACGTATTCACGGTATTCATCCCAAGTAATCAGCCTCATCATCAAGGGTTGTCTGACTGAACCCACGCAGTGGCTGGATTTCTCCGTTCCCCGCACAACCCTGACTAGGCCACCCTGCTTAAGAATGCTTGCCGGGCATTAATCGCCCGAACCCTCCTCCAATCGATTGCAAGGTGCTGGCTGGTTCGTGGAATGCCGAAGCCGGCGTGGCCGGTGAGGCCGCAGACGAACGCTGTGGCCCGGGTCAGCGTTCATGGATACACGGAGGAAAAAGCCGGGGAGGGGATTTGCACCCCTGTAGAGCGGCTCTGCAGGCCGCCGCCTAGCTGCTCGGCCACCCCGGCCCGTTCGAACAATTCCACGCCTGTTTATGACGTTATCGTCCAGTGGAGAAAGGCCTTCCCCAACCTGTGTTCAGGCTTTGCTGTGTTTTGGCGGTTTTGTCGTAGCCATGACGTATCCGACGAATCCTGCTGCGAGCAGGAGTCCGAGCGAGACTATCAGGGCGGTGAGCCTAACGGCGTCCTCCGGGTTGAGGAAGGGGATCAAGCCAGCCCACCAAGCCGTGTAGAAACCCGACCCAGCCGCTGACAGAAGCATCAGCAGGAAGCCGAGCAGCCTAGCCGTGCTCACGGCCTAAACACGGCTTACGCCATAATTTAGAGGCGGCTCTGATGGTTGGGGAGGCATGTTTTTAAGCTCATCCGACATGTTCACCTGGGTTGTCTTCTGACAGGAGGCGTGTTGAGGCTGAGCTGCGTGGCAGGAGTTTGGACGTCTTCCTCTACGTGATGAGGGCCGGCAGGCCTGTGGGTGTTCGGGATGTTCAGAGAGGGCTGGGGCTTTCAAGCCCGAGCGTGGCTTATCATCATCTTGAGAAGCTTCACTCTCTAGGCGTGCTGCAGAAGGATGAGAAAGGCTCGTACACGGCGGTCGAGAAGGTGGACGTCTCCGTGCTGAATTC
>JAWAFZ010000072.1:0-4786 GCA_038890155.1 Candidatus Caldarchaeum sp. | reverse complement strand
CAATAATCTCAGACCTCTGCCTTAGCTCACGCTCCATCGACGAGACGAGGGACTCGATGGCTGACGCAGGAGACTTCGGAAAGTACTTGGCAGGCCTGCCCTGCTGAGACTCGATGAACCCTTTCTCGGCAAGAGAACCCAAAACCTCGTAGACCTTCGAATACGGTATCAGCTTCATCTCGCTCAAGTCGCTCGCAGTCAGCGGGCCGTTCTCAACCAGAGCTATGTAGGCCCTTACCTCGTAGTCGGTAAGCCCAAACTCCTGCAGAGCTTTCTTAACACGCTCACTGACAACGGTCTGAGGCTCCTCAGACATAGCGGGGCTCAGCCCTCAGATACCTTGCAACAGCCTTAGCGGCGGGATATCCAATCAGGAGGATGGAAACGACCGAGCCTAGGAAAACTCCGAGCCACGAAAAAACTATGCCGGGTACGACAAACCCGAAAAGCTGAGTGGGCGGCACACCGATCAAGACATAGAGGTATGAGCCGACGACGAAGGTGACGAGCAGGACTTGAAGAAAGGCGATGAAAGGCCAAGCCCCCTTGAAGACGAAGTTTCTAGCCATCTTCCAAGCCATGTAGGTGGCCACTAGGTTTGTCAACGTCCCCCCGAGAAGGTCAACGACTCCGAACGGGCTGAACATGTTGGCAACAAACGTGCCTATGGTCAACCCAACCACTGCAGGAAGCCCGAACACCATCGACATCGGAAGAAGGGCGTCCGAAACCCGCACCTGTATTATCTCGAAGCTGATGCCCGGCAGGGCGATGACCCCCGCAGCATAAAGACCGGCAAAAACAACAGCCGCCGACAAATCCCTAGCTCTCATGACTTCTCCTTACCAGCGTAAAGCCACAATTAAAGATATTCATCATAATCAAAGGATAGTTAAACAAAGCGGATAACACAGGAGTCCTGTCCGCGATCGCCGGTAGCGTTTTTAAGGAGCAATATGGCGCTAAACAACTGAAGAAAGCTTGAGCATTATAGTCAGCGGGGGCGCAGGGTTCATCGGCTCCCACGTCGCCGAATACTTTCTGAAAAAAGATGAAGACGTCTATGTCGTCGACAATTTCTCACGGGCCAAACTGCTCAGCAAAGGACATGAGTGGCAACACTACAACTACAATTACCTCAGAAAAAACTATCCAAAGATGCGTTTCATAGAGGCTGATGTCCGCGAAATAGGTGAGAACTTCAACAGCATCGGTCAAACAAGTCTGGTGGTTCATACCGCAGCCCAAGTGGCTGTCACCAAATCTGTTGAGGATCCAGCAACCGACTTTATGGTTAACGCCTACGGAACCCTTTGCATGCTTGAGTTTGCCAGGAGAAAGGATTCGGCGTTTATCTTCCTCTCAACCAACAAGGTTTACGGCGAGAACGTCAACAAGATTCCGGTCAGGGCTGTGGGGAACAGGTACGTGTTCGATGACCCGGAGTATGTTAGGGGGATACCAGAGTCTTTTTCCGTCGACGGATGCGCTCACAGCCCATACGGATGCAGCAAGCTGGCCGCTGACCTGTACGTGCAGGATTATGCTGAGACCTATGGCTTACCCACAGCCGTTCTCCGTCTGAGCTGCATTTACGGAGAGAGGCAGTTTGGAGTCGAAGACCAGGGCTGGCTAGCGCATTTCGTCATGCGGCTCCTGAAAAACTCTCCGATAACAATTTATGGGGACGGCCGGCAGGTGAGGGATGTTCTTCACGTTGACGACCTCGTTCATGCGGTCGCCTTAGTGCGTAGTCGTTTGAGACAGATTAAAGGCTCGGTGTTTAACATAGGGGGAGGTGTTGAAAACAGCGTGTCGCTGCTCGAGGCTTTGAACTATCTGGAACAGCTTTCAGGGCGTAAGCCTGTTCTTGAGTTTACTGACTGGCGTCCAGCCGACCAAAAAGTTTACGTCAGTGATTTTAGGAAGGCTGAGCGTGTTCTCGGCTGGAGGCCTCGTGTTGGATGGCGGGAGGGGTTGAGAAGGCTGTACGGCTGGATGCTTGAGAACGTCGGGATGAGTGTTTGATTGAGGTAGACATATTTCCTTCGAGGCATCCCTTGTGGAGAAGCATCATCGACAAACCGCCTGAAGGCGTGCGGTACTTGGAGAGGGTGGGGCGAGTTGGTAGGCTGCATCTGCTTGTTAGCGGTCTTGTTGGTGTTAGGCGGCTGGTTCATTTCTGCAACGGCGTCAAGCTTGCTTACCTGAGGCGGTGGGTTGCTGACATGGAGTCCGTGAAGGTTTTCTTCCGAGACTACTCTGAAATGGTTGACAGCGAATGTGTTTCAAGGGCCCAGCGGAGGATTGAGACAGGTGAATGCAGGGCCTTAATGCCCTTGACTAAAGCCGCTAAAAAGACTCTCGAGAAATATCTCAGCCTGAAGAACTATTATGTTGAGGTGGTTCATCCAAGCTTTTACATGGACAACCCGCCTGATATGAGTAAGGAGCGGCCGCTTCTAGTATTTGTAGGAGGTTCGTGGCTTGACAAATCTTTTGAGGCAAAAGGCGGTAGGGAGGTCGCCGAGGCTTGGCTCAGAATGGCGGGAAAATATTCTTTCAGGCTGATGATGTTTTCTTCTCCTCCGCCGGAGCTGGCTAAACGGCTTGCTGAAAAAGGCGTGCACGTAGGCGGTGTTGAGCGGGATGCGCTGCTGCGTGAAATTTATCCTAGGGCTCGTTTGATAATTCTCCCATCCATGATGGACACAGTGGGCTACAGCGTGATTGAGGCGATGTATTTCGGCGCTGTTCCGGTGGTAAGCGACCACTTCGCCATGCCTGAGATAGTGGGAGATGCCGGTGCCGTGGTCAAGACGCCCAACAGACTCTGGAAAGATGACGGAACTCACAACGAGGAGTTTAGGAAAAAGCTGGACGAGGGGCCTTATGAGGAGTTGGTGGAAAGGCTTGTGGACGTGGTTCACGTGCTCTTGGACGATGACGATTACTGGGGAACTCTTTCCGTCAAAGCTTCGCTGAGAATCAGGACCGGGCCCTTAAGCGTGGAGGAGAGGAACCGAAAGCTTAAGCAGATCTACATGAAAGCATTAGAATAGCGTTTTTATCACGGCCCTGGCCAGTTCTCGGAACTCTCTGTTGACGGCTGCTAGCACTGCGAAGTATGCTGCAGCGCTGATGAGGACTGAAGGCAGCACTTGCGTGATGGCTGGAACAACCTCTACGCTGAGTTTCTCAGGCTTCGTTAGCAATGCTGCTATCCCTAGGAAAACCGCCGCCAGAATGTATGATGCGGTGTTCTTGACTGGGAACTGGAACCTGATTAGTTGACGGGCTATTTTTGTTTTGTAGATGACAAACGGAGTGAGGACGGCGGTGTTCACCGCTATCCATACCATGACTACGTCTGTGGGCTGGGATGGATGTGTTATGTAGAGTGTGGCCATAAGTGATGGAACGTAAACAAAGGATTGGATGTAGCTGAGGGTTGGCAGCATGAAGAGCCTGCTTTTAACAAGGTCTCTGAAAGACAGTGTTTCTCCGTAGTCTATCCGTTCTGTGCCAGCTAGGACAGAATCCATTATGCTTGACACCGTTGATAGGTATGCGAGGATTATCACCAACGGGAGGGTGTCGGCTGCTGCGGCGTATTCTGGTCTTAGGATGTTGAGGAGTGGTGCCCCAAGTACTAGGATGCCGACGCTGGTGGGCACCGCCATCATCAATACGAGGCTTAGCGATGTCTCGACGTCTTTCGCTGAAGATTCTTGGAGCATTTTTGGATACAGCCCGGCGGCCAGTGTTCCAGACATCGAGACCAGGCTTCCCAGCAGGAAGACGGCGGCTAGGTAGCCGGCGGGCTCTGACGAGCCGACGAGCAGGATGACGATTACTGTGTCGAGTGCGAGCAGGGCCCCCGCACCTGATTGATAGAGAGGGAGCCATGCGGCTGAAAACATACGCTTCAAAAGCCTTTTGCTGAACCGCCCCCATTCGAGGTCTTTCAGCAGGTAGAGTAGGGTTGCTGCTCTTGCGGCGAATGCGGCTATGGTTGCTGCGACGGCGCCTAGGAGGCCGAGCCTCAGGATGATTACAAGGATCACTGCTATGGGGATTTTTAGAAATTCTTGGACTAGTTGGGCGTAGTAGTTTATGTGTGGTTTTTTTGCGTGTGCGACTGCTTCGAGTGATGTGTAGAAGTAGATTGAGGGTATTTCGAGGGCTGCTGCTGCGAAGATTATCGCTGGAGACCCTGTGGGCGTTGAAAACGTTTCGGCCATTACTAGGAATAGTGTTGTTGCCGCTGCTGAGATTGTGGCTGTGGCTGTCAGCAGTGTTTTGAGGATGTTTTCTCCTTTCGCCGTGAGCCTTGTGGCCCAGAACCCTAAGAGGTAGACGGGGATGACGAAGTAGTTGATCAGTGTCCCCAGATATCTCCAGACGCCTAATTCTTCCGGCGTAAGCCTTCGTGTTATCACTATCGTGAAAACCAGCCCCGTCAGCGTCATGATTAGTGTGGCTGTGTAGGCTGTGAGGCCTGTGAACCTAAGCCTTATACGGTCCAACCGTTTTCCTCGCTTTTCTGGAATATGTCTACCTATTAGTTTCTTCAGGCTCCGAGTGTTGATGCAACAGCGGCTGCGTAATCGTGGACGAGGGTTTTCCAGTCGTATCGCTCTTCCACTATCTTCCTAGCTCGGGCTGCTCTCATAGCAGCTTCCTCCGGGTTGTTCAGCGCCTCTGTTATGGTGTATGCGAATTCATCGGGGTCTCTGCGACGTGCGATGAATGCGGACTTTTCGTCCAGCACGTGAAGCCTGGC
>JAWAFZ010000071.1:0-4861 GCA_038890155.1 Candidatus Caldarchaeum sp. | reverse complement strand
GTCAAGATCAGGGCAGCGAGCTGATCGTTAAAAGTTGCGCCGAGGGCGTGGATGCCCGGCAGCAGCCAAGCGGTGACCGCCACCGCGATCGTCGAGACGACCCAGCGGATCACAAAGCGCATCAAGATGCCGTCACGCGAATGCATGAGATCACCTTGGGTCTTCTAGAGTATAGACGCTAGCAGATGTCAAAATGGAACTTCTTCTCCTCCATTAATAGCTTGAAGGTCTTCTTCTTTCATAGCTGTACTAGTTCGGGTAAAGCGATCCCATGTTGATCTTGTTCTTCCAGTTGGTGGTACTCCAGGAGGTAGGTCAAGAATCTCTACGATAAGCGGATATCTATCTGTCAGATTACCAATAATAAGAGCGTGTCTTTCAGGCAACCGTGTTGCAAAACTATCGATCGTGTCTTCGTCAGTAAACGAGTTCTTACTCACATTTCGAATATCATCCTTATGAGTCAAATTAAGCAAGAATAGATTATCCAGTTGACGAAAAACAGTGTCAGGAAGCTTTTGGGGGCTGTTAGTAATAAACACTGAAGCCATACCAATATGTCTGCCGCGAGTGATTATGTTAAGGATAGTATGTTCACTAATATAAAAGTGTGCTTCTTCGTAAAACATAAATGGGAAACGGCCAGCCTTATTTCTCTCTTCTCTTTCGCAAATTTTTTCTATTAATTGGTTTACTGCTTTAACAAGAGCGGTTTGAAGCTTTGTCTCCATTCCTTTCATGTTGAAAATGATAGGTCTACCTTGAATAGCCCTTTCATAAGCTGTTGTTAGATCTGAGACAACTTCCTCGCCTCCTTCCTCTTGTTCCTCTTGAGATTGAGGGGGCGAGGTTGTTTCCAGAAATAACCCCATCTCTTCCACCATTTGGAGTCTGCGCTTGATAGCATCATCCACATATGACCCTCCGCCCCAGTCGTATTGTTGTCTTAGCCAAGGTATGTCTATCGTAAAAGTTTGCCCGCGTTTCTGACAAAAATCACGACGTTGAGTAAAAGCTTGGGGTAAGCGGATATCAAAAACAGATTTTGCTGTTTCAGTAGTCAACGGGTATATAGCCTCAATGACGCTTACCAGCATTTCATATCCGACCTCCGCTAAGTTAGGCGAAAAGTTCTCTCCCCACCTGAGCGCTTGTACATTGGGCAAGTTAATGTATTCACCATTGATATCAAACACTATGCAGGGAACATTTGCTGAAGCTAGAGCGAGAAGCAAATGCTTAGCAATGTGGGATTTACCCGAACCTTTGACGCCAGTAATGACATTAACCATGTTCAAATTAGGGCCGTTGAATTGAACCTTGTGGCCTTTAAACCCACAGAAAGAGTTTAATGGAACTGTAGGTGCTGGTATTATGTTCTGGATTAAGGTATCAGGACCTATTGGTGATATGTCAACACTGCGAGTGGGAATCCAGCCATCCCATCTCTGCCAGTGCCCATTATGAATCTTCTTTCTTATCTTGGCTAAAGCAAGCTTAATGTTACGGATTTGCCCCATTCCTTGCTCACGATCAAGAATAACATTGGTTGTAGCAGCACGCTCTTCTAAAATCTTCTGTATGATTTCTTGTTGAAGGCCTGGATACTCTAAGCTATCATTGCTGATTACTTGAACTACTAACCCTTCTCTTAGAGAGGGGCGTTCTAGAATAGCAAACTGCTGACCGACCTCTGCTGCTTCATCAGCAGCATGATACATTAAGATAACATTCTCGCCCTTGATTGTGAAGACTTCCATTTTTTATTTAAACCTCCCTCCAAAAGGTGTAAATATTGTTGATAAATCAACTTCCCCTCTTGGCTTAAGGTCATAACGACCTCCAACCTGTGCTTGTAGCTCTAGTACATCAGCTCGTGTAAAGTAGCTGTGTGTATGCGCTCTGACCAAAATGTCCGGATATCCAGCGCGCATCAAACAACTGGCGAAAAACTGATTTAGAGCCTCATCATAGCTTTGACCACGTGTTGGTTTAACATCAATCCTGAAGCAAGGACCGAGTGGCGAAAGTCGAGCCACATAGATATTACCTAAGACTCGTTCAGCCCTTGCTGGGTCCTGCTGCCGCAAAATGGGGGAAACTGCTCGGTAACAAGCTTGATCAGGATAGTCATCAAGCAAAAATGAAAGAGGAGTTCCATTAACCTCCAACCTAGATTGCTTAGAAATAGCTATAATAGCGTTGCCATGATCATTGGCGCGATCCGCTAGAGTTTCGAGAAACAACTTAGGTGTGTCTCTCGTCCTTAGGGTTAAAGCGCCATCGATCAGAATGATCCCATTCTTTATAGATGAAACTGCTTCTAATTGAATGAGCCGCTCAAACCAATTTCTAAAGCGGTCTGCATATTGATGGTAATCATCCGCTACCCCGCGTTTAATTGCTTTGGGCGTTTTAGACAGGTCATCTAAGATGACGAAGAAGTCATCCCTACCCAAATGTTGGCCCATTAAATGCAGTATTTTAAGTTTATCGCGATTACGGAGATAGAGAGGACCAGATTTAAAAAGATTAAGGCTCAACCGGCTTTGTTCATTTAAAACCACAGCACATCCTCTTAAGGCGATTATAAGCCCATCTAGGGTTTCACCTAGCCTAATGATTCCAGAATCGATTGCAACTACAGGTCCAGAAGGAGTGCCAGCCTGGAAATTCTTAACCTCTTGGGCTTGCCAAAGAGCTTCCTCCTCTTCATAATCTTCATCTGAGCTTTCGAGTGCATCGTTCACCACCTCTTCTCCTTCGAGTAGATTCCTATACCGAACGTGGGTTCCTTGCACTTCCCTTGGCTGAGGAGCAAGCTGTTCAAGTTGATCGAGTAACTCGTTAAGTTGGCTGAATACCTCGTTCATGTCTTACCTCACTTAGCATTCATAATTATAACACTTTCACGAAGAAAATGGTTGTCCTTGTCTCTTCTCTTCATATAACGAGCAATAATAACCCTTTCAATCTCTAATCCAACACTTTGTGCTAATAGAGCAATGAGTAAATCAGTAGCAATCAATATCTTACCAGTCTTACCTCCGTGTAGTGAATTACCAATTACACATGTGATTTTACCTACTCTTTTTACTAGTTTTCTTTGGTCTAGCAACATGCGATAGCAATCGTCGAAATAAGATTTTACCAGCCTTCTTCGCCAGTTTGTGTCTTTGTCTTCCGGAATATTCTTCAGTACTTGTTCTAAGCACTCTTGGAAAACCCGTGTTCTTCTATCTTGGACATAAGCGTAAATCTCCGGGAATTTGACGCTGGGATGGCTCCTAAAAGTCCGAAGACGCTGCCTTCTAAACTCTGCATAACTGGATATGAACCCTAGCATCCATAGCTCGATTTTGTAAACCTCAGTGTAGTCAATATTGTTCAAATAAGGAGGAGAGTAAAAGATCAAGTCAAATTGATGAGCTTGTGAAAATTGCCGCGATGCATTACGACCGTCTCCTAGCAATATTGATGCTTTAGGAGGGCGTCTTGCATTTTGGATGCTTTTTAAATCTTCCAGAATTTTTTGCCATTCAAGGGTTAGTGCTTCTCTAACATAAGGCACCTTCTTCTTTGTGATGCGTAATGCTCTACCGTCTTTTCTAAACCCTCCAAGTTTTTCTAAAGCGCTCGCATATCCCACAAGTAAAGGGTCGCGTTCAGGGAAACGTTTGGCTACGGCTTGTATCTTTTGCCTAAACTCTAGGAGCTTCTTTAACCGATATGGAGAGTAAATCTCTGGCCGATGTAAAGTGGTTAGAGCAGGCTTTCTCACCTGTTTTATACGCCAAGGGCTGCTCAAGACTTTATTAACAAGCTTCTCGAAAACCTTTGCAGAGTAGTGAAAGCAGTTTGCCTTTGTGCTAGCAACAAATTGGAGAAATGGGTTACACTCAATTCCTATAGCCTGAATATTCCATCCATGCTGGATCAAGTCATAAGCACTGATAATGCTAGTGCCAACCCCGCAGAAAGGATCCAATAGCTTCAATTTTGTATTTTTTTTAAAGCCCCATTCATAAAACATCTTAGGAAGTAAATCGCAAGAAAAGGCTTCCTTAAAAGGAAACCAGCGATGAATAGGCCTATTGATGTTGTTGTTTGACCTAACCAAATGTTGAAAATCTTGAATTCTATAATCAACAGAGAAATCCCTCTCAAGTTGGGAATAAAGCCTTAACAGTTGAGACATCATTACAACACCTTCCGGACTTCTTTCCTTTCATTAAGCTTGCAGGAGTTTTAGGAACTCCTCTCTCGATATTCTCATGTCTCGAATGATCTTGCGCAAAAGCCCTCGACCGATGTCTTCGCCACGATGGAGAGGCACTTCTGTTACCCGCCCATCTGGGTGGGCATAGAGAGCGTGACTACCTTTCTGTCTCAAGAACTGAAAACCGGCTTTCTCCAAGACCTTGATGACTTCACGGGCTTTTAGAATAGGTAATTTTCTACTCATTTGCTGGCTTGAGAGAGCCTGACTGTAACTCGTTGGATGCCCACAAATTCGCCAAGCTTCTGATACTGCGGAAAGGCCTCTAAATACAGCTCAATAGCCTCCCTGACCCTTGGAAGCAGAGCATCAAGGGACTTCGCTTGGGTGTGGCAACCAGGAAGCTCCGGCACGTCAGCAACATAGTAGCCGTCCTCGTCTCGCTCGATGACAACGTAAAACTCTTGCTCTTGAGACATGGTCTTCGTGCCTCCTAAGAAATATCTTAGCAAATCTCTTGGCGCTCGCGCCAGCTAGCAGGTAGAATAACAAGTTATGGAACTCGTGACGCGCACTCGATATCTAGAAGTTTTCAATCCCGCAACAGGGCAGAAGATCGCCGAGGTGCCAATCACCTCTGCC
>JAWAFZ010000070.1:0-4934 GCA_038890155.1 Candidatus Caldarchaeum sp. | reverse complement strand
CCCGTGCCGTAGGCTTTCCGGTAGTATTCCAAGTCCTCCCTTACTTCGGCGACGTGGTTTGTTATTCCTGTGTCATACTCCTTGGCTAGGGCCGCTGCTTCGTGGAACAGGTCGTCGGAAACAGCGCCGGCGCTCCGCATCCCCAGCCAAACATCAATCCGCCCATCTGCCTTACCCGCCCAACGCTTATGCATCTCCTTGAACTCCCTGACGCATGCTTCCCCGTCCTCGATTATGCCCGGCGGGAAAATATCCTCCTCGGTCGAATACCCCTTCATGTCCATGATTGTCTTGGACAGGACTCCCCTGATGCCTGATTTCTCGACCAGCTCGGCGATGCCGTTGAACCCGTAGCGTGTGTGGAGGTGTATCTCGATGAAGGACGTGGTGCCTGTCTTGAGCATCTCTAGCATGCATAGGGCTGCGCTGGCCTTTGCATCTTCGTGGTCGTAAACTCCAAGGTAGCGCCAAACCCAGTTTTTAAGCCACGGTATCAGGGTCACGTTGTCGGGCACTAGTCCCCGAATAAGAGCTTGGGCAAGGTGGACGTGGGTGTCGATGAGGCCGGGAATTATCACGCAGTTTTGAGCGTCTACAACCTCGGCTCCACCGGAATTTGGTGCGACCTGCTCCCATGACCCGACCAGCTCAATTTTATCACCGTCAACCAAAACACATCCATCCCTTATGATACGTCTTGTCCTGTCGACAGGTATTACAAACCCTCCCTTGATGAGGTATCGGCTCAATTTGCATACAACGCCTCATGCCGGATTATTAGTTTTTTAACAGTCAAAAGCCTGGTACGGAGCTTCACGAGCCCTCAACATGGGTTCGGCGGCTCATAAACAAGCAGCTCATGATTCAGCCTGGGCGTGTCGTTGGAAACGAACATACAAATTCCACGGACTTTATTTCGCTCAAAACTTCATATACATTTATATGTGGGAATATTCGAGTCAAGAGTAATGTCGTCAAAGCCTCACATGAACTTGGTTGTGATAGGCCACGTCGACCACGGTAAATCGACTACGTTGGGGCATTTCCTGTACAACCTCGGAGCCATCGACGAGAGGACGCTCAAGACTTACGAGGAGGAGGCGAAGAAGCTGGGGAAGGAGAGCTTCAAGTTTGCATGGGTGCTCGACCGTATCAAGGAGGAGAGGGAGAGAGGTCTGACCATAGACCTCGCCTTCCAGAAGTTTGAGACCAAAAAGTACTACTTCACACTCATAGACGCACCGGGGCACAGAGACTTCGTCAAAAACATGATTACGGGGGCGAGCCAAGCGGACGCAGCCATTCTGGTGGTTTCTGCGAAGAAGGGCGAGGCTGAGGTGGGGATAGCGCCGGGTGGCCAGACTAGGGAGCACGCTTACCTTTCGTTCGTTCTCGGGATACGCCAGCTAATCGTTCTGATCAACAAGATGGACGACTCCTCCGTGAACTGGGAGAAAGCGAGGTATGACGAAGTAAGGCAGATGGCAGGCGACCTCCTCAAGACGATCGGGTACGACATCAGCAAGATAAACTTCATACCTGTGTCGGGATGGCTCGGCGACAACCTTACCGAGAAAAGCAAAAACATTCCTTGGTACAACGGCCCGACTCTGCTGGAGGCCCTAGATCAGCTGCAGGAACCTCCAAAACCAATCGACAAACCCCTCCGTCTTCCTCTTCAGGGAGTTTACTCCATCAAAGGCGTCGGAACCGTGCCGGTAGGTAGAGTTGAGCAGGGTATTCTAAAGCCCGGCGACATCGTCGCGATATATCCGGGCGGGTTGAAGGCCGAGGTCAAGTCGATTGAGATGCATCATCAACCGCTTCAGCAGGCTATCCCAGGAGATAACATAGGCTTCGCCTTGAAGGGCGTTGAGAAGAGCCAGCTCACCAGGGGAATGGTGGTGACCAAGCCCGACACCCCTGTCCCCGTGGCGAAGGAGTTCATCGGCCAGATTTACGTCATCTACCACCCGACAGCCATAGCGGCTGGGTACACCCCGGTACTGCACATACACACTGCTCAGACGGCCGTCAAGTTTGTGGAGCTGATTCAAAAGATGGACCCGAGGACAGGACAGGTGACTGAGAAGAACCCGTCGTTCATCAAGACCGGTGACGTAGCAGTCGTTAAGCTGAGGCCGTTGACCCCGGTGGCGCTAGAGCCTGCGAGCATCTCCCCGGAGCTTGGCCGGTTCGCTATCAGGGACAGCGGAATAACAGTTGCGGCCGGAGTTGTGAAGGAGATTACAGAAAGCGGATAAACTCCTTACAACTACCTGGCCTGCATCTGCATCTCTATTGCTACGTCGTCAGGGATCTGAATCCTCATTATTTGCCTCATAACCCTCTGGTCCGTGATGCCGAGGTCTATGAGCCTACGGTGAATCCTCATCTGGTGTTTACGCCATGTCTTGGTGCCTTCTCCGCATGGTGATTTTCTCGTGGGTAGCACCAGCCTCTTCACCGGGAGAGGTATAGGTCCAGCTATCTCGGTCCCCGTCCTCTCAGCTATGTCCTTTATCTCTCTGCAAACCTGCTCCAGCTTGCTGAGGTTTGTGCTCGTGATTTTTATGCGGACTGTCTGAGTCATGTGCACAGTTCCGCCGTACAGGTTAACAACCATCCTAAAAACCTTAACACAGCGGTTCAGCTAGTATTGCTTAAATAGCCAAGCCGTTCGGAAATTTGTGAAATGGTGGCATCGGACCTCGACACGCTGAGGGCGGAAACAGCTAGGCTGGCTGTCGAGATGGTTCGCCTGCTCGGTGAGAGGAGGAGGCTGGTGGAGAAGATATCTGAGATAAAGCGTTCACAGGGTGTTGAGACGGTCCAGACGGACGTCGAGAAATCAATCAGACAAGCCATGCTGGAAGAGGCTGCCAAGCACGGCGTTCCGCCGGAGACGGTCAACCGGCTGGCTACTGTTGTTTTCATGGATTCGGTTGAGATGCAGTCAAGGAAGGGGAGCCAGCTGACTCATATGGACATACTTAGGAGGGCTGTGGAGCTTCAGAAAAAAGGCATGGAGGTCCACCGGCTTGAAGTCGGGGAACCAGACCTAGGTGCTCCTCCAGAGGTACGGAGGTCGCTCGCGGAAGCCGCTCTCAACGGATACGCAAGATACGCCGACTCACGGGGTATACAGGAACTCCGTGAAGCTGTCGTCAAGCATCTGCAGGAGAGGTGCAGCGTTAACATACAGCCCGGCAACGTCATAGTCACTCCCGGCGGCAGGTTCGCCATCTACCTGGCTATGAAGACGCTGCTCTCGGAGGGCGACGAGGTCTTGGTGATCGACCCCTCGTGGCCGATGTACAGGCAGTGCGCCTCCTTCCTAGGCGTTAGGTCTATACATGTTAGGACAAGGCTGGAGGACGGCTGGTCTCCGCGGGTGGACGAGCTGGAGGATAAGGTCAGCAGGTCCACGAAAGCAATACTCCTCAACTACCCCAACAACCCGACCGGCAAAATTCTCGACAGGAAGACTTTCACGAAGATCCTCGACTTCGCCAGAGACCGTGGAATCTCGGTGATAAGCGACGAGGTCTACTCAGACTACAGTAGAGGCGGGCATGTGAGCGTTTTAGACTACGACGGTCTCAACTATGTGTTGGTGCAGTCTTTCTCGAAGAGCTACGGCATGACGGGCTACAGGGTGGGATATGTTGTTGCGAGTGAGACGACGGTGTCGAAGATGGCGTCGGTGATAGGCTTGGTGATGACATGCGTCCCCGAATTCATCCAACACAGCGCCCTCAAAGCCCTCACCCTCAAGGACACGCCCAACCAGTATGCCGAAATAATGATGAGACGTATGGACACAGCCGTCAGCGAGCTGCAGAGAATTAAAACCGCCTTCTACAAGCCCGACGGAGGCATGTACGTGTTTCCGAAGATTAACACGGGCGGCATGGACGGCATGAAGTTCGCCTTCGACCTCCTCGAGTCTAAGGGCGTGGCTGTTGCTCCCGGCTCCATCTTCGGAGGCTACGACGACTTCGTAAGGATATCGCTCGGAGCTCCTGAGGAGTCGATAGCGAAGGGCATTCGACTTCTTGGCGAGTATCTGGTTGAGAAGGGGCTGACGTAGTGGCGAAGCAGGTTGCAGCCGTTGTCGGAGCCGGGCCGATGGGCCTGTGGACGGCGAGACATCTCCGTGGTAAACAGTTTACTGTAAAAGTCTACGACAAGAACCCGGCAAAGACACGGCTAGCCGCCAAGCACGGCGGATTACTCTCAGCGAGGAGTCTCGACGACGCTGTCTCCGATGCGTCCTACGTGGTGGTGGCAACGGGCTCGCTCAACGCCGGAGAAACAATAAAAAAAATAGCTGCAAGTCATTCAGGGAAGACGGTAATCGACATATCCTCGGTCAAGACACCAGTCCTCCGCTCGCTAAGGCGTAAGAATCTTGGAGACAACCTCGTGGTCCTAACCCATCCGCTGTTCGGCCCCGGCACAACCAAGCTCACCGACAAGACGGTGGTCTTCACGCCTTTCAGGTACGGGGAGCGGGAGAGGAGCGCTGCTGTGAGGATCTTCAAGCCGTGCCGAATTCTCGTGATGACTGCTGAGGAGCATGATTTGCGGATGGCTTACGCCATGGCTGTTCCGCGTATCTTGATGCTGGTTCTTCTGGACAGCTGGAGGAGTATGGGCGTGGACGTGCTGACGACCAGCCAGAAAGCACTCACGCTGGCAGCTTCGACGATGCTGTCAGACAGCCCGGCTCTCATACGTGAGGTCATCGCCGCAAACCCCTACACATCCAGAGCAATAGCTACGTTCCGGAAAAACCTCGACATCAACAAACCACAGCAGGTAAACAACATACTCCAGAAACTCAAGCCGCAGCTAGATAAACTCGCCCAAAGATACGGCGTCGCATACAAATGGGTTGAGCAGAGGCCATAGTTTATATAAACCACGGG
>JAWAFZ010000069.1:0-5211 GCA_038890155.1 Candidatus Caldarchaeum sp. | reverse complement strand
CGGCAGCCCTCACAGTCATCATGTTCTTTGCAAGCATCTACATCGAAAGAACACTAATAAACAGAACCCTGAAAAAAGGAAAGTTCACAGTGTTCTGAATTTTTGTTCAAAGGCCAAAAGCTTATATCAGGGATGATTGAGGAGGTCAAGCGTGAAGTCAGAAAAAAGCAATCTGTTGAAAATAATTGCTTTGGTTGTGGTCGTTGCCGTGGCGGCTGCAGTAGCTCTTGTGTTCTTCGGCGTGGTCGTCCAGCCGACATCAACTACTAGGGTTGAGGAGGTCAGGATAGGTGTCCTAACTCCTCTGTCAGGAGGTGCAGCTTATTTCGGCGAGGGACAGAAGGCTATGGCTGAACTGATGGCTAAAAAAGTCAACAGCGAGGGTGGTATAAAATCTCTGGGCGGAGCCAAAGTAAGAGTTATCGTCGCAGACACTGAGGGGAAGCCAGAGGTCGGGAAAGCGCAGGCAGCACGGCTTATAAACGAGGAGAAGGTTCATCTGATTATCGGCGCTCTCCACAGCGGCGTCACGTCGCCAGCCTCGATCGAGGCCGAGAGAGCGGGCATACCTTGGATATGCGAGACCTCGTCCCATCCGGAGCTGACGAAGCGAGGGTTTAAGTGGTTTTTCAGAGTCTGGGGACATGACGAGATATTCGCTCGACAGTATTTTGAGTTGCTGAAGGACTTGCAGCAAGAGAAAGGGGTCAAGTTTAACACGATTGCGTTTGTGTCGGAGGAGTCTCTGTTCGCCATAGGCGTACGGTCTGAGTGGGAGAAGCTGAACCTCGACCCAAACATAGGAGGGTACCGTGTAGTCGCTAGGGTCAATCATCCATCTGGCGTGAAGGACCTCACCAGTGAGGCGCTCATCCTGAAACAAGCAAACCCTGACATAGTGTTGATGGTGAACACACCCATACCCGACGCAATACTATGGACGCAGACGCTGAAGAGGGTAGACTTCTTCCCCAAAGTCCTAATGACAACCGGAGGGTTTTCGTTCAAAGCGTACATCGACGGAGTTGGCGCTGACTCTAACTACATAATCGGAAGGGGAGCCGTCAGTATGGACATGTTTACCAACAGACCGGCTGCGAAGGAGGTTTATGACTGGTTTACGAGGGAGACTGGCAAAGAGTTCCACGTGTACGTTGCAACGATGTACACTGCGATGCTTGTTGCGATAGATGCTCTGGAGAGAGCTGGAAGCGTCGAGCCTGAGAAGCTGCGTCAAGCAATCGCCGACACCAACCTTCCAGCGGAGAAGATGGTGCTGCCGTGGCAGGGCGTCAAATTCGACAGCACAGGCCAGAACGTCTACGCCGTAGACCCGATGTCGCAGATAATCAACGGCGAGTTCCGAATAGTATGGCCCAAGTCTTCTCGAGTCATAGAACCGGTGTTCCCAGCACCGTCGTGGAAAGAAAGAACATGATACCAGCCATTTCACCCACAATTTTTTTGAACCTGCTTTTTAACGGTTTTTTCTTAGGATCAATATATGCCCTAGTCGGGGCGGGGCTGACGCTCGTGTTTGGCGTGACCCGGTTGGTAAACTTCGCCCACTCTATCCTCATGGTCTCGGCGATGTATTTCACCTACTACATGTGGAGCGTTTTAGGCTTAGAACCTTTCCTGCTCCTGCCCGTAAGCTTCACGCTTTTCTTCATAGTCGGTTTCGCCATCTATCGTTTTTTGGTAAAGTTCGTCGTAGACAAGCCTTTCTCCTCCCAAGTTCTCACCACGCTAGGCCTTCTCCTTATCATACAGTACAGTATAGTGATGCTGTGGACATCGAACACCTACACAGTGAACTCGCCATGGCGCGACATAGTCTTCAGGCTTGACGGGGTGTTCGTCTCACTGCCTCACCTAGCGACGTTTTCAGCTACTCTAGCCATTTCGGTTCTTCTCTACTATTTCCTGAAGAATACCTACACGGGAAGGGCGATAAGAGCCACCGCTCAGGACCCTGAAGCTGCTAAAATACTCGGCATCGAGCCAAACTACATTTACTCGGTCTCTCTTGGTCTGGGGACGGGGTTGGCTGCAGTGGCTGGAAACATGCTGGCGATGTCCTACTCTATAGACCCATACATAGCCGACGTTTTTCTCGTGATGGCGTTTGTCGTGATAATCATGGGCGGTATGGGCAACTACATGGGAGCTATAATGGCGGGCTACATCATAGGCATGATCGAGGTTTTCACAGCTTTTCTCTTCATGCCGCTCCTCAAACACGCCGTCCCGCTTCTCCTGCTGATACTGATATTGATATTCAAGCCTGAAGGACTCTTGACAAAAAGGCTGAGAGATTAATGGCTAAAACCACATATCCCTACCTAGTGTTATTCGCAGCGCTATTCATATTCCCCGCCGTAGTTGGGAACGTCCTGGTTCACGACGTCTTCATACTCAGCACCCTGTACGCCTACCTTGCGACCGCCTGGAATATTCAAGCAGGGTTTGCAGGACTCGTTTCAATAGGGCACGCCGCATACTTCGGGATCGGGGCTTACACGACTGGTATTGTGAGCGTTAAGGCAGGCTTGCCGCCTATTCTCGGATTCATAGCCGGTGCAGCTTTAAGCGCAGCGTTCGCAGCCGCAACCTCAGCGCCTGTGTTCAGGTTCGGAGTCAGAGGCTACTATTACGTGCTCACAACCCTGGCTGTGGCGGAGGCTCTACGGCTGATCTTTCTCGCATGGGATTTCGTCGGAAGGTCTGAAGGTATATGGATACCCCCTAAAGGCGACTCTCTTTGGGACCTCCAGTTCGCAACATCCCGGCTTCCATACGTTTACATAATCCTGGGCATGCTGACTATGGCAACGGCTCTGTCATACTATATAAGAAGGTCGCAGTTCGGTCTAAAACTTCTCTCAGTCCGTGAAGACGAGGAGGCTGCGCAGTCGGTTGGAGTGAACACTTTTAGATGCAAGCTGATAGCCACTGTGGTTAGCGCATGCCTTACCTCGCTAGGGGGAGCATTCTACATCCAGTACACGTTGTTCGTCGAACCCGATACCTCCATGTCGGTTCCAATATCGATAGACATCCTGCTGCCCGCTATAATAGGGGGGCAGGGCACTGTGCTGGGGCCGCTGATCGGCTCCTTCATCTTCAACCCCCTCAGCTGGCTTGCTCGAATCTCTTTCGCATCCGACGTCCTTCCTTACATTCTTCGTGGAGTTCTGCTCATAGTCATAGTTCTTCTGATGCCAAGAGGAGTTGTTCCTCTGGTGGAGGACTATATGAAAGCGAGGGCCGTGAGGAGGTGATCCCCTTTGGTTTTGCTTGAGTTGTCCAACATTACGAAGACCTTCGGCGGAGTGGTTGCTGTCAAAAACATGTCGATGAAGGTGGATGCGGGGGAGCTGGTGGGGTTGATAGGGCCCAACGGCTCGGGAAAGACCACGCTACTCGACGTAGTCACCGGGTTCAATAAACCCGACGAGGGCCAGATAAAGCTGAACTCTATGCTGCTGAACAAAATACCGCCTTTCAAGAGAGCTAAACATATAGGACGGACTTTTCAAGTGCCCCGTGTCTTTGCACGCATGACCGTCGCGGAAAACCTCATGGTGGTCGAGACGAACGAGGGCAAAGCCCGGGAACTGCTCGAACTTGTGCAGCTCAGCCACTTAGCTGAAGAATACGCCTCCAACCTTTCGGGCGGGCAGCAAAAACTTCTTGAATTCGCCCGAACCCTGATGATGAGCCCGCAGATAGTCTTGATGGACGAGCCCTTCGCCGGGGTCTCCGCACCTTTGATCGAGCGGCTTTCCGAGGTCATACTTCGGCTAAACTCGGAAAGAAAAACTGCTTTTGTCATAGTTGAGCATAATTTAGCGGCGCTGTTCAGGGTCTGCAACAGGTGTCTCGTCATGGACCAAGGCTCGTTGATAGCCGACGGAGCTCCTGAAGAGGTATCGAGGGACGTCAGGGTGATTAGGGCTTACATGGGTGAGTGAGGCCATGCTGCGGGTTGAGAACCTCGTCTCCGGCTACAGAAACATAGAGGTTCTGCACGGGGTTTCAATCAGTACGGAAAACCCCATCACAGCCGTGATAGGACCCAACGGCGCCGGAAAATCCACGCTCCTCAAAACAATATACGGCTTGCTGAGGCCGTTGAGCGGCAGGATAACCTTCCGAGGGAATGACATAACAAGTCTTCCGACGCCCAGACTCATCAGGCTTGGCATAGCTTATTTGAGGCAGAACCGCGCCGTCTTTCCGTACTTAACTGTTGAGGAAAACCTAAGGATCGGTGTATGGTCTCTCAGGAAAGACAAGGACAGGGTTGAGAAGGCGGTTAGCTATGTCTATGATTCGTTCCCCTTTCTCAGGAAAAAGCGAGACGTCAGAGCTGGTTCGCTGAGCGGTGGAGAGCAGCGTATTCTAGAGTTCGCCCGTGTTATGATGACTGACCCGTCTCTAGTCCTGCTGGATGAGTTCTCTGTCGGAGTGGCTCCGAAGGTTTACGCTGAGATAAGTAAACTGATAAAGAGATACGCAGACGAGAATAAGGTGAGGTTTTTGATGGTTGACCAAAACCTCCGCCAAGCCCTTGTCATGAGCGACTACGTGTATGTTTTGAAGGCCGGCTTGAACATGACTGAGGGGCCTGCTCAAGAAATAAGCAGGAAGCTAGACGAGATAGTGGCTAACTGGCTGAAATAGACTTTATATGGCTGGTCGCTCTGCCCCCGCTGTGCTAAGGCTGAAGAGGCTTGGCGTGATTATCCCCAGCGCCAACTCGGCTGTAGAGTTCGAGTTTCCCCGGCTAATTCCCAGCACTTTCTCGCTGCATTTCTCACGCATAAAGCTAACGGCTGACACCGAAAAACAGATACTTGGTCTGGCTAAGCATGTTCCCGCCGCCACACAACTGCTGCTGGACGCAGGGGTAGACGTAGTAGCGTTTGCATGCACTAGCGGAAGCTTCTTGAAAGGATCTCAGTACGACAGGAAAATCATCAGCCTGATAAAGAGGCGTGGCAAGCATGTCAAGGCAACAACTACTTCGACAGCTGTGTTGAAGGCGCTGAAAAAGCTCAAAGTACGAAAACTGGCCGTGGCCTCGCCTTACGAGGATTGGCTTAACAAGCAGCTTCAAAACTTCCTTGAGAATAACGGCCTGAAAGTCATCAGCATCAGGGGGCTTGGAGTGATCAGGAACGTGGCCGACATCCCCGACGAAGA
>JAWAFZ010000068.1:1413-5321 GCA_038890155.1 Candidatus Caldarchaeum sp. | reverse complement strand
GGGGCGGCGCGGCTGAAGAAACACCCGATGGAGGTGGCTGACAAGTACATGATGGAGTTTTTCAGCGACATGAAAGCCTTAGGCGTCAGGAGACCCAACATACAGCCTCGGGCGAGCATGCACATACCCGACATAATCCAGGCCGTGGAGAAACTCCTCGACAAGGGCTACGCCTACAGGGTTGACGGCAGCGTCTACTTCGACGTCTCCAAAGTACCGGACTACGGCAGGCTCTCAAGAGTCAAGCCAGAAGAGATGGATGTCCATCGTGTCGAGCCAGACCCTAGGAAAAGGAACCCGGCTGACTTCGCTCTGTGGAAAGAGGCAGCGCCAGACTATCCTCTCTCGTGGAGGACGTCGTGGGGGTACGGCTTCCCCGGATGGCATATCGAATGTTCCGTGATGAGCATGAAGTACCTAGGTGAGCGGATAGACATCCACGGCGGCGGCCAAGACCTCATCTTCCCGCATCACGAAAACGAGATCGCCCAGTCGGAGGCGCTGACAGGCCTAAAGCCTTTCGTAAGATACTGGCTGCACACGGGGGAGCTCACCGTGGGCGGGAGAGGAATGCACAAATCTTACGGAAACTTCTTGACGATAAGGGACGTTCTGAAGAAATACTCGCCTTCTGTAATCAGGCTGTTTATACTCTCCGCTCACTACCGGACGCCGCTTGACTACAGCGAGACAGCTCTGCAGCAGGCTGAGGAGAACGTCTCTAAAATAAGAAACGTTTTGGAGGACTTGAGCATCTCTGTCGAAACAGCTGGGCAGGGAAGTGAAAACCCAGAGTTCAGGGCAGTAGTCGACCGGTTGACAACGGAGTTCATCAGCTCCATGGCCATGGACTTCAACAGCTCGAACGCACTCGCCTCTCTCTACGAGTTGGTAAGGCAAGCAAACCAGCATCTAAGCCGGCACGACGTCGGCAGGGAGGAGCTGCTGTACGCTGTGGAGTCTCTGAGGAAAATGTGCCGTGTTCTGGGTCTTCTCGAGGAGGATGAAGACAAACACACGGCTCGGGCCCGGGAGCTGTTGAGGGTTTTGCTGGATGTGAGGAGGGAGTTGAGGAGGCGTGGGATGTATGACTTGGGCGACCGGATAAGGAGGGAGTTGCTTGAGCTCGGCGTCGTAGTAGAGGATCTGAAGGACCGTGAGAGGGTGAGGATAGTTAGGTGAGAAGGCGTGAAAGCTGT
Organism: Candidatus Caldarchaeum sp.; assembly: GCA_038890155.1. Lineage (GTDB taxonomy): Archaea > Thermoproteota > Nitrososphaeria_A > Caldarchaeales > Caldarchaeaceae > Caldarchaeum. The sequence goes on along the minus strand of JAWAFZ010000068.1, from coordinate 4,122 downwards.
TTTGCTTGCTGGAGGGTACGGGAAACGTCTCAAGCCGCTGACCGAGACCACTCCCAAACCACTCCTAGAGGTGTCGGGGAAGCCCATACTCGTGTGGCAGATTGAATGGCTCAAGAAATTAGGCGTAAGGGAGTTTATCGTATGCGCAGGCTACTTGAGGGAGAAGATCATCGAGGCTCTGGGGAGCGGCGGAAGGCTAGGCGTGAAGGTAGGCTACTCGGTCGAGGACGAACCTCTGGGAACCGGCGGAGCACTCAAGAACGCCGAGCATCTCCTCAAGAACGACAGTCAGTTCATCGTCGTCAACGGCGACATCCTCACTACCCTAAACCCTCTAACTATGCTGGACCATCTAACCGATTGTATCGCATGCATAGCTTTAACCCGCCTACCCTCACCCTACGGCATAGTTGAGTTCGATGAGAAAAGCCACTACGTAAAGAGGTTCGCAGAAAAGCCCCAGCTCTCAAACTACATAAACGCAGGCGTCTATCTCTTTGCATCAGGCGTTTTCGAATATCTTCCAGACCGGGGGGACCTGGAGAAACAGACCTTCCCTCTTCTGGTTGATAAAAAGGCCATCAAGGCTTTCCCGTACGAAGACGCTGAATGGATAAGCATCGACAGCCATAAAGACCTTGAAGAGGCTAAGCGTGTAGTCAGGCGTTTTGCGGAAGCTTGACCGCCATCAGGAGGGCGTCCTCTCCGTCGGCGTAGTATCTTCTCTGAACCTCACGAGAGACAAACCCCAGCTTGTGGTAAAGTGATATCGCAACGTCGTTGGAGACTCTGACCTCTAGATAAGCCTCCTCGCATCCATAGTGTTCAGCCAGCGACTTGAGCGCTTGGCGTATCAGCTCCGTCGCAATTCCTCTCTTCCTGTGCTCGGGAAGGACTGCAACAGATACGATGTGTCCGGCTTTTTTAATCTTGAGGAAGTCGAGCTTAGAGAATATTCTCTCAACCCTGCACATCACGTAGCCGACGATTCTACCGTCTACCTCAGCAACCCAGAAGGCCTTGGGATACCCCTTGGCAAGGTCTTCGAAAAAGCTGTAGGTATAGTTTTCAGGAAGGCAGACCCGGTTGATGTTCATCACTTGAATCAGGTCCTCCATCATGATTGTGCGGAAGAAAGCCTTCGGCCGGCCGGTCTTCTCAGCCTCCTGCATGTCTCTAAACAGTCCGTCCTGTTAATAAGAGTTTTACCTAATCACGAGCAGTTCGGGCGGAGAGAAAATTCTGAACGGTATCATCTGTCCGAGGCCCCTGGACACGTAGAGCTTCTTCTCACCAAGGCTGTAAAAACCCCTGACGTATTTCGAGTTGCTGTAAACGACATGTCCTCCTAAAACCAGCCCTCCGTGCGTGTGTCCGGAGAATATGTAGCAAGAGCCTTCAACGTAGTCTGCTGCGTTAGGGTCGTGAACCACCACAACACCCTCAACCCTTTTCCTCGGATACCTCCTACCGTTCACCCAGTTCAAGCCGTAGACCCTACCCATGTACCTGCTCGAGTAAAGGCCGGACAACTCCACCCACCCCTCCTCCTTCAATATTCTAACCACAGACTCAGAATGACCACTCCAGTAGTCATGGTTTCCCAAGACGAAGAGCTTTTCACGAGCATCCATCTGCGACACGAACAGTTTAAGGACCTCTACATCAGCCGTCAGTCCGTCAACCATGTCGCCCCCTAAAACAACTACGTCTGGCTGAAGCATGTTGACTGATTCGATTAAACCTTCCTCGTAAGCTCCAAGGCTGTGTAGATGAAGGTCTGGCAGGAAAACCACGAGCGAGCCCAGCCCTGCGTCGACGAAGCTGGTCTCCAACCTGCCGACATCGTTTGCCGAGAAAACAGCAACTCCCGCAGATACAGCAGCCGCAGCCGACGACGCAAGCAGGGCTCTCCGTTTCAACCGTGGAGGTTCTGAGGACATCCAGCTATAAACCTGACCCAGTTAAAATTTAGGGATCCTATGGATGTTCTATACATTATGAAGCCGGCGAAGATGGAGAGCAGCTTATATTATGGTAGTCTAGTCAATATTTTCGGGATATGAGTTTAGTCGGTCTGTTTGAAGAGCTTACGGGTCTGAGCAGGTTCGATCTTGGTGGGAAAGGCTTTGGCCTAGTCCAGATGACGAGCATGGGCTTACCCGTCCCACCCGGCCTGATAATATTGACAGAGGCCTGCAAGCAGTATTACCGGCTTGGCGGGAGGATGTCTGAGAGCCTCCTTGATGAGGTTAGGCAGAAGCTTGCTCTGCTCGAGGCTAAACTCAACAAGAAGCTTGGCAGCCCGTCCAACCCTCTCCTTCTGTCGGTGAGGTCTGGCGGGCCCTACTCTATGCCGGGCATGATGGACACCATCCTCAACCTAGGAATGAACGATAGTGTTGCTGAAGGGCTTGTCAAGCTAACGGGGGATGAGCGGTTCGTCTACGACGCGTACCGACGGCTTATTCAGATGTTCGGCAGGATAGCGATGGGAGTCAAGGGTGAAAAGTTTGAGAAGCTGTTGGATAGCGTGAAGCACAGGTTGGGCGTCAAGTCTGACATCGATATCCCGGCGTCGGAGATGAAGAGGCTTGTCGAAGAGTTCAAGCGTATTGTGAAGGAGGAGACGGGGCGCGACTTTCCGCAAGACCCTTGGGAGCAGCTTAGGATAGCGGTGGAGGCTGTCTTCAAGTCGTGGAACAACCC
>JAWAFZ010000068.1:0-1313 GCA_038890155.1 Candidatus Caldarchaeum sp. | reverse complement strand
GCGCAGGGAGTGTTGACTTCTAGGGGTGGCATGACTTCGCACGCCGCAGTCGTGGCGCGTGGGATGGGTAAACCCGCCGTCGTGGGCTGCGAGAGCATCGCAATAAACATGGATGAAAGATACTTCAAAACCTCGGAAGGTTTGACCGTCAAGCACGGAGACGTCATAACCATCGACGGAGGGTCGGGGCAGGTATTCCTCGGAGAGGTTCCAACCGTCGAGCCGGAGCTGACGGGCGAGCTTAACGATTTGCTGGCGATAGCCGACAAGTATAGGAGGCTAGGCGTGAGAGCTAACGCCGACACGCCACAGGCGGCTGAGAAGGCAAGGGCTTTTGGAGCGGAGGGTATTGGGCTGTGCAGGACCGAGAGGATGTTCAACGCACCCGACAGGCTGCCGATAGTCCGTGAGATGATAATGGCCGCCGACGACGAGGGCCGGCGTAAAGCTCTTCAAAAGCTTCTACCCTTCCAAGTAAACGACTTCGTAGAGATATTCACAGTTATGAGAGACCTGCCAGTAACGGTTCGTCTGCTCGACCTCCCGCTCCACGAATTCCTCCCGCCGGCCGACCAGATCTTGAAGGAGATGCTGGAGCTGGTGAACAAGCCTGGAAAGGAAAAAGAGCTGGCTGAAAAACAGTCGTTGCTCAGGAAGGTTCAGATTCTGCACGAGCACAACCCGATGCTTGGACACAGGGGATGCAGGCTTGGGATAACGCATCCAGAGATCTACGAGATGCAGGTGAGGGCTATACTGACGGCAGCCATACAGGTGAGGAGAAAGATAGGCAGCACGGCGAAGATCCAGATAATGCTTCCTCTGGTCAGCGAGCGGAACGAGATGGCTTACCTTAGGGAGGTCGTCGAAAGGACTGCCAACAAGGTTTTCGAGGAGATGGGGGAGGAGATAGAATACAAGGTCGGGACGATGGTTGAAACCCCCAGAGCCGCCATCACGGCTTCAGAGATAGCGGGGGTTGTGGACTTCTTCTCGTTTGGAACAAACGACTTAACCCAAACAACTTTCGGGTTCAGCAGGGACGATGTCGAGGCGAAGTTTATGGCAAGCTACTTGATGAAGAAGATACTTCCAGCCAACCCCTTCGAGACTCTGGATGTCTCCGGAGTCGGCTTCCTGGTAAAGCATGCAACTGCCGAGGGGAAGAAAGCTAACCCAAGGCTAGAGGTTGGAATATGCGGAGAGCACGGCGGAGACCCTGCAAGCATAAAGTTCTTCAACGAGGCAGGTCTTGACTACGTCAGCGCCTCACCTTACAGAGTACCGATAGCGCGGTTGGCTGCGGCTCAAGC
>JAWAFZ010000067.1:0-5414 GCA_038890155.1 Candidatus Caldarchaeum sp. | reverse complement strand
CCGCGACTTCATCAACGCAGCCGCCTCCCGCTCGGCGCTGGACCGCTGCCTGCACCGCCACGGCGTGCGCAACCTCAAGGCCCGGTTGGCCGAAGAAGACACCCCCAAACAGATCAAGACCTTCAAGACGGTATCGCACACCGCCTCATCCGCCTCCGCAGACCAACGGCATGGGCGAGCGTTTCCACGGGCGTATCAGCGAGGCGCCGGCGACCTCCCCCTTTCAGGCCGGTGAACAGCTGGAGCAGCCCTCACAGCGCTACGCTGCCCTGTACAACAAGTCCATCCCGCAAAAGGCGCTCGGCCCTGTCACCCCGGTTGAGGCCCTTCAAAAACTGGCACACTACACGACCCGATCGGTTCAACACACGTGTTCACAATCTGGCGGGACCTGACAGCTGATGAAAAAGGGATGAAGACCGGGGAGTTTGTCAGGGACGAGTGATCTGTACAGAGGAAAGGGTGGCGAGAACCACTGGAGAGGAATGCTCTTGGCCTTCTCCTCACGTGCGACGAGCGCGCCCATGTGGTCGGAGATGTGCTCCCGGCGTCACCAGTGTCTTGTTATTTTTATTGCTGCTTCTTGGGTCTGCCTCCCTATTCCGAAGCACGGAAATTCCGCGTCGCGGCAGGCGACGTTGGCCTGCGAGCCCGCAGGGTCCAGCTCAAGAAACACCGCACCAGCAAAGAGACCAGGCAAAAACGTCGCGCCGTTTTAGCGGAGCTGCACTCCGTTTTTTGCTGTGATCGCGATAGGAGGGAACAGCCTATCTACTTGGGTGCAGCATCTTGCTCCCTCTCTATCCGAAACACCACTTCTTTGTAATGATCGCCACAATAGTTCAACAGCGCCCAAATGAAAACAATCAGGCCTGTCATTTCGAGGCTCTCTTCGATGGTCGTAATGAGGCTGTACGTCAAATTATGGATTCCGTGGGTTTGGGCGTAGCTCCCCCCGATCAGCTCGAAGCCGATGGCTCCTCCCAGATAGAGCGCCGCTGCCAGCAAAAATCTGAATCGATCGGTCGGAGGAAGATGCAACAAAAATTTTAAGAAAAACATCCCAAGAGCCAGGACAAGGACAATGCCGGGAATAACCCACGCGAAGTAGAAGATTCCAAAGGTCTGGTCACCGAGTAACTGTTTGATCGGGCCGGTGAGCTTGTCATGAACCTGAAAACCCTCATCGTATGCCATAAAGAGAAAGCCGATGCTCAGTATGCCCCACCTCGCCCCATACGGTCTCTTCTGCCTCCTATTGAGCACGGTAATCACTGCAAGAAGCTGAGCCACCACAAGCAGCAGCAACATGGAGAAATAGGTCGGGATGTTCTGCTCTCCATCAACGTCAACAAGACGAACAAGCCCTTGCCCAAGGCGGCCATCAATATCCCCACCGCTGATCACGTATTTCACAAATTGTCCCACAATGCTGGCTAAGACCAGCAGCCCCATCATCACTCCCAGCACGCAACCAACGGTGGCCGGCTTCAGGAATAGTGTTACGCCACCCACGTTTCGCCGAGGGTCGCTCATTCGCATTGCCTGATGAGGTAAACGGTTTTGCTTGGAATAACTCAAAGAACCAGCGACCAAGTCCCTCATTCGCACACGTGTCTGCTTAACTCCACCTGCCTTATTGTCACACCAAAAAATTTGCCTTGTCTGCCCCTCTTGAACGGCCAAAAAGGATTTTCACCTCTCGCGTCTTCCCCCTTACAACAATGACGGGAAACTTATCCACTCGTCGAGGATAGTCACGGCTAGAGCCATGGAAAAAATCACGCTGGTCCACTGCCCCTGGTGGACCCCTTCACCGCTGTATCTCGTGCTTTTTTGAATTCTGCCTCTTTGTACAAGTTTTGGCCGAACCGGGCGCTGCTCATCGCAGCCTCCACATCGTATCCACGATGGCCCCTCACCGCCCTACAGGATGTCCTTCCCCGCCGTTCCCTGTATCTCCACGCCTAGCGAGACCTCAATCCCCCATTCGTAGGGGTTGAAGGAGCACTGTGTCCTGCACGTTGCCGTTTATTATCTAAACCGTCTTCTGTGAGAGGAGGCCTCTTCCCTGTTCATCTCTCCTGGCCCCTACCCCTCAGGCGCACACATGACAGACTCTCGCTGCCGACAGAGACAGTTTCAGAAGGGAAGGAGACCCGCAGGACCAGCGCCGGGGCTCAGAGTGTTGATCAGGACTGCCCCCGCGCAAGACCGTCAACGCCCACCAGCCTTATTAATCCGCTTGCTCCCCGCTGACGGGAGGTTACGGGCAGTCTTCTACGACCCTGATGACGTTATCCGCACATTCTGTGGATAATCCTGGGGAATGTGAGTGGATACAGGCAAGAAACAGCCTGTGTTCTCTCATCAACCGCACAGTTTGCTCAACGAATGAGCATTGTAGGGGGAGCAGCGAAGACCACAAGCGGTGGGAGAGCCGTTGGTCCCTGGGAGATCCTCTTGATCTTTCAGGCTCTGTGACGAGCTAGCACGTTCAATCCTTACCCTCGCTGCTGTTGCCTGGTCTGTGCGGTTGGCTCTCAGCCTTGTCGCCTCTCTCTGCACTTGTGACTTTGTTGCTAGCCACGCCAGGATTGTGAAATCGGACAGAGCACATGTTCCCGTTGAAAGCCCCACTGCTCAACACAAGAAGACAACTGGCACAGTCGGCCAATCACTCGTTCCCGTAGGCACGGAGGAAGGGGAACGGTTTTATGATGAAGCCCAGAGAGCAGGCCCGGGGGGTTCGTCCCACACGCCCCATCCCTTGTCCACGACCAGTTGCCTGTGGCAACCAGGAGCGGTGTTCGACATGACGTGTCACGCTTAGCCACGGCATGATCTCTCACCCTGGCGACCGGAGAGCCAAGCAAAAAGGGGGGGCCTGTTCTTTCAGTGAAACGTTCGCCATGCCTTGACGGCCACGCCTCAACTGATGAAAAAGGAAGACGGTGTATGGCTGGCACTCAGTGATGAGGGACTCTTAGAGGAAAAAGCGAGGAGGAGGAGGAGGAAAACGAGCAGAAAGGGAACTCCCTCCTCGTCTCTGATACAGAGAGCGAGTCGCTGGGAAGTGCGCTCAGCACCGGTTGGGGATCGCATACGAGAGCCTGTTCCCCAACCCAGCTCAGTTCAGCACTTTCCACAGAAAGAAAGGAGGAGGCGGTGATTTCCTCTGTGGCGATCAAGTCCGTTTGACTGCCGCTGAGCTTGCCAAACTCCGCAAGCATGCGGCTACACACGGACACGTGATCGGAGAGATTAAAACGTGGGACGATTACGACGAAGCTCTCCTGTGAGCCTATCCAGAAGCATTCCTAAAACTTGAAAAGTACCTTCACGACCGTCCATCCCATCCGATCAACCGACTCAAACTCGGGCGGATCAAGCTGCTCAAGCTCGTGTTTTGGTGACGAACACCGACCCCGCGTGACTGAGCCCACCCGACAAACAGGTCCTGCGCACACGGAGGACCTGACCGGTGGATCCTTGGCCCCCTTCAGAAGAACAGGGTAGAGGAACAGGAACCTGTCCTCGCCGCACAGACGGACGGCGTCGCGCTGAAGGCCCTTTCCATCAACCCGACGAGGATATGCCCGCGAACCATCCAGGAAAAGACCGTGTCACGTCCACCATCACAGCCCCGTATCCAGCCGTTCAGCTGCTGGCCATGCGGAACCCGGCGCCGGGGATCGTGAGCCACGGGCCATTGATCCCAACCCTGGCACCAAGAAAACGGTCCGCCCACCACGCCCCCATCAACACATGGTCAGTGACCACCGAAATGAGGCATCGGCTTTCCCCCTCCGCCAGCACCGCAACGGGAATGACTTGATCGGCTGCAAACCGCTCCCCCGTCGCCCCCGAGCTGATCTCCTGGAGCAACGGCGTGGCCACGTGCGCGCCGATCGACTCTGCTCGGCGTCCCAGAGCTCCCGCCTGAGCGGCACCTCGCCCACCGCCTCCACCATCCGCCAGCTTACCCCCCACTCTTCAAGATGGAAGAAAGGGCGATGCCCCACACCCGTGTGACCAGACTTGCTTTGTCGTGCACGATGGCCCGCAAGGGCCCACTCACGGGTTGCACGCTGAGCCGCAGCACGCCTTCGCCCCCTGGCACATACCCGGGTCGCAGACTCAAGCACAGCATAGAGCCCCATCCGGCGCACCAGCGGAAGCACCACATACTGGAGGTGAACAACAGATAGAGCAACGTCCTCAAAAGCCCACCGGGGGGTACAGCGGCACTTACTCTGAAAACTGAGCGCGGCCCACCGATGTTTTTTCTCTCGGTTATCTCCGGCTATGTTTCCTGTGGCCCGATCTTCACGAGCTTCAACGGTGTGGCCTGGAGATGAGCCTCAATCCCCGATAGCGACGCAGCACGTTCAGAAAAAGGCGAATGCCCTCCCTTGCCTTCGCTTGACATACTCTCCTGTCTTCAGATAGCATCGCACCCGTCATTCAGAGTAGCGCTGAGGGAACTGGCCCAGAGACGCGCTCGGCAACCTGGTTCATAGCCACCAAGGTGCCACTGCCAGCCCGGTACCGGGGACGATGAGGCTCTTCTATGGAGCAACCAACGGCTTGCGATGCTCGCCGACAGGGATTCACTTCTCTCCTCCATTTCGTTTCTCCCTTACCAGGCAACGGCTCTTCTCGGCGAAGCTTGTCAGTTCCCTCGTGCCTTCATCCAACAAAGGAGGGAACCATGATCATCGGGAAGCCTGTTCGCGAGAGAGTGATTGAACCAGTCACCTCACCGATTCCTGTGCCATCGCCCACACACGCACCGGCCACACCACCGGCGCCGGCGCCAACCAGACCGGCCGTCACCCCAACACCGGCCCGTGAAGGCCAGGAGGTGCCGGCATGAGTCAGATCATCCCTGATTCGATCGATCCAGTCAGAGGGTGGCGGGTCTGGACGCTCACGGTTGACCCTCGGCCATCCATTCCAGAATCCATTCGGCGCTCTGTCCGGAAGCCCCGTACTCCCCGGTTTTTCTCAGCCGGGCGTATCCAAGGCCAGGACGGGACCCCCGTCAAGTGGAAACTGTACTCTCCTGTGTTTAACCCGTACAGAGACCCCAAGCGGCTGGGTCTGTGGATGGCGCACGAGGCTAAGAAGGCCCAGTGTTTCGCCGCACAGAAACCGTGCAGAAACCGCTTCAGTGGAACTGCTCCTGCGGCATCTACACGTTTCGCTCGCCGGAGCTCATTACCGATCACGATTGGATCACCAGCATGCCAATGCCCCCCGACCCACCCTCGGTCGTTGGTGAGATTCTGGGATGGGGACAAGTCATTGAGCATGAACAGGGCTGGCACGCCACCTTCGCGTACCCCTCAGCCTTGGCCCTCTGCTGCATGTATTGTCTGGCGAACCACTCCTTGGTTCGAGCGGAGGTG
>JAWAFZ010000066.1:0-5445 GCA_038890155.1 Candidatus Caldarchaeum sp. | reverse complement strand
GGATGTTTCACGGCGTATATGTTGTATAGGGTCATCACATCCTTAACCTCCTCGGGAGTGCCAGTCAAGCCCACTATCTTCGGCGAGTAGTACGAGAGATGTTTCCTCAACACCTCGGGAGTGTCCCTCTCCGGGTCAACCGAGACGAAGACCATCACAACTTGGTCGGCTTTGCTGCCGAGAGCTTGGTAAAGCTTGGCGTACTTGCTCAGGACAAGCGGGCAGACGTCTGGGCAGTGGGTGTATCCGAAGAAGAGAAGGACTACCTTTCCCTTGACGCTGGAAATGCTGAACTTGTTTCCGTACTGGTCCGTGAGGCTGAAGTCGGGAAGCTTCTGCCCCGAGACTATCTCTATCGCGGGCCTGTATTCTGCGAACAACTGGCGGCTGACCATGGCAGCCGCAGCACCTCCAACCATCGCAGCTAAAGCAACCGCTAAGAACAGGAGGAGCCTTCTCCTCATCTATTGATTCTTACAGGCTCCATGCTATAAACATATCCCAACTAGCTGAGGATAAATGCCGGCTTTGTAGATCTACTCAGGGATGTCAACCGTGCCGCTTAAGGTGGTGAAGCGGGACGGCCGGGTTGTAGACTTTGACGAGGCTCGTATACGTGAGGCTGTCAGGAAGGCGATGGCCTCGAGGGGGGTTTTCGACAGCCAGCTTCTCAACCTCGTCGTCGACTCGGTGCTGCGGAGGCTGTCTGAGAGATACGGAGCTGAGAAGATTCCTCACGTGGAGGAGATTCAGGACGTCGTGGAGTACAGCTTGATGGACCACGGGCTGAGGGAAGTAGCCAAGGCCTACATCCTCTACCGTCATGAAAGAACCAGAGTGCGGGAGGAGAAGATGAGAGTTCTCGAAACCACTTATGTTGACGAGGTTGATAAACGGTTCTCGGTCAACGCTCTGAGGCTGATGGCTTCGAGATACCTGCTAAGAGACAAGCAGGGCCGGCTGGTGGAAAGGCCTAAGCAAATGTTCCAGAGGACGGCTGCGCTGGTTGTTCTTGCCGACATAGTCTACGACCCCTTGTTCTTCGACTCTTCCGGCTCCCAGCCCTCTTGGGGGGATGCCCACACCTCCATCGAACAGCATGCAGATGCCTTAGGCTTGGGGACGGCGGGGGAAGAGTTGGAGGTCCGCTGGAACGTCCACCATCTCGAGAGGCTTGCCGCTCTCTACCGCAGGCTTGACGAGCAGGGTATGATGAAAAAACCCTTGAAAGAAATCCTGAGCTTTTTGCAGAGCAACCACAACAAATTCTACAGCATGTACAGGCAGTACTATGAAGCCATGGTTGAGAAGAAGTTTTTACCCAACAGCCCAACCCTGTTCAACGCCGGAACGGTTCTGGGTCAGCTGAGTGCATGCTTTGTTCTAGACGTCGATGACGACATAACATCTATCATGCGGACGGCTGAGACCGCTGCCTTAATCTTCAAGACGGGCGGAGGAGTCGGCGTCAACTATTCGAAGCTGAGGCCTGAGGGGGACCTTGTAGCGTCGACGGGCGGTGTGGCTTCGGGCCCTGTCTCGTTCATGCGTATCATCGACACGGTCACGGACGTCGTCAAGCAGGGTGGAAGAAGAAGGGGTGCGAACATCGGCATCCTCAACATTAACCATCCCGATGTCGAGAAGTTCATAACAGCCAAGCAGAGGCCTGGTTTCTTGGAGAACTTCAACATCTCCGTCATGGTGCTGAAAGACTTCTGGGACCATTATCGAGATAAGCGGCCCTACCCGCTCGTCAACCCGAGGGACGGCTCGGTCTGGAGGCTCGCAGACCCGCAAAAGCTTCTACGCCTCATGGCTGAGAACGCTTGGAGAACAGCCGACCCCGGCATACTCTACCACGACAACATCAACCAGCTCAACCCTCTGCTCGAGCTGTACGGCGAGATCAACTGCGTCAACCCATGTGGAGAACAGCCCCTCTACCCCAACGAGTCATGCAACCTAGGTTCTATCAACCTGCATGCCTTCGTAAACAAAGGCCGCCTTGACTGGGATGAGCTGGAAAGGGTGGTTAAGCTCGCTGTCAGGTTTTTGGACAACGTGGTTGATTTGACGAAGCACCCCACCACCGCCATAGAGAAGATGACGCTGAGGACACGGCGGGTCGGGCTGGGGATAATGGGGTTGGCGGACATGCTTTACGAGATGGAGGTTCCCTACAACAGCGAGGAGGGTTTTGAGACGATGGGGAGAGTGATGGAGTTCATAGCCCACAAAGCAGTCGAGGCTTCGGCCGAACTCGCTGAAGAGAGGGGAAGCTTCCCAGACTTCCACAGGTCTTCATGGGCCCGCGGCATACTTCCTTTCAAAGGCCTTGAGACACCAAGCAAAGCTAGGCTTGACTGGAGCTCTTTGAAGAACAAGGCGATGAGGGGCATGCGGAACAGCCATCTACTCACGGTCGCGCCGACCGGGAGCATATCGATGCTGGCCGACGTGTCTTCGGGTCTGGAGCCGCAGTATGCGCTCGTCTACCGGAAGCAGGTCTCAGCAGGCACTTTCTACTACGTCGACCAAGCCTTCGACAGATACATATCTGAGGCAGGCCTTCCGAGGGAGGAGGTGCTGAGGAAGGTAGCCGACAACGGCGGGTCGGCTCAAGGACTTGCCGACATCCCTCCCCAGGCTCAGCGTGTGTTCGTCACGGCGCTCGACATCCCCTGGTGGGACCACTTGAGGGCCCAGCACGAGGTCCAGATGTGGGTTGACGCTTCCGTAAGCAAGACCATCAACATGCCTTCATGGGTTGCTGTCGAAGATGTTTTGAAGGCTTTCGTCGCAGGACACGGCCTCGGGTTGAAGGGTTTGACTGTCTACAGGGACGGTTCGAAGTCTGTTCAAGTCTTGACCACTCCAACTCAGAGACACGGGGACTACGTTGGCAAGACAGAGAACAGGACTATGGACATGTTGAGGAGGCTCGGGATAGATGTTCAGGTAAGGCCGTCCGAAGCATCACCACCCCCGCCGACCATACACGCGTCATGTCCGGTCTGCGGAGGCAAGAACATGGTCTTCCAGGAGGGGTGCGAGCGTTGTTTGGACTGCGGCTGGTCCAGCTGCGTAGTAGCGTAAAGGCTAAAAACGACGTTGAACTGCAGGGGGCCATGTCTGCGGTTGTAAGCAAGGCTAAAGCTGTTTGGGAGGGAGATCTTTTCCACGGCAAGGGAGCGGTGAGCTTTGACAGCGGAGCTCTTCCTACGCGTGAGGTGACGTGGGCTGCGAGGTCCTCGAAAGTGCCTGGGATGACCAGCCCCGAAGAGCTTCTTGCGGCTGCGCATGCAAGCTGCTTCGCCATGGCTCTGTCAAACATCCTAGCGAAGGAAGGTAAGCCAGCCTCATATCTCGAGGTTTCGGCTGAGGCTCATTTCGCCAAGACCGATGAGGGCTTCAGGGTGACGCAGATGAACATCAACGTCGTCGGCAGCGTTCCAGGAATGGACGAGGCAGGGTTTGAGAAGGCAGCATCCGCAGCTGGCGAGGGATGCCCTATTTCCAAGGCCTTGAAGGGAAACGTTAAGATAAACGTCTTAGCAAAACTAGCGTGAACAAATTACTAGCCGCAGTGCTGGTATTCGCCGCAGTCCTTCTCTCAAGCTTTCTACTCCTCACCGCTCCAGAGAAGGATGAGAACTCACCTACCGTGTCGAAATCCGAGGATCTCTCTCCCTACGTCCTCGTCGACGGAGTGAAGGTTTTCGTCGAGCTAGCCGACACAGCTGAAAAACGTGCACAGGGATTGTCGGATAGGGACCGTCTTGAGGAGGGTTGGGGGATGCTTTTTGTCTTCGAGCAGCCGGGCATCTATTCTTTCTGGATGTACAGGATGCGTTTCCCGCTCGACATCATCTGGGTCGATGCTGAGGGCAGGGTTGTGTACGTGGTTGAGAAGGCCCCGCCCTGCCAAATTAACGAGCCCTGCCCGTCCTACACTTCTCCCGCTGAAGCTGTGTATGTTTTGGAGGTTAGGGCGGGTTTTGTTGAGGAAAACAGGATAGGGATTGGGAGCAGGGTTGTGGTCGTCCGCTAGCCTACCGAGCCCGACATCTCAAGCTCGATCAGCCTGTTGAACTCGACTGCGTACTCCATCGGGAGAGTTTTGGTGAACGGCTCCAGAAAACCTAGCACGATCATGTTCAGGGCTTCCTGCTCCGAGAGCCCACGGCTCATAAGGTAGAACAGCTGCTCCTCACCGATCTTGCCGACAGTAGCCTCGTGAGTTGCCGTCGTGTCCTCCTCGTTGATGTCGTTGTAGGGATATGTGTCTGTCCTCGAGACGTCGTCGAGGATGAGGGCGTCGCATCTCACGCTGGACTTTACTCTTTTTGCGCCACGAGCTACGTGAAGCAGGCCTCGGTAAGACGTCCTCCCGCCGTCCTTGCAGACGGACTTTGCTGTGATTCTCGAGGTTGTGTCAGGAGCTAGATGAACCGCCTTTGCTCCCGTGTCTTGATGCTGGCCCCTGCCTGCGAAAGCCACCGATAGGATGTCGGCCTTCGCCCCACGGCCGAGAAGGTAGACGCTCGGATACTTCATCGTCACCCTGCTTCCTATGTTGGCATCCACCCATTCGACCGTCGCCTCCTCGTAGGCGTGAGCCCTCTTGGTGACGAGGTTGTAAACATCGCTGCTCCAGTTCTGTAGCGTTGTGTACCTTACGTAGGCGCCTTTCTTGGCAACGATCTCGACGACTGCGGTGTGAAGCGATGAGGTTGAGTATATGGGTGCGGTGCATCCCTCTATGTAGTGTACTCTGCTGTGGGGCTCGGCTATGATGAGGGTTCTCTCGAACTGGCCGACGTTGGCTGCGTTTATTCTGAAGTAGGCTTGGAGTGGGTATTGGATTTCGACGCCTTCGGGGACGTAGATGAAGCTGCCGCCGCTGAAGACGGCGCTGTTGAGGGCGGCGAATTTGTTGTCCTCTGGCGGAACTACTTTACCGAAGTAGGGTTTGAAGATGTCTGAATATTCTCTGAAAGCTGTGTCGGGGTCTACGAAGATTACGCCTTTCTTCTGGAGCTCTTTCTGAAGGTTGTGGTAAACAACTTCGCTCTCGTACTGGGCCCCAACTCCAGCGAGGAACTTTCTCTCCGCCTCGGGTATTCCAAGCCTGTCGAACGTCTTCTTGATGTATTCCGGGACGTCGTCCCAGCTCGAGGCCTTCCTGTCGCTCGGCTTGATGTAGTAGTGTATCCTGTCGAAGTCCACGGACTTCAGGTCGGCGCCCCACATGGGCATCGGCTTTTTGAGGAAGATGTCCAGAGACTTTAGCCTGAACCGTCTCAGCCACTCTGGCTCGTCCTTCATCCGGGATATCTCGTTCACGACCTCCTCTGAGAGGCCTGGCCTAGACTTGAAGACGTACAGCTCGGGGTCTTTAAAGTCGTACTTGCTGTAGTCTATTTCTAGGGTTTGTTTTTC
>JAWAFZ010000065.1:0-5906 GCA_038890155.1 Candidatus Caldarchaeum sp. | reverse complement strand
AGGTTGGAATATGCGGAGAGCACGGCGGAGACCCTGCAAGCATAAAGTTCTTCAACGAGGCAGGTCTTGACTACGTCAGCGCCTCACCTTACAGAGTACCGATAGCGCGGTTGGCTGCGGCTCAAGCATCGCTGGAGATTCGTGAAAAGATACCGGTAACCATCTAGCCTTCCATCAGCCTGTTCTCCTGCCTAGCAGCCTCATGCATCATCCTGTACCTTGCCATGTTTCCAGCTCCAAACCTCTCCAAGTACCCCCTCTCGGCAAGCCTAGCCAAGTAGGTGGAGACCGTGCTCAGGGAGATGGGCTCTCGGTACTCGTGCTGATAAACCTCGGCAACCTCCCTCGAAGTGAACGAGGAGAACGGAAAGCGTTTCTCAATCAACTCCATAACCCTAGTCAGCTTGTTCACCCTAACGTCAGCTTGGCTCTCAGACGGGCCCTCGACGAGCTCGAGGAAGTCAGCTAACTGGAATAGCTTGTCCCTGTTCAGCGAGCCTTCAAACACGATGGAGATCTTGTCGCCTTCCGACGTCTCCATCTCCAGCTTAATCCTCTTCCTGCTACGGCTCAAGCCTTCAACACGCTATCAACAACTCCCATATATCCTTGAGAGGGCTAAACACCGTCCGAGTAATTCCGAGAAAACTTCCGGATAATACCTGGATAACACCTCCAAACATTAAATTACCGCTTAAACCTATTGCTCCAGCATGACCGAGTCATCAACCCCTTTCCGCATGAGGCTTCCGTCGGCAGATTATTTCGCGGGCCTTGTCAAAGCCATTTCAGCTGTTGTGGACGAGGGTTCTTTCACGGCTGACAAAGATTCTCTGAAGCTGGTAGGCATGGACCCGGCTCACGTCAGCATGGTCAACTTCGTCCTCGGCAGGGAGGCCGCTGAAGAATACGTATGTGAGCAGCCGACCGAGATAAGGCTGAACATTCCGGAGCTGCTCAAGTTCCTAAAAAGAGCTGGAAACGAGTCGCTAGCCCTCGAGTACGACGAATCCACTCGCAAGCTTAGGCTAGTCCTTTCTAACGCTGCGGCGCGGAAGGAGAGGACATTCGTCCTGAACACGTTGGAGTCGGCCTTCAGCCAGACACCAGTCCCGAAACTCTCTTTCGAAGCGAGATGCAGGGTGGATACGTCGGCTTTCTACGAAGCAGTAAACGACGCCGCCTTGGTCAGCGACTACACACGGATAACCATAACCCCTAACTATCTGCTGCTCAGCAGCAAGAGCGACTTAGGCCTCAACCAAACCAAGCTGGAGAAGGACGGCAGCCTAGTTCACGAAATATCAACCGACAAAGAAGTCTCAGCAAGCTTCAGCCTGACCTACCTCGAGAAAATCATGTCTGCCAGCAGGCAGCTGTCAGCCGAGACTGGAATAGAGCTGTCAACGAACAAGCCCATCAAGCTAGCCTTCCCCATAACAGCTGGAAAAATAGAGTTCCTCATAGCTCCGCGAATGGAATAATATATAGAAGCGAACACATGAATTCATCCAAGGGGCCGTGGTCCAGCTTGGTCTAAGATGCGCGGCTCGGGCCCGCGAGGTCCCCGGTTCAAATCCGGGCGGCCCCATCCCATAGCAGGTGGTAGGGTATTTTGAGTTTTTGAGCGGCTTCAGCTATTTTGACGGGTTTGTTTGTGTCGGAGGACATCAGTATGCATTCAGCTATGAAGATGGCTTTGAAGCCGTCGAAAGCATTCACGAGGGGCTGGCGACCTGTTTGGATGCACTCTATGAAGTGTGCCAGCTCCCGCTTCAAGGGCTCTGAATAGGGTACGTTGGGGATTGTCAGCTGTTCAGCTTTTTCAACGACCAGCTCCTGCTCTATGAACCTTACCGACACAACGCCTTTCTCGCCTGTGATGTGCATCTCCCTCTTCTTCCGTGGAGTCAGCCAGTTCGCCTCCATCAAGGCGCTCCGCCTCTCTCCATATGAAAGGAAGACCTGAGCATGGTCCTCGTGGCTGTGCCGTAGCTTTCCACACTTGGCGTAAACCGTCTCCGGAACCTCGTTAAGGATCCAGCAGGCCAGGTCTATGTCGTGTATGGCTGTGTCCTTCACGACTCCGGTGTCTCCTATTCTCTCGGGCCATGAGCCTATCCTGCGGCTGTACATCAAGAGCACGTCGCCTATCTCGCCTTCGGAGATGAGTTTGTGGGCTTGCTGGACAGCGGGGTTAAACCTCTCTATGAAGCCGACCATCACCGTTCCACCTGTTCTGTCAGCCTGCTCTATGATTTTGGCAGCCTCCTCGACGTTCGTGGACATGGGCTTCTCTATCAGGATGTCGCAGCCGGCTTCGAGAAGCTTTAGAGCTATGGGGGCGTGTGTTGTCGAGGGTGTGCAGACCGTGACAGCGTCAGGCTTGGCTGTTTTCAGCATGTCGTCCAAATCTTTGAAGAACGAGGCCACCCCGAACCGATTGGCTGCTCTCTCGGCACGTCCTACGTCGAGGTCGCAGACAGCAACTAGCTCGCAGTCTGGCAGCTCTTTCAAAACTCTGAGGTGGTTTACCCCCCAAAACCCTGCGCCCGCTACCGCAACCCTCAACATCAAACATTCCCTATACTAATGGCAGAAACCACGCAGTCTTAAAGTTCTCCTGAACCTCGGCCGCCAAGTCCAGCCTGTTGGACGCCACAACCACGCCGACGAAGCCCTTCAGGAAGCCTGCTCCTCTAGCCTCGAGCTCATCTTCATCGAAGCAGACAGTCTTGACACGCTTCCCCTCAAACATTATGCAAACCTCCTCTTTCCTGTCATCGGGGCAGACAACAGCTATGCTTACGGGTTTTCTACTGCTCCGGCCTAGCTTGACGACCGCTCTCAACACCTCACGTCTCCTCCTGCTGGAATCCTTGACAAGGCTTCTGTAAGCATTCGCCACAACGTTGTGAGGTGTGTTCTTCAACACATTCTCAGCGTATCTCAGAGCGTCTACCTGTTTTTTCGAGAGAAACTCTTCGTCCCCGACCACGGGCTTCAGAACCTCCCCGGATTTGAAGAACTCTGCTAGGTGGAGGGTGGCGAGCCTTCGCACAGCTTCTGAAGTCAAGGATGTCAGGTTCGCGGCTTCAGCCGATTCAACTGTCTTGAAGAATAGAGGGTTGAGAAGTTTGATTGTTTCGGTGGTCTTCTCTTCTCCGAGGCTTGACCAGCAGGGAGTTTTGCTGAAGGATGTCTGGCAAGTCCCTACGTAGTATAAATCGTGCGATGGAGAGGGGTTGTGTTGCTGAAATGTTTTGATCAACAGCCTAGCATCGCCCGGCCTAGTCAGTCCACAGAGTATGAGTTTTTTCAACCTCCTAGTCATCGATGCGGCTGTCTTCATGAGGTTCTCGGCTTCGGCGAAGGTGTCTACCCCGTTCCTTATAGTGTTCACGCAGACCCAGACCTCGTCCGCGTCGACAGGATTCGGCTCCTTCCAGAGCGTGAAAACCCCGTCGCTGCACATCTTCACAAACTCAGCCCTGCTGAGACCTCTGTGAATCTTTCTAGAGTAGTGAAGTGCCTGTCCGGAGACGTAGGGGTTCGAAGAGTAGAAGAAAACCATGTGGCCGTGCTTTGAAAGCTGGAGTGCGAGAATTATGTCTGAGGCTTCGCCGGACAAGAAGAGTATCCTCATTCCTCGTCCGCTCTCAGGAGGATTTTGTTAAACCAGAACTCAGCCGTCTTCTGCCATCCATAGACCCAGAGGCCGAACACAGCCATTCCAGCCAAAGTTCTGGCAGCAGACATCATCGTGGAGGACTGCATGTCGACAACCGGCATGATGATTAACGTTATCAGGGAGGAGGCGGCTAGGAACATCAGCCAAATGATCGAAACCAGCGCTAACAGCTTAAGTGCCGAACCGGCCACTTTACACACCCCTTATGAAGAAAAAATAGGTGATGATGGACAGGAAGGCTGAGTACAGAGATACTAGGGCCATCCTGTCGACGGCTTGCTTCTCGGAGACGGGGCCGTTTGCAGAGACCATCCTGAGCAGTGTTATTGGAGCGTCTTTCTCACGGCTAGCCCTAATCACCCCGCCGTCAACAACCACAGGCCTTTTGGCTGCGGTCTTGGCGCTCCTCAACCCTTTCATCGAATAGATTATGTGGAACTCGTTCATTATCTGTGGAATGAGCGCAACTATCGCCACGACTTCCAGCCTTCCAGTGATAGTTATTAGAGTAAGTGCTGCTCCCACGCTTAGGCTTCCTATGTTTCCGGCGAAGACCTTCGATGGATACTTGTTTACTGTGAGGAAGACGGCTAGCGTTGCCGCCAAAACCAGACAAAGGGTTAGGGTTTCTATTTTCCCTTCTAGCAGAGCTGCTGTCGACAACGGGAGTAGTGCGGCGAGGCTTGTGTAGGCGAGTGAGCCGTTCAGCACGTCGATGCTGTTGACTGCGTTGCAGACGACTGCGAACCCTATGAGTATCAGGACTGGGTATACTATGGTCAGGCGGGCGTTTCCGACGAAGGGGATGAACGGGTTGGGAGAGTAAACCCCCAGCGCAACAACTGGAACTCCGGCGAACGCTAACAACGCAGGCTTGATTACTGGGTTTATCTCTCTAAAGTCTTCGTAAAGCCCTATAATCGATGCGATGGCCGTCGATGAATAGATGGCTAGGACGAGAGAGGTGTTGTTGAGGATTGGTTGGGCGGCGGCGTAGCCCGCCATCACTCCTCCCGCTATTATTAGGCCTCCGAGCTTGGGAACTGGGTAGGGGTTGGGTTTGTGAACGTCCAGCCCCATGCAACCCGTCTTTCTCGAGACGAACTTGCTGACAGGGATGAGGACCGTTGAGGCGATGGCTGCGGCCAGCACCGCTGTCAGAACCGGCGTAATCATGAGGACTTTTTCAATCCTTCACGGTATTAGCTTTTCTTTCTTCGAAAATTAAATACTGGTGATGTGGGTTTTCTGGTCTAGAAGATGACTGTTGTCTGGCTGGATGTTCTAACGCCCAAGCAGTTCTGGTTCTTTAAACATCTGGGCGTGAAGCTTGCGGGGAGGGGGTTTAGAATTCTCGCCACGGCTCGGGCCTACGAGCAGGTTCTTCCGCTCCTTCCAAAATTCGGCAGTGCAGACGTTGTTGTTGTGGGTGAGTTCGGCGGAAAGAACATGAGGGACAAGCTGGTCAGGAGTGCTGAGAGGACTCTGAAGCTCATGGAGGTTGTTGATGATTTTGACTGCGCCGTCTCGAGCGGCTCTCCAGAATGTTCTCGCATAGCTTTCGGCCTCGCCAAGCCCCACATACTCGTATCCGACACGCCGCACTCCCCCGTCAACAGGCTTGCGGCCCCCCTCTCTTCACACGTGCTCAGCCCTTGGGTCATCGGCAAAACCCCCTGGGTAAGGCACGGCGTACCCCCCAGCCGCATCACTCTCTACAGGGCGCTGGACCCCGTGGCTTGGCTGAAAGAGTTCAGGCCTGACGATACAAGGCTGCGTGTCTTCGGCTTGAACAGGCATGGCTACGTCTTGGTCAGGAGCCCCGAGTATCAGGCCTCCTACCTGAATCAAGTAGGCTGGAGGCTTGATAACTACGTCGATTTTCTCGAGGGGTTGGCGAAGGTTCTGGACGGCCTGCGGCTGGTCGTCCTTCCAAGATATCCGGAGGAGGTCGAGTATCTGGGGAGGAAGGTAGGCGGGCTCGCCTTCGTGGTGGAGAAGCCTGTCGACGACCTGTCCCTTCTGTTTTTTTCGAGGCTCTTCATCGGAGGCGGGGGAACCATGACGCAGGAGGCGGCTCTGCTAGGAGTGCCGACGATATCCTTCTACCCCGGCAGCATGCCCGCCGTGATAAACTACCTGATTAAACAAGGCCTCGTGAGACACGTAAGGGAGCTTCACAGAGTCGCTGGCGTGGCCGCTTCAATCCTTCACA
>JAWAFZ010000064.1:0-5922 GCA_038890155.1 Candidatus Caldarchaeum sp. | reverse complement strand
CTATGGTTGAAGTTGTGCTGGCTGCCCCATCGTTGATGGTCAGCGAGCCGGTGGGCGGGGTCTTGTCTATATTGACTTGGACGGTCACGCGGCCCACGTTGCCCGCCCGATCTTCGCCTGTGCCCTCGATACTCCGGCGGCCCTCTTGGGTCACCCTGATCGGATCGTTGCAGCGCGCTACCCCGGAGAGCCGATCGTCGCAGCGGAAGCTCACCGTCACGTCCGTGTTGTTCCAGCCGTAGGAGTTGGGCTGTGGGCTGATCTCATAGCTGATCGTGGGCGGGGTCTTATCGATCTGGAAGGTGTAGGGACCAGCGGTAGCACTATTGCCCGCTTGATCCTCCACGCGACGCGTCCCCGTCGAGACTGAGGTGCCCTCCCCTCTGGCCACTAGGGTGAAGCTGGCATCCGCTGGATTGGCCAGCCCTGAGGTGGCGTCAGAGGCCGTGCAGGGGACAGAGACATCCTCGCGATACCAGCGCGAAGCGTCGGGAGGCTGACAACTCACTGCTGGCTTGGTCTTGTCCAGATTGATCGTGACGACGCGCTCAGCGCGATTGCCTGCTTGGTCTATAGCCTCAGCCTTCACCGTCTGGCCTCGGCCCTCCTGAGTAAAGCGCACCGGATCAGAGGGAGTGCAGCTAACTATTCCCGAAAGCCCATCGGAGCAGCGGAAGGTCACGGTCACGTCCGTGTTGTTCCAGCCGTAGGAGTTGGGCTGTGGGCTGATCTCATAGCTGATCGTGGGTGGGGTCTTGTCCACCTTAAAGGGTCCAGCTTGTTCTTGAGCAGCGTTGCCCGCTAAATCCGACACGGAGAAAGTGATTCGCAGCTCTGGACCCTCACCGGAGGTGCGCTTGGTCTCCTCGTACCGTAGCTGGCCGTTAGCAAAGCCTGCAAGGTTATCTGTAGCAGAGAAAGTGACGGAGACATCGGATCGGAACCAGCCCTCGTTCCCCAGGGTGCCCTGGGGGCTGCCCACGGTAATCTGCGGCTTGGTCTTGTCAATGTTCACTGTGACAGTTTGCTCGGCGCGGTTGCCTGCCCTGTCTATGGCCTCGGCTTTGACTGTCTGCCCCTTGCCCTCTTGTGTGAAGCGCACCGGCTCTGTGGGTGTGCAACTGGCTACCCCTGACAACGCATCGTTACAGGTGAACCGCACAGTGACGTCGGCGTTGTTCCAGCCATTGCTGTTAGGGCGTGGGTCCAGAGTCACGATGATCGTCGGTGGGGTCGGGTCCCATAGCAGGAACGCCTGGCCCGCGTTCTTGTGATCTTTCTGCTTTAGTTCATCCTCCAGCCAGAGCCAGACAGGCGTACGACCCTCAGCCGGGCTCTGCAAGCTCACGGGTTTCTCCGTGGTGCGCCGCCCGTCCTCCGATGCCGTCGGAGCGGAACCAACCTTGTACCAAGCAGCGACGATCGCTGCAGGGTAGTCCGGGTTCTCCCAGTCAAGCGTGAAATTGTTCTTGTTCGTCCAGTCGCTAGGGTTCACTCTTACTGTTGGAGCGGGTGGGCCACCCTCGGCTTTAATCTCGCTGGGCACATTGCCACAGAGGTCCCCACTCTGATTGTTTTGGATGATGTTTCCACTGCCGGTTACCTTGGCGCTCGAGCTGGCTTGTACCCCACAGTAGCCGTTGTCACGGATGAGATTGCCCCGCAGCTCAGCAGTGCCGGTCACCAGTACCCCATTCCGTTTATTTTGAATGATCCAATTCCCTTGCAGTAAGGCGTGCGCACCACCCCGGATGTAGACGCCGTCCCTGCCGTTGGTGATCGTGAAGTTCCTCATGGTCACCAGGCTGGAGCTGGCAATGGTTACGACGTCACTGCCGCTACCATCTATCACAGTCTTCTCGCGATCAACGCCCAGAAGCGTTAGGCCCTTAGGGAGATTCAAATTCTCCTTGTATGTTCCCCTATCAACAAGGATGATGTCGCCCTCAGCAGCCGCGTCGATCGCTTCTTGGATCGTCTTGTAGTCCTGAGGGACACGGATCTCCTTGCCAACAGAGATCCCCAGTACCCCCATCCAAATCGCCAGTACGAGCACGAAGCTGAGCAATCTTAAGGCGCGCATATTTCACCTCTACAAGTCTGCTTCTCAATCTGCCCATCAATGGTGTCCCTATCTTGGATTTCTTGCACGGCCTGGAAGCCCTCAAAGCCCTTGCGCACGCCCTGCACCAGGTAGAAGAATTTCCCGCTCTTGCCCTGGGCCTCGCGCACCACTAACTTTTGGGGCGAAAGCTCCACGACATAAAGCTGCAACCACTCGCCCACGGGGGTGAGCTGAACGGTCAAGCCCTCAGATGCGGTCACCACGCTAAACTCTTTAGGAAGAGTAATGATAGCCTGTCCTTCTTCCAGCTGGGCCTCACCACGCAAATAGACCCCAACTTCTGGACCTTCTAGTGCTGCAAAGAGGATCTCTTTGGTAGGGTCGTCAGGATGGCGCTGCACGAAGAACTTAGCCTTAGTAACACGCAAGTTGCCGTCAATCTGCACGTTACCATTGACATGGAGCTTCTCTGTCGGTTTATCTATACTGATGCCAACCTTGCCATCGCGGCTGAGCCGTAGCACCGGCGTGATTTGCCCACTCGCGATATCGCTGATAGGACCGATACTGAGATCAGGCCCCTTGTCCGGATTAATGATCCCCCAGGCCAACTCCGCTCCCTTGCCGGGTTCACCTACAACTAGCCAGTCAGCAAACAAGTATTGATCAAGGGTAGCAAACTTGGCCACACTTAAGCTTCCCCCGATCTTAGTGTCCTTGATGACACTGAAACTCCCTTCCTCAATCCTGACATCGCCGGTGGGGGTGACAGTGAGCTTACAGAGGAAGTCGCGCTTGGCAGCATCAAACAGAGCGATGCAGAAATCGTTGGGGCTGTTCTTGACGGTAGGGCTCACCATCCACCGCTGCTGAGTGCCTCTGAGAATAAGCGGGCCACGCACATCACCCAGCAGGTTGAGATCCCCACCAATAGTTAAACTCCCTAGCAGATCCGTATCCCCGCTCACGCTCAGATTCCGCCCGGCACTCAGGTCCATCAAGGTCGTCAGCGAACGTAGCGTGAGGTCAGTCTCATCGCGGGGCTTGAGGACATAGCGCTTATCTGTGGTGGTGAAGTCCACTCCACCGGGATCCCCCTTAGGGCCCTTACAATCCAGGGTATCCCATTTGCCATCCCCGTTTATATCTTCTCCAGGATCTTTGATCCCATCTCCATCAAGGTCCCAGCAGTTGAGGCCTTGAGGCCCAGGATCACCTTTGTCGCCTTTAGGTCCTTGACAATCCCCCGCATCCCATCGCCCGTCTCCATTTCTATCCTCAGCAGGATCCTGTATCCCATCGCCATCGAGATCCCAGCAGTTCAAGCCTGCAGGGCCCTGAGGCCCAAGATCGCCCTTATCGCCCTTGGGGCCCTTGCAGTCCAAAGCATCGACCTTCCCGTCGCCGTTGGCATCTTCAGCAGGCAGATCGGGGCGGCCGTTGCCGTTGAGGTCCCAGCACTTGAGCCCGCGCAGGGGCACCCATTGTTTCCCGTCCCAGAAGTAGGGGGTGTTAGGCGGATCTCCCGTAGCGGGATTGGCCGCGGTGTCGAAGTAGATGGCCCCAACGCCAATGGCAGTTGGCTGGCCCTTGGAACCGTCGAAGTTATATAATTTGATTTGCCCTGCCTGCACGAGGAGGCTAGCGTTGGCCGGAGTGGAAGCAAAAGCCACGCAGGCAATAGAAGGCAGGGCCCCGCAGTCGACGATGCCGAAGCCGCCGTTCTTGAAGGTGACCAGATCAAAGCGCGTCTTGTTAGCTGCTTCCAACATGAGGTCTAGATCGTTGTCTGTAGTTGTCTCGAAGATGGCATCTCGCCCTGCACCCTGGGAAGTGAGCCTGAAGCCCACAGGATCATCGGGCTTGGCCAGGATGTGTAGCTTGGCCTCGGGGCTGTCCAGGCCGATGCCTACCTTGCCCATGATAACAGCATCGCCGCAGCCGGCAGGGGCAGCAGCGCCGACTCCTAAGCTGTGGGCGATCTCCAGCGCTCCAGCGGGAGCGGTCCCGCTGGGAGCGACGCCAAGACCGACGGCACCTTTCTCGTTGATCTGGAGTCGAGGATTAGCCCCTGCGCAGGCCTTACCGTCCCCGACGGCCTCCTCGACGGCCAAGTCTTTGATGGTGAAACTACCAGATGCTGCAAGGATAGCCATTGCTGCAGGTCCCCCTAGTGGGGCAGGAATCAGTTTATTACCAAGGTTAAACACCACATTCCCAGAAATGTCGAATCGCGTGATTGGAGCTGCCAAGTCCGTGATGGTAAACCTTCCCAAGGTAGCTCCTACAGCTTGAGGTTGCTGCGGAGGCGAAGCCGGAATGGCCGGAGCGCCAATGGTAATCAACGCATCAGTACCTCCAGCTCCTAGAACGAGACGATTGATCCCTCCAGAACCAAGACCCAAATCGGAAATCGTCAATTGCCCGCGCGATCCAGCCCCTAGCGGCGGTGTAGGGTTTCCCAAATTGAGCGTAAAGTTCCCTGCCGGCCCGGCGATCTCCAGTCGGCTGACACTTGCGATAGGGGCAGGGAAGGGTTCCACCAGCGTGAGCGAGCCTGGAGGTAACGGCTGCCATTCCCACCCCTTAGGCCCTAGAAAGAGCGATCCGTTGATCCAGGCGTTGTTCGCCCCTGGAGGCGGCGTCACCCCCACTTGTAATGAGCCCACTTGTGCCAGCGCACCCACTGTTAGGCTCCCTGCGATCCGGGCGTTGCCCGCCCCTGGAGGCGGCGTCACCCCCACTTGTAATGAGCCCACTTGCGCCAGCGCACCCACTGTTAGGTTCCCTGCAATCCAGGCGTTGCCTGGCCCAGGAGCAGCTGGCGCTGCTCCTACTTGCAACGAGCCCACTTGCGCCAGCGCACCCACCGTCAGGTTCAGATTGACTGTGGCGTTGCCTGCCACTGACAGATTGCCCCCGGCCTTCAGCTGTGGCGCCCCGCCGATGAAGCTCCTCCGCCCGTCGTCAGTGAAGCTCAAGCTCGCGGGAGGCGGGATCGGGAGCTCCAGCTCCCCAAGACGCCTGTACTGCCCCAGCTGAACCGCTGTGCATTGGGTATCGGCGGGCAGCGGCCCAAATCTATAGATGCGATAGCCCGCCTTGCCCCCAAACTGCGCGACTTGGCGAAGCTCCTCCGCTACCTGCCAGCGGAAGACCACTTGCTGCCCTGACTCCACGCTGATTTGTGATGCCCTAGGCCCTTGAATGACTTCTTTGTCGTCTATGAAGGCCGTCAGCAGATAGCAGTACGTGCCAGATGTGAGATTGCCGCCGCTCTGACTCTCAATGGCACCCCCTTTGGCCAAGTCACTTGCCAGCTGCTGAATCGTGACATCTCCGCCCAAGGCCAAAAGATCTGCTCCCAACCCCAGCACTAACCCGCTCGTGATGGAGAGTCCCGACGGAGGATTCTCCGCGCTGACGCGAATCCCCGCGAGCTTGCTCACCGTCAGGGTGGGGAATTGCCCGTAGACACTCTGGGAAGCCCCAAGCAGAAGCCCTATGACGAAACCGACCGCACACCATCGCCGGAACATGCCAACCTCCTTTGGATTGCTGCGCTGAAGAAAAAAAATTAAAGAAGAGCCAAAAATTAAGGGGAAGACAAGCGGGCGAGAGCTTTTCGTCTAGGATGGATAGACGTTCTACCCCATACTCTAGCCCTAGGGTACTTCTTAGAGACCCTAGCTCAGACCCTCCCTTCCTACCTGGTCGGCGGCGGGACTATTTTATTATAGCACGCTCTCCCCTTAGTTGTCTAGGGGGGGTCGTACTGGCGCGTACCCAGTTTTAATTTCGCAGAGCAGGCCCGGCGAGTAAACTCGCGGGCTCGGCTTACTAAGCCCGCCGGCGCG
>JAWAFZ010000063.1:0-5952 GCA_038890155.1 Candidatus Caldarchaeum sp. | reverse complement strand
ACTGGCAGTACAGCGTTTTATCAAGAAAAGGTCTTGTCTCCAAGGGCCGCCACCCCGTCGTCTGGTGTCCAAGATGCCAGAGCGCAACGGGAGACCACGACCGGCTGCGTGGGGAGGGGATTTACCCTGAGGAGTTTACTCTAGTGTTTTTCGACATGGACGGCGTGAACATAGTCGCTGCAACGCTAAGGCCTGAGACGCTGTACGGAGCAACAAACCTCTGGGTCAACCCCGACGCAGTCTATCAAGTGTTTGAAAAGAACGGGGTGAGGTTTCTGGTTAGCCGAGAGGCTTTCAACAAGTTCGTGGAGCAGTGGCAGGATGTCTCGGTAGTCGACACGGTTTCAGCCCGGCAGCTTATTGGGAGATACGCTAGGGCTCCTCTAACAGGCAGGGATATGGTCATACTCCCAGCTCCGTTCGTAGACCCGTCCATGGGCACGGGAGTTGTCTACAGCGTCCCCGCCCACGCCCCCTACGACTACGTAGCACTTCGAGAACTGGCTCAAGCCCCCCAAGCTCTATCGCAGTACGGGTTGAACCCTTCATGCCTAGACAGCTTGAAGCCTGTCAAGGTGGTGTCGGTTGAGGGCTACGGAGAGTTTCCAGCCGTCGAGATCGTGGAGAAGATGAAGATAACTAGCCAGCTTGACGAGAGGCTGGATGAAGCAACTAGGGAGATTTACTCGAAAGAATTCCACACAGGTGTGATGTACGCTGGGGAGTACAAAGGTCTTCCAGTCTCGCAGGCTAGGAAGGAAGTACAGCAGAAACTAATGACAGAGGGTAGGGGGCAGCTCTTCTACGACCTGTCTGGAAAGGTGGTTTGCAGGTCTGGGGACGAGTGCATAGTCAAGATCGTGGAAGACCAGTGGTTTCTCAAGTTTTCAAACCGTGAATGGAAGGAGAAGGTCAGGACTCACCTAGCCGAGATGGGGATATACCCCGAATCTGTGAGGACATGGTTCTTGAACGTCGTAGACTGGCTCAAGGACTGGGCCTGCACACGCAAGACAGGATTGGGAACTCCGCTTCCATGGGACCCCTCGTGGAAGATCGAGACGCTGAGCGACTCAACCATCTACCCGGCTCTGTACACAGTAAGCAGCATACTCAACAAGCATCGCGAAGTAGCTTCGAGAATCACGCCTGAAGTCCTCGACTACGTCTTTCTAGGAGAAGGAGACCCAGCCCAGATAGCCGAAAGACACGGCATCGACCTAAACCTGCTAAAGAAAATGAGGGACGAATTCAATTACTGGTACGGCGTCGACCTGCGGGTTTCAGGCAAAGACCTAGTCCCCAACCACCTTACTTTCTACCTCTTCCACCACACGGCGATATTCAAGAGAAGACACTGGCCCCGAAGCATCAGCGTCAACGGAATGGTCTCGGTCGAAGGTGAGAAGATGTCGAAGAGTAGGGGGAACTTCATTACCTTGAAGACGGCTGTCATGAGACACGGCGCAGACGCAACCCGCCTGGCCTTGCTGCTGGGAGCTGAAGAGCTGGACGACCCCGACTGGCGTTTGAAGAACGTTGAGGAGGCTGAACAGTTCATCCAAAACTTCCTGTCGATAGTTGACAGGTGCAAGCAGGATGTTGAAGCCCGGGAGGGGCCTGCGGACAAATGGCTCAGCGTGTCGACGAGCATGGTGCTGAAGAATGTAGAGAACGCCTTGGAAAAGATGAAGACAAGAACGGCTTGCAACGAGGTTGTCTACGGCATGCTCAACATATGGAGATGGTGGCTGCGGAGAAACAACGGCAGAATAAACGAAGCAGGGAAGAACTTCGTCAAGGTCTGGACGATACTACTCTCACCCTTCGCACCCTTCGCAGCCGAGGAGGCTTGGCATACTATTGGCGGGGAGGGTTTTGCTTCAGCACAGCGATGGCCGGAAATGAAAGTGGACGAGGACGGTGTTTTCCCACTCGTACACGAAGACATCCTGAGAGAGCTGATGGCCGACGTTAGGGAGATATTGAAAGTGGTCAAGGGAAAGCCATCCACGATAAAGATCTTCAAGGCCGCGGAATGGAAGTTTCCTCTAGCCGAACGTCTGCTAACATCCTCGGCTGGTGATGCTTTTGAATGGCTCAAAGAGCATCACCGTGATAAGCTTGCGCTTGCCCAGCGGCTCATGACTAGAGTCGTGGAGAGGCTGAGGGCTGTTGAAGACCTGTGCGGAGAATATTCAAAGGTCCTAGGCGCGGGAGACCAGAAGCAAGCGTTGGCCAAGCTTCTCAAGTTTGAGAAAAACATATGGCTTCAAGCTGCCGAGCTAATCAAGCAGGAGACTCGTTTAGACGTCGTGGTGCTGGATGAGGATGATGCGTCGAGCCCCGCTGAGGCTGTGAAAGCCTCCCAATCCATCCCTCTCAAGCCAGCTGTTTACGTCTCGACGGAATAGGGAATGAAAGACTTGAAAGTTCTGTTCATAATTGTCTCGGGCCCCGAGGAGGTTGAGAGAGCTAGGCAGGGTTTACGCATCGCAAGAAACATGGCTAGGGAGAAGATGGCGGAGGTCAAAATGCTATTCATCGGCCCCGGCGTCTATTTACTCGACCCGCAGAACCCTCACTACAAGATGGTAAAGGACTATCTCACAGCCTTGAACGAAGCCGGGGCGTACGTGGCTGCCTGCGCGGGGAACCTCAAGGCCTACAACCTGTATGAGAAAATCGACAGAAACCTAGTAATCGCAGACGACTCGACTTCAGTGGTAGCTGAGGCTGCTGGGAAAGGATACTCCGTGATCAGCTTCTAGAAATATTTAATAGCCCTCATGAATACGTATAACTGCATGGTATCCGGAAAACTCTTGGCCACGGCCGGCGTTTTCCTAATCGTCGGGTTGGTTGCGGGAATTTTTTTAAGCCCCGTCGTAATGCCGACCCAAGCACCGAGAATAGTCTCCGTGAAGTTCGTCCTTGACTGGGCTGTGCAAGGGCCTCAGGCGCCTTTCATCGTGGCTCTGGAGAAGGGCTACTTCGTCGAGGAGGGGCTGGCGGTCATCATGGACAGAGGCTACGGGTCGGCCGACACGATCACCAAGGTTGCTTCAGGGGCTTACCAGATGGGGTACGGCAGCATCGACGCCTTGATCGAGTTCAACGTCAAAAACCCCGGGCAGGAGCTTGTCGCCGTCTACATGGTTCTCAACAACCCACCCTACTCGGTGATAACTCTAAAGGACAAAGGCATAACGAACCCCAAGGCCCTTGAAGGGAAGAAGATAGGCGCTCCCGAAGGAGATGCTCCGCGAAGGCTGTTCCCCGTGTTCGCCAAGGCAACGGGCATAGATGCCTCCAAAGTGCAGTGGGTCAGCATGTCGCCAGCTCTCAGGGAGCCTTCGCTCGTCCAAGGAGAGGTTGACGCCATCACCGGCTTCTACTACACAGGCTACCTCAACCTTGTATCCCTTAAAGTCGACCCTGACAGAATAACGGCTTTCAAGTACACCGACTTCGGCGTCGAGCTCTACGGCAACGCCATCGTAGCTCGAAAGGACTTTATCCAGTCCAACCCCGAAGCTGTCGCCGGTTTTATCAGGGCTTTCAATAAGGCGTTGAAAGAAGTGATAGCAAACCCTGAGGTTGGAGCTGACTTCGTCAAGCGGAAGGACCCGACGGTGGACAGGAACGTAGAGCTAGAGAGGCTCAAGCTGGCGTTGAAGGACAACATCGTGACGGAGGAGGTTCGCAGGAACGGGCTAGGTGCTGTTGACATGGCCAGGCTGGAGAGGACGATCAAATCGGTCGTGGAGGCTTTCAACCTGCCTAGGACGCCATCGCCGGACGAAGTGTTCACAGACAGGTTCCTGCCGCCCAAGGAGCAGAGAACCATTTAAAAACCCCCATTTTTTTATGATGTCGGCTTGATAGAGTTAAAGAACGTCTCTCTGGAGTATTTCTCGAAGTCTGGTTTTAGGACGTTCGTCTCGGTCAAAGCTCTTGAGAACGTAAGCCTGCATGTGGATGAGGGCAGCTTCACCTCCATCGTCGGGCC
This sequence comes from Candidatus Caldarchaeum sp., assembly GCA_038890155.1. Classification (GTDB taxonomy): domain Archaea; phylum Thermoproteota; class Nitrososphaeria_A; order Caldarchaeales; family Caldarchaeaceae; genus Caldarchaeum. The sequence continues at coordinate 1,940 of JAWAFZ010000063.1, read as the reverse complement.
CAGCGGCTGCGGAAAGACGACTGTGCTGAAGCTCATAGCGGGTCTGATCAAGGCCACTGAGGGAGAAGTTTACGTCAACAACCATCTCGTCGAGAAGCCGCTTTCGATCGTTGGCATGGCTTTCCAAAACCCCGTGCTGCTCCCTTGGAGGACCGTGCTCCAGAACGTGCTGCTTCCTCTCGAGGTTGTCGAACCCCACAAATCCATGTTCAACGACAAGAAAAAAGAATACGTTGAGAAGGCTCTCAACCTGCTCAAGACCGTAGGGCTGGAAGGCTTCTCAGAAAGAAAGCCCTGGGAGCTGTCTGGCGGGATGCAGCAGCGGGTCTCGCTCTGCAGAGCGCTCATCCACGACCCAGCCATACTCCTGCTCGACGAGCCTTTCGGAGCCCTCGACCTGTTTACCCGTGAAGAGCTCTGGAACGTTCTCCAGAGCCTATGGCTCCGGACAAAATGCACGGTCGTCATGGTCACTCACGACCTCAGGGAGTCTCTCTACCTGTCGGACAAGGTATACGTCATGAGCAGGAGGCCTGGTAAAATCATCGGCTTGGTTGAGCCTAGGTTCGAAAGACCACGTGAGCTAGACATATGCTATGAGGAGAGGTTTGTAGACATGACTCACAGCTTAAGAGAAATGATACAGGTGAAGTGAATGGCGAAGCAGCCGGTCTCCTCGCTCGTGGCCTCAGCCCTCAAGGAATACGGCCTTCCCGTGCTTGTCTTCGTCGGGTTTTTCGTCGGCTGGGAAGCTGTCACTATTGCCCTCAACATACCGGAGTTCATCCTACCACCCCCCACGAGGGTGATCTACTCGCTCGACAAAAACCTCGACATAATCATCAAGCACTCTTACGCCACGCTTGAAGCAACCTTGATCGGCTTCGGCATGTCGATAGTCTTCGGCCTCGGTCTCGGCCTAGCCGTCGGATACTCAATCGTGGTCTACCGGGCTGTCTACCCACTACTAGTAGCTTTCAACACGATTCCGAAGGTGGCGATAGTCCCCATCCTAGTAATATGGCTCGGCGTCGGCAAGGTGCCGGCCATACTAACAGCTTTCCTCATCTCTTTCTTCCCGATTGTTGTCAACGTGGCCATCGCTTTAGCGACAATCGAGCCAGAGATAAGGGACGTCCTACGTTCGCTCGGAGCTTCGAAGAGCCAGATATTCGTCAAGATAGGCATACCACGTTCCCTGCCCTACTTCTTCGGCTCTCTCAAGGTAGCGTCAACGCTGGCGTTCGTGGGTGCAGTCATCTCCGAGACCGTCGCAAGCAACGAGGGCACGGGATACTTGATGATAGCGGCCAGCTCGAGGTTCGACGTCCCGCTAGTCTTCGCAGGCCTGCTAGTCATATCCTTTCTGGGAATAAGCCTTTTCCTCGTCTTCGCCCTGCTCGAGAAAAGCCTCGTCGGCTGGGCCTACAGATGAGATAAATCAACAAGTTATTCAGGGCTGAGGACAAACTCATCGACCGGGTTGTTCAGCGTAAGGCGGTAGGTGTTTGCGTAAACTGCTTGAAGATTAGCCGCGGGATGCTCCGCTGCCACCTAGACCATTAACGTGCAAACCGCTCACAAGGCTACCTTCAGCACGCCAGCAGCCCCAGCTTGGAAACAGGCTACTAAAACCATGCTCAGCTCCTCTACAGATGCAGGCTGAACCGGGTTCCGCATTTTCCCTAGCAATAGTTCATACAAACCCCACAGCATTACCGTCTCTCTAGCGAATACCGTTGTCCGCCAACCGTCGAAAGAATCCTCCATGGCCGCGCCCCGGAGTCATGGAAGGATGAACTCCTAGGTCCTTCATCTTCTCTCGCTGAGAACACGGCTCGTTTATGATTTATAAACTGGAACAGAATCCTACAGACGGGCCCGTAGCTCAGAATGGATAGAGAGAACTTGGTGAGCACCAGTTCCTATAGCGTCGGCCT
>JAWAFZ010000062.1:0-5961 GCA_038890155.1 Candidatus Caldarchaeum sp. | reverse complement strand
ACCTGCTTAGCCCACTTGACCTCCCAGGGATGAGGATAGCCAAAATGAGCCCCTCTCCACAGCTGTTCAGAGGCAGCCTCCAGAACAGGCCTGTAGCCGTGGCCCATCAAGAGAGCGCCGTGGCCCATCCAGAAGTCAACATACCTGACCCCGTGCAGGTCCCACACGTAGGCCCCCTCAGCCCTCTCGACATAAACAGGCCTTGGGTCGATGTGCCTTACGCTGTAGGTAACCCCTGCAGGAAGATACTTTTGGGCTTCCTCAAAAAGCTCCTGCTCCACGCTTTAAGCAGTTCGTCTGCGGTTTAAAAACATGAGCGTGTTCCCCCGGTATGTAGGCTGGAACATTCGACATCGCTCGAAAAGCAAAAGATTTAATCACTTCAAAACAAACTCCTGCCGGGATGCTTGGTGTGAGGCACCGCATCACGGCCACGGCGCTTATCGCAGCCGACCTTCTATTCCTATCCTTCATCATCTACTTCGCATATCTGTAAGATTTTATATAGCGGCGGCTGTATGTGTCCTTAGTCATGGAAACTTTAGCAGAGCCGCAGCAGGCCTACTTCAGGGTCTTGGAGCTGATGGAGAAGCATCACGAGTTGTTCAGGAAGTCTATACCGCTCGTAGCCAGCGAGAACGTGGTCAGCCCAGCAGTAAGGGAGGCGATGGCTAGCGACCTCCAGCACAGGTATGCGGAGGGATGGCCTGGTGAGAGGCTTTACGCTGGATGTAAGTACATAGACGAGATAGAGTTGTTGGCTATAGAGCTGGGTAAGCAGGTTTACAGAGCCGAGTTTGTGGACGTTAGGCCTATTTCCGGGGTGGTGGCGAACCTGGTGGCCTACTGCGCTTTCGCACGTCCGGGGGACATGATGGTTGCTTTAACGATTCCTCACGGAGGCCACATAAGCCATGGCAAGGAAAAGTGGGGAGGAACCGCTGGAGTGGTTAGAGGGCTTGAGGTTGAGAGGTACGAGTTCAACGAGGACCTGCACGAGATAGACGTGGACGCAACAGCTCGGAGGCTCAGGCGGATAGAGTCCGAGACAGGAAAGAAGCCTAGGCTGTTCATGCTGGGCGCCAGCGTCTTCCTCTTCCCCCACCCGGTCCGGGAGGTGAGGACGTTAGCCGACCAGTACGGCGCCCACCTGGTCTACGACGGGGCCCACGTAGCCGGCTTGATAGCGGGCGGTAAGTTTCAAGACCCTATCAGGGAAGGCGCAGACTGCATGACGATAAGCACTCACAAGACGCTGGCTGGACCCCAGCACGGCATGGTCGTGTCGTGGACAAAGTACGCCGAACGGCTCAAGCAAGTAGCTTTTCCAGGCCTTCTATCGAACCATCATCTACACGCCGTCGCAGGCGTGGCAATAGCTCTGGCTGAAGCTCTCGCATTCTACAGAGAATACGCCATGCAGATCATAAGAAACTCCAAAGTCTTGGCCGAGTCTCTGTATGAACAGGGTGTCCAGGTCCTTTACGAAAGCAGGGGTTTCACCGAATCCCACACCTTAATAGCAGACGTGTCGAAGTACATGGACGGCAGGACTGCTGAGGAGAAGCTTGAGAGAGCCGGTATTATTTTGAACAGGAACCTCATACCCAAAGACTACAGGATGAAGACCGACTACAGTAAGCCAAGCGGCATAAGGATGGGTACGCAGGAGGTCACACGTCTGGGCATGAACGAGTCCGAGATGAAGCACATAGCGACGCTGATTGCGGACGTGGTTGTGCGCGGTAGGAATCCGGTGGAGGTTGCTGAAGAGGTCGCCGAGTTCAGGAAAGACTACCGTAAGGTCACGTTTTGCTTCGAGTCTGCGACAGGCGCCTACGACTACGTGAGGATTAGGTGAACGGAAGATGGATGATGATTATGTTGTAGTGGTCAAGAACCTCAGGAAGGTTTACAGGAGCAACGGACTTGAGACCGTGGCTTTAAACGGCGTAGACCTAAAGATTAAACGGGGTGAGATGATTGCTATCGTCGGGCCGAGCGGAAGCGGCAAGTCCACGCTGCTGAACATGCTAGGCGCTCTGGACAAGCCTACGGAGGGAAGCGTAATCATAGACGGCGTCGACATCAGCAGGATAGACGACAACAAGAGAGCCGAATTCCGGAACAAGAAGATAGGATTTGTGTTTCAGTCATACAACCTGATCAACAGGCTGCAGGTTGTGAAGAACGTCGAGCTGCCTCTGATGATTCTAGAGGTTCCGGAGGACAGGAGAAGAGAACTAGCCCTCAGCATGCTCAGGGAGGTAGGCCTCGACTCGAAGTCTCTCAAAAGACCAACACAGCTGAGCGGCGGAGAACAGCAGAGAGTAGCTATAGCCAGAGCTCTAGTAACAGAGCCGAGCATAATCCTGGCGGATGAGCCTACCGGCAACCTTGACTCCAAGTCAGGTGCTGTAGTCGTGCACCTGCTGAGAGAACTCACACGTCGAGGGAACACAGTCATAGTCGTCACGCACAACATGGAGGTCGCTAGGGCCGCTGACCGCATAGTCTACATTAAGGACGGTAAGATAGAAAAAGAGGAAATAGTCAGATTACCTCAAGTAGAACGGTCATGAAAGCCTTGGTCCTACTCCTTTCAGCGATGGTTCTGGCGTCCTGGTTTAGCTTGTTCGAGGCTTATGGGCTTACTATTCAAGTTGTCGACCTTTCGTGGGGAAGCCCGTCGAACCCTGAGAAAGCCATTCCCGGCGACAGCAACGTCGAGTTGAGCGTTGTCGTAGCCAACATAGGCAACAAGCCGGTGTGCTCTCTGGAGGCTGAGATCCTGCCCAAGCTCAACAGAAGTCTGCCGATCGCGAGCTGGGAGACGGGTAAGCCTTTGAAGGCCTTCCTCCAGACTCAGCTAAACCCAGGGACGATGGGGAGCCTTGTCTTCAGGGTCAACGTCCTCGAAGATGTTAGACCGGGTAGGTACGAAGCAGACCTCAGGCTCTCTTTCAGGGAATGCAGTTCAACCTCGGACGTCCTGCCAACTGCCCAGACGGTCTCATCCATCGTCATCCAAGTATACCCGCCTCCATCCATGCGGATAGTCAGAACAGCGTGGTTCGTCGACGGCGTCGAGAGGTCGGTTGGGCCGGGCTCTGGGCCAGCGGTCTTACGAGTCTACTTGGAGGCTCCCTTAGAAACTTCGATAAGCAACGTCGAGATGAGGATTTCGCCGCCCAGAGGGTTCACGGGAAAGACCTTTTACGACGCCTACCTCGAGAGGATACCGGCCGGCAGCGTCTTCACTCTCGAGTTCCCGCTAGTCGTCGCTGAAGAAGCACGGGTCGGCGTACACTCTTTCGTGGCTGAAATAACGTACAGGAATAAGTACGGTACATTGTTGAGGAGTGTTCGGGCCTTCGACGTGGACGTTCTGGGGAGGGAGGAGATAGTCGTCGAATCTGCCGCTCAGTCTGTTGCGAAAGGCTCCTATGGCACTCTCAAACTCTTGTTAAAAAATACAGGATCAGCCCCCGCATACAACGTCGAGCTTGTTCTGCGTCCCGAGGATCCTAGAATAAATGTTCTCGATGCGAAGCTGTCTGTGGGTACTCTCCAGCCGGGAGAACGGAGGGAGGTTGGCGTGAACGTGTTCACCGACCGTTCAGCCGAAGCATCGGTCTACATGGCTACAGTCATCCTAGAGTACAGAGACGGGTACGCCAACATCAGGTCTAAGGAGTTCAGAATAGCCTTCAACGTCGCTGAGGAGTTCAGGCGAGGGTTCAAGGCGACGGCAAGCCAGAAATACATTAATGCAGGCTCCTCATCATCCGTCGAGCTTACAGTTCTTAACGAAAACCCCTACGCAGTCCGTGAAGTACGGATAGCTGTTTTGCCCGAAACTCCCTCGATCACAGTAGTTGAGGGCGAAACTAGGGCGGTCTTGGACTCGATGAAGGCTGGCGAGTCTTACGTTATGCCGTTGAAGATTCTCGCAACCTCCCAAGCCGGAGATTCTGTGGCTACGATTACCGCCTCTGTGGAGTACCGGGACCAAGCCGGGGTCAGGGTCGTTGAGAACTTGGCGGTGTCGTTAGCGGTGAGAGCGGACATAGACATCAAGTTCAAAGGAGTTCAGCTTTCTCCCTCAAGGGTTAGGCCGGGAGAGACTGTTGACGTGGCTGGTGATGTTGTCAACGAAGGGTCGAACATAGCCCGAGCCGTGGCGGTCGAGCTTAACGGCGGGCCTCCTTACGAGGCTTTGGGAGAGTCAAGGTCTGTCGTCGGTCTAGTCAACCCTTCACAGGTCTCCGCATTCACATTAAACTTTAGAGTCCAGAACAACGCACAGCCGGGCAAGTACAGTGTCGTTGTAAAAGCCTCGTACAGAAACGGGTTCGGTGAACTGTTCGAGAAAGAGACTGTTCTGGAGTACGAGGTGGTTCAAGGCAACCAGCCGCCTGCAACAACGGTCTCCCCCGCTGCTCAGCAGAGGTTCGACCCGCTCCTAGTCGCCGTGGTTGCTGCTGTTGTCCTAGCCCTGGGCGGGATTGTTCTTCTTAGGAGAAGAAGGAAGCGGGAATGAAGACACATGACTACGTTAGGTTTGCTTGGTCAGCTCTCAAAGACAGGCGGCTCCGAACAACGCTAACCATCCTCGGAATAGTCGTGGGACCTGCCTTGATAACAGCTCTTAACGCAACCACCGCAGGCCTGACGCAGAACATCATATCAAACCTCCAAGTCTTCGGTGCCGACACTATACTCATCCAGCGTGTAGGCGACTTCAACCTCGACGACACCGTGATAAAGAACATACGCCAGACACCTGGAGTGAGAGAGGTTTATCCCTACTACTTGATAGCCTCAGGAGAAATCAAGACGAGGGGCAAGACCTTCGCCATGGACCCTGTCCGCTCCTACACCATTCTGGCAGTGAACCTCAAGGACCTGCCGAACCTGTTTCCCAACATCAAGCTGGAGGCCGGCGAGATCATAGACAACCCCTCCTACGCACTAGTAGGGTACAGCGCTTGGAACCCTAGAGACCCAGACATACCGCCGATAGACCTAGGCTCTCTTTTCACGGCCTCTACGGGGGCCGCTGCAAGGTCTTTCACAGTCTCCGGAAGGTTTGACAGGTACGGTCAGGCTCTTTTCCTCAACCCCGACACTCAGATATTCGTCAACCTGGATGCTGGCAGGCTTCTCACCAACCGTAGAAGCTACAGCGGAGCTTTCGTAAGAATAACAGAGCCTGGCATGAGCGACAGCGTAGTGATAGAGCTTGAGAACAGGTACGGCGAGAACATCAGGGTCTTCTCCATCACGGCTATATCCGAAACGGTCCAGCAGATTATCGGCACGCTAAACGTTTTCTTCTCATCCGTCGCTTCGATGAGCCTTCTCGTCGCTTTCCTAGGCATCATGACCACGATGTTCACGTCGGTGAACGAAAGGGTTAGGGAGATCGGGCTGGTGAAGGCGCTCGGGTTCAGGACGAGAGACGTGATGCTGAATTTCTTGACGGAAGCCGTAATCATAGGGCTCATAGGCGGGGTAGTTGGAACCGCTGCAGGAGTTGCGACGTCGTTCGTGCTGGCCGACATCTTCTCAGGCCCGCCAGCGGAGAGCAGGCCTGGAACCTTCGCCGTAGGCGGTCCACAGGCGGTTAGAATAACACCGCTCATTACTTTTGAGCTGGTGATCACCGGCGTGCTCGTGGCTGTCGTCGTATCCATGCTCGCCGGTCTAATCCCAGCCTACAGAGCTTCAAAACTAGAGCCGATGGAGGCTCTGAGGCGTGAGTAAACGGTTGTGTTTTTATTGACCTGAAAAACATTATGTCTGCATGCTGAACATCAAACAGCTAAGGGCCGACCCGGAATACTTCAGGCGCGGGCTTGCTAGAAGGGGGCTGGCGGCGGACGTCGTCGACAGGATCCTAGAGCTGGACGCTGGCAGAAGGTCTCTGCTGAAGAAGGTTGAAGAGCTAAGGCATCT
>JAWAFZ010000061.1:0-6213 GCA_038890155.1 Candidatus Caldarchaeum sp. | reverse complement strand
CGCCGGTCGGTCAACGGCTCCAACCCCAAAGCCCCGCAGAACTCACGATACATCCCGTAAACCGTTCCAGAGGTCGTCTCCAAGCCTTTCCGGGAGGAGAGATAGACAGCTAGGAGTACGAGACGGCTGTGCAGGGGTAGGGAGGAGACAACCTCCTTCACCCGGCCTCTCTCGATGAGTAGCTGAGCCTTCCTAACATGATGCTCCTCAACCCTCTCAGCTCCTTCTCTTTCAGCCACCTCAGCAGAAACCCTAAGAAGGTCGAGGGCCCTCCTCGCATCCCCGTGCTCAGCCGCAGCCATGGCAGCGCACAACCCAATCACGTCGCTTCCCACGCTGCCCGGCCTCAACGCTTGCTCAGCCCTCTCAGAGAGAATGTCAGCCAGCTCCATAGCTGTGTAAGGCTGGAAAACTATCTCCTCCTCGCTCAAGCTGCTCAAGACCCTCGGGTCAAGCTGCTCCTTGAACATGAGGTCGTTCGAGATTCCTACCAGCGAAACCCATCCCGGCCCTGTGGTTGAGCGTGTAAGCTCGTACAGCAAGTCGTCTCCAAAGTCTTTTACAAGCACGTCCACCTCGTCCAAAACGACCACGAAAGAGTAGTTTAGCTGGTCTGATGCTGTTTGAAACCTTCTGAACAGCTCGCCCTTAGACAAGCCTGTGAAAGGCACGGAAATGCCTGCAGCGGTGCATAGGTCGGCCAAAACTCTGTACTCTGTTCCAGCCATCCTACAGTTGACGTAAACAAACCGTGTGCTAACCTTCCTCTCCGAAACCTCGGCCTCAAGCCGGTTAATAACATACCTGCAGACAGCGGTCTTACCCGTACCGGTCTTACCGTAGAGAAACAGGTTGGAGGGCTTGACAGACCTGAGAACAGCGGCCAAGACTTGGCCAACGGCTCTGATTTGGTTAACCCTGTGGGGAAGAGATTTCGGAATGTAGTCGGAGCGTAGAAGGCTGTGGTCGATGATTATTGGGCTGCTTTGTCCGCCGTACCGCTCTAAGATGTCCGCAAGAGGGTCTTCCCCCACACCCCTCGGTTTCAGCTGAACAGAATGTTCATCCCTTCTAGTGAATGTTTTTGTTGTTTCAACCACTGTTATTCCCCGTAAGGTCTCAACGGCTAGGCTATAAAGAGAGTAAAGTACAAAAAACTAAACAAATTTCAAAATTTTTGTTGAGAGAAACTGCTGCATGCTTCATCTTCTGTTGAAAGGCATTCTCCAGCGGAAACCAAGGGGTGAGGGTTTCCATCCGAGCCCAGCCAAACGATTCCCCCCTTCACAGGCGTGAAACCCAGTTGGAGCGGTAAAGACAGAAATTCAGCTTCTCCGTCTCATTCGGCTTGAAAAAGCTTGTTGTTGTTTCTTCGCCTGTCGGTCAGCCTTACAACCCCTTTGTTTCCTGTGGAAACCGCAAACCCGGCTGAAGGAGGAATGGAAACAATCAGGCAGATGTGTAGTGTGTGAAGCTGGAAAGACCGTCAGCCTAGCTTGGGTTCTTCCGTAGCGTGGATGGATTATGCGCTCAAAAGTTAGAAACTAGCACATCCTAGTTCTTTTGATTATCAAGGCTTGAGTAGTGTAAAAGGCCAAAAACCCCTTCACAAGCTTCACAAAAACACCCACAACCATCGTCTAGTAGTACTGTGAAGCGTATGGAACAAATCCTGAAGTAGTGCCGAGAGTCTACTGCTTCCGAAGCGTCTCCGCAAGCCGGCGGCTTTCGTGAAACAGCTTCAAAAGGCTTGACAGGGACTCGGAGAGGATGCGTATCTCCTCCGGGTCTGAAGCCCGCATTAGGAGGGTGGTGAGCAGGTCGATCTTCGACGACAAGGCGTTCTCAAGCCTAGACAGAGCCAGCGGAGTCGACGCGGCCAACACCTCTGAATCTTCGTGAACTCTTACCACGGGTTTGTCGCAGCGGATGCAGCGTAGCTCGTTCCTAACCTCGAAGAGGGGGCTGTTGCAGACGGGGCAGATCTCGGAGAGCATCTTGGCTCCTGAGCGGAGGGCGTCGGACATGCGTTTGATGTAGTCGTCGTCGGAGGGCATCGTCTACAGAGGGCTGGCCATGCTAATATGTTTACACGAGCGGGACAGGCTTGGGTCCTACGGGCGGAGTCTCCCTTTTATGCCTGCTCCTCTCAAACCTAGACAGCACCTCCTGAACCAACCCTAAGTCAAACCCGAGCGTAGCGACCTGCTCCGCCGTGAGAGATTTGTCGAACAGGGCGTAGAGGATAGGGTCTAGAACGTCGTAGTCGGCGGGAAGCTCGTCGACCGCTCTATGGCCCGGGTAAAGCTGGGGGCTGCTGGGCTTGAAGGCTATGTGTTCCGGGACGCCGAGGTGCTTTGACAGGTGGCGGAGCTGGGTCTTGTACATTCCTGCAACGGGAAGGAAATCAACTCCAGCGTCGCCGTACTTGGTGTAGTAGCCGAGGAGTAGCTCGCTCCGGTCTCCGGTTCCAGCGACGAGGAGGTTTTGCTTGTTGGCGTAGAAGTAGAGGACAGCCATGCGTATGCGTGCTCTGAGGTTGGCCAGAGGCATTTTAACAGGGTCGGAGGCGTACAAGCCCAGCTGCGTCTTGAAGCTGTTGACTATGGATGATATCGGAATAGTTGCTGTGTTTATGCCGAGCTTCTCCGCAAGCAGCTCAGCGTCCTCGACGTCTTGGGCGGGGGTGAACTCCGCAGGCATGATGAGCCCCAACACCTTCTTCTCGGAGAGGGCTCTAGTGCAGAGAACCGCTACAGCCGACGAGTCGACCCCTCCGCTCAAGCCGACAACAACTCCAGAAGCTCCAGACGAATCCACGACCGACGAAATGAAACGCTCCACCCTTTCAACGGTCTGGCCATAGTCCAGCCTCAGCATTTCGTCGAGGATTTTTCTGGCACTAGGCATGCATGTTTTTTTTTTGAAGCGCGTCTAATAATCTATTGCTTATATACACCGGAAGAGCGTTTATTTCTCATGAAGAAGACCCGCGCTGCACTTCTCCTCGCGGCGTTGTTGCTCATTCCCTCAACCGTTGGTGCAGACGGCTACTCCTCGATCGTCGACAACGGCCGGATCAAGATATCTCTCTCCTACCCGGCTGAAGTTAAGATAGGCTCGTGCTTCCCCCTCGTCCTCCAAACAACGTTCCTCGGCTCAGTAAGCGTTCAGAGGCTGAGGCTCACGGTTGTCTACGTAAGCGAGGCTGGTAGCACGACGCTCCTTAACGACGTGATAATCAGCTCCCTGACGTCGTTCAGCCCGGGGAACGTGGTTTCTAAGACTTACTCGGTATGCGTGCCGTCTGCTGTTAGGAGAGACCCGCTTGTGTCGGCGGTGGTCTTCGTCAACTACAGCCGTGGCATGGTGTTCGAGCCTTTGACGCATGAGTGGATGCTTGCAGTCGTCAGGGACAGGACGTACCCGGAATTGTTGAACGAGCTCGCTAACGCTGAAAGAAGCCTGTCGTCGCTAAGGCGTGCGGTCGAGGAGCTTCAGAGCCAGGTCTCGTCGTTGATGTCTCGTCTGGAGGATTTGCTGAGGGAGAACGTACGTCTCTCGACAAGCCTCGATGAGGCACGGAGGGAGTACGGAAGGCTTGAAGCTAGGTACGAAGCGCTTTCCATCGACTACAAAGCCCTGAACGAGAGATACGTCAACGTCTTAGGAGACCTGAGGGCCCTCCAGACGCTTTACGAATCTCTGTTGAAGGAGAACACAGGCCTGAATGATAACTACCGAAGCCTCCTCAGCGACTACCGCAACCTTACTCGTGAGTTCACGGCCCTCCAGGCCTCGTTCACGCAGCTCCAGGTTCTGTACAACAGCTTGTCCGACAGACACGATGGGGCTAGGCAGCAGATAGGCTATCTGCAGTCGGAGCTTGAAGCAGCCCGGGATTCCCTCCGAGACATTCAGCTTCAGTACGCCGTGCTGACCGGTGAGAACTCTCTCCACAGAAACCTGGCCTACGCCCAGGCGTTTGTGCTGGTTGTTGTGGCTACAGGGATGGCTTCGGTGTTTGTCTCACGCAGGATACGTAAGAACCGCCCTCAACTCCAAGCCCTACCTCCGCCACCTCCCCCGCCGCCTGAAAAAACACCTTAAGCGCTTTCAGTACCGGGGCATGTCTGGGTCAATCCGCTCAGCCCAGGCGTCTATTCCTCCAGCCAGGTTCTTCACACGCCTAAACCCTAGGTCTCGAAGCAGCTTGACAGCCATCCCGCTCCTGACACCCGTGTGGCAGTAGGCCACTATGTCGTCGGTGAGGCTGAGCTCGTTTACCCGTTCAGGCAGCTTCGAAAGAGGAATCAGCAAGGCTTTGTCGAGATGGCAGATCTCGTACTCAACCTCTTCCCTAACGTCGAGCAGGATGATTTTTTCTCCTCTCTCAAGCCTTCTATGCAGCTCTTCTGGAGTGATGTGCAGGGAGCTGTCTGAGGGCGTGGGCGAGACGCCGCAGAAAGCCTCGTAGTCTATCAGCTCTCTGACGGTCGGGTTGGGGCCGCATACCTTGCAGTTGGGGTCTTTCCTGAGCTTGAGCTCGGTGAAGGACATGTGAAGGCCGTCGAACAGCAGCAGCCTACCTATCAACGGGTCTCCTATGCCGACGATGAGCTTGATGGTCTCCATGGCTTGGAGGGCCCCTACAACCCCGGGCAAGACCCCCAGCACACCGCCCTCGGCGCAGCTTGGAACAAGGCCTGGAGGAGGCGGCTCAGGGTACAGGCATCGGTAGCACGGGCCCTTCTTTGCGTAGAAGACTGAGACCTGGCCGTCGAACCTAAAGATGCTGCCGTAGACGTTGGGCTTGCCCAGCAGGACGCAGGCGTCGTTGACGAGATAGCGCGTGGGGAAGTTGTCCGTGCCGTCCACAATCACGTCGTAGTCCTTCATGATCTCCAGAGCGTTCTCCGACGTCAGCCTTGTCTCATAGGTCTCGACCTCGATGTGCGGGTTCATCGCCGTAAGCCTCTCCTCAGCCACCTCCAGCTTAGGCCTCTTCACGTCCTTGGTCGTGTAGATGATCTGTCTCTGAAGGTTGCTTTCGTCAACGACGTCGAAGTCCACGAGCCCTATCCGGCCTACGCCTGCGGCTGCGAGGTAGAGGGATATCGGCGAGCCCAAGCCTCCGGCTCCGACAACCAAGACCTTCGAAGACTTGAGCTTCTTCTGCCCCGCCATCCCGACCTCCGGAATGATTAGGTGGCGGCCGTACCGCTTAATCTCCTGATAGCTGAGAGGAACCTCTAGCGTCGTCAACCTCTTTCATCAGTAGAGTTAACGGCGTTATTTAACCTAACTCAGCCGCCAGACCTCTAGAGAAGACATTATATAGACGTTGCAAAAACGATAGCTAAGCCATGTCGCATGAAGAGCATGAGGAGCACGAGGGCAGCGTCTGGCCTGCTGTGATCGGCATTAACGTTTTGGTGCTGGTTGCGGGCGTTGTGCTTCTGTTGAAGGGTATCAGCGTTTTGCTTGGGCTTGGGCTCATATTCGTGTTTGTAGCCACGCTCGGCTTGTTCGTTAGCAGGGAGGTGAAGTCATGGCCCTACGTGATCTCGTCTTTCTTCGCTAGGCTGAAGGGTACAGCCATCCCCTCGGAGCCTGAAAGAGTGTCTGGAGTAGGCGTGCCGACCGCTATGTTCCTGTTCACGGAGGTTGCGTTGTTCGGTGCAGGGTTCGGAAGCTACTTCTTGATAAGAGCCTCGTTCCCCGTATGGCCTCCACCCGGCGCGCCCCACCTAGACGACTTCATACCTCGTCTCCAGACCTTCATGCTTCTGTTCAGCAGCCTTGCCATCGAGTACGCTATCTACTCGGTCAAACGCAACAAGCTGGGAGCCGTGTTTGGCGGCGTCGTGGCCACGGCTTTGTTCGGAACAGGGTTCTTAGTGCTTAAGCTGGGCATCGAATGGCCTCACCTGATATTCGACCTCGGGTTCACACCCGACACAGGGATCTATGCCTCCCTGTTCTACATACTGCTCGGAGCGCATGGAGCGCACGTCTTCGGAGGCGTTGTTGCGCTAGCGGTTGTAGCGTGGAGAGCTAAGATGCAGCAGTTCAACTCCCAGAGCCATGGTTTTCTGGAAGGCGTAAGCATCTACTGGCACTTCGTACACCTTGTATGGCTGCTGCTGTTCGCCTTCATATACGAGGGGGCTCTCCTTTGGACGCATCACTAAGGTGAGGAAGATGATGCGG
>JAWAFZ010000060.1:0-6226 GCA_038890155.1 Candidatus Caldarchaeum sp. | reverse complement strand
AGTTTGAGGGGAAGCTGGCCCAGAAGGGCAAGCGGATTGGCCAGGTGCGGGTCATGTTTGATGAGACAAACAGGATCGCGATTATAGGAATTGCCAATGAAGGGGTTGATGAAAAGATTGCGCATCAGGTGCGGGTGAAGATAAAAGCAGACAAGGACGACGAGCCCGAAGATGATGCCGAGCCAGCGATCCAAGCGACAGCGTGTGGGCAGGCCACAGGAGAAGCCGTGCCTGAGGGAGCGAAGATGCAGCCCTTAGCTCTTCCTCCAGGGGAAGGAGACTTTGAGGGCGGCTACGAAGGCCCACAGATCTGCACCTCCCAGTGGGGCTATGACTACTTGTGTCTCAGCCGGACTCCAGCGATCAGCCTCTCCACGGCTACTCTGACTTTACCCCAGACGTTCATCAATCAACAGACTCAGTCTTCGTTTGTGATCTGGAACTCTGGGGGAGGGACGCTGACGGGGACGGTGAGTGTGCCTGCACCATTCAGCATTGTCTCTGGAAGTAGTTTCAGTCTGTTGCCTGGGCAGCCGCAAGAGGTAGTGGTACGATTCAGCTCAGCGACTCCGGGGAGCTTCTCCAAGAGCGTGAGCATCAGCAGCACTGGTGGGAGCAAGACCGTGACTGCGACAGGGGTAGCCCACAAGGTGAGCTTCTCTCCAGCTCAAGTGGACTTTGGCAGCGGGCTGCTGGTATTAAGGGAGCAATGCAACAAGATGGATGTGTGTGGGCTGCGGACAGAAAAAGTGGGCTTGCCGATAGAGAAGGCCCTCACAGTCAAGAACGAGGGCACAGTGGCAGTGACGCTAACGCTGAGCACAGCAGCGCCGTACAAGATCGTGAGTGTGCTGCCGACGCTCTCGCCAGGGCAGAGTGGGCAGGTGACAGTGCGATTTGATCCCAGTGAGTCAGGGAGCTTCGCCGGGGCTGTGCAGGTGGGGATACAAGACGGGCAGGGAAGTGTGAGTTCTTCTCCCTTGGTGGGCGTGGTCCATAAGATCGAGATCGACCCCGCAGAGCTAGATTTCGGCATTGTTTTCGTTGGTGACTCTCGTGAACAGAAGCTGACGGTGAGGAATCAAGGCGTGACCACGGTAACGCTGACCGTGAATACAGCTACACCGTTCAGCATTGCATCTGAAAGCTCATTTACTTTGATTCCTAGTGAAAGTCGCGAGGTAACAGTGCGTATTGATCCGACAGCATCAGGAACTTTATTGAGCAATGTACGATGCACCGTGGGCTTAGCTAGTGTTGCTGTACCCTCCCGTGCTCAAGCCATGACTCATGAAGAATACTGGCAGATGATGTTCGAAGCGTATACCACAGCCAGGCAACAAGGGCAAGCAGGCTTTACCGTTTGGGATGCTAGCCGAGTACTGAGTTTGGTCGGATTCCCGGAGCTTACTCAAGGAGAGCTACAAGGGCTTTGGGAAAGCTTCTATGCACTAGCAAGTGGAAGTTTATCCACAGAAGTCGCACAAGCCGTAGAGATTCTACGCACAATTTCATCTGAGCAATTGCAGGAATGGCTCTGGGCGTTGGTGGTAGCAGAACGCGAGGGTCGTTTTGAGGAAGAATACGCTCGCTTGGTTTCCTCAGGGCTGGACAGATATATGCAAGCTCTCCGATTGCTCTATAATTTAGAAAAACAGCAGGTTAAGGAAATACTGCATAGCTACATAGCAGGTTTAGCGCAAACTCCGGGAAGCTCTTGGGAAGCAGTTATCCTCAATCTTGCAGCAGTAGGGAATGAATTTGATAAGGCTTATCAAATATTCTTGAAGTGGGCTAGGCAACAGGGGTTCGCCGATCCAGATATGACTGCAAGGCGACTTGCTAGCGAGCTCGTAATAGCTCTCGGAGGAGCAATGGCGCAGCTTGGTTCAGGTTCAAGAGCACAAGAACTTAAAGAGAATATTAATGTGGTACTTGACATCTTTAATTCTGGACAATATTCTGATGTTGACGCTGGTAGGCTTCTGATTCAGCTAATGTCAGTGCTGGACGAAATGGCAAGAGGCATAGCGGTAGATCAAAACGAGGCACTAACTCGTACCTTAGCTCGAACAATGGAAAGCCAGTTGTGGAGAGTGATAGACATTAGAATAGCACTCGTTGTCGGGGATCCAAGAACCGGCATACAACAACGAGTGATTATTGATCTTGTCTTTCGGAATCACTACTACCGGCTTGAAAACGTACAAAGATCTGTTGATGCTCTCTTCTTGGTCAACTTCTTCGAGTGTGGAGGGGACTGTAAAAATTACAGCGATCATATCTTACAATGGTTTGAAACTGTTGCCGCAGGTATCGATAGCATCTTGGCCCAATACGGGGCAGAGTTCGGCATCATTACCGGAGTTATCGTTGGATCTACTGATAGCTCCCAACTTACTGATTTAATTTTTGCTTTGTACGACCAATTCTCCTCCAGTCAGGCAGCCATATTCATTGTATGGACGGATCCAAGTGGACAAGTTTGGTTTGCTTGCATAGGGGTGGGTTGTGCTGCCATGTCAGCCACCCAAAGAAGAAAGCAGGCTTGCTTAGCCGCTGGTAAAAGAATAGGCTGTGGTGCTAAGGAAGTCGAGGTAATAAAGCTGCCTAGCGATCTGCCCCCTCCTCCTCCAGGTCCCGCTGAAATTACTCCGGGGTGAAGAAAATGCTGATGGCTAACATAAAGCCGATACCTAACAGTAAAGTAAGGAGGTAGATGCAAGTATGGCAAAAGTTTCTCTTACAATAGTGTTGATTCTGAGTCTTCTAAGTTTAGGACTTACCCTGCCGATGAACAGAGCGAAAGCTTTGTATGCTGATCTGAGATTAGAGAGCAAACCTTCACAATCTGCTCCTTGGGTAGTGCGAGTACCAGGAGACACTTCAACCATCCAAGCGGCGGTCAATATCGTAGCTGAAGGAGGAATAATCCTCATTGAGGCTGGGGAATATTATGAGAAGCTTGAAATCACAAAGAGCGTTCACCTCATTGGCACAAACCGTGGCAACGTAAATATCTTTGCCCATGCTGACTCTGTGATTTCTGTCGGTCCTGGAAAGGATAGCAATCCTATCCAACTCTCCCTTGAAAATCTTACAATTGGTAGGCCCAATCAGCAGCAGATGTCAAGCTCAACAGGGATAACCATTGGGGGAACTGCTCAGATTATGCTCTCTCGAGTTACTATTAACAAGCAATCCACAGGGATATTATTACAGTCAGACGCTCAGCTGATGCTCTCGAATGTAGAATTGGTACACAATCGCTTAGGTCTCCTTATAATAGGAGGACACGTAGCGACTGACCAGTCCGTGATCAAGGAGAACCAAATAGGAATTTTGCGGCTAGATGCACCAGGAAGCTTGACAATAACACATAATAATTTCTTGAGCAACTACTCGGCTGCCGTCATCGTGGTCCAGGCATTAAACACCCCTTCCTATCCTTTCTCTGATGTATTGGCTTATATTGTTGACAATCAGTTTATTGGTAACGGAACTGGTGTTTACCTAGGAGCAAACAAAGCTTCGGGATCAACATTAATATCAAGGAACATGTTCTTTAGGAATACCACCTACGGTGTCGCCATCCTCCAGGAGGGATGTGTTCCTGAAGATCCTTTCGTAGAAGTTTTCATTGTATCACAACCCCAAGCACTAAATATAGCAGGGGAGAGGAATCTATTTAAAGACAATGGCAAAGGCGACCTCTGCCCGCCTGACTACCCCTGGCCGCCGGGGTTCAGCAAATAGGCGCTTAAGTCAGTACCTGCGCGCACGCCCAGATAAACTCTTCCCACCGACCCCACTGAGCTTTAAGTCTTTGTGTACGCAGAGAGATCTCAGCGCGCCCTGGCTCTGTGAGTTTAACCATGATCTCGCGCAGTGCCGGAGCTGGACGGGTTCGCCCAGCTTTGACCGCTGCTTCCTTGAGCGCCCAGAAGACCAGCACACCCTCCCGTCCGGAGAAATGATGCGCAAGTTGCTCGCGTTCGTGCTCGCTGAGCACACGCTCTTGTAAATCGAGACGCACCGCACGGATATGTTGTAAATCCACGCCAATAGGAGTGCCCAGCGCTAGCCCCGCCAATCCATACCCCGCGCTGTGAGCGATCGAGATATGTATGTCACTGCAGAACGGTCGCTGGAGCAACGGTACCCCTGTAGGAGTGTTTCCGATCTCAATCTGAGCAAGATCAAGTGCGAGATTGGCTGTCTCCAGGAGATATTGTCGTACAAGCCCTTTAGCGGCCCAGCGTCCGGCCAGCCAATCTTGGCGGCGTCGCGGCATCTTGAGCCTCTCAAACACGCAGATTTCTTTGGGGGTCAGCCAGAGAGAGGGTTCTGGGAAGCAGTGCTGTGTCGTGAGTTGCAAACGAGCGACGAACTCTCTCATCGGAGGTCTCTCTTCAGAATCTTGCCCACGATGCTCTTGGGCAGCGACTCGCGAAACTCGACGATCGTGGGCACCTTGTATTTTGCTAGATGCTCCGCGCAGAATGCTTTGATCTCATCAGCAGTCAGGCTTGCGCCGGGCTTGGGAACGATAAGAGCCTTCACAGTCTCCCCGCGATAGGGATCGGGCACCCCGATGACCGCTGCTTCGAGCACCTTAGGGTGTTTATAGAGCACCTCTTCGACCTCGCGCGGATAGACCTTCAACCCTGAACAGATGATCATCTCTTTGAGACGATCAACAATATAAAAATACCCGTCTTCGTCCATGCGGGCGAGATCCCCCGTATGGAGCCAGCCGCCACGCAGAGCCATAGCTGTCTCTTCTGGTCGGTTCCAATAGCCCGCCATCACCTGCGGGCCTTGGATGACGAGTTCGCCGATCTCTCCGACGGGGAGATCCCGCCCTGAAGTTGGGTCGACGATCTTGGCATCGGTATCGGGGAAGGGGATCCCGATGCTCCCCGAAACTTGTCTCCCGTAGAGCGGGTTGCAATGGGTCACCGGAGAAGCTTCCGAAAGCCCGTAGCCCTCGACGAGCGACGCGCCGGTCAGCTCTTCAAAGCGCCGTTTGACTTCGAGGGGGAGCGGGGCCGAGCCGCTAATGCACGCTCTGATCGAGCTGACGTGAAATTCTTTCACCCTGGGATGATTGGCAATCGCCGCGTAGAGCGTGGGTGCGCCGGGGAAGAGCGTCGGGCGCTGCCGATCTATCGTCTTGAGCAGATCGTCTATCTGAAAGCGCGGGACTAAGATCAACGCTGCGGCGATGGCCATCGAGAGATTGAGCGCCACGGTCATGGCGTAGACATGAAAGAGGGGCAATACACACAAGCACGTCTCGTGGGCGGGCTGAACGCGCGGGAACCACGAGCGCGCTTGGAGGGTATTCGCTACTAAGTTTCTATGGGTGAGCATGGCGCCCTTGGGGATGCCCGTCGTTCCCCCGGTATACTGAAAGAGCGCGATATCGCTTGAGCGCACGGGGATCTCTGGGGGATGTGTCGGGGCACTGCGAATCAAGTCTGAGAAGAGATAGACGTTCGGCGGGCTTGGGCGTATGCGTTTGGGGCGCTCTTTGAGCAAATACCCTAAGCGCAGCAGCCCTGGGAAGAACTCGTGGACCCCGGTGACGATAATGCGTTTCAAATTTGTCTTCCCTTGAATGTGCAGGACTTTTTCGTAGAAGCGATCGAGCGTGATGAGCGTCTCGGCTTGGGAGTCTCCTAAGACGACTTGGAGCTCGTCTTCGGTGTAGAGGGGGTTGGTCTGGACGACCGTTAAGCCCGCCTTCAGTGCCCCGTAGAACGCGATGACAAATTGCGGGATATTGGGCAACATCAGCGAGATCTTTTCGCCAGGCTTGGCTCCGATCTGCACGAGCGCGGCGGCAAAGCGATCGGTCAGCTCGCGCAGTTGCCCATAGGAAATCTTCTGCCCAAAGAAGATCAATGCCGTTGCTCTCTCGTATTCTTCTGCAGAGCGATCTAAGAAGTCATAGAGCGGTTTATCTGGGTACTGGAGGGTTGGGGGGATGTCTTCAGGGTAATATCGGAGCCAGGGCTTGGCGGTCATAGGGCTTCACCGTCATTAGTATAAAACAGATGGGTATTGCTCTGCAAGCAGTGGGGCTGTGCCCTCCTGCGACGCCAGCGTTGATTTTTTATGACCTGCTCGCTATACTGTGCCCAATGAAGCTCCACAGACTCTTGGCCGTCGCTGGGATCGTCGCGCTCGACCAGGCGAGTAAGACGCTCGCTCTCAAGTC
>JAWAFZ010000059.1:0-6348 GCA_038890155.1 Candidatus Caldarchaeum sp. | reverse complement strand
CCGGAATTGATTCAGAAGCCCTGTGGAAGGACTCTCAGATCGCAGCGCTCAGGGAGCAATTGGAGCGTCGCGGGCTGAAGCCCATCTTGGGAGCGCTGCGGCTCTTGGCCTCGCCGTCCGTGAAGTTAGGCCTGCTGCCCTTCGGCACTGAAGCTGGGATCGCCTTCGAGGAGCGCGCGGGGCAGAGAACTGCTGTAGCACTGGTCAAGCAGGCCAACGGCACGCTCAACATCGCTCCCGACGGGCGCGAGGAGCTGTGGACTTTATTAAGCGACGCTGAAGTCGAGAGCATAGTGACCAATCTCAAGAAAGATCAGGTGTTTGCGGCATTTGAGAAGAGTCTGACTTCTCAAGGCTGGCGGCTCCAGCTTGCCCAGAGCGTTGGGGTTCAGGCGCCTGACAAAGGACTGCTCTACTTGGCAGTGACCAAGGACTTGTCGGCTCGGCCTAGCATTGAGTATTATCGGATCCAAGTGAGCCGGTCAGGGACACCTATCGCATGGTAGCGGGTACACAGAGAGCATTGTGCAATCAAGGGGATGCTCAGATCTTAGGTATGCCCGTTGGAGCGGTCACAAGCATCGTGGGAGCTTATGGCACAGAATTGCAAATGGGTCCTGCAGACCCGTGTCTAATGGGGCTAGGGGTGTTGGGGTGCTTGGATTCCAAGATCGTCTTACGAAATGGGGATAAGACCCTCTCTTATCGAGTCATAGCTCAAGATGACGTGCCTTTTACAGAGCTTATCTTTGAGCCTTCTTCCCCACAATCTCTACGCTTCTTGTACCAGTTTGATCAGAGCCATAAGGAGGTCATAGCCACCCTCGAATCCTGGCGCGGAGATCGTCTGCGGGCCATTGTGAAGATCCTGCGGGCTCCAAATGAGCTAAATTGTCCGACCTTACTTCCGTCAGACTTCACAGACCATCAAAAGGTCCTCGAGGTCTACCAATGCTTGGTCACTGCTGGCGTGCGCGTTGAGACGAAGCTTCAGTTCAACGATTACAGCGTCACCTTACCCGCGTTCCTATCAGATGATAGGGACTATGCTGCAGCAGAGCAAGCGATCCGTCAAATTGCTAGCAGAGTTGATCCTGCTTTCAAGGAGGCCATAGGGTCCTTCGCTGCGGCCTTTACACAAGATCAAATAGCTCAGAGCTTGGGTCAATGCTTGTTGAACTCAACTCAGCAAGATACTGGACGGATGACCCCTTTGGTTGACAGTCATAGAGCGCTTGACTGCTTGCTTTGCGCTGGAGGAATAGCCGGAATAGTATTCTTGTGGAAATCGCTACTATCAGTGGCAGCTGATCTTACTGCTGCTGTAGCAGGAGAATGGATAATTAAACATACGATATTATGGCCATTATCGCTGACCGGAACAATTAGGAGCTGTAAAGGGTGCTTCGGAGGGGGTGGAGGTGGTGGAAGGCGAAGGATGCAGTAATGTATGGAGAGCAGGGTAGCTTAAAAAGGCTACCCTGCTCTAATTCATGCAAGGAGGAGGCAATGGAAGAGTTGATAGACCAACTGGAAGCATTCACGCAGTCTTTTGTGGGAGGGCTTCTCTTCCTTGGTGGAGCTTTGGCATCGGCTCTTTTTAGCTATATGCACGCGAGAAGAGGAAACATCAAACTCGCCATCTATGACATCCCTCCGGGAGTGATGATGACACTCTGGTTATTCCAATGGGGGCATACAGCCTTTGGGGTGCTCGCTACTGGAGCGCAAGCTCTCGCTATCGCTGGTCTCGTCATTAAAGCGCGATCAGCGAAACAAGAGGAGAAAGCTCCTCTGCCGCCCTCGAGCCTCTCAAAGAGTTGGTGGATGGCCATGATTGGTCTGGGGGTTATGATGGTAGCGTTAGTATGGGGGATACTCTGGGCCGCTGGGTATCCTCTCATTGCCTTTTTCTTTGTAGGAGTGGGCCTCATCAGCTACCTGCTATGGTTGGTGATCGTCGTGTGGAAGCAAAGAGTGGCTAAGAGATGATAAGCTATGAAGCACACGCAAGAGATAGTCAAATTCGGCTTAGTCATATAGAAGACCAAGCCTGTCGTTGGTTACAGCCATTGGGCTCTGTAGAAATCCTTGAGAGCCGGGAGGGAAACCGCCTAAGATTAAGACAGTGATCCCTTATGCTCAAAGAATCCCGGCTACTACAATTTACCAGGGTCTGTATGCAGCTAGCAACTCAACGGGTGCCGCTCTACAGCCCCCCTTCTCCACACATACCTTCACCCAGCCCCAGTCAGCGCCTCCTTGCTGAGCGGAGAGGGGATCGCCGCTTTGGATGCCAGGCGCTCCTCACCAACGGATCAAGCTTAAGATTGGAGCTTGGAAGCCCACGCTCCTTGGTAGGCACCGGGACACAGACCGTTTTGGACGGGCACGTCACTTCCAGCCCCAAGCATGACACCCAGATGGCTCCTGGGGGAAGCGACGACTGATCAAGCATCGGGAGTACAAGCCCCTCGACAAGGCAGCCAACGCCCGCATGGATCCAGGGATCTATCACCGACGCAGCTTGGTGGAGACGGTGATTTCGGTTGCAAGTATGGCGTAGGGGTGAGCAGCTGGGTGTGGTGGCGGCAGTTCCGCGAGATGGTAGTCAAGTACGTGGTCTACAATGTGGAGCGGGCGGTGAAGCTGGGGATGACCTTACTTGCCTGGCTCTGGTCTCGGCTGCTACACTTCCTTCAGTGGAGGATTTCTACAAAGCCCCCGTTTGGAACACTACAGGAGGCATTATGACAAAGGAGATAACTACGCTCATTCTCATAGTGGGGTTTGGGGTGCTCAGCCTTGCTGGGGCAGTTCCCAGCAAACCTCTTGACCAAGCGCAAGCTTATACAGTCTGCCCAGAGGGTCCACCGGCATGCACGTTCACTCAAATTCAAGATGCTATTAATCGGGTACCAGAAGGGGCAACGATTACTATCAAAGCGGGTACCTACGAAGAGAACCTGCTCATTCGCAAGAGCCTCGCCCTCCAAGCCCTGGAAGGGGAGCACGTGATGGTCAAGAGCGCCACAGCGAGCTTACCAACGCTGCTCGTAGTGAGCAGCCGCCCGATGCAGGTGGATGTTGTGGGCTTGACGATCCTACCGGCGCAAGAGCATCAAGGCAATGGCATTGAGATCATGGGTACGGTGGCTGCGCGTATTGAGCGCAATACGATCCAAGGCTACCAGTATGGTATATTGGTTCTAGGCAAAGCAGAAGGTTTAAGCCCTTCTAAGCTCACCGTGACTATCGGTGAAAACATGATCCGTGACAACAGTTCCGGCGTCGTGGTCTGGCAGAGTGCTAACGTAACTATTTCAAAAAACTCGCTTCAAGACAATAAAGCTCCTGGCGGTGTAGGGGGTATTATCATGGGGCATTCGCACAACATCGTGGTTTCTGGTAATCGCATTCAAGACAACAGCGGCTATGGCATTGGAATCTTGCAGTCGGAAGCAATTCAAATAATGAGTAATCTCATTAAGACCAACCCTCTGGGCATCTTTGTGGGAGGCTCTCAAGCAGAACTCTTCGGTAACCAAGTTGAACATAACGGGATAGGCGTAGCTGCTGTTGCCGACGGACCGGAGGACTCTAGAGTCTCACTCATCGGCAATCGCATTATTCACCAAGAGAACTATGGCCTAGCCGTTGAACGACTCGATCAAGTGAATATATGTCGACAAAACGATATCCGTGAGAACCGCCAAGGGGATTACCTCGTGCAATCTCCTCTTTTCTCCCTCCAACCGCGTCGCGACCCCAAAGCGGAGGAAGAGCTCCGCAAGCGGTGCGAGGGATAGCAAGTGAGGAGGGGAAGATATACGGAGCAAACTCCAGCAGATGAACTTGCAAAAAGTACTCCAAACGCTGGAGCAGGCGCCGTGCGAGTAGAGCCAGCACAAGGAGGTACTTGGTCATGGAGACAGCAAGCGCGAATTTCTTACAGTCATCTTGGGGCGGTCTTCTATTCGGCCTCGCAGGATTATTCGTGACATTAGGAATTTCATGGATATCTCTTCGCGAACGTGAGTGGAATCTCCCATTTGTGGTCATAGGTTTGCTACCCCCAGCGGCTGCCACCGCAATTAACCTATTTTTGTATGGTCATGTGATATGGGGGAGCCTGGTAGCTTTAGGAATCGCCCAAAGCCTCGTTTGTCTTGCTGTGGGGACGCGACGAAGAAGGCGACAAGGCAAACCGATATGGAACTGGAGCGAGTTGCGCCAGCGCCGTTAATTAAGGAGGCCCTATGGATATATTGCAAACGCCCCTTGGTAGCTTCATTCTGCTTGTCACTGGCGGTATTTTCATGGGGGCAAGCTATTTCACCAGTATCTGGCGTTGGCAGCCAGGCTGCTTCGCTGTAAGTGCTTTGGCCCTAGCACTGGAGTGCCTGATAGGATGGGGAGCAGGAGATCAACTTATCGCTATAGTCTTAACCCTCTTCTTAATAGAGACACCTATTTTCTTCTTCCTAGGATTGCGACGACATCACAAAGAGAAGCAATAAGTGGCGACAAGACCGCAAATTACGCTTTCTTCCTCACCTTCGGTCCCTGAGGAGTATCTATGACGTCGTAGCCCAGCTGGGCGATCTTCGCCCGCAGGGCGTCGGCTTCTTTGAAGTTTTTTGCTTTGCGCGCGGCCTCACGCTGAGCGAGTAAGTCGCGCACCTCCTGAGGGACTTCCACAGTCTCTTCAACCGGCACCTCGCTGAGCTTCAACCCGAAGACGCGATCAAAATCGAAGAGCGTCGCCAGCTTATCCGAAGGATTCTGATGCGAGCGCACGAAGTCCCACACGACCCCCAAAGCTTGGGGGATATTGAGATCGTCATTGATCGCTTCGAGGAAGCGCTCGCGCACCGCTGGGGGAATCTTGCCTTGGGCGGGATCGCCCCCCACGGCGCGGGCGTTGCGCACATGCTCTCTCAATCTCTCTAAGGCCGTCTGCGCCCCCTCAAGCGCCTGCCAGGTGAAGTTGAGCTGAACGCGATAGTGAGTGTTCAAGCAGAGATAGCGAAACGCCAGGGGCTCGTAGCCGCGCTTTATTAAATCTTCTAAGAGATACGCATTGCCCTCGGACTTGCCCATGCGCCGCCCCTCGACGGTCATAAATTCTCCGTGGAGCCAAAAGTTCGCCATCTTGACGCCCTCGGCAGCCTCGCTCTGCGCGATCTCGTTGGTATGATGCGTGGGGATGTGATCGACGCCGCCGCAGTGAATATCGAAGGGCTGCCCAAGATACTTGGTGCTCATGGCGCTGCACTCGATGTGCCAGCCGGGAAAGCCCACGCCCCAGGGGCTGTCCCACTCCATCTGGCGCTTCTTATCTTTAGGAGAAAACTTCCATAGAGCGAAATCTGCGGGGTTACGCTTTTCGGGATTGACTTCGACGCGCGCCCCCGCTTTCTTCTCCTCAAGGCTCTGGCCGACCAGCTCCCCATAGGTGGGGAACTTCGAGACGTCAAAGTAAATGCCGTCAGAGGTCTTATACGTATAGCCCTTCGCTTCGAGCTTCTTGATCAGCGCGATCTGGTCCGCAATGTGATCAGTCGCCTTGGGGACGATATGGGGCCTGAGAATATTCAATCTTTCGGTGTCTCGAAAGAATGCTTTCGTGTACATTTCGGCCAATTCCCAGGCGCTCTTGCCGGTACGGCGGGCGCTTGCTTCGACTTTGTCTTCGCCTTCGTCGGCGTCACTGGTGAGATGCCCCACGTCAGTGATGTTCATGACGTGCTTGACCTTGTAGCCGTTATACTCGAGCACGCGCCGTAAAATATCTTCAAAGATATATGTTCTCAAATTTCCAATATGGGCGTAATCGTAGACCGTCGGCCCGCACGTGTAGATGCCCACCTCGTTATCTTTGATCGGCTTGAACTCTTCGACACGCCGACCCAGGGTATTAAAGAGCTTGAGCGTCGCCATACAAAAAATTTACCCCAAGAAGGAGGGTTTCGCAACCGTGGAGTGTAGCTAAGAAGCAAACGCAAGGGCATCCTTGCAGCCCTTGCGCTCTTTCCCTATAATTTACTGAAATGCCGGCGTAGCTCAGCGGTAGAGCAACGGTTTCGTAAACCGTGGGTCGGAGGTTCGATTCCTCTCGCCGGCTCCAATGCGACGCCTTCTAGTAGCAGTATTCTTTTTTATCGCTCTTGCTCCTCCAACCCTCTCAGGGAATTCTCCATCGTTCTGCTGGCTGCTGGACTCGCCTTGGCGAGAAATGCTCTCCAGCTCGGGAGAGTCAGCGCTCTTGAGCATCTGTGCTCCCCAGCAGGCTCCCAGCCCTCACCGTGTACTGGCCTATATCGCGGCACAGTTCGCAAATACCCA
>JAWAFZ010000058.1:0-6356 GCA_038890155.1 Candidatus Caldarchaeum sp. | reverse complement strand
ATGCCCCGGGGCGGACTTGAACCGCCGACACTCCGGTCTTCAGCCGGACGCGCTCCCAGCCTGCGCTACCGGGGCGCAGAAACTAACAACCGCTAGCCTTTATTTATCTTTAGGGAAAACCACGCCTAACCGTGGTTTCAAGCCGTTCACCGTAAACAGATGCCACGGCGTCTAAAGTGTCTAGGCGGATCAAAACCCCGCCGACCAAATGCGGTTGTCTATATGCCGCCCGGGTTCGCCGCCTTCCTGGCCCAGTCTTCAATTCATGGTTCCGCGTACCGGAACTCCTCGTCCACCTAAAGGGCCTCGAGGAATGCTGAGCTCGACAGCCAGCCCTTGAGCTCTGGTTGTGGAGCTTCTTTAAACATGTATTGTTCAGCCGCAGGCGGCCGGTTTCCTCCTGCATGGTTCCTGCGTCTTATTTGTGTATGCTGAAGGGTGTTCGGAGGGGGATGCTCTAAATACGTGGGTTTTATGTTCTGGGGCTGGATGGCGGGGGCCGGTTATAAGCAGTTGATCGGCTACGTGTCGAACATAGCTGCGAAGGCTGTCAAGGAGGGTGTAGCATACACTTTGACGGTTTCAACAGCCTCGGGGGAGGAGTATCTCGTCAAGGTGCGGCAGCCTCCAGGATGGTTGTTTGTGGGTTCCTCCATTCAGGGCAACGCCGTCAAGACGGAAGACTCCTTCCAGCTCCAGGACATGAGCGCGTCGAGGGAGTTGCAGCCTGCGAGGGCGTTGGAGGTTGACAGCTTGGAGGTTTCGTTCGTCAAGATGGGCGACGAGCGGCAGGCTATAATCACGTGCGTCGCCGCCAACAAGTACATCTCGGCTCCAGCTTTGTCCAGCAACGTTGTCAAGAAGGCTGAGAAGCTTTTGAACAGCCGGGGAGTGGTTCACGTGGCTGACCTGCCGACGGGGAAGAAGATAGTGGCCGTCCAGACATTAGGCGAGTACAGGAGGGACACGGCCTTGAAGCGTCTACTCGGAATGGTTGGGGAAGATGAACGCTGAAAGGTACATAATCGTGGCTGAGAAAGCCAGCGTCGCTAAGGCGATCAGAGGCGTCGTCGCAGCGGCTCGGGTTAACGCAGCTGTCGCCTCGGTCAGAGGTCATTTGATGGAGGCCGACCTGCCTGAGGGTTATGAATGGGGGTTGAAGCATCCTTTGGAGATAATGGACCTGAGACATGTGTTGGACAGGGTTTCGGACGACAGGACGTTCGATTACTTGGTCGGGGTTTTCAAGGAAGGCGGGGTTCTCGTGGTGGCTACCGACAACGATTCGGAGGGGGAGTTGATAGGGCTTGAAATACTCAAGGTCTATCGTAGACTGCGCGGTGAAGACGTTACATGCCTCAGGATGCGGTTTAACTCGCTTGAGAGACGTGAATTATTAGCTAGCTTGAGAAGCCTTGAGAAAGGCCTCAACTGGCGGTGGGTTGATAAAGCAAGGTTCAGGCAGGTTTTCGACCTCATAACTGGAGCGGCGTTCACGAGGCTTCTGACGGAGTCGACTAGGAAGAAGGCCCGAGTTAGGCTGGTTAGCTGGGGGTCGTGCCAGACGCCGACGCTGAACTTCGTCGTCGAGAGGGAGCGAGAGATCATGTCCTTCAAGCCGAGGAGGTACTGGGTCGTCAAGGCGGTGCTTGAGACGGGTGAAGGCAGCAGTTTTACAGCGTCCAGCGACGTCTTCTGGGAGGAGGCTCAAGCCGTGCAGGCCTATCAAGAGGTCGGCGGCCTTAAGCAGGCTTTCGTGGAGGAGTACGTCGAGGCCGAGAAGACGTTGCAGCGGCCCCTACCCATCAGGACCGACGACGCCTTGAGGGAGTTGAACAGGATTACGGGAGTGAGCGCCAACAAGCTGCTTTCTGTGATGGAGGAGCTTTACTCGGAGGGATACATCAGCTACCCGAGAACCGACACCAACAAGTACAGGCCTTCCTTCGACTTTGAAGCATCAAGGAGGGCTGTTGAGGAGTCGGGAGTCTTGAAGGAGGTGGCTGGATCGGCGGAGCCGAGGCCTCGGAACGGTACTAGGGATGATGGAGCCCATCCTCCGATCTATCCGACTGCAGCATTCAGGGGAGGCGACTTGAGGATGAGGGTCTGGGAGTACGTGGCTAGAAGGTTTTACGCCAACGCCTACGCCGAGGACGCTACCCAGCTACAGCAGAAAGCCGTGGTGAGGCTTGGCAGGGTGGGGTTTAGGGCGGAGGGTTCTTCGATAGTTAAACCCGGGTTCTACACCTACTTCAGCTACTTCAAGCCAGCTGACAAACCCCTCCCGAGGTTGGAGAAAGGCCAAGTCCTCCGGGTCATCAAAACAGAGCTCGTCGAGGACCAGACGAAGCCGCCGCCGCGGCTGACGGAGGCCGAGCTTCTCAGGCTTATGGAGAAACACGGCATAGGCACCGACGCAACGAGAGCAGTCTACCCGCAGCTCATAGTGGAGAGAAACTATGCCGCGAAGAACGGGAGACAGCTACGTCCCACGCCGCTTGGAATGAAGCTGATAGAGGCCTTGTCAGCCACCGACAACCGCCTCGTCTCGCCGGAGACCCGGAGGATGGTAGAGGATTACATGGAGAGGATAGAGAGGGGCGAGGCTGAGCTGTCGGAAAGCCTGGAAAAGAGCTTAAGCCTTTACAGGGAGCTTTTAAAGACTTGTTTAATCCGAATAGACGAGATATCCAGCCTTCTGGCCTCGGCCGTCGTGGAGATGCAGACGAAGGCCGTGAAGGTTGGCGTGAAAAGTTATAGGAAACCTAGGCAAACTTATAAATAAACAGTTTTTTCTATTTGTTGGAAAAATGGCTGTGTCTTTCGTTGCGTTGCTCAACCCCGCTACAGGAGGCGATAACTTGCTGTCGTTCCTACTGTCGCTCGTCTGGATAGCCTTCTTGATGATATTCTTCCTATACCCCTCGTTCGGGCAGAGGATGCAGCTGTCGTACATGCTGAGGGACTTGGAGCGCAAGCTGCAGAGACTCAAGCTGATTAGAGACGAGATAAACCAGGTTGCTGTCGATACCGTCAAACGGGTTGGAAAGCCGGACTCAGACCCTTCCAAGGAGCTGGAGAGGCTGAGCGAGTTCTTCCTCATACAGCCTGAGTCGATGGACCCGTACGGCCTGGTTTTCAAGCTGGAGCACATTTTGGAGACGGGTGAGACGACGTATGAGAAGGAGGTTGCGGCCATAGCGCCTCACGCTACCGAGACCCAGCTCAAGACGCTTACAAACCTCGTGGAGATACTGAGGGGAATAAACACGCTGTACCGTGTCGTCAGACACTACTACTTGCTCGGCAGGAAGACTTCAAACATCTACATGGTGCTCCAGATCCAGATGGTCATCCCCATGCTTATCGAGATAGCCGAGTCCTACAGGCAAGCTGCCGTGGCTTTCAGCAAGGGACAGCCTATCGGTGATGGAGTAGGCGTGTTGGTGGCTGCGAAGCTGGCTGACGGGCTTGAGAAGACAAGGTACGAGATAGCCAAGGACACCATCGTTCAGGAGATTGAGCTGGAGGGCAGGAAGGTTTACGTTGTTAGGGCAGCCGGACCGGGTGGAACCGTAGGCAGGCCTGGAGAAGCTGTGAAGCAGCTTGTCGAGAAGCTTCCTCATAACCCGAAGATCATCATAACCATCGACGCAGCCCTCAAGCTCGAGGGAGAGGAGAGCGGCAAGGTTGCCGAGGGGGTTGGTGTCGCGATCGGCGGACCTGGCGTGGACAAGTACAAGATAGAGGAGCTGGCTAAGAGCAGGAACATTCCGCTGTACGCATTCGTGGTGTTTGAGTCGATCACGGAGGCTATTACGCCGATGAAGGAGTCGATAGCGAGGGCTGCTGACGTTGTCTTGGCTCGTGTAAAGAAGCTTATTCTTGATAAGGTTGAGGGCGGCGAGATCGCTGTGGTCGCCGGGATAGGGAACACGGTGGGGGTTGGAGGCTGAATGTCTGAGCCTGCGCTGGTTTTCGGCCCGAGGCAGCGTGAGAAATACCCACAGCCTCTCACCTTCCTCAAGTGCTCGACGTGCGGCATAGAGAACTCGAGGCCTTTCAGGGAGGAGGATTACGTCTTCAAGGTTATCAACTCGGAGAAGTGCCCTAAGTGTGGCGGCTCCGTCAGCAGGATTGTGAACATCTACGTGCCCGACAAGAAGGAGCCTAAGTGATTACGACGCATCCTCCCTTCTCCACCAGGACTGTGTGCTCGGCTTGGGCCACCGGCTTCCCGGTTTTCTCGACGAGCATGGGGTAGGCTTTTACCCCGCCTTGCTTGACGAGCTTCTGATGGAGGCCGATGGCGTCCTCCCCCATGTCTTTCAGCCATCTGAGGCTGTAGGGAAGCCCTTCAAACCTTTTCTCGAGGGTTTTAACCAGCGCCTGCTCTGCTTCAGCGAGCTTCTGTCTTGGTCTGACGGGGTCTAGCCTGTAGATCGTTGCGGGTTGTTTGTCTGTGACCTCGCCGGCTCCATCGGGCAGGGTTGCGAACGGCTCTATCGCGTAGACGTGCCCTTCTTGAAGCTTAGCTCCGTCGCCTACGGGGATGTTGGGTATTGAGACTCCAGCGTGAAGGTTGTAGCGCTGTATCTCGTGTCCTGTAAGGTTTCTGATGGGCTTGACGCCGTATTTCATGAGAGTGCTGTAAACGGCTGCCCCAACCTCCGAAACCCTCACGCCGGCCTCGACGACTTTCAGAGCTGCCTTCAACGACTCCTCGACGGCTTGCTTCAACACCTCTCCCCAAGACGTGTCGGTTATCGTTAAAGCCGTGTCCGCTATGTAGCCGTCGACTACGACTCCGAAGTCGAGCTTCACTACTGAGTTTCGGGGAAGCGTTGAAGGGTCTCCGGGCGGGGGGGAGTAGTGGGCTGCGACGCCGTCTATGGAGATGTTGCATGGGAAGGCAGGCCTGCAGCCCCTCTCCCTGATGAGGCCCTCCACCTTCTCCGCAAGGTCGACTAGGCGCATGCCAGGGCTTACCAACCCTGGCAGGGAGGCCTTCACAGCCCTAGCCACTTCACCCGCCCTGAACAGACACTCCAGCCCCGACAACCCCGTTGAGTAGTCGTCCAAGACTAACTTTAAACCATAACGCCAGCCAGCCGGAGTCCACTTCTCCTGTACTAAGCCGGTGAACGGAATCGTATGAGAACAGAGATCCGGCCTGAAGTAGGAGGCTCCGTGTTGTTGTACGGCGATTGGAGCCGTGAGGATGAGGCAGCCCGCAGCCGAGAACAGGAAGCCCGACAGCCAGCCCACGTCTCCCCGGGAGCCTAACGGCTTACGCCGTATAACAGGCCGACGCCCGAGCCGGCTGGGACTCCGTCATAAAGGTGATTGCTCCACGGCCAACAACTGAGATGATGCTTTAGCTAGCCATGCGGCGGGCGGGACTTGAACCCGCGACCTTCGGCGTGGAAGGCCGACCTCAGGCGTCGCAGACTTCTGCAACATGTCCTACCATGCTGGACTACCGCCGCTTCACTTTTGAACGCCTGCGGCAGGATAAAACTTTAATGGAGTGTTTTTCGCTAACCACCCCGGCTTGACTACTTCGGCGTACAGCCCGAAGACCCCTTGATGGTTTGTCCGGAGGTTCTTCAGGAGTTCGATGCTGGCTTGCAGGCCGGGCTGGGCGTGCGTTATGACTATGCAGCGTTTTGTCGGCTTGACTATTCTGAGCAGTACGTCTCCAGCTTGGATGTAGCCGCCGACCAGCTCCTGCTCATCGGCGTCTGAGGAGTACACGATGTTGGGCCTGAACCGTGGTATGTCTTTCTCGTCGAGGCCGATTTTTTGCAGGCTTTCGAGTTTGACGAGATGCAGCGGCATCGAGTCGTGGAACCTCGCCTCAGCTGTCTGCCCTGTTTTTTCGTAAAGCCGAACCACGTCGCCGAATTCCACGCCCATACCCACGTAGGTTAGGGATGTGCCTCTGCTGCGGACTACCTCAACCCTCCGCCCTAGATACTTAGACAACGCTTCACCGCAGTCATCGCCTCTGCATGTACGGCCGTCTGGAAACTTTATCACAAGATTTTCTCCCTCAAGGCTTGCGTAGACGTCCAGAAGCCTCGGCTCCTTCTTCGCCGAAACAGCGAAACCCGTCTCAGGTTCGACCACAGCGTACAGCCTGTCTCCGTCAAAGCCGTGGGGGGAGGCGTATACGACCTCCATCTCCTCACCCAGCAGCGACTTGACGGGAAACCGGTAAAGCCCTACAACCGAGCCCCGCATCCAGCCAACCACCGCATAGCCGACGAAAACAAAGCATTTAAGTTAAAACACCATACTCTCAGCCGATGGAGGCCGGGGTAACTCAGCCTGGCTCAGAGTGCGGGGCT
>JAWAFZ010000057.1:0-6527 GCA_038890155.1 Candidatus Caldarchaeum sp. | reverse complement strand
TTCCTTTAAGTCTGCTGCCCTAAGAAACGCGCGAGTGTTTGATTCTTTATCAGCGTGAGGGTTTCCGATTAGGTTTGCGAGGTTGATTACGTCCAGCAACCACGAGTCTGATTGTTTGAACCTTTGCGAATATTGTGATGAAAACCTGCGCGGTCTTAGGATTTCAGCCTTGCGGCCGTACTCCCCAGGCGGCGGGCTTAATGGTTTCCCTTCGACACCGATGCAGCCCGTAGCTGCACCGACATCTAGCCCGCATCGTTTACGGCTGGGACTACCGGGGTTTTTAGTGGGACCAAACGCGACTTATTTGAACAATTTTAGTTGGATGGGAAAATCCGATTAAACTCACAAATTGGATTAAATCGTCTTTTCCGTAAATGTTAATTTCATATTCAATGTGTTTGCGTCTTGCTCTTTCTCTTACGCTGAATGAAATGTTTGTAAACGATAAAATTTTTTCACAAAAATTGAAAATATGCGATGATGTTGTAGTGAAGTCTATCTCTGCTTGCCTTGCTCTCACGTGTGACTCTGCGTCGAACAACCCGCCAACCATCGCTCTTCGAAAGGAGATGTCCACTGTATCGCACCAGTTTGGAATTACCGCGTTCCTCAACGGACCTGTCGGCACTCCCATTATCTTCTCGAAATAGTTCAGAAGTAGTTTCGACTTGGTGTGTGAATAATACGTGTTCCTTTTCTCGTCATGAAATATGTTTGGCGTCACGTTAAACAGGTCCCCGAACATTTTTCTTAGAACCGATGTATGAAAAATTAATTCGCGATCCGTAATAGTTAGTCGTCGATGTGAAAAGCTTCCATCGCCATAGATAATTCCCAACAGCCTTCCAAGCTGCGGTGATATGTCATTCGGTAAACGTACAAGTTGTTGAGATCTTCCATAAACGTAGTAATTGCCGACTTGTTTGACCCGCCAGTTTTTTGCCACGAATTCATCGATTTTCTCCTTAAACACGGTTACCGAACATGTCATGAGACTTTATAACCGTCGCGGTGGTCCCATATCTAATCCCGATCGCTCCCCCAGCTTTCGTCCCTCACCGTCGGGCGTGTTCTGGGCGGCCGCCTTCGCCATTCACCCTGCCTGAAGCGAGGTATCGGAGGCAAACTCTTTTAACGGAATGAGTGAGCTTAATCGTTTCGAAAAAATTGGTGGTTTCAAACGAGTTGCCTCCGTCAATACCTTCGGTCAGGCAGCCTGGTGGTCCTCCCGGGATCAGTGGATTTTACCCCTACCCCGGGAATACCGCCGCCCTCTCCCACCCCCAAGCCCGGCAGTCATCCGCGCAGCCCAGCAGTTAGGCTGCTGGATTTAACGCGGAGCACGCCGAGCCGGCTACGGACGCTTTAAGCCCAGTAATAGTCCTCACCACTCGCGGAGCGGGTATTACCGCGGCGGCTGACACCCGTCTTGCCCCCCGCTTATTCGCGCAGCTGTTTAGACTGCGCAAAAGCCACCACGAGGGTGGCACTCGGGGTGACCCCGTCACGCGTTAGCGCATTGCGGAGTTTTCGCGCCTGCTGCGCCCCGTAGGGCCTGGACTCTTGTCTCAGAGTCCATCTCCGGGCTCCCCCTCTCAGGGCCCGTACCCGTTATAGGCTTGGTGGGCCGTTGCCCCACCAACTACCTGATGGGCCGCAGCCCCATCCTGAGGCATCTACACAGGCATCCCTGTGTAAATTTTTCAGCGAGACGTCGTTCCAGAGCATCTCACCTATGGCGGTTTATGCACCAGTTTCCCGGTGTTATCCGCCTCCTCAGGGTAGGTTGGCCACGTGTTACTGAGCCGTACGCCAGGCCCACAGGTGGCTATGGGCCTTGGACTTGCATGGCTTAGTCTCACCCCGATAGCAGTGAGGTCCGGCAGGATCAACCGGAGTCGTGCCTGGGGTTGTACGGTGCGGAGGATTTTGCGGCGTCTTGGCCCGTGATTAGACCTGAGCCGTGTCTACTCGAGGTCCTCATCTTATACCCATGGGTGGAGGCCGTTCCTTCATCCCGTTGGGAGCGTCTCTCCCTTTGGTTCGGACGGAGCCGCCGTCAATCCCTGGGCGTGTATTAGATCTACTTTGTTGTTTTTAAACATATCGCTAGTTTTTAAGGGACCACGCTTAAATGTCTACTGTGCTGACGACGCATGATTTGAAGAAGTTCATGGAAGCCCGCGGAGTCGATGGGGAGATGATTTATCTCGAAGCTGAGCAGGCTAAGACTTCTACGTCGGCGGCCTCCGCTGTAGGTTGTCCGTTGAGTCGAATAGCTAAGAACATCGTTCTGAACTATTCCTCAGAGTACTGCGTTGTAGTGATTCCGGGCGATAGGAAGGTCAACTTGGAGAAGTTCTCGCAGATTGTAGGGAGCAAGGTTGGGCTTGCGAAGCCTGACGAGGTGCTCAGGATAACGGGTTATCCAGTGGGAGCTGTCCCGCCGTTCGGCCATCTGAACAAGTTGAAAGTCTATGTTGACAAGTCGTTGCTGCGTCATGACACAGTCTACACTTCTGGTGGAGCGGTAAACGTGCTGCTAAAGATAAGGACGGATTTGTTGTTGAAAGCTGTAGATGGGGAGGTTGTGGAGTTTTATAATCCTAAATAACGTATATATATGACTGCTGTCCTGCAGTGTAGCGGACAGCTTGCTGTCAGTAGACAATTTGGTGAAGAAGTTCGGTCGTGTGAACGCTGTGGACGGAGTGTCTGTCGAGGTTGAGTCAGGTGAATGTCTTGCTTTGCTCGGGCCCAGCGGGTGTGGAAAAACAACGACGCTGCGATGCGTCGCTGGCCTGGAGAAGGCTGACGAGGGGGAGATACGAATCGGCAATCAAGTGGTTTTCTCACGAGACGTATTCCTCCCCCCCGAGAAGAGAGGCGTGGGAATGGTCTTTCAGAGCTACGCACTCTGGCCTCACATGACAGTCTTTGACAACGTCGCCTATCCTCTAAAGATTAGGAAGTATCCCAAGCAAGAAATTCGGTCTAAGGTAAGCCATGCTCTTGGTCTGGTTGGTCTGGCTGGGTTTGAGAACAGATATCCAAGCCAGCTGAGCGGCGGGCAGCAGCAGAGGGTCGCTCTAGCCCGGGCAATAGTGTATGAGCCGAGGCTGGTCTTGCTCGACGAGCCGCTCAGCAACCTAGACGCAAAGCTGAGAGAGAAGATGAGAGGCGAGCTCAAAAGGTTGCTGAGGAAGATTGGTTTGACTTCTCTCTACGTTACGCACGACCAGGAAGAGGCCTTCGTCATAGCTGACAAAGTGGCTGTGATGAACGCCGGCAAGATAATCCAGGTCGGGAAGCCTATTGAGATATATGAAAAACCTTCCAACAGCTTTGTTGCGGATTTTATCGGCCGTGCAAATTTGGTTGAGGCAAGAGTGGTTGAGAGAAGCAATAACCATGGACAGGGTTTAATTTGTTTCAAGAAGATTGAGGACGTTGTGCTGAAGTGCAGCGTTCCCGAGTATGTCGACGCAGACTGTACGGCCGTCATAAGGTCCAACGAGATATCCATACACGAGACCATGCCAGCAGCAAAGTACAATGTCCTGCAGGGAGCGATATCCTTCATCGAGTTCCGTGGTCAGTATGTTGACCTGAGGGTGGATGTGGGGCAGGGGTTGGAGTTGGTAGTCAGTACTCATCGGTTCTGCGGCTCGATTTCATTGGACAGCATGGATGTAGGGAAGAGGGTATACCTTCACATAATGCCTGAAGCCATAACCCTTACAAACTAGAGGTCAAGATGGCGTTAAAGAAGCTGTACGGCGTGTTGATGCGGGGCGGTACAAGCCGAGGGCTTTTCCTCAAGAAAACCGACGTTGAAGGACTGGAAAACCTTGACGAAGTCCTGCTGAAAGTTTTCGGAAGCGGTACCTCGTCGCAGGTCGACGGAGTGGGCGGCGGGTTCACACACACCAGCAAGGTCATGATAGTCGGCGCCGGTACTGGCGGCTATGACGTGCGGTACCGGTTTGGGCAGGTCGGTGTAGAAGAGAGAATAGTCGACTGGACCGGCAACTGCGGAAACCTCACGTTCGCCGTAGCTCCTTTCGCCGTCGATGAAAGAATCGTTGAGGCTGCCGATGGATTGGTGTCCGTTCGCATGCTGAACGAAAACACAGGGAAGCGTGTGGACGCATGGATACCTGTAGAAAGAGGCTCGACGGTTTATGATGGAGACTTTACGGTAGACGGTGTGCCGAACCCCGGGTCTAGGATTGAAACAGTTTGGCATCAACCTGGAGGGGCGGTTACCGGAAGGCTTCTCCCGACGGGCGAGCCTGTGAACAGGCTTGTTGTCGATGGGCTTGGTGTGGAGGCGTCTATGGTTGATGCAGCCAACCCTGTTGTCTTCGTCAAGGCTGTTGACGTAGGTATGAGTGGTGTTGAGCAGCCTTCATTGGTTGGGGAAGGGACGCTTAGGAGAATCGAGAGGATTAGAGGTCTTGCTGCGGCTGCCATGGGGCTTGTTGAAAAGCCTGAAGAAGCGTTGTCTAAATCTCCCCACTTCCCCTTCGTATGTGTTCTAGGCCCGAAGCAGGTGTTCAGAACACATGGAGGCAGGGTTGTCCAGCCCGACGAATACGACTTGCTGGTCAGGCTGTTCTCCATGCAGAAGATGCATCATGCGTGCGCCGTGACAGCGGCCATCTGCATAGCTGCTGCAAGCAAGCTGGAAGGGACTTTGGTTTCGGAAGCCGTCGGAACGGTTGGCGACAGGATCACTATAGCTCATCCGAAGGGCTTGCTTACGCTCGGGGTGAGAGGCTCGTCAAAAAACGTTGAGGAGGTTTCCGTGGCCGGCACGGCTCGCAGGATAATGGCCGGCGATGTGTATTATCTGCAGTAGCTCACCAAGAAACTTTGTCCACTCCGGGGACCAGGGTTTTGATGTACTTTCCCGTCGCCCTCTCAGCTATCGGTATGGTGCAGTCGAGGCCCATCTTCGAGGTATGTCTGTCGATGGGTGCTGAAGGGTCTAGAGGCGCTCCGACCATGAGCGGGAATATGTGCAGGTCTTTCGCAGGCTGAAACCTTGTCTGGAAAGCCCACTCGACGTCGTC
This sequence comes from Candidatus Caldarchaeum sp., assembly GCA_038890155.1. Classification (GTDB taxonomy): domain Archaea; phylum Thermoproteota; class Nitrososphaeria_A; order Caldarchaeales; family Caldarchaeaceae; genus Caldarchaeum. Next base: position 1,446 of record JAWAFZ010000057.1, on the reverse strand, counting down.
GGGGTTGAATACGTCTATGTCGTCGTCGAACACGTAGCAGTACTTAGTCTGGTAGATGCCGCCCAGCACAGCCGCCATGACGTTGTACGTCTCCCCCTCCATCCTCTTCCTTATGCTTATCAAGGCCGTGTAGTATCCGTTGCCCGTAATGTTGACGGCTTTAACCTCCGGGCAGGCTGTCGAGGCATATCGGTGTACAACCTCCATCATAGCAGGCATGGCCATGTAGTGGTTGTCTGTTTTAGGCATTCCCGTGAGGAACGTTGTGAATATCGGGTTCTCCCTCATACAGATCGCCTTGACCTTTAGAATCGGCGCCTCTTTGCCGCCGCTGTAGGTTCCCGTCAGCTCTCCGAAGGGGCCTTCTTTCTCACGATAGCCAGGCACGGCTTCACACTCTATCACGACTTCTGAGCTTGCTGGAACCTCGACGTCTATAGTCTCACACTTGGCCAGCTCAACGGGCTTGCCCCTCAGACCTCCGGCGACATCGATCTTGCTGAAGGTGTGTAGAACCTTGGCCTGAGAAGCTAGGTCCACCGCTGGATCGTTCCCGATAACTAGGGCAACTTGAAGAGGCTCACCCTTGTCCTCGGCCTTGAGAAAAGCACGCCCAACTCTCTTCTCACCGGGAGCCCACAGCCCCAGAGTGTTTCTCCCCTTCAGCTCATGCCTATGTATTCCGAGCTGGAGAACCGAGGTCTCAGGGTCTTTAGCGAAAGCTACGGCTGACGTGATGTATCTTCCCGAATCTTTTTCGGAGTGCTTGCATACCGGCAGGCTGTAGAGGTTTAACTCGTCCGTTTTCACAACCTTATGCTTGAACTCCGCGCTCGAAACCAGCTTGGGCTCGACTGGGTTGAGGATCGCCTCCCTGTACTTTTTCGCAATCTCTCTGGGCTCACATCCAAGAGCGGCCGATATCTTGGACATCGTGCAGTACAGACCGCCGGCGAACCTCCAGCCCGGGTATCCTTCTATGTTCCTGAACAGGAAGGCGGGACCGTTGACGTCCGAGCTCTTACGTATGTACGCAGCTATTTCAAACTCTGTTGAAACTACTTTGTCGATTGTTTTTAGGTCATTAAGTTGCTCCAAAGATCTAAGATACTCTCTCATGTCTTTGTACATAGTGAAGTTCACATGGAGGCGGCGGTATTTAAAAGTGGTAAAGAATTTTAACTAGAACCTCCAGAAAGACGATATGACTTTAGTCGACGTCAGGCTCCATCGTAGAAAAGCCGAAGAGAAGGACAAGAGCTTGAGGCTCAAGGTGATGAGTTTGAGTGAAGCGGTGTCTAAGTTTGTCTTCGACGGTGCTGCGGTTGCGCTGGGCGGATGTCTGTACTCTAGGACGCCGATGGCTGCCGTGCACGAGATAATCAGGCAAAACCGTAAAAACCTGACCCTAATCAGAAACTTGGCGGGCTACGAGGTCGACCTCCT
>JAWAFZ010000056.1:0-6776 GCA_038890155.1 Candidatus Caldarchaeum sp. | reverse complement strand
TGAGCCGGACGCCTTTCTCGACATCCCTCCTCATGAGGGGCTCGCCGCCGCTCATCCTTACCTTAGACACTCCCATCGAGGCGAGGATCTTAACCAGTCGAGCCATCTCCTCGTAGGTCAGTATCTCTGAGTGGGGCATCCAGACTGGATGTAGTGGCATGCAGAAGTCGCATCGGAAGTTGCATCTATCTGTGACGGAGAGCCTAAGCTTACGAGCCACTCTGCCGAAGCCGTCTACGAGCTCCAACCCCCATGTATGAATGTAGGCTGGTTAAAAAAGAGTTTGGTCGCTACTTGATCTGTTGTAGGGCGTGGCGGTAGATGTGGGCGATCAACCCGAACAGCATCACGACGACCCCTAGGTTGAAGAGTGAAAGGTTCTTCAACCCCTCCAAGTACTGCTGGAAGGCCAGCAGCGAGAGAATACCTATGACGGCCAGCAGCCCCATGATAAGCCTCACAGACCACTCGTAGGGCAGCTGTATCGTGACTGGGCGTGCTCTGGGAGCTGGCTTGGCAGCCTGCTTGACGGGGGGTGCGATGTACTTGTAGCTTATGGCGAAGGTTGCTGCTACTATGAAGAGCAGGGCAGGGTAGAAGACTAGAGGCTCTATGTAGACGGCTGTGAATGCATCAACCCTCGGAGTGGTGTAGAAGCCCCAGACGGTTGTGACGACTATCAACACTATGGATGCTAGGCCCACGGCTGTGAGGAAAGGCCTCTCCTTCCAGCTGAGCTTCTTAGACCTGTCTACGAACGGGATGAGGAGGAAGAACAGTATGAATAGGAGCGGGAGCAGAGCGCCTGACGTGAACCTCTCCAGCCCTGTCCTGATGAAGGCGTAGATGGCTGTCAGGTACCATTCAGGCACCTCGACGATGGCCCGTGTCGGGTCGTACTTCAGACCAAGGTCGACGGGGTACAAGCCTCCGGCTATGAGGATTGCGCCAACCACTCCCGCCACGACAGGCGGGTCGAAGACGAGGTTTCGCGGGAAGTGGACGAGAGCCAGGAGGAGCATCACCATCGGGAGGATGAAGACGTGGAGAGCGTAGAACCTGATTATCAGGTCGTACAAGCCGCCGCCTAGAAGTATGGGCGCCACCTGCGGCCCCAGCAGGGGGGCTGCGTTCGTAAGCCCGACTGCTATGTTGACGGCCAGCATGGCTCTCTGGTTGAGTATCAGGTCGTAGCCCGTGAAAGCCTCCAGAACCGTGACCGTCCCCAAGATTATTCCCGTGACCCATATCACCTCGTTCTTGACCTTGTACCGGCCGCTGAAGTACTGGTAGAACATGTGTGCGATGGCGAGGAAGACCATGGCGTTGGATGCATGGTAGTGGATGTTTCGGAGGAAGAAGCCGAACTCGATGGTCTCCTCAATCTCCTTCACGCTGTTGTAGGCTAGGTTGACGTCCGGCCTGTAGTACAGCATCAGCAGGGCGCCGGTGATGCCCAGCAGCAGAAACACGATGCCTGTGAGAGTCCCTAGGTAGCCGAAAGGGCTAACAGCAAGCCTTGGGATTTGAAACCTGAAAGTCACTATAGGCGTTCTTTCAAGCCTCTCAACAAGCCACTTGAAAAACTCGTCAAACACCCTGCCTAAAGGACCGGTCTCCGCTTTCTGAGACATTACCGTTGATTGTCAACTGTCTCTCTATATAAAAATAACTCCAGCTCCAAGTACGACCATATGTTTAAAAACCAAACACCTCTGATCATGAAGCGGCTTATGCCGGCTAGGGTTCACGTCGCTGTAGACGTTGGCGGGACGTTCACGGACCTTGTTGCTGTCGACATGGAGAGCGGTCGGATGTTCAAGGTCAAAGTGAGGAGCACTCCGTCAAGCCCTGAGAACGGTTTTCTCAACTCGGTGAAGTCGTTTCTGGAGATGGACGGGGTTGAGCCCGGCGTGGTGGACCTGGTTGTCCACGTCAACACCATCGGGACGAACCTTTTCAGGGGCCAGCTTGGGCTGAGGGTTCCACGGGTTGGGCTGATAACCACGTTTGGTTTCAGGGATGTTCTCGAGATAGGTAGGCAGAACAGGGCTGAGCTTTACAACTTGTTCTACCAGAGGCCTAGCCCGGTCGTCCCGAGGGAGAGGAGGCTGGAGGTGGCGGAGAGGGTTGACAGCCGTGGGAATGTGTTGAAGGAGGTTAGCGTGGAGGAGCTGGAAAAAGTCGCGGAAGCCTTGAAGAAGTTAGGGGTCGAAGCCTTGGCTGTCTCTTTCCTGAACAGCTACGTCAACCCCGCCAACGAGGTTAAGGCTAAGAACCATCTGGCTGAAAGGCTCCGAGTGCCTGTCTTCGCGTCCTACGAAGTTGACCCAGAGCACAGGGAGTACGAGAGGACGAGCACAACAGTCGTCAACGCAGCCCTAGCCCCCGTGGTTGCACGATACCTTGAGTCTGTAAGGCGTGGGCTTATGGAGATAGGGGTTGCGGCGCCTGTGCAGATAATGAGTTCTGCGGGCGGGCTTGTGGACGTGTTGGAGGCTGCGACGAGGCCTGTGGCTTGCATCGAGTCGGGGCCTGCTGCGGGAGTCATCGGCGCGTCTAAGCTGGCTGCGTTGACGGGCTACAGGAGAGTCATCAGCCTCGACATGGGTGGGACGACCGCCAAAGCCGGCGTCGTCGTCGACGGCCAGCCTACTTACGTGCCCGAGATAGAGGTGGGTGGTAAGGCGCATATGGGGAGGATGGTTAAGGGAAGCGGCTACCCTGTGAGGTTTCCCTCAATCGACTTGGCCGAGGTCAGCGCCGGCGGTGGGACTGTCATAGACGCTGACCCGGGAGGTTTTCTCAGGGTTGGGCCGTTGAGCGCTGGAGCTGAGCCGGGGCCCGCCTGCTACGGGCTTGGAGGAGTGATGCCGACGATAACTGACGCCAACCTTGAGCTGGGCAGGGTCGAGTACCTGCTTGGGGGTGAGATGAAGCTGGACAAGAGGCTTGCGGAGGATGCGTTGAGGCGTGTGTCGAGCAGGGCTGGGATGAGCGTCGTCGAATGTGCATGGGCTTCGCTCGTGCTCATCAACCTCCAGATGGCAAGGGCTATACACATCGTGACGCTGGAGAGAGGCCTAGACCCTACTGAGTTCGTCCTCTTCGCATTCGGGGGAGCAGGACCCATGCATGCGGCTGAGCTGGCCCAGCAAATCGGAGTCTCAACCGTGATCATACCGCCCAACCCTGGCCTCTTCTCATCCCTCGGGCTGCTGATGACCGACATGAGATACACCTACGTAAAAGGACTCGTCAAAGTAATAGAGCCCAGCGACGAAGACCTCCTCGAAAACCTGTTTCGAGAGATCGAGACAAACGCACTCAACCAGCTGTCGAGAAGGCTTGACCTCAGCGAGTCCAGCGTGCTGCGGAGCCTAGACCTTAGGTACAGGGGTCAAGGCTATGAGATAGAGGTGGAGGCAAGCAGGCCCTTGAACCTCCGCAGAGCGGTGGAGCTTTTCGAGGAGAAGCATGAAGCAACCTACGGATATACTCACTCCGGCGAGAAGATAGAGGTGGTTGCGGCTAGGGTAGCGGTAGTTGTTCCGTCGAAGCGGCCGGTCTTCACTCAAAAACTCACCTCATCCACCAGTAAGAGCGTGAGGACCAGACGTGTCTTCTTCGGGCAGGAGTTTGTCGACGCCAACGTCATCAGACGCGACTCGCTCCAAGCCGGCGACGAAGTTGAGGGTCCTGCGGTGCTTGAGGAATACGACTCGACTACTGTAATACCTCCAGGTTGGAGGGCTTCGGTGGACGGCACAGGGTGCTTGGTGATGAAGCGATGAGCATAACCGTCGAGATAGTCAGGCACAGCCTTCTCTACATCTCTGAGGAGATGGGCGTGGCCTTGAGGAAGTCGGCTTTTTCGCCCAACATCCGTGAGAGAGCAGACCACAGCTGCGCCATACTCGACTCGGCTGGCAGGCTGATAGGCCAGGCTGAGCACATCCCCGTCCACATAGGGTCGCTGCCTCTTGGGCTGAGGAACACGATCAAGTACTTGGAGCAGAAAGGCGTCGAGGTCTCTCCCGGCGACATGTTCGTGCTGAACGACCCCTACATCGCTGGAACACACCTGAACGACGTAACCACGATAAGGCCTGTCTTCTTCAACGGCCGGCTGGCCGCATACGTGGCCAACAAAGCCCATCAAGTAGACGTGGGGGGAATAGACCCGTCCAGCATATCGATAAGGGCGGAGACCTTGTGGCAGGAGGGGCTGGTGATACCTCCCGTAAAGCTGATGGAGAGGAACAAGCTGGTCGACGACGTCGTCGAGATAATCAAGTCCAACACACGCATGCCGGAGATAACGCTGGGAGACCTTAGGGCTCAGGTGGCGGCGAACCTCATGGGCGAGAAGAAAGTAGTCGAGCTCATCGACAAAGTTTCCTTCAAAGTCTTCAACGAGGCCGTTGAGCAGATACTCGACAGAACAACTCAGCTCGTCAAGACGGAGCTGGAGAAGATCTCCCACGGTACTTGGCACGGCGAGGACTGCCTAGAGCTCGATGACAGGGACTTGGTGATCAGGGCGAGGCTTTCGATAAACTCTGAAGGCTTTGACGTCAGCTTTGAGGGTACTGAGAAGCAGGTTGACAAACCGCTCAACGCCGTGCTGGGGGTCACGACGGCGGCGACCACTTACGCCTTGAAGACGATGCTCCCTACCGAGATACTTCTCAACGACGGCTTCCTCCGCACACTATCAATCCACGCTCCTCCCGGAACGATAGTCAACCCTGTCAAGCCGGCGCCAGTAGCAGCCGGCAACTTAGAGACAAGCCAGCGCATCGTAGACGTTCTCTTCAAAGCCCTGTCGCAGGCTATGCCCGACAAGGTTCCCGCGGCGAGCAACGGCAGCATGAACAACCTGATGATGGGTGGAATCCATCCCGAGACAGGCAAGGCGTGGGCTTTCTACGAAACCATCGGAGGAGGTGGAGGCGCTCGGCCGGGGATGGACGGCGTCGACGGGATTCACAGCCACATGACGAACACGCTCAACACACCGGTAGAGGTCATCGAGCACTACTACCCCGTGCTTTTCATGTCCTACAGGCTGAGGGACGGTAGCGGTGGTGTTGGCAGGTGGAGGGGAGGCATGGGCATCGAGAGGAGCTTGAAAGCTTTGGCGAGGATAAACGTAGCCGTCATGGGTGAGAGGTCGAGGAACAGGCCTTGGGGTCTTCGGGGAGGTGGAGACGGTGCGCCCAGCGAGTACTTGGTGGTCAGGGCGGAGGGCGAGACGCTGAAGCTGAGGTCTAAGGACGTGGTTGTTCTGGAGAAGGGGGATACTCTGGTCATCCGTACGGCGGGAGGGGGAGGATACGGCCGGCCAGAAGGGTCAGACTAGGTTGTCAACAATCACAGCCATCATTATGATGAACAGCTGCGGGCTTGTGAGCTTGAACAACGTGTAAGCCGACTTTTTGGACGGCTTAACGATGAGCGCAAGAGACGGAATAGCTATAACTGCTCCGCTGAGGACGGCCGCCGTCAAGTAAAGCAAGCCGTACTTCTCGGGGTACAGAACGTAGAGCAGGAAAGTGAAAATTACTGAGATAATGGTTGTTGAAGATATGCAGCGTATGGCTGTGGCCTCCGAAGCCACGACAGGCAGCATGGGGACGTGGGCGTTCCTGTAGTCCTCCTTGTATATCAGGGCTAGGCTCCAGATGTGCGGCGGGATCCACAACACTATCAAAGCGGCTAGAATCCAGGCCTCTAGAGTAGGCCAGAGGCTCGCAGCTGTGTAGCCGGCCATCAACGGAGCCCCTCCCGAATAGCTGCCGATGATGATGTTTAGAGGAGTGCGTCTTTTAGCCCACAACACGTACATCACCAAGTAGTTGAACATCCCGCTGGACATGAAGAAGAAAGCCACAGGGTTTATCGAGAAACTAATCACGAGCGACAAAGCTATCAAGCTCAGCCCAAAGGCTAGGGCCTTCCACTCCGGCGATATCAGTCCACGGGGAAGAACTCTGCGCGAGGTTCTCTTCATGCTTGCGTCGAGGTTTCTCTCGATGTAGTTGGAGACGGCCTCCGTCCCGGCGACGCCTAGCGTTATCCCAGCAAAAGCAGCGGCGAAAAGCGAAGGATTGGGCAGCCCGCCCGAGCCCGCAACCATTCCCGCCACGCCTGTGAAAGCGAGAAGCCACCAGACGTTGGGCTTGGTCAGCAGGAAGTAAACCTTGACGGTTTCAAGAACCTGAGACATCTTCTTACCTACTTGTTTTGAGATAGTATTTGTAGTCCCCTCTCAATCCCACTCTTGCGAGGACGCCCTTCTTGTGGAGTATGCCGAGAGCTTGGCTGACCTTTCTGCTCTGGAATTTAATGTTAACGAGCTCGGAGACCCTCTCCCTGACTTCTGCCGTCGAACGAGGTTGGCTGAAGAAAGAAGACGGTATAACCTGCTCCTCAAGTATCCTGAGCACTTCGACGGCCTCCGACTTACCCCTCCGCTTGGAGACCATCGTCTTCGGTTTCTCCCTCAACCTTTCCAGCACAGCCCTGTAGACCTCTATCAAGTCGTTGACCTGGCTCATCGCCTCCTCCTTAGAAGCAGCTTCGCAGGAAACCTCCACATCGTCCGACTCCAGCGTTATTACATACTTCGGCATGCGAGCACCCCCGGCCTAGAACCTTCTGAACTTCAGGAAAAGCTCGCCGTTGACTAGAGTGATCTCGAAGGCGGCCATGTTGGCGAGCCTTTCCCTTAGAACGGGGGGAAGATAGATCCTGCCGTACTTGTCGGCCTC
>JAWAFZ010000055.1:0-6807 GCA_038890155.1 Candidatus Caldarchaeum sp. | reverse complement strand
AAGGTGATAATGTATTCATCGATCCCGGTTCCTCAGCTTCAGGAGTTCAAGAAGGTGTTCGAGCAACGGTTTCCGGGAATAACTCTTGAGTTCTGGAGAGCCGACGCGACGGTTGTGCTGGATAAAATCAGGACAGAGTATAGTGGAGGTGTATACGCTTACGACGTGGTCTTCGCCACCGACACGGCTGTGAAGCCCGCCATCGACCTTGGATACGCAACAGTTCCAAGCCTCAGGCTGCCTGAAGGCTTTCCAAGCGACCTAGTTCTGCCCTACGGGTTCGGAATAAGGCTGCTGGCATACGTCATAATCTACAACGAGCAGCTCGTCAGCGCCGACAGGGCTCCCAAGAGCCTTGAGGATTTAGCTGACCCGAGGTGGAAGGGGAAGATATGGGCCTTGGACCCGAAGACACACCTCTCGGCGGGCATATTCCATATTTACTTGATGAAGACATGGGGCGAGGAGAAGTATTTCGACTGGATGCGGAGGTTGAAGGCTAACGACGTCGTCTGGCACAACGTCGCCCAGAGGATAGCCACAGCGGTCGGCACGGGTGAAGCGGAGGTGGGGCTTGCGTACCACTCCAACGCACTGGGCGAAGCTCTCGAGAGGAGGCCTGTCAACACCGTGTGGCCGAACCCGACTTTCATACATCCGACGTCGCTGGCGATGGCCAGCCGTCCGCCAAACCCGAACGCTGCCAAGCTGCTGACCCAGTTTTTGCTGTACGAAGGGATGAAGGTCCTGCAAGGAGTAGGCGAGCTGCCGGCAGTCATCGACCCAGCTATTACCCTGCACAAGGTCAACCTCGGCTACCAGAACGTCGGCATCAAAGTAATACCGCTGGTGTCTGAGACCGAGTTGTCAGCCTTCAGACAGAGGCTCACACAGGTAATCGGATAAGAATGGGGAATTGACAATAAAAGGCTCCCAATTTTTTTCACCTACATCCTTAGTCATCATCATAGTTACCGGGACTGTTGCCTGGCTTACGGTAGGGCCGGTGGCCTTCCTCGTGTTCGGAAGCTTCTGGTCGACGTCGCCTGGACAGCCGGGCGTTCTGACGCTCTCGCACTACGCCGGCGTCCTTTTTGAACGGGAGTTTTACAGCGTCCTTGCATCTACTGCGATATACACGCTCGGGGCTACTGCCATAGCTGTCCTGTACGGGTTCATCCTAGCTTTCCTCGTCACCATGACCAACGTGCCGCTTAAACGTGTAATCGAAGTGCTGGCCATACTTCCCTACATGGTTCCGATGTCTCTTCTCGCAGTAGGCTACGTTTTCATGTTCAGCCCACGCATCGGCTTCATCAACAACTACCTAGTCCAGCTGCTCAACTTGGCTGAAAAACCCTTCAACATATACTCCATGTGGGGGATGGTGTGGGTTATGGGCTTGTTCGAAGCTCCCCTATCCTTCATCATCATCTACTCCTCGCTGAGGTCTCTCGACTTCTCACTCATAGAAGGAGCTAAGGTTTCAGGAGCCAGCTCCCTAAGGGTGGCGACGCAAGTCATACTACCCATACTAAGGCCCGCAGTACTGGCCGTCACGCTGCTGAACATCATCAGGTCTCTCGAGATCTTCGACGTTCCAGCGTTTCTAGGCATACCCGCAAACATATGGGTCATGCCCACCTACGTCTACAAGGTAATAACCTCCGGCTACGCAACGGACGTCGGCAAGGGCAGCAGCATAGCTGTTCTCTTCTTCATCATGAGCGCCCTGCTGGTGGTGCTGTACAGGCACTACACGCGTCAATCCTACAGGTTCGTGACGATAACGCAGAAGGGTTTCAAGCAAAGCCTGCTCGACCTAGGTAGGTGGAGGTACCCCGTGGCGTTTATTGTGTTGTTGTTCCTAGGCTTTGGCGTGCTGATGCCGATCGGTTTGATTGTTATTGTCTCGATGATGCCGGTTTTCAGGGTTCCGACGCTCGAGTCGCTTTCAAACCTCACCTTCGAGCACTACTTCAGGCTCTTCGCCTATCCGGGGGTTGAGAGAGCCTTCTACAACACCCTGATAATCGCATTCCTCGGAGCCACCCTAGCCATGATGCTCCTCTCCCTCACAGCTTACATAACTCTACGGACAAAGTCCCGCATGAACGGCCTGCTTGAAATGCTTGCCTATTTTCCGTTCTCCCTGCCCGGCATGATAATAGCCCTAGGTCTGATCTGGTTCTACGTCTCCTTCCCGGTAGGTCTGTACGGAACGATCTGGTTGATCATGCTGGCCTACATAACGAGGTTCATGCCCTACGGCCTGCGGTCCGTGTCATCCAACTTGATACAGGTTGACCAGGACCTTGAAAACGTGGCCAGGGTGTGCGGCTCGTCCATGCTGAAGACGATTCGTTCAGTCACGGTTCCGCTGATAAGAGGGGGAATAGCTGCTGGCTGGCTGTTGCTGGCGGTTATCTTCACCAGGGAGCTGAGCATATCAATACTGCTGTCGAAGACAGGCTCCGAGGTTCTCCCGGTCATTCTCTATGACTTGTACAACTACGGGTTCTGGTCTCAACTCAGCGCTTTGGGAGTGTTGCTGATGATAATGTGCGTAAGCCTATACGTTGCAGCGATGAAGTTTAGTAAAGGAGGTTGGGCCTCAACTGTTTAGGACCTCCGTTTGATGGATGCAGCGGTCTCCACCGCTTTGATGATCTGGGCGTAGCCGGTGCATCTGCATATGTTTCCTTCTAGTGCTTGCTTAATCTCGTCTACCGTCGGGTTGCTGTTCTTCTCCAACAACGCCGCAGTGGTCATGATGAAGCCAGGGGTGCATATGCCGCACTGCAGGCCGAAGGCCTTTACGTAGCCCTCCTGAGCGGGGTGAAGCTTCTCTCCGCCGAGGCCCTCCAAGGTGAGTACTTCCAAGCCGTCGACTTGAGGGGCCAGCATGAGGCATGAGCAGACGGGTTTTCCTTCTACAAGGACTGTGCAGGCTCCGCAGTCGCCGCTGTCGCATCCTTTCTTGGGGCTGAGCGTGTCAAGCTTGAGCCTTAGCATGTCGAGAAGCGTGTAGTTGGGCTCTACATCTAGAGAGACGTGCTGTCCATTCAGCTTGAACTCCACGTGAACCCTGTTCATCTTCTCAACCCCGTGCTTACTCCCTCCGATAAAAACCCTGCCCGAGATGCTGCAGCCTGAAGAGCTCTTTTCACGTAGACGTAGGCCATCTCGACCTTGTACCGCCTGCTCGCAGCATTTGTGGATGAGGGGTTTACGTGGTTCTTAACCTCACGCAGCACAGAGTCTGTGCTTTCCCAGTCGTTCAATCCGAGCCCTCGGAGCTTCTCCTCGACGCTCCTCAGCCTGATCGGTGTTGGGGCAGCTCCCCCAACAGCCAGCCTGGCCTCCTCAATCTCTTGTTTGGAGTTGAGCCGGACCAGGGCCGCCGAGTTGATGATGGGGTAGGAAGAGCTTTCACGTCCCTCCATCTTGAGGAAAGCAGTGCCCGAGCCCTGAGCGGGGACTTTGAAAGAGACCTCGACCAAGAGCTCGCCGGGCCTTATGTCGGCTTTGTGGTTGGCTAGGAAAAACTTCTCAACACTTAAAGTTCTCTCGTCTTTAAGGCTCTTGATCCGTAGTTTTGCATCCAGAACCATCAAAGCTACGCCGTAATCGTTTGAGTTGCTTGCGTTTGCAAGGTTCCCGCCGATCGTAGCAGTGTTCCTAATCTGCCAAGTTCCGAACTCGTGCCCCACTTCAGCCAACAGCGGAGTTGTTTGACGCAGGTCATCCGAGACGTACAGCGTCTCCACACGGGTGAGGGCTCCGACAAAAACCTCGTCCCCAACCCTCCTAACGTAGTCCAGCTCCTTCAGCCTGTTGACGTCGACGATGATCTTCTTGTCGTAGGTCAGCTTGTCCTTCAGCTTGACCAGAAGGTCGGTACCGCCCGCCAGCACCTCAGCTTGACCATCATACCTGTCAAGGATCCTCAACGCCTCGTCGAGCGACGATGGCCGGACGTAATCAAACTGTGGCAGGAGCGTCTTCATGCCGTTAACTCCTTTCCAGGGCGAAGAAGACCTTCTCGTAAGTAATCGGCAGCTCTGTGAATTTTATGCCTGTGGCGTTGCATACGGCGTTGGCTATGGCTGCTGACGTCGCTGACAGAGCTACCTCTCCAGCGCCTTTAGCGCCGAAGGCTGAATACCGGTAGGGGTCCTCGACGTACACCGGCTCGCCTAGCTCGGGGAAGTCTTTCGACCCGGGTAAGAAGTAGTCGCCGAGCCCACGCAGCCTCACGGCCCCGTTCTTGAACACAACCCTCTCAGAAAGAGCGAAGCCCTGGCCCATCAACGCACAGCCGTACATCTGGCCTTTGACAAGCTCTCTGTTTATGATCGTTCCAGCCTCCAAGCCCGGAAACACGCTCAGAACCCTCACCCTGCCGGTCTCTACGTCGACCTCTACCTCTGCGACGCAGCAGGCGAAGCTGTACGCTGCGTATGGGTCTCCTTGGCCTGTTTCAGGGTCTGGAACGCCTCTCCTAGCTTTGATGAAGCCGAACTCGGCGGGTGATATGCCCCGCATGTAAAGCTCTTTAGCGACTTCTTTGAACGTGAGGCTTTTGGTTGGAACTCCCCTGACGAAAATGTTTCCCTGCCTGACCTCGACGTCCTCCTCGCTGCATTCAAGCATTTCTGCGGCTAGTTTCACTACACGGTTTCGTAGCTTTATGGCTGCGTCGGCTGCCGCTGTTCCTCCTATCATCACGCCTCTCTGTGCGTGGGTTTCGCCGCTGTCCGGGACTGAGCTGGTGTCCACGGTCTCAACGTGAACTTTCTCTACTGGGACTCCCATTATTTCAGCGACAATCGTGGCGTGGCCTGTGTGCGTTCCCTGCCCTATCTCCACGATGCCTGTCCTGTAGGTTATGCTTCCGTCCGGGTTTATGATCACCGCGGCGCCCGCCCAGTCCTGTTTGACGCCAGTCGTTCCACAGCCATGCCACCCGCATCCGACGCCCACGCCGTAAAGCTTGCCCCCTTCCACAGGCCTGCCTGCCTTGCTCCGCTTGACGTACCATCCGGCTTTTTCGCCGACGTTTTTGATGAGTTCTTTAACTCCTACCGAGTGGTCCAGCAGTTGGTTGGTTCCTGTCCTGCTTCCCCTAACTAATGCGTTAATCAGCCTGAAATCAAGCGGGTCGATGTCCAGCTCTTCAGCAAGCAGGTCCATCTGACGCTCCGCGGCAAACAGTATTTCGGGGTTGCCGAAGCCGTTGAACGCCGCTGCCGGAACCTTGTTGGTGTAGACTGAGAACCCGTCTATCTTGACGTTGGGGACTTCGTAGGGCCCTGTTCCGTGGAATGCGGCACGCCTCATCAAGGCGACGCCCTGCGTAGCATACCCTCCCGTGTCTACGAGGAACTCGACGTCTACTGCTGTCAAACGTCCTCTCCTGTCGGCTCCCGACTTGTACCGGATCGTGAAAGGCGGTCTCTTGAAGTGGTACTTGACCGATTCTTCACGGGTGAAGCAGAGGGCAACGGGTTTGCGCATCTTCATGGCTGCGAGGGCTGGGAGGGCGCACAGTATTGGGCCCATCGTGTCCTTCCCGCCGAAGCCGCCGCCTATGTAGGGAGCGATTATCCTTACCTTCGAGTGGCTTACCCCAAGGATGCGGGCGACGACGTCCCTGCTCCTGAACGGGTTCTGCGTCGTTGCGATGACGGTGTAGCTGTTGGGGTATTCCGGGATGCAGATCGCTGCCTCCGGCTCGATGTATGCATGGTCTTGATGGCCTGTCCTGTACTTGTTCTCGATTACGACGTGGGCGTCGGCGAACCCTCGTTCAACGCTTCCCTTCCGTATCTTGACAGAGCCAGCAAGGTTTCCGTTCTCATGGATCCTCACCCCTGACCGGAGAGACTCCTCCGGGTCGTCGACAGTTGGTAGTGGCTCGTAGTCCACCTCGACGTGCTGCAGCGTTTCGGAGGCTTTGTCTATGTCTGGTGCTACGGCCAGCGCCACAGGCTCGCCGACATACCTCACCTTGTCAACGGCCAGCAGAGGCTGGTCGGGTACGTAGTAGCCTATCTGGTTCTCGCCCGGGATGTCTCTCGCCGTCAGCACCCTAGCCTTGAGCTTCTCAACCTCCGCCCCGACCCTGATGCTCTTTATGAATGCGTGGGGATGTTTGCTGAACACAACGCGTAAGGGATAAACTTCCTCTGTGTAGAAATCCATGGTGTACTTGGCGGATCCCAAAACCTTCTCGATAGAGTCCAGACGCTTAACATCCTTACCCACGTACACGTACTTCTCGTAGCGGAGCATCCTGTCGAGGACAGTTGCATACTCTTGGCTCACGTCGCTATGTGTTCACAGTAGTAGAAAAAGCTTACGCATAGCCTTCACACGTTGCGTCCACGCCATCTTGAGAGGTTTTTCTCAACAACTCTAAGAACCTCCTCCACGACCATCACCGTGACGATTAGGATAAGGGCCCAGGCGAGCACTCTGGCGATGTCCAAGCTGGCGAAGTAGATCTTAATCATGTAGCCGGCTCCGCTGCTGAAACCAAATATTTCTGCCAACACGGTGATCTTCCATGCATGAGCGTAGGCCACGCGGGCCTCGGAGGTTATGGTTGGGACTAGGTAGGGTATGTAGATATGCCTTATGATGAGGCCGCCGCCGGCTCCGTATGCGTGAGCCATCTCAAGCTTCTCCCTCGGCGGGTTAAGCATCTGTCCACGGATGACGACCGCTGTGAACGGAGTGTGAACTATGGCGGCTGCGAGCGACGGCACGTAGTCGTAGAACCCGAAGGTGAAAACGCTCAGG
>JAWAFZ010000054.1:0-7340 GCA_038890155.1 Candidatus Caldarchaeum sp. | reverse complement strand
ATGTCGCCGCTGTCGACGGTGTACTTGGGATGGCCCATTATGACTGCGGCTAGCGTGCTTTTGCCGGAGCCGTTCGGCCCCATCAGGCTGTGTATCTCACCCTCCCTAACCTTGAGGTTGACGCCTTTGAGTATCTGCTTTCCCTCGACGCTTGCGTGAAGGTCGACTATCTCCAGCTCCATACCGTCGGGCCTTTATAACGCCGTTATTTAAAGCATACTAAACCTAGCAGGCTGGTTAGCCTCCTTTTCCAGAGCAAAATCCCAGCCACACGGTACAGAGGCTTCGCAGGCGGCTCGTCCCTGTGGCGCTGCTTAAGAACGCTTGAGGTAAAGCATAAACACCACAGCCTGCTGAAAAACCTAGGTTGAGGGCAACGGTTTACGGGGGAGCGGGCAGGATAGGCGGGAACAAGATACTGTTGGAGGAGGAGGGCCGGGTCTTTCTTGACTTCGGCGTGGACTTTACCGCCCGGAACAACTACTTCAGCATGTTTCTCAGGCCCCGGAGCTTTGCATTAGTGGAGGATTATGTTTTGACGGGCGTGGTTCCAGCCATCAAGGGCTTGTACGTGGAAGAAACAACCCCCAGCCGTCTGCGTGATGATAAACCGTTCGTCGAGGCGGTCGTCGTCTCGCACGGACACATCGACCACTACGGCCACGTCGGCCTGCTCAGGCCCGACATACCTGTGTACATGGGCGAGGGGGCTAAGTTGCTGGTTAAAGCACGTGAAGAAGTGAGACAGGCTAGGGACGAGGTTTTACTCGACGACGAGGCTAAGAGGACTATAAACACCTTCAGGACCGGTGACGTCTTTGAAGTCGCCGGGATGAGGATACACCCAGTCCACGTCGACCACTCTATACCAGCGGCTTACGGCTTGATTGTCGAGGGCGGGGGAGGAGCCGTGGCCTACACCGGAGACTTGAGGATGCATGGCCCAAGGCGAGACATGACGGATGAATTCATCAGGGAATGCAGGCGGATGGGGGTGGAGACTCTGGTCGTGGAGGGAACGAGAATAGGGGAGGCTGCGAGCATGTCCGAGGAGGATGTAAGGCGTGAAATGAACGTTGTGATGAAAAGGTCTGAGGACAAGCTTGCCGCCGTCGTTGTCGGCATGATGGACTTCGACCGGCTCAACACAGTCCTCAAGGTTGCGGAGGAGAACGACCGTATTCCAGCCATATCGATGCATCACGCTCAAGTATTGAAAAAACTCGGAAGCGGGAAACTAAGGATCGACGTCCCCGTAATATCCGATGGTCGGATAGTTGTATACCTCGAGAGGAGGGGCACGGGCACTTACTCCACATCCGACTACCCCAAGTGGATGAAAGCCATAACCAACGCTGCGCCGACGGTGAGGGAGGAGGATGTGAAGCAGAAGCCGTCTAGATACATTCTGGTGCTAAGCAAAGCCGGGGACATAATCGACCTAGCTGGTTTAAGGCCGTCGCCCAAGTCTCCCTTCATCCTCGCAACAAGCGAGCCGCATTCTGAGGAGCAGATAATCGAAATGGACAAGATAAAAAACTGGGTTGAGCTTCTCGGGCTTGAGATGCATCACATACATTCATCGGGGCATGCTTCAGGCCCCGACATTCTGGACCTCATCATGCGGGTTAATCCACGCAGGGTCGTGCCCATCCACACCGAGTCGCCCGAGATGTTTGTCGAGCTTCTCCGTAGCGAGGAGATAGAGGTCATAGTTCCGAGAACGGGTCAATCGCTCGACCTTCTCTAAATCATCGGGCTCGGGACCTTACGTAGGGGTCCAAGAGAGTCCACAGCCATTCAGCGAACTCTGCCGGGTTCTTGGTCTGGACATAGACCTCTCCAGGTCCTTTCACCGCCACCACAAGACCCTCGCCGCCCAGAATAGTGGACTTGAGCCCGCCGAACTTTCTGACTTCGTACGTGCAGCTGTCCGAGAAAGCCGCTAGGTGAAAGTTGTCGACAAGCAGCTCTTCAGCCGGCTTGAGGGAGATCTTCTCCAAAGCTCCGAAGGTGTTGATGAAAAGGTCGCCTTGTCCCGAAACTCTAATCATGAATAAACCCTGGCCGAACAACCCTCTCGTAAAGCCCTGCCACTTTATATCTAGGTCGACTGTTGGGCTTGAGGCAACGTAGGATGACTTTTGGACGATGTAGCCCGAGTCGGGGAAGACCTTAAGATGAGCCATGTCTCCGAGCGGGGCTGAGACTAGGGCTAGCCTTCCGGCGGTGTTGACCGCCGTGTACTCGTTGACGAAGAAAGACTGGCCGCCGAGAATCTTCAGACCTAGAGTCGTTAGGAAGCTCTCCTGCCTCATCCGTGTCGAGACTTGGATGTTCGGCGTCATGTAAGTCATGGCTCCGGCCTCCGCCTCGATCGCCTCCCCGGGCAGCAGCTCAACCTCCAGCATAGAATAAGCCGGCCTGTTCCTTATCTCGTACCTCACGGACGAAGGGTTCATCAGAGTGTATATATTCTTTGAGCGGCCATTCCTACATCTCCTCAACCAGCGGTATTCCCACTACCCAGGCGGCGGAGGCCAAAGCCGACCTGAATGCGCCAACTAAAGCTAGCCTGAAGGCCTTCACTTCGCCGCTGGACGTCAGGACGGGGCATTTTTCGTAGAAGTTGTTGAACGAGACGGCCAGCTCCCTCAGATAACCAGCCACTCGCTTGACCGAAAGGATTCTGACAGCATCCTCCAGCACGAAAGGCAGCAGGCCGATGGACCTGACGAGGTCTTTCTCCTGCTCCTCCAATACAGGGCCGTAGGCTCTGGGCTCGGGCTTCGTGTCAGCCTTCTCGAGTATCCTCGTCGCTCTTGCGTAAGCGTACTGGATGTAGGGTCCTGTGTCTCCCTCTATGTCCGACGCTTGGTCGCTGTCGAAGACAATCATCTTGTCCGGGTCTGACCTCACCAAGAAGTATCTCAAAGCCGCGACAGCTATCTTCTCACCCACATTCCGCGCCTTCTCGTGGGTCCATTCGGGATGCCTTTTCAAAGCGCCCTCCACGGCTTTATCTACGATGTAGTCGAGCAAGGGGTCGGCGTTTATGTAAACACCGCTCCTCCCGCTCATGTGAACGAACTGCTGGTTTTGCACCTCGACTTGGAGACGTGCTGCATCCGAACGGCTGAGCGAAACAACCTCGTAGGCGTAGTGTACGTAGTTGGCCGGGTCCACCCCCAGCTTGCTGAGAGCATGTTTCACGACTTCCTGAGGCCGTTTCTGACGTGCATCCACAACGTTGATAGTCAGCGAAGCGCCGCCGAACCCAACGGCTTCACGGCCGTTCACGTCCGTGATGTATACTGGCGAGCCGTCGCTGTTCTCCCCCCACCTACTGTACTTGAAGTCTCTCGATACAGCGCCGAGCTTCCACGCCGCGTACGCTATGTCTCTTGCAACGTAGGTGGTTGTTCCGTCGCTCTTGACCAACACTTCGTCGCCTTCTCTGCTTAGCGTAGGGTGGTCGGACAAGCTTATCATCCAGCATCCCTTCTTAGGGCCCTCCTCACACAGGTAGACAGCCCCGGCCTTCCGCAGTTTTTCGAATGTCTCTCTCCACAGGTCGAAGGATAGTACGTCGCTTTCGCGGTTGAGCACGTCGTAGCGTGCTCCAAGCCTCTGGCATGTCTTGAGCTGGTTCTTCATCACCTCGTCAACGATTGCTCTGTTGAGCTTGTAGTACTCGGACTCAGAATCCTCCAAGGCCGCCGAAATCAATCGTTTCTCAGCCTCCAAGCTGGTCTCCTCAGCTATCCTCCGGCTAACCTCGGTGTAAACCCTGCCGCAGTAGTCGTCGAACTTGACTCCGTGAGGAGGCTGGAGGCTGTAGCCTAGCTTGGTGAAGGCTAGTAGGAGGTCGGCCATCTGGACTCCGCTGTCGTCGACGTAGTTGGCCACGGCTGCTCTGTGCCCCGTCTTTACTAGGAGTCTCGCGAGGCTGTCGCCCAGACATGTGTTCCTGGCGTGGCCTATGTGAAGAGCCTTGTTAGGATTTACGCTCGTATGCTCCACCAACACATAGGTATTCCTGCCTACATCGACCTGCCCGTACCCTGGGCCTGCCCCGATAGCCTCACGGACCACTTCCTCGGCTAAAGCATCCCAGCGTGCGTAAAAGTTAACGTAGCCGGGTCTCACAGCCTCGACATGGTCGACGTACCTAGCCTCCGAAACATCCAGCTTCTCAGCAATCATCCTCGCCCTCTCAAACGGATCCCCGCCCATCCGCTTGCTCAAGTCAAAAGCAACAGCCGTAGACAGGTCGCCGTGGCCTTTCTGCTTGGGAAACTCCAGCCTCGCATCTACGCCCGCTCTGTTCAACAGCTCCCTAGCCTCGTTGAAAAGACTCTTCAACCCGGTACCAAGTGGTTGAGGGAGAATTAAATTGTGATTTTCCTAAACCCCTGCGATGAAGATGCGCATCCACTCCATCCTAACGCTATTGATCACCCTGACCGCCTACACCGTCCTAGCGTACCTTCTGCTGGCACCACGGCCCGTCCCCGCGCAGCCTCCCACTATCGTTGAAATCCTTCCTCACGCCATAGCCGCAGTAAACTCCGCAGCCCTTTTTACACTAATCGGCGGGTTCGACGCCATAAAGAAGAGGAAAATAGGGCGACACAAAGCCTTGATGCTGGCATCGTTCATCTTGATAACGGGTTTCCTGGTGATGTACGTTTCTAGGTTGTTTTTCGGCGGCGTTAAGCATTTTACTGGCCCGGAGCTCATAAGGGACTTCATCTACCTGCCGTCTCTGGCCGTCCACCTCGGCCTCTCGATAATTTCTGTTCCGTTGGTGCTGTACAACATTCTTACGGGCGGTTTTCTACAAGTAAGCCAGGTCGGAAATACGCGGCACAGAATTGTCGGCCGGTGGGCTGTCCGGCTGTGGAGCACAAGCCTAGCTTTAGGAGTTTTCGTCTACTTCCTGCTCAACTACGTTTAAGATTTATTCCCTCCCCATGCTCATTAAACACAGGAATGCCCACTAACCTCCCAGCCGAGGCACAGGCGAAGCTCGCCAAATACCATGAGGCCAAGACTGTTGAGGAGAAGATAAAGGCCTTGGAGGAGGCCCTACCCCTCATCCCCGACCACAAGGGTACGGAAAAGATGAGGGCCCAGCTCAAGACAACTCTAGCCAGGCTCAGGAGAGAGCTCGAGAAGAAAAAATCTACCAAGGTCTCGCGTCAGGACGTTTTCACGGTGAGGAAGGAGGGGGCGGCGACAGTTGTCCTGCTTGGGGCGGCTAACTCCGGCAAGTCGACCCTGCTTAACGTCCTGACCAACGCCAGGCCAGAGGTAGGTTCTTACGAACTCACTACGACAAAGCCCGTGCCAAGCATGATGCAAGTCGAAGACGTGGGAATCCAGCTGGTCGAGCTTCCCGCGGTCATTACTTCAAGCCTCGACGAGACGCCCTTCACATCGAGGAGCCTAGCAGTTGCGAGGAACGCAGACCTGATAGCCCTCATCGTAGACTGTGCATCTAGACCTGCGGAGCAGCTGGACACTCTCGTCAACAAGCTGAACGCTTCAGGCATCTTCCTAGGAAGCAGGACGTTTGAAGTTGAGGTGGAGAAGAAGGACAGCGGGGGGTTGAGGCTGGTGGTTTTCGGAAAGTTCCACGGAACGCATGAAAGATTACGGGAAGCCCTGAACCGTATAGGTGTCAGGAACGCAGTAGTCAAGATACACGGAGAAGCCAGCGTCGAGAACGTCCTCGACCAAATTCTAAGGCCGGCATCCTTCAAGAAGGCTGTTGTGGTGGCTGGCAGAACGGACCTCGCAGACCAAAAAGACCTGCAGGAGCTTCGACGGAGAGCTGGGGAGATGAACCTGCCCCTCATAGAGGTCATCAGTACCAAGCCAACAACATACGAAGAGTTCAGGAAGGCTGTCTACAAGGCACTCGAACTCGTGAGGGTTTACACTCAAAAGGACGGAGTCGTAAACAGAAAGCCGATAGTCGTGGGTCGTGGGACGACCGTGGGAGAGCTGGCCCTCCTAATCCACAAGGACTTCGCCAAGAACCTCAAGTACGCGAAGGTTTGGGGTTCTTCGGTCAGGATTCAAGGACAGCAGGTCGGCCCCGGCCACGTTCTCAGCGACGGCGACTTGGTGGAGTTGTTCATTTAACGTTAAATCCCGGAAGTGTGTCGAGAGCCGTGAGCTGGTTTGAGGGTTGTGGCTGTCGGCGGCCCCATGTTCGTCAACGGGTTCAGGCTTGCGGGTGCAGAGGGCATGGTTGTCAAATCCCCCGAGGAAGCATTCCAGCTCATCAAGAACCTCATGCAACAGCAAGACGTGGGACTCGTAATCGTGTCTGAAGACATTTCAGAAAAGTTCCGAGACGAGCTCAACGAGCTCAGGGCACGCAAGCCCACGCCTCTAGTCTACGAGCTAGCTCCACCCGTCGGGCAGCCAAAGAAGATAGACTACAGAGCGTTGTTGAGAAGCGTCCTTGGGGTTTAGCATGTTTTTTAGGAGGCATTAGAGCATCCAAACGAATTGTCTGCCGCATCCCTTGAAAAAGTAGTCGCCGAAGTCGTTCAGGAGGCCTTGCAGAATGCAGAGAAAATGCTTGACGAGGCTGAGCGGGAAGCGGAGAAGGTTCTGGAGAGGGCTGCCGTCGACGTCTCTAGAGAGCTGGCTTCTCTGAGGGAGGCTGGACAAGCCGTCCGGGAGGCTTCAAGGCAGCGGATAATCAGCACGGCTGAGATAAAGGCTAAGAACATGGCCATAGCTGCGGTCGAGGAGGAAGTTTCGAAGATCTTTGACTCCGTTTTTCATAAGCTTGCTCGAATGGCTTCTGAAGATTCTTTCGAGCCAGAGCTGAAGAAACTCTTAGACGAGGCGGTGGAGCTGGTGGGGAGGGAGATGACGGTTTACTCAAACGAGATAGGCGTCGAGATGTTGAAGAGGATACTGAGTAGACACCACTACAGGTTTCCGGTCCATGTCTCAGAGAAACCGATAAACACCGCAGGAGGTGTTTTAGCAAAGTCAGCCGACGGCCAAGTGGTCTACGACAACACTTTGGAAGCTCGGCTCGAAAGGTTGAAGCCTCTTCTGCGCAACGAGATAGCTAAAATGATTCTGAGAAAGGATTAGCCTTTGAAGAGAATACTGCTGACCAACGACGACGGGATAACGAGGCCGGGCTTGTGGGCTCTGTACGATGTTTTGAAAGAGTTTGGCGATGTCCTTGTAGTGGCTCCCGAGTCCGCTAGGAGCGCCACAGGCATGAGCATCACGCTTCACAAACCGTTGAGGATGAAGAAGGTCTCGATACACGGAACAACAGCCTACGCCTGCTCAGGAAC
>JAWAFZ010000053.1:0-7414 GCA_038890155.1 Candidatus Caldarchaeum sp. | reverse complement strand
ATGGCTTTGTTCTTCGGCGCTGTGCTTCCCCGCTACGACGTCGAGTTCAGGAAGGTGGTTGACTTGACGGTTGAGTTTGAGGGGCTGGGTTTTTCATCCCTCTGGATGACTGACCATCTGCAGCCCCGCAGGGCGTCTACTGTGTTCGAGACGTGGACTTTGCTTTCGGCGCTAGCCCCCTTGACCGATGTAAGGCTCGGGACCGTGGTTCTTTGCTCGTGTTATCGCCATCCCTCGGTTCTGGCTAAGATGGCGGCCACGCTTGATGTTGTAAGCGGTGGAAGGCTTGAGCTTGGGCTGGGTACCGGTTCGGAGTCGCAGGGGGAGGAGCTTGAAGCGCTCGGCATGGAGGCGTGGCGTGGCTTGGATAGGTTTGAAAGGTTTAGGGAGTATGTCGAGGTAGTGCGTCTCTTGATGACGGACGGTGGACTAGTGGATTACAGCGGTAAGTTTTACAGGCTTTCAAAAGCAGCATGCAACACTCCCTGCATACAGAAGCCGGCTCCACCGATATGGGTTGGCGGTAGGAGGAGTAGAATGGTGTCGGTTGCTGCTGAGGTTGGTGATGGTTGGAACTTTTACGGCGAGACGCTGGAGGAGTATGGGAGAATGGTGAAGTTGTTTGACGATAAATGTAGGCAGCTCGGCCGGAGGGTTGTCAAGTCTGTTTTCACGAACGTCGTGATTTATTCGTCTGACTCTGAGAAGAGTGAGAGGATGGGAAGGCTAGGGGTTTTCAGCACGGGTGATGAGGCTTTGAGGAGGACGTTCACGCTTCTTCACGGCAAGCCAGACGAGGTTGTTGAGCAGCTGGAGCGGTTGCAGAGCCTTGGCGTGGGGCTTGTGATAGTTAGGGACATGCATGCAGAGGCGTCGAGCATCCGGGTCTTCGCAAAGGAAGTGATGCCTTCGTTCACCTGACAAACTTTATACGAGTGTTTCACGCAGGCTTAGAGTCTTGGGTAGTTTGGTGGTGTTCACGACAGATGACTCGACGACTATTATGTTGTCCTCGAGCCTAATCCCGAGTCTTCCAGGCAGGTAGATTCCAGGCTCCACGGTGAATATCATGCCAGGTTTCAAGGGTGTCTGGTTTCCTTCCCTGATGTATGGTTCTTCATGGACTTCGACCCCGAGGCCGTGCCCAGTCCTGTGGATGAAATACTCGCCCAGCCCTTCCTCCGATATTCGTCTCCTCGCCGCCCTGTCTAGTGCTTCGGCTGGAACGTTTTCACCAGCTGTGTGGATTGCGTCTAGCTGCGCTTGCTTTACTATGTTGAATAATCGTTGCTGGGTTTCAGACGGTTGTCCCAAAACAATCGTACGGGTTATGTCGGCGTAGTATCCTCGATGGGTTAAAGCAGCGTCGAACACTATGGCTTCGTTTTGATGGATTGTCTTTAGAGTGGGCTCGAGGTGGGGGTTTGCGGTGTTGGGCCCTGACTGGACCAGGCAGTAGGGTGTCTCGGCACCCATCTCGTAAGAGTTTTTGTAGAAGCTGAACATAACCTGTCTTTCTGTCATCCCCGGCTGCAGCTCCGTCAACGTTCTCAGCATGGCCTCCTGCAGGATGCGGGACGCTTCCCTGTGTCTATCTATCTCTTCAGAGTCTTTGCAAACTCTCATCATCGAGAGGATTGAGTCAATCTGGGTGAATTGAAGGCTTGGAGCCTTGCCTTCAACGGTTTTAAAGAAGCTGTAAGGTGTTTTGCCTTCAATTCCTAAGACTCCGGAGAGCCCGGACACCAGTTGTTCGGTAAGGTTCCACGGCCCTGTTTCGTCCCCGTAGGATACGACCTCACAAAACTCTCCCACAGCCTCAACGGCTCTATTCTCATCCAGCCTCGGAACGACAAGAGCTGGTTTTAAGCCGAAGCCTGCTAGGAGAAACGCAGGCCTCTCAAACACCTCGATCGTGAAGTCGAGAAGGTACCGCATGTTGGCCCCGGGGAGAATCATCACGCCGTCAACCCCCATCCTACGGCTCAGCTCCAAGAGGTTGGCGAGTCTCTTTACGCCAGCCATGACCCTTGCTCGATGGGAGCGGATATAAGCTTGGCGCTAAATATTAAAAACAGTCTAAAATCTTTTTGTCTATGTATAGAGTGGCGGTGGATGTTGGGGGAACTTTCACAGACCTCTGCGCTCTCAACGAGGAAAATGGTGAGGTGGTTCTCGGAAAAGGGTTGACCACTTCGCATGACTACTCCGAAGGTGTTATGAGTGTTTTGAGGTCCAGCGGGCTGCGAGGCGAATTTATCACGAGGTTTGTGGGCACGGGTTCGACGTTGGTCATCAACGCAATAATAGAGAGGAAAGGTGTGAAGACGGCTTTGGTGACGACTAAGGGGTTTAGAGATGTTCTGGAGATCCAGCGTTCTAACAGGCCTGACATGTACAACTACTCGTACAGGAAGCCTGTGCCGTTTGTTCCCCGCTTCCTCAGGCTCGAGGTCTTGGAGCGTGTTGCATCCGACGGGTCTGTGGTGAGAAAGCTTTCGCCGAGGAGTGTTGCAGCGGTTTTGAGGAAGGCCCGGAGACTGGGGGCCGAGTCGCTCGCCGTCTGCCTCTACAACTCCTACGCCAACCCCGACCACGAGAAAGCTGTCTACCGGATGGCGAAGAAAATCTTCAAGCATGTGTCTGTGTCGCATCAAATCACTCGTGAATGGCGTGAATACGAGCGGATGAACACGACGGTCCTAGACGCATACGTAAAGCCTATTCTAGATGATTATCTGTCGAGGCTTCAGGCGAAGCTTCGGGAGCTCGGTGTTAAGATCCCTGTTCACGTCATTCAGTCGAACGGGGGAGTGGCTGTACTGGAGAGGGCGAGGGATACGCCGATTCTCCAGATTGAGTCTGGGCCTGCTGGGGGAGTAATCGGGGCTAGGGAGCTTGGCGCGGCCATGGGAGTGTTGAACGTGATAAGCCTTGACGTCGGCGGAACGACGGCGAAGGCCTCGCTCATAGAGAACGGGCGGGTCAGGCTCAACCCCGACTACAGGGTTGAGAGGACGCCTTCATACGCAGGGTATCCTGTGAGGACTCCTGTCGTGGACATCGTTGAAATAGGTGCAGGAGGAGGAAGTATAGCGTGGCTGGACGAAGTCGGTAGTTTGAAGATTGGCCCGAGAAGCGCCGGAGCTTATCCAGGGCCTGCGTGCTATGGGAGAGGAGGTGTTGAACCAACAGTCACCGACGCCTACGTGGTCGCCGGTATTCTAAACCCTGAGTACTTTCTCGGAAGCGAGATTAAGCTGGACAAGAAGGCTGCTGAAAGGGCTTTGTCGAAGATAGCGGACCACTTCCGTACGTCTGTCGAGGAGGCGGCTGCAGGAGTTATCAGGGTTGCGGCAGGCAACATGGTCAACTTGCTACGTCTGGTCTCGGTCGCCCGAGGATACGACCCTCGGGACTTCACGCTGGTGGCTTTCGGAGGAGCGGGGCCCATGTTCGCTTCGCTGCTCGCCAAGGAGCTTCAGACATCTAGGACGATCATACCCAGAAACCCCGGTGTCTTCTCGGCTTGGGGTATGTTGATGACCGACCTAAGGCACGACTTTAAGATGACGAAGGTGATGAGGCTGGATGAATCAAACGCCGAATCTCTCAACGAATTGTTCAAGTCTTTGGAGGATGAGGGGAGGCAAGTGCTTTCGCAGCAAGGCGTGGAGGAGAAGGACATGTATTTTGTCAGGACCCTTGACCTAAGATACTACGGGCAGGAACACACGGTAAACGTCGATGTTAGTCCAGGCGTTTTCGACGGCAGGAAGATACGTGAAATCGTTGAAAGCTTCCACCAAGCACATCAAAGGGAATACACCTTCAGGCTCGACAGCCCCGTCGAGATTGTGAACCTTCATCTGGCGGCTTTCGCACGGGTATCCAAGCCCCGCATGACCATGCTCGACGAAAGGGGTGGAAGCTTCGAGGAAGCCAGCAAAGGACACAGACGTGTTTACCTTCCCGGCGTTGGCTTCGTCGAAACACCGGTTTACGAAAGGGAGAGGCTACCTGTCGGTAGGTCTAGACGGGGCCCTGCGGTAATCGAGGAGAAGACTTCAACCACTCTGGTGATGCCATACGACAGCTTCCAAGTCGACCAGTTCGGGAATATTGTTTTAACCAGCGGGGAGGTGGCTTAGATGAAGGGCATCGATGCTTTCACGCTGGAAGTCGTCAAGAACAGCTTGATAGCTGTCGCGGAGGAGGAGTTCATAGCCTTCGGAAGAACCAGTAAAAGCCCCGTCATCTACGAGGTTTTAGACTATGCCGTAGCGATAACAAACAATAAGGGAGAGCTGGTCGCACAAGCAAACGGAGTACCAGGCTTTCTCGGAGTGCTCGACCTAGCTGTGAAAGACTGCATCGCAAAATACGGGCTGAACGGTTTCTCAGACGGCGACATCATAATCACCAACATTCCATACTCGCATGGAACCCACCTAAACGACGTGACGCTGATAAGCCCCGTCTTATACGACGGCGAAGTGGTGGCTTTCTCAGTCAACAAGGGCCACTGGAGCGAGGTCGGAGGCATGAGGTTCGGCAGCTGGACCACCGACTCGACAGAGATCTATCAAGAAGGGCTGCAGTTTCCGCTGCTCAAGCTATTCAAGGCCGGCGAGCCTGACAGAGACCTTTTCGAACTGATCCGCACGAATGTTCGAACGCCTGACATGACGCTCGGCGACATGGAGGCTCAGGCGGCTGCCCTGAGGCTAGGTAGTAGAAGGATCGCTCAGCTTTGCGAAAAATACGGGTCAAGCACCATAACTAAGGCCATGGAGGCCATCATAAAGGAGGGGGAGGAGAGGGCTTACCTCGAGTTGCTTAGGCTTCCGCACGGAACTTTTGAAGCCGAGGACTACATAGACGATGACGGCTTGTCCGACAACCCTGTGTACGTGAAGGCGAGGGTCACGGTATCCGACGACAGCTTCACAGTCGACTACACGGGTTCTTCACCTCAAGCAAAAGGACCGATAAACTCACCCTACTCTATGACCGTCGCCGCCGCCAAAGTAATGTTCAAAGCCATCACGGACCCTCAGTCCCCCGCCAACGAGGGAGCTTTCAGACCAGTCAAGGTAATCGCTCCAGAAGGATCTGTGTTCCATCCCAAGCCTCCAGCCCCCGTCGCAACATTCTGGGAGGCCGGGTCTTTCGCAGCTGAGTTGATTTGGAAGGCTCTTGCTCCACACGTTCCCGACAAGCTTACTGCAGGCCATTTCCTCAGCGTGTGCGCAACAATCATGGGCGGTGTTGATGACAGAACTGGGAATCCGTTCGCAATAGTCGAGCCTCAGCCGGGAGGATGGGGAGCGGGATACAACAAGGACGGTGAGAGCGGCATGGTGTGCAGCCTAGACGGTGAGACCTACATCATGTCGAACGAAGTAATCGAAGTAAGGTACCCCATTAGAGTCGAGCAGTACAGCCTCAACCTCAGAGACAAGCCGGGTGCTGGAAAATTCAGGGGAGGTCATGGAATAATCAAGGATTACAGGGTGGTCAACTCTCACGCAATATTCACGGCTTCTTTCGGACGGTCCAAGTTCCCGCCGTGGGGCATGTCAGGCGGAGGAAGAGGCACGCCGAACTACTTCATAATCTACAGGCGGGGAGCGCGACCTTTGAAGACACGCAAGGCTGCTGCGGTGAGGCTGCAGAAGGGCGACTTGGTGAGGCTGGTGACTGGCGGTGGTGGGGGCTACGGAAATCCGAGGGAGCGGGACCGGCAGCTCGTGTTGGAGGACGTTAGGAATGGCTACATCACTCCTAGGGAGGCTCTGTCGACGTATGGTGTCAGAGCTAAAGCTTGATCGGCGGAGCCAAGGCCCAGACCATCTTGCAGGGCTTGTCGCTTGGGTTTCGTACGTAGTGCTTCGTTCCCCGGGGGTTAAAGATGAAATCCGACTCCTTGATCAAAACCTCGCCGTCTTCTTTCCCGAAAACCGCGGAGCCCTCGACGACGTAAGCCAGTTCGTCGCTCTCCTGATGCTGGCTGAAGCCCTCCGCAGGAAGTCTTTGACCCGGTTGCAGCACCACGAGCCCAGCCATCAGAAGACCGCTCAACCGCTCATCCACTAAAACAGCCACCTTACCGTCTGAACTTCTCCAAGTCTTTTCATCCAGGCTGAAGACCATCACCATAGTTGCAGAAAGCTAACACCAACTTTTTAAGCCTCATCTTTCAGACATAAAACATGTCCAAGCGGGTTGCAATAGACATAGGTGGCGGTTTCACAGATTTCTTCGCCATCGACGAGGAAACGGGCGAGGTCGCATGGTCGAAGGATGAGACTACGCCTGCAAACTACCCGGACGGCGTGATGAAAGTCTTCGCAAAATCGGGAATAAATCCCTCAACAGTTTCAAGCCTGCTTCACGGACAAACACTAGTAATAAACACCATCATAACCCGGCGGGGGGCTAGAGTTGGGCTTATAACAACTAGAGGCTTCAGAGACGTCATCCTCATCACTCGTTCTAACAGAAGAGACATCTACAACCTCAAGTACCGAAAGCCAGTCAGCTTCGTGCCACGCCACCTAATCAGAGAAGTTGACGAAAGAGTCGGATATGATGGTAAGATCCTCAAGACGCTCAAGGAAGAGGAAGTGGCGGAGGCTGTGAAAAGCCTAGTGTCTGAAGGAGTGCAATCCATAGCTGTGTGCTACATCAACAGCTACGCCAACCCAGCAAACGAGGCAAAGTCCAAGAAAACAGCCGTCGAGACGATGGAAAAAATGGGGGTCAAGCCCTACGTCAGCGTCTCCAACGAGATAACCGGCGAGTGGAGAGAGTACGAGAGGACAAGCACGACCGTTTTAAACGCCTACGTCCATCCACAGATGGACAATTATTTGAGAAACCTAGAGGATATTCTGAGGAAGCAGGGAGTTCGGGGGGAGCTCTTCATGATGCTATCCAGCGGAGGCGTGTCAACCTTCAAGTACGCAGCCGACTACCCAATCCTCTCGGTCGAGTCGGGGCCTGCTGCAGGTGTTGTCGGCGCCATCTCTATCGGCGAGCTTCTCGGCATAAAAAACATTATTGCACTGGACGGCGGGAGCACAACCACTAAGGCCAGCCTAGTAGAAGGATTGATGCCGAGAGTTTTGACAGACTATTACGTCGAACGGGACCAGTTCAACGCAGGCTATCCAATCAAGGCCCCTGTGATAGACATAGTTGAGGTGGGGAACGGCGGCGGGAGCATAGCTTGGATAGACGAGGCTGGAAGCTTGAGGGTTGGGCCCTACAGCGTCCCAGCCGACCCAGGCCCAGCATGCTACGGCAGAGGAGGCGACAAACCAACACTCACAGACGCTTACCTCATAACGAGAATACTCAACCCCGACTACTTCCTTGGAGGAGATTTGAAGCTCAACGTCGACCAAGC
>JAWAFZ010000052.1:0-7420 GCA_038890155.1 Candidatus Caldarchaeum sp. | reverse complement strand
GCGATGTCCTTGTAGTGGCTCCCGAGTCCGCTAGGAGCGCCACAGGCATGAGCATCACGCTTCACAAACCGTTGAGGATGAAGAAGGTCTCGATACACGGAACAACAGCCTACGCCTGCTCAGGAACCCCGTCAGACTGCGTAATCCTAGCGGTCAACAAACTCTTTTCAGGAAAGCTGCCTGACTTGGTCGTCGCTGGAATAAACGAGGGAAACAACGTCTCCCTGCAGGCTGTCTACGGCAGCGGCACCGTCGCCGCAGCGGTGAGAGCTGCCCTGCTAGGCGTTCCAGCAGCGGCTTTCTCACTCGCATCCAAGGAGGAGGAGCCTGCGAGCTTCGGATGGTTCAGGAAAGCCATGCGTCGAGCAGCAGGCAGGGCTGGACCGATTGTTGAATGGCTTCTCACGAACGGAATGCCCGAGGACGTTGATTACCTGAGTGTTAACTTCCCTCCCGAAGTAAATCACCAGACTCCCGTGAAGTTCACGAGGGCGGGGAGGATAAGGTATCGGGAGATGGTCGAAGAGAGGCAGGACCCGCAGCGCCGGATATACTACTGGCTGCACGGCAAGCTTATAC
Organism: Candidatus Caldarchaeum sp.; assembly: GCA_038890155.1. Lineage (GTDB taxonomy): Archaea > Thermoproteota > Nitrososphaeria_A > Caldarchaeales > Caldarchaeaceae > Caldarchaeum. The sequence goes on along the minus strand of JAWAFZ010000052.1, from coordinate 6,841 downwards.
CCGAGTCGGAGTTCGAACCCGACACAGACGTCTACGCCTTGTTCGTCGAGAAAGCAGTATCTGTTTCGCCGATGCGGCTTGACACCTCAGCCCCCGACGTCTCGAGGTTCCGAGGCCTGGCAGAGCTCTTGAGCAGAGCAAGGCCTTGAACAACCTTATAAGCGCTTAAAACGGCTCAAAATGCATGAACCAGTCCTAGGCAGGAGGTTGACCGATGACACTAACGATGAGGGAGAAGATCGAGCTGATGAGGCAGGGTGTGCTACACAGGTACGTCATTCCGACGCTCGAGTCTCGTGGATTCATGGTTTCAGGCTGGAAGAGACCGGTCTCTCTTGAGGACAAAGTCTTACGGGATGAAGGCTGGATACCCGTCTACACAAGCTTCACAACTTGGGAGACGTATTCAAGGGACGCCCCTCTCCACGTCTACTTCAACACCTTCTACGGCGACATTCATGAAAAAGCCTACCGAATATGTTTCGTCGAATTCATCTTGAACAGGCACAACTACCGAATGCCGCCAGCGGCCACAGGCATGTTCACGAGGCTCAACACCGAAAACGGCTACTACTGGAAGCATAGAATTCCAGTCAACTTAGATGTTCCGGAGTCGGCTGTGAACGACGTCGACAGCAAGTACGATGAGCTCCTCCTCGTGCTGAGCAGAGCCAAGGTAATCGATTAAGGCTTCCTCAAAACACGTAGAACTATCGAAGTGTTCGTCTCCGACACGCCGTTGACGTTCCTTATGTCCTCGATGACTTTGTTCAAGTCGTTCATCGAAGGAACCGATATCAACGCCATGACGTCTACGGTTCCAGTTATCTCGTAAACCTCCTCGACGCCGTTTATTTTTACCAGCTTGTCAGCCACCTCCGGCGTGGGGACCGCCGGCGATACAGAAACAAACGTGACGGCCATCACAGAGTATTCCCTAGCAAGCTCTAGCGTGAAAGCCTTTATCACACCTCTATCGACGAGGTTCTTAACCCGTCTACGGACAGCGCCCTCCGAAAGGTTGAGCTTCTTAGCTATGTCGGTGAAGTTTGTCCGGGAATCCCTCTTCAAAATGTCGATGATCGCCCTGTCGATGTCATCAACGGACGTGGACATCGGCTATTACCGATGTAAGGGCTTGTTATAGGCTTTACATAATGGTTAAAACCTAGACCTCGAGACTACGCAACGCATGTCGGTCGGGGTTGGAGTGATAGGAGGCTCCGGCTACACGGGAGGCGAGTTGCTGAGGATCTTGGCGACACACTCCAAGGTAGAGGTCGTCTACGTGACTTCGAGAGAGTATGCAGGCAAGCCTCTAACAGCAATTCACCCGAACCTGAGAGGTTTCTACACGGGTCTGAAGTTTTCAGAAGTGTCTGTTGAGGAAGCTGCTAGGAAGTGCCAGGTGGTGTTCGTCAACACGCCTCACGGTGTTTCATCTACACTGACACCGTCGCTGCTCGAGCGCGGCTTGAAGGTTGTTGACCTGAGCGCGGACTTCAGGCTCAAAAACCCCGAGGACTACCGGTTTTGGTACCAGACGGAGCACCCCCATCCCGAGCTCCTCGAGAAAGCCGTGTACGGCCTTCCGGAGATAAACAGGGAGAAGATAAAAAGCTCCAGCCTCATCGCCTGCCCCGGATGCAACTCGACCGCTGCCTTACTGTCGCTGCTTCCAGCCGTCGAAGCACGTTTGATAAACCTCGACCACATAGCGATAGACGTCAAGGTGGGCAGCAGCGAGGCAGGCATCAAGCCCTCTCTTGGAACGCATCACCCCGAAAGGGCAAACGTCATGAGGCCATACGAGGCTGATGGCCACAGGCACGTTGCCGAGGTTGAGCAGGAGCTATCGATAATAGCCGGCCGCAGGGTAAACCTCGCCTTGGTGCCACACGCGGTCGGAAGCGTGAGAGGAGCTCTCGCAACATCCCACGTCTGGGTTGTCGACGACGTCGACGAAGCAAAGGTCTGGAGAACATACGCACAGAGATACGGCAAGGAACTATTCGTTAGAATTGTGAGAGGAACCCCGTTCAAGTACCCAGACCCAAAGTACGTCATAGGAAGCAACTTCGCCGATGTGGGCTTTGCAGTTGAGAAGAGAATATCCCGAGCAGCCCTGTTCACAGCCATAGACAACTTGATGAAGGGAGCCGCTGGCCAAGCAGTGCAGTGCATGAACATCATGCTCGGCCTCGACGAGGCTGAGGGCTTGAGGCATCCTCCACTCAGGCCAGCTTAAGCTTTTTAGGAGAATTCCCGTAGGCAAGACCATGATCGTCGTGAAGGCCGGCGGAAGAGCTTTGACGGCTAACATGAACAAAATTCTCGACTCCGTTGCGGCTAGGTCAGGCGATGGAGTGGTCTTCGTCCACGGAGGTGGCGACGTAGTCTCTGAGTACGAGGAGAAGCTGGGTCTCGTGCCCAAGATCGTTACGTCGCCTTCAGGCATCAGGAGCAGGCTTACCGACGAGCGTGAGCTCGAAGTTTATGCCATGGTCATGGCTGGGAAGCTGGGTAAGTCTATGTCAGCATACCTCAACGGAAGAGGTGTGAAGACGCTGAACCTTGCGGGAGTCGACGCTGGGTTGATTAGAGCTCAGAGGAAGAAGAAGATCGTCATCGTCGACGAGAGGGGGAGGAAGAGGATTGTAGACGGCGGCTACACCGGAGCCATCACGCATGTCGACGGCGATTCTTTGAAGAGGCTCTTGGACATGGACTTCCTGCTGATAATCACGCCGCTGGCCTTGGGCGACGAGGGAGAGATGCTCAACGTCGACGGCGATTCGGCCGCTTCAGCCGTTGCATCAGCCTTAAGAGCTGAGAAGCTTTACCTCCTCACGGACGTCGAGGGCGTGATGCTTGACGGAAGGGTTGTTCCACGGCTCACCGTCGACGAGGCTAGGGCTCTGCTGGAAAAGATAGGGCCGGGCATGAACAGAAAGGTGTTGATGGCTGTCAACGCTGTCTCTGCCGGCGTAAGGACGGCATACATCTGCTCGGGCTTGGTTGAAGACCCGCTCGGCAGGGCGGACAAGGGTGAGGGGACTGTTGTGGCTGGTTCGACGATTCATTAACCCTGCTTCGACGACCGCCATGTTTTTAAGATAAACGTAAAAAAACACGCTCAGACACAACGATTTATATTAAGGCTTTACGAAACAAGTAAAGGTGAACAAGTATGGTCAACATAGCCTGCCCGGTCTGCGGAGGCGCTGTTGACGTTCCGTCGGACTCCCTGCCAGGAGAGCTTTTCGAGTGCGGTGAGTGTGGAGCTCAGCTCGAGTTCTACGCCGACGAGAAGGGCGGAAATTCGTTGAGGGTCGCCGAAGAGGTTGCGGAAGACTGGGGACAGTAGTAGATGAGGGTCGGGCTTTCGTACGACGTCATTAGGTTTGAGGAGAAGGCCCTGCTTCATGCAGCCAACATCCTAGGGCACACGGTGCAGCCTATTCACGTTACTGACCGTGAGTTCTGGCTGAACGAGGCCAACGGCTACGACGTCGACTTCATAGTACAGAGATGCGTGAGCTACAACAGGGCGCTCGCGACTACTGCAGTCTTTGAGAGGGCTGGGTGCTTCGTCGTCAACAACCTCAACGTCCTACGCAACGCAGCAGACAAGCTGATAACCACATGCATCCTTTCTAGAAACAACATACCAACGCCCACTACAGCCATAGCCTTGAAGAGGGAGACAGCCCTGGCTGTCGCCAAGAAGATCGGGTTTCCCGTGGTGGTGAAACCTGTGGCTGGAAGCTGGGGTAGGATGATAGCCCGAGCCTTTGACGAACAATCCCTCATAGACATACTCGACCTGAGGGAGAACATGAACAGCCCCCAGATGAAGATACACTACATCCAAGAGCATGTCGACAAACCTGAGAGGGACATCAGAGCATTCTACGTCTGGGGGGAGGTTCCGGTAGCCATCTACAGGGTCAGCAAGAACTGGAAAACCAACACGGCTCTGGGCGCCAAGGCCCAGCCATGCCCGGTTTCGGACGAGCTGCGGGAGCTTGTCGTAAGGGCTGGTGATGCGATGGGTGGGGGGGTTCTAGGAGTCGACATCATGGAGTCGCCGGTGAAGGGCATGCTTGTGAACGAGGTCAACGGAGTCGTTGAGTTCAGGAACACGGTGCTCGCCACAGGCTACGACCTAGCTGGTAAGATACTTGCTGAGACGGAGAGAGTAGTACGTAGATGAATGTGCGTCTTATTCCATTCGCCTCCCCGAGAGACCTGAAGATCGTCAAGGCGGAGGGGCAGTATGTCTGGGACGACACGGGCAGGCAGTACCTTGACTTCTACACAGGCTACGGTGTCGCCTTCTTAGGCCATAGACACCCAAGGATAGTGAAGGCTCTGCGGGAGCAGATGGAGAAATACATCACAGTTCCGCCATCCTTCGACACAGAAGTCAAGCAAGAGTGCTTGGAGAAGCTCGGCAAAATCCTCCCAAATCATCTGGAGAGAGTCTACTTCATGAACAGCGGCTCCGAGGCTGTTGAGATGGCTCTGAAAGCCGCCAGGAAGATAACGGGTAGGAGGAAGGTCATGGCCTTCATCAACAGCTTCCACGGAAGGACGATGGCTGCGCTTTCAGCCACGTGGAACCCGAAGTACCGAGAGGGGTTCGAACCATTCCCGTTCGAAACGGTCTTCACACCCTATAACGACCCGTCGGCTGTCGAGGAGAAGCTCAACGAGGAGTTCGCCGCCGTGATAGTCGAGCCGGTGCAGGGAGAGGGTGGAATAGTTCCAGCCAACGATGAATTCCTGAAAGCCGTCGACAGACGTTGCAGAGAGGTAGGGGCTCTGCTGATAGTTGACGAAGTTCAGTCAGGGTTCGGCAGAACCGGGCTCGTTTGGGCTCATCAGAAGGCTGGGGTGAAGCCCGACTTGATGACCGCTGCAAAAGCGATAGCCGGAGGGTTTCCGGCAAGCTTTGTAGCTACGACGGAGGAAGTTGCTTCAAAGCTGAAGGAGACCGACCACGGATCCACCTACGGCGGAAACCCGCTGGCCTTTGCAGCGGTCTCGGCGGCTGTGGATGTTCTTCTCGACGAGCGAGTGCCTGACCAGGCTGCTGAGAAGGGGGCTGTGCTGGGTGAAATGCTGGCTGGGCTGGTTGAGCAGAACCGTCAGGTCTTTCGACAGCTGAGGAGGTCGGGCTTGATGATCGGGCTCGAGATGCGCATGCAGCCGAGCGGCTTCATAAAATTGCTGCAGAGGAATGGGTTGATAGCGTTCAAGGCAGGCCTTACCGTTCTCCGTCTACTGCCGCCCTACCTGATAACCGAGAACGACATCAAAAAGGCCGTCCAAGTCATAGGCGACAGCTGCGTCGAATACCTAGCGAAGTCGAAGCCTTCCGAGGGCATGGGCTAAAACATCACCGCCAACCTCCTCGGCCTCGTACCAAACTTGGACAACAGGCTTACCGAGGCCGAGCAGCTTCGAGATGTCGGCTGGGCTGGAGCTGACGAATGCATCGCAGTCCACCGACTCCAGCGTTGCCCTGAGGTCCTTGAGCTGGTCTTGGTTGTAGCCTATCGCCGGAACCACGGGCCCTATGTGGGGGTAGTCGTCGTATAGTTTCTTGAGCAAGCCTTTGGCGTAGGGCTTGGGGTTCACCACCTCGGCCCCGGACGAAACCGCCGCGTGGTAGGCAGCGCCTACGCTCAACCCACCGTGGGTGATGGAGGGCCCGTCCTCGACCACGCAAACCCTCAACCCTTCAACCTTCCCCTCAACACGCAGTCGGGAGGCGGTCTTCGCCACCAACGCCCGAGGGTTGACGACTGAAACCTTTGAAACCAGCATGTCCAGCTTCTCGGGAACAGTTTTGTCAGCCTTGTTCACGACGACTACGTCGGCCATCAGCAGGTTTACCTCGCCGGGGTAGGTCTCCGTCTCAAGACCCGGCCGTGTCGCATCCACCACGGTGATGTGAAGGTCTGGAACTATGAACGGGAAGTCGTTGTTCCCACCATCCCAGACGATCACGTCGGCCTCCATCTCAGCCCTCCTCAAAACCTTCTCGTAGTCGACTCCGGCGTAGACAACAGACCCCTCCCTTATATGAGGCATGTACTCCTCCCTCTCCTCGACAGAGCATCCGTGCTTGTCGAGGTCCTCCAGCTTTTCAAACCTCTGGACCGCCTGCCTATCAAGCTCGCCGTAGGGCATGGGATGACGTATGACTACGGGTTTCAATCCTCTTTGGCGGAGCAGCCTAACCACATACCTCGAGACGGTGCTCTTGCCAACTCCGGTCTTGACACCGGTGACAGCTATGACTGGCTTGACGCTCTTGAGCATGGTGGACTGAGGGCCGAGAAGCATGAAGTCGGCTCCAAGCGAAACAGCCAACGATGCCTTGTGCATGACCTCCAGATGAGTCACGTCGCTGTACGAAAAGACGATCAACCCTACCTTCTTGTCCACCACTAGCCTAGGAAGGTCGGCCTCGTCGTACACAGGTATTCCGTCCGGGTACAGAGCGCCGGCCAGCGACGGCGGATAAACTCTGCCGGCGATCCCCGGTATCTGGGCGGCCGTGAACGCTACGACCTCGTATTCGGGGCGGTCTCTGAAGAAGACGTTGAAGTTGTGGAACTCGTGGGGTTTTTCTAAACCCTGTCACGTCCCGCCGCCCCCATTATCAAAACTCTTACTCTTTTCATGCAGGATGATGGTTCCCCGGAGCGTAAAAAGTTATCCAAACATTTATAATCGAACAGCATCACGAAAAACCGGCTACAGTTGGGTGAACTAAGGTCAAGCGAGATAAGCAAGGAGACGGCGGTGGCGACGCTAGTCCAGCTCC
>JAWAFZ010000051.1:0-7863 GCA_038890155.1 Candidatus Caldarchaeum sp. | reverse complement strand
CCGCCCGTCTTCACGCTGTCCTCGGCGATTACAAGCCTGTTGGTCTTCCTCACCGACCTGACCACCGTATCATAGTCCATCGGCTGGATGGTTCTGAGGTCGACGACCTCAGGCTTTAACCCCATTTCGTTGAGCTTCTTGGCAGCCGTCATAGCTTCAGATACTGTGCGGGAGAGGGCCACCACGGTGGCGTCATCCCCCTCAACCTTGACGTCGGCCTTGCCGACAGGAACTAGGTACTCCTCCTCGGGGACGGGTCCTTTGTAGCCGTAGTAGTTCTTGTTGACGTAGAGGGCGCCCGACTCTATGAAAAGGACTGGGTCGTCGTCCCTTATGGCTGACTTTAGCAGTCCCTTGGCGTCGTAAGGCGTTGCTGGGAGGACTATCTTGAGCCCGGGGGCTTGCATGAAGCACGCAGCTAGAAACTGAGTATGCTGGCTTCCATAAGACCGGCCCAGGCTGTACTGCGTCCTGATGACGAGCGGCAGCTTGACCTGGCCTCCGCTCATGAACCTTATCTTCGACGCATGCGTGACGATCTGGTCGAAAGCTATGCCGGCGAAGTCGAAGAACATCAGCTCGGCGACTGGTCTCAAGCCGTTAAGGGCAGCTCCTACTGCCGCCCCAACGATAGCTATTTCCGATATGGGAGTATCCATGATTCTGCTCGGCCCGAACTCCTTGAGAAGTTCTTTCGTCACCTTGTAAACTCCTCCAGCCAGCGCCACCTCCTCGCCAAAGACTATTACTGAACTATCCCTCCTCATCTCCTCCCTGAGGGCTTCGTTCAGAGCCTCGACGTAGGTTAGCTCCCTCATCCCCACAGCGCTACACCTTCGATGCGTAGACCAAGTCCTCCAAGACGCTAAAGTCGGCCACGGGCGAGTTGAGGGTTTTCTCAACGACGGCGTCTAACGCTGTCAGCACCTCTTCCTCAACGGCTCTCCGACCATCTTCGTCCAACAATCCTCCAGCCTTGAGCCTGCTGAACAAAAGCTCCACCGGGTCTCTGGCGAGCCATTCATCGATCTCTTCCCTAGGCCTGTACCAAGTCCCTAGGTCGTAGCCTCCATGCCCCTTCTGCCTGTACGTCCTGCATTCGAGGAATACAGGCCCCTCTCCAGCCCTCACGCGGGAGGCGGCTTCTGAAGACTTTTCGTAAACCTCGACGACGTCGTTTCCGTTGACAACATAGGTCTTTATTCCGTAAGACGAGGCTCGCGCCGCTATGCTTTCCCCTGCGAAGGTTCTCGACAGGGCTGTGGTCATGGCGTACAGGTTGTTCTCGCAGACGAACAGTACTGGGAGGCGCCAGAGCGAGGCAAGGTTGAGTGCTTCGTGGAAGGCTCCGGTGTTGACCGCCCCGTCTCCGAAGAAGACTGCGGCTAGGTTTTTCTCGCCACGATGCTTGAACCCAAGCGCTGCGCCGACCGCTATCGGTAAGCCGCTTCCGACGATGGCAGTAGCCAGAGGTATTCTATGCTCCGTGGAGATGGGGGCGTGCATCGACCCACCCAGTCCTCTACAAGTCCCGACAGCCCTGCCGAGGATCTCGCCCAGCACAGCTTCCATCGACACTCCCCGAGCCAAGCCGTGTCCATGTCCTCTGTACGTCGAGATGATGAGGTCGTTGTGGTCGAGGGCCTCGACGACGCCGACAGCCACAGCCTCCTGCCCCATGTAGAGATGCGTCGGGCCTGTTATCTTCCCCTCCCTGTACAGCTTCTCAACCCTCTCCTCGAAGAACCTGATTTCAACCATCTTCCTGAACATCTTCAGCAGCTTTTCGCTCGTGAGCAGCTGGTTCTGCGTCATCGTGTCAGCCATCTCTGCTGCGGATTTAAATGTTAGTAGACGTCGCCGTTCTCCCTAATCTTCGTGTCCTCGTAGGGCGCCACACGCCTCCTGTAGAACTCCTGGGCCACCGCAGTCAGCACGCCCAACGCCCTGTTGTAGTTGTAGTAGCTGGGCTGGTAAAGCTGGGCCAGAAGCCTCGTGATGACGTAGTTGAGCTTCCCGTCCATCTTTTCAGGCGGCGTCTTCAGCAGCTTCCGGGCTAGGGCGTCTATCTCGACGTCCAGCTCCTCCCTCTCCTGAACGGGTATGTAGGGCATGTCCAGTCGACTGTTCCGCTCGGTATCAAGGTTTTCGGCAAAACACATATTTACCGGCAAACAGCCCTCATTCCATGCACTTCGTTTCTTTGATAAAGTTCAGGAAAAAGCTGGGCAGAGAGGATGTCGACAGGACGGACAGGATAATAAAGGACAACCCCTCGGTCAAGGTTCGCGAGATGCTCTGGACCTTCGGAGCCTACGACGGCGTGCTCATAGCTGAGGCGCCCGACGCCGAGACATACATGAAGTTCATCCTCCAGTTCGCCGACTACCTGTCCACAGAAACCCTCACAGCCATCCCCAGAGACCAAGCGCTCAAGCTGGCCGGGCTGAGGTAAAACAATAAAGCCTCCCCACTGCTTTTTCAACCGGATGTCAGTATTCCTAGACAGAGAGAAGCTCTCGCCCGCCTACCTTCCCAAGAGGCTTCTCCACCGCGAGACCGAGAGAAACCTTCTTCTGACGATCCTCAGGCCTGCTGTGGAGTCGCAGGCGGGCGTCGCCAGAGTTAAGGTCGTGGGCGGCGTGGGTGCTGGGAAGACAACGCTATGCCTCAAGGTTGGAGCTGAGCTGGAGACCGCCTACAAACAGCTCGTCCATGTCTACGTTAACCTCAGGAGATTCTCAGGGGGCCGCGTAGGAGTCTACAGGTACTTAGTGAGGGCTGTTGCCGAGGAATTGTTCAGCCAGTCGCTTTCAGCCGAGGAGCTGCTCGACAACCTGTTGACTTTTCTGCGCAAGTCTACTAGGAGGCTGCTGATAACCTTCGACGAAGTTGATTACCATGTCGTACAGAACAAGGGGAGGGAGACGGTTTTGTACGACTTTACGAGGCTTCATGAAGCTACGTCGGTCAGGCCGTTGAACGTTGCCGGAGTCGTCTTCATAGCTCGAGACCCTTCGTTCGAGAGGTTGCTGGAGAGGCCTGAGGCGAGCTCGTTGGGCGCCAGCGTAGTCAGGCTCGAGCCTTACACCAAGCTCCAGATGAGGGACATACTGGAGGACAGGGTTGCAGAAGCGTTCAGGAAAGGAGCTGTCTCCGACGAGGTTTTGGAGTACGTGGCCGACTTGGCCACCAGCCCGCCGCTTCTAGGCGACGTCAGGTACGCCCTCGACGTGCTGCTGTTTGCAGGCAATCTGGCTGAATCCCGTGGACGCGGCAGTCTAGACATAGACGACATCAGGTACGTGGTGGCTGAGCTTGGGTTTGGTCTACGGGCTGAGGACTTGGTGTCGCTGAGCTTTGAGGAGAAGGCTGTTCTGCTGTCAGTGGCGAAGAGTCTGAGCAACACGCGCCGTGTTTATGCGGGTGTTGAGGACGTTGGGAAGGCTTACGGGGCTGTAAGGGACATGTTCGGTGTTTCTGTTAGAGATTTGCAGGCGTGTTTGAAGAGTCTGAGCGTCAAGGGTTTGGTGGAGTTGAGGGGTGGCAGGCAGGTTGGGCTGGCCGGAGTGGACGCCCGTCGCTTGGCCGAGTTTCTCGAGAAGGAGTTGGTGAAAAGACACGGCTAGACCGGAGCACGTGGTTGAAGAGTTGTTCCAGACTTATCTCCACATAAGAGTCGTCAAAGCACTCGCCGAGGCAGCGACGCCATCCACCAAATACACTCTACTCAAGACATGCGGTGTAAACCATAGAACCCTAGAAAGAGCCCTAAAGCTCCTCACCAAGCACGGCTGGGCATACAAACACCCCTACAAACCCGTCAAATACTCGCTTAACAGAGAAAACCCCAGCGTCGAAAAACTCCTCGAGTTCCTCAAGCAAACAGGATACATAAACTAAAAAACAGACCCTAACCAACTCTACACCGAAAGCCCTGGTAGCTCAGCCCGGTTAGAGCGGCCGCCTTGTAAGCGGCAGGTCGAGGGTTCAAAGCCCTCCCAGGGCTTCATCTTGTTTTAGGTTTTGATGCTTTAATGACCCAGGGCGTCCAGACGTGTTCTAAGGCTTTGGCTCGGTGGATGGAGTTGAGGATTATGATGGAGGGCAGTAGGCTGAAAACCATATGGACGATGTTGTAGACCGCTGTGAAGAAGAGGACTAGGAAGAGGCCTTGGAGGTCTGCGGCGAGGCTTACGCCCAAGAAGGCGGAGAGCGTCATCGTTGCGAAGTTCAGGAATTCGGGGAACATCATCACGAGCACGACGTAGTTGGCGGCGGTGAGGGTCATCACTCTCACGACGGTTCCCACAACTGCTCCTCCTCCAACCATGGTTCTGAAGCTCCGCCCCGACATCAGCCTCGAGCCAGCCCAAAAACCCATCAGCGAAGAAAACACAGCCAGAAACTTCAGCGTTGGGCCGACGGGAGTAAACTCGCCGACAGCTAGCAGAGCGATGTAGTATATCACAGCGGCTAGGAACCCTGATGCTGGGCCGAACCCCAGCAAGGCGGTGAAGACAGGTATCTCCGCTGGGTCGAACCTTAAGTATGGTACTGGCGGGAACGGGAAGCTTAACGGGAGCACGGCTAGGACGAGGGCGAGCGCGGCCATCGAGGCGCCTGAAGTTATGGTTGTAAGCCTCATTCCAGCCGGTATGAGAGTTGTTGGTTTTTAATAGATGTTGAGTACCTACATGGAGCCTTTTTCATGCTTAAAACTTGACGCTTAAATAGAGTATCCGTTGATGCTAGGATGCAGATGAAGGCTTCTGACGTTATGATGACCGAGTTTCCGTCGGTCTACGAAAACGACCCGCTGACCAAGATAATCGGGTTTTTCATGGAGAGAAGAGCCGACGTGGTCGTGGTGCAGGAGCAGATTGACAACAAGCTGCTGGGAATAGTGACGAAGAGGTCCATCCTGAAGCCGAACCTCAACCCGTCCACGGTTCTAGCCAAGACGCTGGCTGTCAAAACTCCGAGGATACTCCCCTCGGACAACCTCGAGAAGGTGGCTTCTCAGATGCTTGAGAAGAACCTCAAAGGCATACCCGTGACTTCTGGAGGCAGGCCTGTTGGGCTTGTCGCAGCAACTGACGTCATACTCAACTCGCAGAACTCTCTCGGCAAGGTCGAGGTAGGGCAAGTAATGACCAAGGACGTCATTACAATCGGCTCGAACGACACGATAGGCAAGGCCATTTCGCTTATGCGGGATGAGGGCGTATCACGTCTGCCTGTCGTTGAAGGCAGCAGGCTGGTCGGCATCGTGACCGTATCGGACATAGCTGAGAAAGTCATAAAACCCCGGATCAAGGCGTCGTGGGGGGAAGTCGTCGGCGAAAGAGTTAGGACGTTGAGCAACCCAGTCAAGAGCATCATGACACGGGACGTGATAACAACTCAGCCGAGGGAGAGAATAGTCTCGGCTGTCGAGCGGATGAAGTCCCACGGCTTGTCATGCCTTGTGGCGACTGAGATGAACAGGGTTGCGGGTATATTCACATTGATGGATGCTTTAGAGCCGTTGGTGGCTAGGCAGGAGGGTGAGCGGAGGACTGTCTCGATAGAGGTGAGCTATAAGCTGGAAAGAGTCGACATGGACGTCAAGGAGAGCGTGCTCGAAGTAGCCGAGAAATTCGTGCAGAGGTTCCGGAGAACACTCGGCCACGGCGTTCTAAGCCTTTACTTCAAGGAGCACAAGGAGAAGCACGGAGACCTCAAGCTTATCCACTGCAGGGCGAGACTGAACTCCGACAGGTATCAGTTTGTCGGCATCGGCGAGGCTTGGAGACCTGACTTGGCGGCGAGAACGGCCCTGAAGGTAATCGAGAGACAGTTCCTAGTGAGGAAAGAGCTGGCGTCCAAGTACCCGTACGGAAGAGAATTCTTCGAAAGCCTGACAGGAGCCTACTGACCCTTCTCCTCCTTCATCATGGCCAAGTATTCGTCAACCTCCATCTCGATGATTAGGGAGCCGACGTATCCGCAGATGCCGCACCTGTAAACCTTCCCGAGATAGCCTCCGAGATGAAGGTCTATGCTTGTACCCTTGCAGGCAGGACAGACCTGAACAACTTTCTTCTTCAAACTTCCTCAGCCTTGGCCCCGCTCCGGTGGGCTAAGACGCTTATCTTTGAGGCCACGTTCCCAGCCAACTCCTTGAAGGCTTTGGCAGCGGGGGATGAAGGATCAGCCAGTACTATGGGAATTCCTTTGTCGTAGTTGACGGAGACGTCTGGAACTAGGGGGATCCGGCCGAGGACGGGTATTTCCAGCTCCTCAGCCATGACGTCGGTTACGCTCTCCCCGAACAGCTTGGAGGCTGTACCGCATGAAGGGCAGACGAAGTGGCTCATGTTCTCGACCACGCCTATGACGGGGATTCCGAGCCTCCTGAACATTCTCAAAGCTTTCGCCGCTATCACGGCTGCGGCTGCTTGAGGTGTCGAAACAACCACGACGCCTGTTAACGGGATTGTCTGAGCCAGGGTTAGGGAAGCGTCTCCTGTTCCCGGGGGAAGGTCGACGACTAGGTAGTCTAGGTCGCCCCACACAGCCTCTGTGAGGAGTTGTTTGACGGCGCTAGCCACTAAGGGCCCTCTCCATATGACCGCCGTGTTTTCGTCGACGAACAGCCCTAGGGACATCACCTTGATCCCCAGCATGATCCTAGCAGGGTCCACCTTATTCTTTCCCAGAAGCTTCGGAGGCTGGACCACTTTGACGATCTTCGGCATCATCGGTCCGTAGATGTCTGCATCGACCAGCCCGACCTTAGCGCCAGCGAGGGCAAGGCTGCAGGCCAGGTTGATGGAGACCGTTGTCTTTCCCACCCCGCCTTTGCCGCTTGCGACCGCTATCACGTTCTTAACCCTCGAAAGCTCGTCCAAGCCGGCGGCCGACGGCCTAGCAGACCATACACGAGCCGTAACTTTCATGTCCACCTCGCCAACACCCGGAACCTCTTGGACAGCTCGCCTAACGTTGTCTTCAATCTCCTTGTTGAAGGGGCATGCAGGCGTAGTGAGCTCCAGCGTGAAACTAACCTTCGAGCCGTCGATGCTCAAGTCCTTTATCATGCCCAGAGAGACGACGTCTATCTTAAGGTCGGGGTCGAGGACTGTCCGGAGAGAGTTCAGCACCTTGTCCCTGTCAACCAAGAAACCCACACAGCTACTCATCGCCGTGGACTTTATTTATGTGTTTCCTAACTTCAAATTATGTTTACAAGCTTCCAAGCAGCGTCGTCGACGTGGTGGATGTTCTTAACCACTCTTCCCCTCGAGGCCTCGGCGGCTTCGGACGAGTTTATCAATGCACTTCCGACAGCAAGAGGCTGTGAATGCCTGTCGTCCCTCACAACAACCAGTTCGCCCTGCTTGAACTCATCCATCCTCGTGATTCCGGGCCTCATGACGTCTGCACCCGAAGCTACTCTGGGAACAGCTCCACTGTCAACCCACACAGACGGCAGCCTGTCGACGATCTCGGCGTTCGGCTTGACTAGGACAGGCACCAGCCAAGCCTCCTTCTCCACGAAGACGTAAGGCCCTAGAACAATCAAAGAAACCTTCTCGGAATCCACCCTCTCAACCCCCTGCTTTACAAGCTTCTTAAGCCGCCCCTGGTCCAGAAAGCTACTAAGCCCTTCGACGACCTTCTCAGCTTCCTGCGAAGGCAGAGTCCTCCTCCTCAACAACCCATCACAGCCAGCCTTCAATAAAAAAATGAGTCAAAAACCCAAAATAGCACGAAGACGACGTTGCGTCTAAGCGGGGGTTGCCAAGCCTGGTCAACGGCGCAGGGCTTAGGACCCTGTCCCGTAGGGGTTCGTGGGTTCAAATCCCACCCCCCGCA
>JAWAFZ010000050.1:0-7872 GCA_038890155.1 Candidatus Caldarchaeum sp. | reverse complement strand
AGACGATTGTCCGAGATGGAAGATAGCCCTATTCTGATCGTGAGGAGGCGCGGATCGCACCGGTGCAATTCGTACAAACTCCGCTTCCCATGCGATTTAGACGACTCAAGTAACCCCTCAAGTAACCACTCAAGTAATCCCCCCCATACCCCCCCTAAGAAGAATAAATATAAAAAACAATCTAAAGAACCCCCAGAGGGGTTAACAAGGTATTCTTCACCTAAAAAAAGGACAGAAGACTACCCTGACGGGTCGAGGGTAGTCCTGGTAATCGGAGCTAGATTCTACCGGCAGGTGATGAAGGCGGTACGGCTTGGGCTAGAAGAGTGGTCGCTCAGCGAGCCGATCTGTGACGCGCTGGAGGGCTTCTACGGCAACCGCATAGACGGAGCCAGCTTAGACCATGCCAGAGAACTCCGCGACAAGATTTGGGCACTTAAGCACGAAATAGAGCGCCTTAGTCTATCTGGTGCTTCCCCGCGTCAGGTGTGCAACTTTGTGGCCGGGTGTCTGGCGGGCCAGTCAAGGGCAGTACGGGAAGTATCAAAGAGAACGGAAATGTTTATCGGATCGGTGGAAAAGATTGAATTCCGCATGGAGCGCTTGCGGTTGTGGCTCGCTGCACGGGAGCAGGATTACCGCTCTGGGCGCGTCTGCGCCCGATGCGGCTACCGCCACAGCGAACTAGAATACCGTTCTGGATATCGTGATGACGGAACAGGAAGATTGAATTGCTTCGGCTTTGCCCGGATCAAGCTTGAAGAACTCCAAGAAGAGCGCAAACTAGCGCTGCGCCGAGAGCATGACTTCCGATGCGCCACTGCCATAGAATCCTTGCCGCCAGCGGCGGTACAGGTGACGAATGTCCCATCATTGAGGGACATGTGTCCTTGTCAGGGCAGCGATAGACTCATAAAATGAAGCCAAGTCGCAAACCCAAACGAAAGGAGCTGTCGGAATGGCAACGATCATAAGCAAGAGAAATTCGGACGGCACGATGCAGCGCTGCGACGCCCACTGCCATAAGGCGATACAGCCTGAGTGCGATTGCATCTGTGGGGGCCGGTATCACGGGTGCGCACGAGACCAGAGTGAAGGCCCGCGCACGCTCGCTGATGCTGAGCTAATGCATCAGGGACTGGGCAAGGACACATTGTCTCAAGAAGAGTCTCGCGCTACAGAGATGTTCGGGCAGTATGAGACTGTCACCGTATACGATTTCAGCACGGGCGGCGTTCAGGACGCCCTCGACTTTATGAACACGTTTCACGAGTTCATTATGTCGGATCATGGAACGAGTCACGAGGAGAAGACCGTCCAGCGTGCACGCTATAGGCGCGGTAGGCGCGGCAAGCTGAGAGGTCTTCACGGGGTTGAATATATGAAGCCTCTGCTGTGACTCGCCAAGATCGAGAGAGTCCTCGACCGAGAACCCTAATAAGAAAGGAGTGATCTGATGGGCATGGCAGAAGGGAAACAACAACAACAAGACAAGAAAGGAGCGTGCATTCCTCCCTCTCCGTGCGCTTCCGTATCTGCCATGCCCACATGACAAAATGAATCACAACAAAAGGGGTGAAAGCATGACTACTGTCCTTGTCGTAGAGGTCAATGCCAAAAGCCGGATCGAAGAAGAAGCGCGAAGACTCGGCATATCTCCGAAAATGTACGTGAACGCACTGCTCTTCCTAGCCGAAAGCCCCTATAGCAGAGCGTTCATAGAAAACTACGTCAAACTCTGCCGCATCAACAAAAATCTTGATAAAGACATAAACGACAATCACAAGCAGCTACAACGACAAAGATCAGAAGTTTCTGAGAAACTCGAAGAGATTGCTGAGCAACTTGACAAAACCGAGATAGGATGATGCCATGATCTCTAATCCCTACTCACCAATAGTCCCTCCTTCCCAACCTCCTTGGGCCTGGGGGTTTTCCCAGCCTACATGGCATGGTTTTACCCAGGCCAATCGTGGGTGGGTAGAGAGAGTGCTACCCACCCACGCCCTTCTTATTCTTCCTTATACTGGGGTGATGCTATGGAACTCATCGTCGCTATACTTGTCGTATACATGATTACGTCTATAGTAATAGCTGTAAGAGATGTTCCGATGGGCGCGAAAGAAACAAAAGGCCCAAGAAGAACAAATGCAGAACAACAGAAGAAGCTCCTTCCCCGCGAGTTGAGCTATAAAGATATACAATCGGGGAAGGTTCATATAGATTGGAGAAGGGTGAAGGTGCGATAATGACATATCAAGAAGAAGTGTGGCGGCAGAGGAAAGAGATGGTTAGCTATTCCGAACACCAGGCGCCCGTGAAAGCCCTTCGCCAGATAGCGAAGGACACGATTTTAAGCCCCGATAGCCCCTTCACCGAAGACGAACAAAACAAATTGTACGCGATCGCTTCGCAGATAGCCTCTGCCTTCGACGATCGGGATGTGATCCTGCAAGACAGCCAGTCCCAGTGGGCTTTCAAAGCTGGATTCATCATGTGGTATATCGGGTTCTTGGCAGGATTTCAGATGGGGGAAGAAAAACATGAAGAAGACGAACCGCCGCAGGTTGGAGAAGCCTTTCAAGAGGCGCCGTTCTGAGACCGCCGTCCTGCTCATCTCCGACTTGCAGTTCGGCAGAGTCTCGCCGACATACGACCCAAGGGAAGGTATTCGCGCCCTAGAGCGGGTCCGCGATGCCGTCATAGACATAAAGACAGACCATCTCCGAAACTATATTTTTGACCAGCTCCTCATCGTCTACCTCGGAGATATAGTTGACGGTGACTGTATCTTCCCTGGTCACGCTTGGGAAGCTCGCATCGGCGGCGCCGATCAGGTCGCTTACCTGTCCGAGATCATGGACGACCTTCTCCACGTCCCACTTGCAGACGTCTTCGGTAGGGTCACCCTGATCGGCGTCCCCGGCAATCACGGACGCCCTACCCCTAAACCAGGCCAGGCTTCCCCACGATCCAACTATGATGTCCTGCTTTACCAGAACTTCTCTCTCTTACATAAAAGAGAGAAAAACGGACGCATCAAATGCAACTTCGATTACTCCGTCTCGCTCGATCCAGAACACGCAAACGGAAAGCTCAAATACGTATACATCAAGGGATACGAAATACGTCACTGGAAGATGCTGCTCTATCACGGGCACGGGATCATCTCATGGGCCGGCGTGCCCTTCTACGGGATTATCAATAGAATAAAGAACTGGCACCTGTCATTCGGAGAGTTCAACATCTTCTGCATGGGCGACAAGCACGTCGCCTTTGACTGGCCTATCTCCGATAGGCTACATCTCTTCCTAAACGGCACCGCGCTGACCGGAGATGAATGGGCCGCGCAAAGAATAGGTATGCCCGCTGGCCAAGTCTGGTGGTTCTTCGGCATCTCAGACAAGCGCCCAGTCTCGTTCAGGTATGCTATACCGACTGCCGAATACGCTCCGTTCTCGTTCGATAAGATCGCCCATAACGGAGATATAGCCCAAGAGACTTGACTCAGGATAAGCATATACATATAATATCTGCGAGGTGATACTATGGTCAAAGTAGAGGGCAGGGGAAAGTTCGCGGGCAGGACGTTCTACCTGCACGGGAAGAAGTCCAAGCGCACCGGGATCATGCTCTACTACTTCTCTGGTTCCAAGGACGGTGCCCTAGACAAGATTCCAAAAGGCAGAAAGATACAGTATCACACCAAGGGAGGACTTAAAGGAATGCCCTACCTAGGATAACGGATAACATGGACCAGAACAAGGCCATCTCCGCTCAGGCAGAAATCCGCACGCTCGATATATCCAAAGTTCCGCCCATCTTTAGATGCCCCAAGTGTGGCGATCTCCTCCGCGCACTCATGCACATCTCATACGAAGGCTCGCCCATATTCTACTGCGAGATATGCTCCGCCTGGGGCAAAGAACGCATATATTACTATCTCGCTCCGAAGGGACTGATCGTGTGATATGTATATGAATATCCCCTGGTGGGAGAAGGATATTACATCTATATCTGACGCTGTATCTATACTCCGAGAGGCCCGCAAGTTCAATCGGGATAGTATATTATACTTATCTCGCGCCCTCCAAGTAAACAGATATACAATATCCCGCTGGGAGCAGGGGATCACCTATCCAAGATTGGATACATATCAGCAGAAGTTCTTGGTAGAATACGTCAAGTCTGTGCAGGCGAAGCGGCGGCGCGTGGAAGAATATCTTGCAAGCTGTCTCTCCTAAATATTCCCCTAGTTACATCAGCCATGAGAAACTCCCGCTTCGTGTAATCCAAAGAGGGTATATCTCCTCTCTTCCCTGGGAATGTTTGCTCCAGCATATTCAGCTCGTTTTCTGCTGTGCAGCGGAACGTCACGACGTGTGTGACCGCTGCTCGCAGAAGCGGGTGCGTAAAGTTTGCGTGCTGCGAAACAACGATGGTGTCTACACCGTTCGGGCGGCCAGAAGTAAGCAGCATTGCCAAGTCGCCGATCTTCCGCTCGACATTTGATAAGAACGCGCCGACCTCATCAATGAGCACTACTGCGTTCCCGCGTCGGCGAATGGCGCGGGCTATATTATTCGCGGCTTGCGTCCGAAGTTCAGGCGGAAGCTCTATAACGAAGACTGCTTTCCCGATCTTTCCTACCAGTTCATCCCAGTTATATGCATCTATCTTGAACTCGTAATCTCCTTCGCCGAGCCTGTCTAATATGTCCGGTGTGATGTTGATCCTAGCAAACCCGTGCCGAGAAAGCCCAGAGAGATGGTCATTCCCGATATAGTGTGTCGGATATATGTCCAGGACGTAATATCTATCCCGCGCGTTATTGAACAAATATCTCAGAAAGAGTGCACGGGCCAGCGTGCTCTTGCCAGAACCGCTAGCTCCTAGTATCGTTACCCGCATCCCCCGTTGTAGCTCCATGCTCGCTCATCTCCTTCAGTAGCTCTTGGTACCCCTTCTGCTTCTCTTCGGCAGCGCGACGCATGGCTTCTTCGTATTCGCCACGCTGCTGAAGAGACTTCTTGATCGCTTGTGCCTTCACTACGACAAAACCTGTCCAGACCGCTGTTGCCCCAAGACCAATGAAAAGCCGTTTCTTGGGATCAAGCTCGATCCCGCCTGCCCAAAGACCCGTCGCGCTCTCAAAGTCTATAATATCCAGCACTGCCTTGAGGATCGCCGGATTGGGCAGATGGGCGATGTGCTCTGCTGGAAGATCGCCGCACGCCGCGTCGTAGACAATCGGCGCGATGAGATTGACGAATTGCTCGTTGGTAATAATCGGTGGCGGCGGCGCCGGCGGCGGAGGAGCTTCCGTCTTCAGGCCGGCTATAGCTTCTAACCCTAATTCCTGTTGCGTTGTGTTCTGTGGGTTTTGTGGGTTCTCCATATCACCACTTCCCCAGCGCCATAGCGGCGATGTCTTGCGCTCTCGGTTTGGCCGTATCGTAGCTGTTTTCGCTCGGTTCGGTGACAGCGCTGCCAGAGCCTTTAACTGGCGGCTTGGGGACACTGCTCCCGCGGCGATACCAATCGCTGTCGTCATCCTGGCGACCCAAGAGCTTGCGGATAAGAGGCGCCGCCAGAGCCAGCGCAAGGAGACCTCCAGCAGCGATAAGTAAGTACTTCCACATGCTGCTTTCAGATTGCGCAGGCTGCTCTGGAACTTCAGCAACCTCTGGCCTAGGTGCTTCGGGAACCACTTGGTCATGGGCGCCCGCCTGAAAGACGTTGAGCTCATCGTGCGCCTGTTCGATCTGGGCGTCAAACCACGCCCAGAAATCTTCTTTTTTAGGAAGCGGTTCTATCTCTGGTTGAAGTTGGGCTGCCTGGGGAGCTTCCGCCGGCGGCTGTGCCTGAGGCATCTGAAGCGTTGGAGGGGTTTCTACCTTCGGCGCTGCCGGCTTCTCTTCTTCGACTTGGAACGGGTTTTCCATACTTGCTCAACTCCTCGAAAATTTCGGAAGCGGCTTCGACATCGTTCACATAGCCCCATGTCTTGCAGGTCTGGCAACGGAAGAAGAGCGTTCCGTTCTTGGTCACTGTGAAGGCGCAGGGGTGCTTTTCCCAGCGGCGAACAAGGTTCATCATCGCGCTGAATGGACACGAGGCTACGTACCGCTTCTCCACGTTTCTTAGAATATACCGAGATATTAATATCTTGCAAGGCCACTGTTGCAAATGTAGCAGAGATAATATCTTTCGCGACTGCAAAGTCTGAATATTTCGTGTATAGCTACATGGTCAATACGCAATTAGCACAAAGGAGTGTGAAGTATGAAATTCCAATTAATCTCCGGCGGCGCTCTCAAAGACGCCGGAATGGGTTTTGCGGGCTACTACGTTCAGAAACTTGGACACGAAAAGCTCATTGAACCTTTCCTGCTCCAGAATCTCGGCGGTCTGACCGGCGGCGATCCCACCATCGCTCAGATCGTCCTGAACGTCATCGGCGTTGCCTTCACTTCCCCGCTTGTGGGAAGCGTATTCGGGGGCAACTTGGTCACCATCGGCGGGGCCATCTGGCACTTCGCTCGTGGATTGAGACTCGTCTTGCAAAAGGCGGGCGTCAACATCAGCGAACCGTTTGTGCCTATTCCGTACTAATCTTGGAGGTGAATGCTCATGGCGCTCGTTCGTGACTTTGCCACTTGGAATGCCTATGTTCTCAGACAAGGCTATGTAGAAAGAACTATCACCAAGACTGATCCAGAAGTCTCTAATTATGACGTGACTATCTCCACAGCGCGGGCTTCAGATGGACGCTTGAACATTGACGCAGACTTCTTCGTCTGGAAGTGCCCGATCACCAGCTTCGGCCGCATTGTCAATGGCTTCATCCCAAGAATGAAGCTCTATGACAACACTGGCGCTGAACTGGGCGAGTCCGCGTTGGTCATCTTCAAGCTGAAAAACGCGATGCAAGCTCGTGGCGTCGTCTTCGCTCAAGTCCCATACGGGAACTTCAGGCGCCTGTCCCTCGCTGACCAGATGGACGCCCAAAAGAATGCATCCCTCGCCATCACCTTTGATATGAAGGATGCCTCAGGCGCTCCAGTCCCGTTCTTGGACATTGGCCCGCAGTGGGAGCTCGTCCTCGCCATCACGGGAACATCTTCACAGATAGATGTAGATCAAGCGAACTTCACCCTTGAAATTGACATCGGTATCAGGACTCAATAAGGAGGGAGACCATGCGTCTACAGGTGTACGACTTCAAAGTCCAATCTACTAACATCAAAGGGCAGAGGTCTCCTGCGATCCTGCAGTTTCAAGTTCCGCCCGACGTTCCGCTCCTGAGCGTCGCTAAGAACGACAAGGCCTTCATCTGCTTGCCGTTCCGCCAAGACTTCACCGTCGCTAATGGTGGCGCTGCGGCAGCAACGCCAACGATCACCCTGGACTATCCCATCGCGTCTCAGCCGGCAGAGGACGCTATAGGCGAAAACGTCTGGGTCTACTACAGCTCTAATGGGACAAACTTCAATCCTGGGGCAAAGGTTACATCAGCTCCTTCCGCTGATGGCCAATTCCAGGTGACTAGCGAGTCCGGCGGCACGATCAGGGTCTACGTGCCTGCTTCAGCGACACGGTACTTCCGCGTATACTTCCGCTCAGGTGCCGGGCGTCTCTTGGTAACAAGACAACCGCCTACGGAGTCCGCTGACCAGAGGCTTATCTCGGTCTTTGAGAAAGACCTCAAGACCCTGCACGAGATGAACCAGATCAAGGCAAGCTCGAACCTTGTTCTTGGCGGAGATGCTGTCTTCCCCGCCAAGAGCTACATCAGGCTCGAAGTCGTCATGCCGGATGTAACCGCAACACAGTCTTCAGAATCGAACATCACGAAGACGGTTACCAGAG
>JAWAFZ010000049.1:2533-7960 GCA_038890155.1 Candidatus Caldarchaeum sp. | reverse complement strand
CCTCCCAAGAAACGTGAAGAGCTTCGACTCGTCACCTCGTTCCACTGCCCCAGCTGCCACTCCTTGAACGAAGTCGGGTCGAAGGTCTGCTTCTTCTGCGGCTACAGTTTTGCTTGACACATGTTTATATTAACGTCTGTAGGGGTTTAATGGAGGAGCATATGCCTATAGCCTTTCTCCTGCTTAACGTTAAGCTGGGGCACGAAGAGGATGTAATAAACTCGCTCAAGTCGATCAAGGAAGTAAAGTATGCTCAGCGTGTTTACGGTGTTTACGACACGGTTGTGAAGGTGGAGGCTGATTCGATGGACGCCCTCAAGCAGGTTGTAAACATGAAGATTAAGAAGATCGAGAACATCACGTCGGTTGTTTCGTTGATCGTTATGGGTTGACGGAAGTGGGTTCGCCAGCCCTCTCAGAAGGGTAATGACGTATGTCTGCTGTACGGAGGTTTGCGATACCGAGGGGGGAGGTAAACAACATAGAGTTCAAGGAGCGTCTTGTCCCCGAGCTGCATCTAAGGGTTGAGAAGAGGCAGAAGCTCGCCAGCCAGATGAAGCATCGCCTTGAGCTAGGAGACGGGACTGCGGTCTACATTCTAGGAGTGAGGAATGACGGCAGCTCGGCTGGGGTGTCGGAGATTGAGATGGAGGAAAGCCTTGGGGTGCTGAAGCAGATTGCGGCCGACTGCGGCGCCTCGGTCGTCAAGGTTGAGAGGTTTAGCGAAAACGGCGGCGTTATTGCTAAGGTGGTTTTGTCGTCCTCTGCCGAGCCCAGCAAGAACCATGTAGTGGTTTCGGTGGCGGGGCATGTGAACCACGGGAAATCCACTTTCCTAGCCTGCCTGATAACCGGTGAGAGAGACGACGGGAAGAAATGGCTGTATCTCGACACGTTGCCCCACGAGGTGGAGAGGAACTTGTCGGCAGACCTTCACTTCGCCGTCTTAGGGTTCAGGGGAAATCAGCCGCAGTTTTTGAAGAACCCGCTGGACCGGAGCGAGAGAATCAAGGTCATCAGGGAGTCTGATAGGATTGTCAGCTTCGTCGACACGGTGGGGCATGAGCCTTGGCTGCGGACGACGATAAGGGGGCTGCTGGGCCAGGAGATTGATTATGGTTTTTTGGTCGTTTCTGCGGACGACGGCCCCACCCACATCACCAAGGAGCATCTAGGGATTATGCTGGCGATGGAGCTGCCTGTGGTTGTTTGCATAACCAAGACCGACAAAGTGAAGGCGGAGAGGGTTAAGGCTGTAGAGGAAGAGATAAGCACCTTGCTGAAGAGGGTGGGCCGTGTACCGATGTCCGTCAAGTCGGAGGACGACGTCAACCTAGTCGCCGACAAGCTGTCCGTAGTGGTCCCCGTTCTCAAGACTTCGGCGGTTTCGAGGGAGGGCTATGACTTGGTTTACTCACTCCTCCGCTCACTTCCCCTTAGGCCCAGAAGCAGCGACCAGCCTTTCCTGCTGTACGTCGACAGAGTATACAACGTTGAGGGTGTCGGAGCTGTGGTGTCCGGCTCAGTTAAGCAGGGGCGGCTGAAGGCTGGTTCTGAGCTGTTGGTCGGGCCTACCGTCAAAGGCAGGTACGTGAGGGTCAGGGCTAGGAGCATAGAGATGCATTACACAAGGCTGACGGAGGCTCAGCCGGGATGCATCGTCGGCATAGCGGTTAAAGGTGTTCGCGAGGACTTGATAAGACGTGGAATGGTTCTCTGCGACCCGTCGCTGGAGCCGGCCAGCGTCTGGAGCTTCGAGGCCGACGTGACGGTTCTGTCGCATCCTACGCGGATTGGAGACGGGTACGAGCCGATAGTCCACGCCCACACCATAGCCTCGACGGCCCGCATCAAGATGATTGACAGGCCATACCTCAAAGCTGGAGAATCGGGCAGGGTCGAGATTAGATTCAAGTACAGGCCTTTCTTTCTCCAGCAAGGCGACAGGTTTGTTTTCCGGGAGGGGAAAACTAAGGGGATTGGAGTGGTCGTTAAGCTGGTTGACGTTAACTAGCTCCTAGCTTTACCTTCAAAAAATCGGGGATGGCTCCACGTTTGGCTAGCTCCAGAGCTTGGTTGTGTGTGAACCTCCACCACACATCACCACGGCTCTCCTTCTGAAAATCCCACGGAGAGACGAGGACGAGGTCGCCCTCTTTAATCCATATACGTCGTTTCAACTGCCCCCTGATCCTGCATATCCGCTGCTTACCGTCGGCGCAGTCCACCAACAACCTGTCATAGCCATACATCTTGCTCACCACGCCGTAGACGTCGCCCGGCCCAGGCTCAACCATCTTGTCAAGCTCATCCGGCTCAGAGACTATCTTCCGCTTACCCATCGAGTTGACACCGGAGATTAATGCCATTCAGCGGTATTTAGGCTAATAATGTCTGGAGACTAGTTGGGTGAGATGGCGAGGGTCTATGTTCCCTCCCGTCACGTTTAAAACAACCTTCTTACCCCTAAACCTGTCAGCAAGCTTGTAAGCCGCTGCTGTCGAAGCTGCTCCCGCAAGCTCAGCGACTTGTCTGTCGGACTGGAGAAGCTTTACCACGGCTTTCTCCATGTCCTCGTCCGACACCAGCACGACGTCGTCGAGCCTGTCTTTCAGCAGGCGGAAGGGCTTCTCATACGTCTTAGCCACAGCCAGACCCTCAGCCCTAGTGTTCACGCCGTCGGTTGCAATGGCCTTTCCAAGCCTGAAAGACTGGTAGAAGGCCTGAGCTCCCTCTGCCTGCACTCCATAAACTTTGACTGAAGGGTTGACCGTCTTGTAGACCGCCACAGCTCCGACCGCGCCAGACCCGCCTCCGACAGGGTTGACCACCACCTCAACATCGGGCAGTGATTCGACAACCTCCAGATGCATGGTCGCCACTCCTCTGTAAAGCCTCTCCTCGTTGACAGCGTCCAAGTAAGTAAGCCCGTTTTCTTCAGCGTATTTCTGAGCATACTCCGCCGCCTCGTCGTAGTAGGAGCCGTGAATTATCACCCGGGCCCCCAACTCTTCAACCGCCCTTCGCTTCACCTCCGAGACCCAGCTGGGCATCACGACCACGGCGGCCACGTTGAAAACTCCACCAGCGTAGGCGACAGACTGGGCATGGTTGCCCATCGAAGCGGTGGCAACACCCCTAAGCCGTTCATGCATCACGCTCATGTAGTAAATTCCGCCACGCACCTTGAACGAATGAGTAGGGTTGACGTTCTCCAGCTTGAGGTAAATATCAGCCTCCAACTCCCTCGAAAGTCGTCGCGAGTAGACCAGCGGGGTTGGCTGGAGGTGTCTGCTCATGATTTTTCTCGCCCTGTAAACCTCGTCTAGTGTAATCATGCATTCGTCACTCCGCCGCTGACTTGTGGCGCCTCACCGCTTTGAAGAAAACCAGCAGGGCTACTGCCTGTACGGCCACTGCGTAAGCCAGTATGAATAAGACAGGCGTTTTTGTCTCTATCAGCAAGCCGTATGCGAAGCCTGCGGCTGCGCTGCCGAGACCTATGCCAAGCCCGTACATGGCGTAGGCGTTGCCCAGCCCCTCCTTTTCAGACAGCTGTGCAACAACCGCCCTGAACACCGACTCCTGAGCACCGACAACCACGCCCACGAGTAGAGCGCAGACCATAAGCAGAGACACGGGCGAATAGATAAACAACGGCGGCATAACAGCTATCAAAAAAGCTGAGACAACCACTTTGACTCCATACTTGTCGAAGGACCTTCCGAGGACGAGGCCGGCGGCAGCGTCGACTATCATCGCAACGGTGTAGGCCGCTGGCACAAGCCATGAGGATGAGCCTGTTGTGTACGAGACCATGTAGAGAACCAGGGGGAGTGGGAGTAGGCCTGCGCAGTTCAACGCAACCGCTGCTGAATAGAGCAGCACAGGCGTTGACGGTCTTAGTTTTGAAGCTTGTCTAACTGGCTCGCTGTAGCTGGGGAGAATGATCAAGGCTGCCACTAGAATGGCGTATGGTATTGCTAGGGAGATGAAGACGAGAGGTGTTGAGGCGAAGAACGTCAAAACGACTATGGCTAGCAGAGGCCCTGCTGCGGCGCCGAACTGGTCCATCAATTCATGTATCCCGAAGGCTGTGCCCAGCCCCACGTCCCCCCTCATCCTCACGAGCATAGCGTCTCTGGAAGGGGTGCGGAGACCCTTAAACACTCTTTCAGCGAAAGTGAACAGCACGATCATGAACCACAGAGGAAACAACCCCATCAAAGGAATGACGAACAACCCGCCGTACCCAGCCTTCACGAGCGTCGAGTATCTTCCAGTCCTGTCAGCTATCAGGCCTCCGAGAGGTCTCGCCGCCCATCCAGCAAATTCAGCTAGGCCTAGTAAAGCTCCGACGATGAAAGCATTCATGCCAAGCTGCCGCATGTAGTCAGGCAGGACAGCCCTACCGCCCTCGTAGACAAAATCCCCCAGAAGGCTAACTAAACCTATCAACAGCACAGCCCGCAGGCCTGAAGCTGTCTTAACCATTCTAGCTCTTCAACCTATGAAGTATCCTAATAAGTTCTATCAATTCTTCAAGTTCCCTGTCGGAGAGCTTCTCAACCATTTCCAGCTTCTTTTTGACAACGTTCTTGACCTCCTCATACGTGGATGAGCCTGTGTTCCGGGGTGTCGTGAGTATGGCTGAGCCGAGGGTTGAGATGAAGACACCGATCACCGCGATGCCTGTAATCATCAACACGGAGCCAACGAACCTTCCTGCGACGCTCACAGGCACAACGTCCCCGTACCCAACCGTGGTGACGGTGGCCAAGGCCCACCAGAAAGCATCACTCCAATCCCTGATCCTAGAGTCAGGAAGGTCTGACTCCAGAAGATACGCCGCCGAAGTCCCGATGAAGACAACCGCCGCAGCGAAAGAAGTCAGGTAAAGCAGGTTGCTTCGTCTCAGTATGTCGGAGTACCGCTTGAGAGTTCTCCCTGTCCTGATGACGACGAGGCCGAACCTGATCATCCTGAACAGCCGGAAGCTTCTCATCAGGGCTCCGACGACTGTCTGAGTCTCGAGGACGTAGAACAAGGCCATCGGGAGGAGAGCCAGAACCTCATACCAGTTTTGGGCAAGGTATCTGGGCAGGCTCCCCGAAGCCCTTGCCCGTGAAAAAAGGTCTGCCGCAAGAACTGACACAATCAGCCCGTCCGCAGCCACCAAACTCAGCGCTTGGTCTAAAGTCAACTCCATCAGGTAGTCGAATATTATCAGAGCTATCGAGACGACGCTTAGCGAGCTGATCACCACTTCTCTCGAGGAGACCATGGTCTTGAGGGGAGCTATTTTGCGTAAAAAGTTTTTTTAACAAAGACGCTGCCTGGGCCTACTGCTATAAAGCAAGCCACGGCGGTAACAGTCAACAAGCCTGAAAGACTCCACAGGCCGAGCTGGATCGTGTAGGCCGACGC
>JAWAFZ010000049.1:0-2433 GCA_038890155.1 Candidatus Caldarchaeum sp. | reverse complement strand
GAAGAATAGGTTGGAGAAGTTTTTACGGAATTTGATTATCATCCACAGGGCCCACAGAGCGAATGACAATCCTCCTCCAAGCCATAGAACTGCCGTGAGGAAATCTGATGAAAAAACCAGCAATAGACCGCCGCAGCTGAAGAAACCGCTCGCCACATGCATGAAAACGTTGTTCAAGGTTATGGCTCGTTCAGCAGCTATGAGGGCTGCGAGAAAACCCACAACCAGCAGAGGGCCGTGGTAAAGAACTATCTGCTGGGAGGGTGGTTGAACAACTCCCATCCTTGAAAGGCCGCCGGCCAAGCTTAAAGCGAGGCAGATGAACGAAGGAGGAAGCAGAAGCCTTCCATGGCGGCTGTTCATTCTTAAACGGCATGAGCCTAAAGCTTCTTAAGAAGGTTCTCTAAATCCTGCAGCTCTTTAACAACCCGCTTTTTCGAAAGCCTGTTCAGATGGTTTTCCATGACCGTCTTCGATTTCTCAAGCAAGTTTTCGGCCGAATCGGAGGTGATGACCTCTAGGTTGAAGGTTTTAGCCAGCCTTAGAAGCTTTTCATCAACCTGACCGGTTGCCAGCAGAAGCGTGGATCCTGCTTTCACGTCAAAGCTTTTGGTGAAAAGCTCGTAGATTTTAGACTCATCCGCCTCGGAGACTATATCGGCAACAACGCCTGCGGAAGGGTCTTCCTTGAACTTGTTGACGTAGAGCGTGAAGTCGTGTAGTATTCCAGACAATCCGGCTAAAGTTGCGGGGCTGGCTATGTGAATTTGCTTGGATCCGAAGTAGCTGGTTAGAGGCGAGAGGTCGATGAAGGCTCCGTAAAACTTGGACAGCTTGTCGGGCAGAACCACATACTTGTAGACTCCCGTTAACGTTAGCTCCTCCTCGGCGCTGGCTCGGAAACACTTGCTGCAAACATACCTCTTGACAGTTATCCCCGAAACCCGTCCACACGCCAAACATTTGTAGAAAACACCTGCACGTCTGTAGTCCACGCCTAGTGCTTGAAGCTGTTTCTTGCATTTCGGGCATTCGAAGCCTTTTTTGTAGAACTCTTGCTCAAAGTCGACGTGGCCGCATACGAGGTGCTCGACCACGTTGCCCCTCAGAAGCCTTCCCGATCCACACGTCGGGCATGCGGGCTTCAGCGAGAGGTAGATGTTGTTGCAGTCAGGGCAGGACATTACAGACTCGATGAGCTGTTTGTCCAAAACCCCTTTCTCCGAAAGTTGTTCCAATATTCGGACTGCTTGTGAGCTGTCTACGTTCAGCTTCTTC
Organism: Candidatus Caldarchaeum sp.; assembly: GCA_038890155.1. Lineage (GTDB taxonomy): Archaea > Thermoproteota > Nitrososphaeria_A > Caldarchaeales > Caldarchaeaceae > Caldarchaeum. The sequence goes on along the minus strand of JAWAFZ010000049.1, from coordinate 1,155 downwards.
TCGATGAAGATGTATCTGTAGCCTGTCTCGTCTAGCGTGGGCTCGACGCTCTCCAACTTGGAGTCGATTAAAAGTTTCGCAACACGGCTTAACCCCGACCCTTCCGCCATGACTCTTGTTTCATAACTCATCTACTAGCCGCTCCCTCAGTCGCTCAGCTTTTCTATAAAGGAGATCCTTTAGTATTTTTCTTAAAAGATCGTCTATTCCATGACCAAGCTTGGCTGAGGTTTCGAAGTAAGCTACGTTCGTCTCGTCGCTTAACTTGGCGGCTTCTTGGTACGCGACTTGCCTGTTAGGCTCATCAAGTTTATTACCGATTATGTAAACTAAAGCATCAGAGCTCGTCTCACGAAGCCTTCTAAAGTAGTGGACAACCTTGATGAAAGTGATGCGGCGTGTGAGGTCAAAAACGACGAGAGCAGCGTCAACACCCACCTCACCCCCTCCAAACCCCTTAGGAAGCTCCTTCAAGCCAAGGTTGATTTCAAACCCATCGAGCCTCAAAACCTTCGTTGTCTCAAACTCCTGCGACGAACTAGGCCTTTCGCTTGTTCCAGCCAGTCTGTTTATCAGAGTTGTTTTGCCCACCCCGTCTTCCCCGACCACCACAACCTTGAAGTGGTAAACATACTTGGCCTGTACGGGCTGTTCCAGACCAGCAGGGGCAAGAGGCTCCCCGCAGCGCATGCAGTACTTTCCTGAAATCGTTCGAGAGCCACACTTACTGCAGACCACCCAAGACCATGCAGAGGTCATGTCCTCCAGAACTCTACATTAAGACCTATTTGATGCATAAAAATATATAGTGGCCCGGATTTCACCGGGTTCGTCGGCTCTACTTCTTCGCTGTCTTAGGCTGCGACAAGATTATCTCTATGGTGCTGACGTTCCGCTGCCTGCCGTCGTTTCCTACCCTACCCTCCTCAGTTCCTATATTGACCTTCTCGACAACTGCGTTCTGGACGAACCGTCTCCGCACGACCTCGACGACGTCAACCGCCTTGGCTATGGCTCGTCCACGGGCCTTCAGCACTACTCGTTTGCCTTCAGCGAGGGGTAGAGTGGTAGCCAGCACGTAGTTCATCGTTGGTTTCTTTCCTATCAGAACAACGGAGTCTTCGACCATTCGTGTCGCCTCTGGCGCTTTATGAT
>JAWAFZ010000048.1:0-8113 GCA_038890155.1 Candidatus Caldarchaeum sp. | reverse complement strand
GCTACAGGCCTGCCGGTCCGCCACCCGCTGGAGCTGCTTCATTTCTCAGCGTAGGCTATCAGGTCTATCTCTACTAGCGCATCCTTTAAAGGAAGTGCAACTACGACGGTTGTTCTCGCAGGAGGCATGTCCACGAAGTACTCTCTGTAAACCTCGTTCATCTCTTGGAAGTGTTCGGGCTTGGTCAGGTAGACGACTGCTTTGACGACGTCTTTGAGCGAGTAGCCGTTTGACTCGAGCAAGCCCTTGGCGTTCTCGAGAATCCTCCTCGTCTGGCTTCTGACGTCGCTGTCCTCTATCTTCCCAGTCGCGGGGTTCAGAGCAACTTGTCCGGATAGGAAGATGAAGCTTCCGGCTTTCACTGCTTGGGAGTATGGGCCGATGGGCTTGGGAGCCTTGTCAGAGGTTAATATCTGCTTGGGCATGCCTACCGGCTTCACCGACGGAATTTATGTTTTCTCTATGCTATGCAGCTTTCTCGTAAGGCTTTCAGCCTCCTCGGGCGTGAGGCTTCTCGACGGAGGATACGGGCCTCCCAAGTCAACCCCCCTCAGCTTGGAGGCGTGCTTGAACGCAGCGTGGTAAGGCCCAGCCTCCGTCAGGATGCTCTTGACATTGTTCACCTTGCTCTGGAGCGTGAGGGCCTTCTCCATGTCACCCGATTCGAAGGCTCTCCTAAGCTCTGAGACAAGGTCGGGATATACAGAGGCTATGGCGCTTACTTGACGGCGAATGCCCACGGTGAGGCTGTACAGAATCAGCTCATCCCCGCCGGACGCTATGAAGTGGCTTGAAAACCTTCTCGACAGGCTCAGCAACAGCTCCGGGTCGTTGCTGCTGTCCTTAATCCCCCGCAATCCCGGTACCTTCTCCAGCAGAGCTTCGACGGTACGTCCAGGAACTCTGTATCCCTGCGTGGAGGGGTTGCTGTAAGCCAGCACGGGTAAGTCTGAAGCCTGTACGACTTCGTTGTAGAAGCTTACGAGAGACTCTAGGTCGTACTTGTAGTAGAACGGGAAGATTACCGCCACGGCGTCAGCGCCTACTCGGGACGCGTGTTTAGTTAAATCCCTCACGGTATCCAAGTCAGCTGCTCCTGTGTGAACTATGACGAGACCTTTGGACCCTACGTAGTTTGTGAAAACCTCGGCGACCCTCTTCCTTTTCTCGGGGCCTATTCTCACGCCTTCTCCGTTGGTTCCTAGGACGAAGAACCCGTTGACGCCGTTCTTGAGGTGGAAGTCAACCGTCATGCCGACACCCTCTTCAAAGTTCGCTGAAGGAGTCAGCACGGCTGAAACCGTTCCGCTGAACTTTTCCAGCTCCATGTCAAAACCTCCCCCTCGTAAACGAGACGACAAGCCCAACTAACACACCCAGCAAGAAGCCGATGACTGAGAACTGGTTGGAACCTATGACGGCAGCTAGAAGATACAGCCCGTTGACGAAGGCCGCGAGGATGCTCTCAGCCGGCGGCGCTCCTGCGAACCCGAGCATGCCTAGGATTATGGGTGCGAGCAGGGCTACGACGAGCACGACTATGAGAACCTTCCAAAGCTTAATCGCTACATAGCCTGCTCCGAAGCCAAGGAAGAACCAGAGAATCGCGAGGATAGTCAACGTATCCATGGACTCGCCTTCTCTACGGTGTATATTTTAATTTTTATGTTCGACGGGCCCGGTGGGACTTGAACCCACGGCCTCCGGCTCCGAAGGCCGGCGTTCTAGGGTTAGGTCAACCTCTCTATCCATTCTGAGCGACGGGCCCTGGAGGTGGTTATGTATCGATGCTAATAAACTAGTGATTAGAGCAGCCCTATGAAGATGGGCACGAAGACTATGGCGACTGTGTTGAGGACTTTGATGACGGTGTTGAGCGAGGGGCCTGCGGTGTCTTTGTAGGGGTCTCCGACGAGGTCTCCTGACACGGCGACTGCGTGCTCGGGTGTCTTCTTACGGCCAGTGTATTCGAGATACTTTTTGGCGTTGTCCCATGCAGCTCCGCTGTTAGCCATGTGGTAGGCAAGGTATAGACCGCTAACAACCCCGCCCATCAAAACACCCGCAACTGCTTCAGGGCCGAGCAAAACCCCTACCACGATAGGTGTCAGCACTACTATCGCAGCCGGTACAACAAGCTCTCTCACAGCTCCAGCCGTGGCGATCGAGACCACCCTGCCGTAGTCAGGCTTGGCAACCCCCTCCAATATGCCCTGAACAGTCCTAAACTGGTGCCTAACCTCCTCCACTATCTTGGAAGCCGTCGCCCCGACGGCCGATATCAGCCTGCTGCTGACGTAGAAAGGAAGCAGGCCTCCGATGAGAAGCCCGACTATCACTGCGGGGTTGGAGAGGCTGTAGAGGCCTTGGCCGAGGACTTTCTCAGCCTCGTACTGGAAGGCTTGGAGCATGGCTATGGCGGCGAGGCCGGCGCTGGCTATTGCGAAGCCCTTGGTCGTGGCTTTCGTGGTGTTTCCTATAGCGTCCAAGGCGTCTGTAAGCTTCCTGTTCTCCTCACCCATTCCCGCCATCTCGACCAGTCCTCCCGCGTTGTCGCTGACCGGGCCGAAGCTGTCTATCGAAAGGACTATCCCAGAGAGGGAGAGCATCGCCATGGTTGTGAGAGCGGTGCAGTAGACTCCGAACAAGTGCTGCCCGGTTGCCGTGTAGCCCACGTAGTAGCTGATGAGGACTGCGGCGACTATCGATAATGCGAACGGAAGGTTCGAACGGAGGCCTAAGCTGACACCTTCTAATATGTTTGCGCTGTGGCCTATCTTCGTCGACTCCGCCACCTTCTTCGTAGGGCTGTAGCTGTAGCTAGTGTAGTAGTCGGTTATCCTCTGTATCATCGGCGCTAGGACGGCTCCAAGAAGAAGCGACAACACGACTGAGTTGAAGACTCCGCCGCCTCCGAAGACGTTGAATGCGATGAGAGAGCCTATGAGGATCGTCGCTACCGCTGCAACTATGAAAGACGTGTTTAAGGAGGTTGAAGGCTTCTCAGCCAAACCCGAGGAGACGCTCAGCACTCCTGCCACCGAGCCTATCAGTCCAGCGCCGGCGAGAAGAAGGGGGAAGAACACCAGCTCAGCCCTTCCTATGAGAGAGCCTATCAGCATCGAGGCGAGCAGCGTCACCACGTAAGATTCGTAGACGTCGGCTCCCATGCCCGCAGCATCTCCCACATTATCACCGACGTTGTCGGCTATAGTAGCCGGGTTCCTCGGGTCGTCCTCGGGGATCCCAGCCTCAACCTTACCCACCAAGTCCGCGCCAAGGTCAGCAGCCTTCGTGTAGATGCCTCCGCCAGCCCTTATGAACAGGGCCACGAGGCTTGCTCCGAAGCCTGCGCCCGCTATGGCGAGAGGGTCTTGAAATAGGAGGTAGAGGACAGCTATGGCTGTCAAAGCCATGGCCGTTATGAAGAGCCCAGCGGTCGCACCTCCCCTGAAGGCCGTTATGAAGGTCTGCCCGAGTGTCTTGACCGTTGAAGCCGCCGCCCGCGGAGCTGCTGACACACATGTCATTACTGCCACTGCGGCCGCGACGACTGACAGCGTCGCTCCCACGATGAACGAGATTGACGCTACTGGGCTTATCAGCATGGTGAGTAAGAATGCGATCAGGGCGCCTGCCGACGCTATGTAGTTCAGCTCCTTGGCTAGAAAGGCTTTGCTTCCTTCTCTGACGGCTGAAGATATGTTTCTGATTTTTTCATCGCCCGCTGGCCTAGACTTCAGCCATGCGTACAGGACTACCGCTGTAAGGAAGGCTAGGATTGATACGATGACCGGAAAAGCTGCAATCACAGGCTCCATGTTTTGAAGGCGATAAAACTCCCTTTTAAGTTGTTAATCAGCTAGAGATAAATTCCCCCGTTTAACAATTTGCCCGTTGACCGACCTACCTCCCGGACAGGTTTGGGCGAGGAGCTGGGTGGTTTACTCGGCTCTGGGGACGCCGGAGGTGGATGTGGACAAGTGGACCTTAAGAGTTTCTGGCCTGGTCGAGGTGGAGAAGCAGTACACTTACAAGCAGCTTCTCGAAATGGCGGACGTCCGGTACGTCAAGCCGTTCCACTGCGTCACCAAGTGGAGCATCAAGGATGTTGAGTGGAGGGGTGTAAGCCTCCGGAGACTGCTCGAGGCTTCACGGATCAAGAAGGAGGGTAAGTGGGTGATGTTCTTGTGCGCCGACGGGTACTCCACTCCAGTTCCGGTTGAGGACGTTCTCTCCGAAGACGCCATGGTTGCGCTCGAGATGGATGGAAAGCCTCTGTCTGTGGACCAAGGCTTTCCGGCGAGGCCGTTCATACCACACCTATACGGCTGGAAGAGCGCTAAATGGCTTACGGAGGTCGAGGTTCTCCCCGTGTACGTTGACGGCTACTGGGAGATGTACGGCTACCATGAGCGGGGGCTTGTCTGGGAGGAGGAGCGGTTCAAGGGCCAAGGGTTCAAGCACAGCCGTAGAAGGGCTGCTGGAGTCATTCAACGCTGAGCTTTAGAAACCTCGGCAGCTCCTGCTTAGCAGACCCGATGTAAAGGATGGGCTTGTACTGCATGAACCTCCAGTATTCGTCGAAGTCTTCGACGGCGTAGGCGGTCTCCACCCTAGCGGCGTAGAAGAAGTGGTCGCCAACCTCCCTGCCCCAGTCCAGCCGGCATTCAACCCAAGCCACAGCATCCTCCAGAACAGGCGCCCTTACACACTCACCCCATCGATAGCTGAGCCCGACCTGCCTAAGCTTGTCCCGAGCCTCCGAATGCTCGGCCAAACGCTGAAACTTTTCAAGCTTCTCATACGAAAGCCAGCACGCTGAAAAGCATCCCGAAGCCTCAACCAGCCTTCTAGTTCTGTGCTGCTTACCTAGAGCAACGCCGACCATGGAAGGCTCGAGCGAAACGGGGATTATGCTGGTCGCCAGCAGAGCTCCAACTTCGTCATCGTGGGAGGCTGAAACGACCGCAGGTACCTGCGGGTAGAAAAGCCTGTGAACTCTATGGCTGGGAACTTTCCTAAACATTTGCCACACCAGTCTCGATGAGCTTGGCAGCCTCGTCGAGCGACGACACCCTCATGATGTTATTCCTCGTCTGGACATCCCTGTTCCACGGCTGGTCGTAGAGCATCAGAATTCGGCTACTGTGCGGGAACTGGTCAGCGAGCCTCGGCGAGTCGTCTATGTAAACGTCGTAGAAAAAGCTTAGCTTGGAGGACTTGAGCGGAACCCATGTGAAAGACCTGTAAACGACGCCGTGGTGCTTGAGCCACAGCTTGACATGGTTGATGGTTTCAGCAGGACGCTGAGTCAGCACGTCGACAACTCCGAGGCTGGCCAAGTTCATCACATCCTCGGCGATGTCATCCTCGGTAGGCGTTATCTCGCGCCATCGAGACCACGACTTTACGATCAACTCCATAAACTGTTGCCTCGTCATCGAAAGCCTGTGCCAGAACTCCCATTCAGTAATGGCTTCACGAGGTATCTCCACCCCTGTCTCCTCCCTGTATATCTTTATTATCATTCCCGCTAAATCCGCCAGCACGCCGTCGACATCAACAGCTATGCGCATGAGGCTTACCTAGATCTTTCCACAGACCAGCCACGCAATAAATATGCTCCTAGCCTCCTCGGCCATCGTCTTCTCCATGACCTCTCGGAGCTTCTCTGGCTTCGACCTGATGAGACGCATCGCCGGCCTTCCTCTCTTGACCAACTCCCTGCTCACGGCGATGTCCACCAGCTTAGCTGTCTTAAGGTTTAGAGAGGTTTCAAGAGTCTCCAGAGGAATCTCCTTACCCATCCTCTTCACAAGCTCCTGTTTGACGTCGACAACTTTACCTCCTTCGTTGAGCCCTGCCAGCAGGGCCCTCACCGCATGGAGCCCAGCGTTCTCGAGGGTTTTTAAAACCGACGTAAGGTCGTACACCAAAACCTTGAAGCCTTGGTTTATCAGATTGAGTAGCCTTGACAGAGCTTCGTTGTGTTCTTCATCAGGCTGGTTGAACTCCGTCATCCCGGTGAAGACACGAGTTTCATCCCCGTCGAAAAGAGCTGTCGAGTAAAGCCCTGCTCCAAGGTCGTCCCTCAAGCCTACTGCTATCGCCGAGAAAGAGACTGCTTTCAAAGCCTTCGACGGCTTCACAACCTCCACGACACGCGGGCCCAGCTGGACCTGAAGAGTCTCGGTCAACATCACGTACTCCAGTATTTTTAATGCATGTCTCCTCGCAGCTTCCCAGTCCAGCTTCAACGATACGAAGCTTGCGTACGCCTGCTCGTCAACTTGCTCCATCAACACCTCGTCTAACACGTCTGGCATGTAGGTTGAAACCTTCTCGTAAACCTCCCTCCAGTTAACCTTAGGCAGCAGACAGGCGCTCTCGGCCTCGTAAAAAGAGACGACCTTCCTCTCGCCGACCACGTGAATGTCGTACTTCAAAAGGTCTAGCGAAATGTTGTAGACCCTTCTGAAAACTATGACTAGAAAGCAGGCTCCGACTCTCAGAAGAGCTTGTTCGTCGTGGGGTGATGCCTCGACGCTCAATCCATAGGTGTAGTCTCCGTAAACTCCGTAAGTGGGCGTCGGCACCTCGACTGTCTTGTAAACCCTTGACACAAGTGTTCTCTCTCCGAAGGTTAGGAATTGTCTCTTCTCGGACGCTATCCGCCACTCGACTCTGTTGGGGAACTCTGTGAAGTATCCGAACCCGTTGGATGGAACGTGGGCTACTAGGTGGATTAATGACTGCAGACGGCCTGTGCGGTAGTCTCGTCTAAGGTCGGGTGTTTCACCCCACCTTAGCTTCGTCCTCTCATACTCCTCGAGCACGGGAGCTAGGGTGTCCACACGCCTCAGACGGCTTTCTCTCAAATCATCAACCACGACAGCCGTCACAACCCTGCCCCTCGACCCGCCGAGCTTGGCCTCAACAACCACTCCGTCGCTGCTCGGGTCTATGGCTCCTGGCTGGAACTTCTCAACCAAGTCAACATGCGAAATGTCCTCCAAGTTTCTGAGCCCGCCGTCGTCCCTAACCCTCCACCTCTTCACTCCGTAGGGCGGGGCGAATTCGTAGAAGTTCATCTTCAGCCAAGCATACTTGCCTAGCGTGGTAAGGGCACCATCTCTCTCGAGCCCTAAACTCCTGAGAAACAACACCTCGTCCTTCTTCATCCGACTTCTCATCAGCGGCGACTGGAACGAGAACAAAGCCTTGAACAAGTAGCCGTATAGGTTGTCCCGGTTGACGACAGATTTCTCCAGCGGCAGGTCAAGCCATTTCTTGAAGACATCCACGCCCTTGGAGAGAAGATGTCTATCCCAACTGCTGTAGGGTATCACGACTGTCTCAGTCCACTCGACCTCAGGCCTCCTACCCTTCCGCCCCTCCCTCTGCCGAAACTCTCTGACGTTCTTGGGCAAGCCTAAATGAACCACTCTCCTGGCCTCGCCTATGTCTATTCCCTGACTGAGCGTCCTTGGAGTAAAGATGATTTTCACAACCCCGCTACGGGCCTTCTCCTCAATCTCCTGCCTCTGTGTCTTGAGGAGGAGGTGATGATGTGTAGCCACGGCTTCTGAGCCACCCAGCCTGGTTGAGACACGTCTAGCCATCTCCTCGGCAGCAGCTATGCTGTTTGTGAAGACGAGAGTAAGAGCGTCGTCGCTGGCGTACCTGCTTAAAACCTCAGCAGGGTCGTCGAAGAACCCCTTCACGTCTATTCCACCCGCCTCCGCAGCCTCTACAATCTTGAAGAAGTTTATCCGAAAAAGCTCAAAGTCCTCCAAGCTTTTAATCACGTCATAGCCAGCACCGGCCGACTTCAGCAGTTCGGCTTGAGCTCGAACCTTAGTCCACAACCCCTCGAGCGATTTCCCCAAAACTAGGTATGTCCTGTTCTCGGGGTGGAAGGCTTGTCCGTCGACTACAGCTGTTCGCCGGCCGTTGATTGCGGTCAGTATCTCAGCAACTTCGTGAGGGTCCTGCAGGGTTGCTGTCATGATGGTTATCTGGATGCTCGGGTTGATAATCTCCACGACAACCCTCATCATGGCTAGGAGTATTGATGTCGACCTGGGGCCGTAAAAGTCGAACTCGTCCA
>JAWAFZ010000047.1:0-8520 GCA_038890155.1 Candidatus Caldarchaeum sp. | reverse complement strand
AGTCCGCCGAAGCTGAGGCTCACATTCCTAGTCTCGAGAATAGAGTTATCGTTTGACAGTTTTCACCCTCCCCTCCCGGAGTATTCCCGTAGGCCTGAATGTGACGACGAGAACAAGCAGCGCGCCGGTGAGTATGAACATCATGTTGTTGGCGTCAAGAGGTAGGTTCAGAAAATCCTTGAGTATTCTAGTTCCCCTGCTGATTGCGGTGACAACCGCTGCGCCGACAAAACTCCCCAAGATCGTAGCCGGGCCGCCTAGTATGCTCATAATCCATATCTGGAGCGTGATGGCTAGGATGAACAAGTCGGGCGACACGTATCCGACGTACTGAGAGTAGAAGCTGCCAGAGGCCCCAGCCATGGCCGAAGCCAGGCCGAAAACAACAGCCTTGACAGCGGTGTTGTTCTTTCCATACACGCTGGAGGCGAGCTCGTCCTCACGTATGGCTCTCATGATTCGGCCGAAAGGCGAGTTGGTCAGCAGCCACCCCACCGCTGCGAAGACACCGAAAAGAACTAGGACAAATAAGGCCTGCCCGAAGAGGTGCGCTTCGTACGAGATGCTCCTAAAGTCTATCATGGGGGGTATGCCGCGGATGCCCAGCACGCCGCCGGCCAGCCAACCCTCGTTCTTCAGAACCACACGTATCGTTTCAGCGAACACCAACGTGATAATGGCTAGATAGTCTCCCCTCACTCTGATAGCTGGGATTGAGATGGCGAGACCTCCAACGCCTGACAATAACATCGCCGAGGCAACCGCAGCAACAGCGGGAAAACCGTTGATGCTTAGGATGGCTGAAGTGTATGCTCCCAGCGCGAAGAAGGCGGCCTTGCCGAAGTCTATCAGCCCTGAGTAGCCGTACTCTATGTTTAGGCTGAGCGCCAGTATGCCGAAGTATCCCACAGTGATTAAACTGTCCAGCAGGAAAAGGTCGATGTTAGTCACGTCTTACCCTCTCCTTGGATAGGGTTGCGCCGAGGCCCGTGGGCAGAACTATGATAGTCGCTACCAGGATTGCGAAGGCTATCAGGGATTTGTACTCGGTTGAGAGGCCCAGCTGGACTAGGGCCACGACTCCGAAGCTCTCTGCAACTCCTAAAACGTAGGAGGCTGTGAAGGCCCCGCTCACGCTTCCGATGCCGCCTAGTATTGAGACAGCGAACATGGGGATGAGGACATCGGCCCCAAGCTCGGGTATCACCCTAGTGTCCGCAGCCCTCAAGGTCCCGCCTAGAGAGGCCAGCATGCCCGACAGCATCCAAACCAGCACAATCACCGTGCCCGACCTAATTCCCGACAGCCTCGCCAGCACAGGGTTGCTCGCAAGACCCCTCAACGCCTTACCCAGCTTAGTCAGTCTCAGGAACAAAATCAAGGCTGCAGCAGTTGCCGCTGCAGCAAGCATCATCGACAGCCATAGAGTTGTAAGCCGGACGGGGCCGACGTCGAAAGGGGTGAAGGATTGAGTAAAGAAGTATGATTTCCTACCGGCTATCTCCCACATCAGATACCTGAGCATTATCCCCAGACCAGCAGAAGCTATTATCAAGTGGAGCATCGAGGCTCCTCTTCTGATGAGCACTCTGAAAACCGTTAGGTACAACCCCGAAGCTATGCCGCCCGTAATCACCATGCTCAAGCCCAGCCCGGCCCAGAAACCCAGTCCCACAACATCTGCGAAAAAGTACGTGACGAAGGCGCCTATTGCGAAAAACTCGGCGTGAGAAAGGTTTGGAAACTTCATGAGCTGATACTGGAAAGTCAGACCAATGGCTGCGAGGAAATAAATGCTGCCGGTGACCACCCCGTTGATGAACGTCTGTAGGAATTGCGCCTCCAGAGCCAAGCCTAGAACCAGCAGATTAGGGGATGATAAAAATATTTGAGATGATGGTTGTCTACCGGAGTTTTAGCCCCGCCACAGTGTCCCAGCTGCCTATGCTCTCAATCGTGTACTGTGCGGCTGGCTTGGCAACCCGCCATATGTCATAGTTTGCTAGTACGGAGTCGCCGGACTGGTCCATCATCTTGTGGCCGCTGGGCCCTAGGTAGTGGTATGCAGCGGCCTTGACCTGGCTGGCTATCTTTGCGCCGTCGTAGGCTCCGGCCCTTGCAATCGCCTGCAACGCCACCATCGTGGCGTCGTATGTTGCGTCGCCGAAAAGCCCCGGATTCTCGTTGAACTCCCGCTTGTAGTCGTCGAGGAACTGTTTAGACGCCAGAGTCTCGGAAGGCGCGCTTGGGCTTGTGCCAGTCATTCTCGTCTGAAGGAGATACTCGGCGGCCTTGGCGTCGGCGAAGAACGCCGTATCCCTCATAGCCTCCGAGCCAAAGCTCCGAATGTCGGTTAGACCAAGGTCTGAAGCCTGCTTCAAAGCCACTATCCCGCTCTCAACCCATGTAGCCCACAGAATAGCATCCACGTTGGCATTCTTTATCCTGCTCAGCTCCTCCCTGTAATCGCCCTTCTTGGGGTCGTATCTTATGCTGATGACCACGGAGTCGCCCAAGTTGGCTTTGATTCCCTCCTCGATACCGATGCCGTAGTCGTTGGAGACGACGAAAGTCGCCAGCCTCCTGACTCCCTGCGACCGTATGAGGTCGGCTAGTGCCTTGGTCTGGATTGCGTCGCTCGGAACAACTCTGAAGATGTACTGCCCTCCCACTTTAGAGATTGCGGCCGCGGTGGCCGACATGCTTATCAGAGGAACCTTTCTCTGGATAAGATAGTCTGCGATGGTCAAGACCTCGACGCTTGTGGCTGGACCGACTATTACTTGAACGCCATTCACCTCAACCAGCTTCTTAACGGTCTCAAGAGCTTTATCAGGCAGGGCCAGACTGTCCTCAGCCACGATAGTTATTTTCGAGCCGGCAACGCCACCCCACTGGTTAACGAGTTTCTCAGCCAGCTTAGCGCCGTTAAGCATCTTTTGCCCTATGGGGCCCAGCTCGCCGCTCAAAGGCAGCATAACACCCACCTTAATCTCCTGAGGCAGCTGAGAAGTAGCCACTGTCCGCGTAACTGTCTGACCCCCAACGGTCACCGTTTCCCTCTGAATCACAGTCTGTGCTCCCGCTGCACCAGACCCAGCCAGATACCCGCCCAAGCCAGCCACTACCCCGACTCCGACGACCGCTCCAGCTGCTGCCGCAGTGCTGATAGCTTTCCTCCGGCTAACCTTAGGTTTTATTTCATCAGTCATGTTTAGTCTAGCATTTTGTAGGGCATATAAGGCTTTTGCCTCATCAATTACATAGAAAATCTCCCAACCAGACTATCGTCCAAAAGCTGGTTTGAAGCTTAAATCCCAACCATCTATGACGAGGTTAAGACCCAAAACCACGGTCATGAGCCAGACGCTTCAATCCCGCATCCACTAGCCCCCGTGTGATGGTCGATTAATCCATGTTTAATCCCCACGAGGGCCCAAGCATGTCGTCAATAACCTTGCTTTTAGGGAAACACATTTATACAGGGGAGGCGAGTTCATTCGCGTGTTGGGACGAGCAGCTATTTCTAACACAGTTGCAGCTGTCTTGATGGTAGTTTTGCTGGCTGCTGGGTTTGCTGGCGGATACTTTACCGCTGCGTTTACGGGGACGGGCCAGACGGGAATAGCGACAAAAACGGAATACGTGACCGTTGGAGGAACAGTGACCCAGAGAATAACGATAACAGCCACAACGACTGTTGGACAAACTTCAGGCCCACCTCTAAAGATCGGTATGACGATCTCCAAGGACGGGTTGTTCGCTCCTCTGACGAGCGGGTATGAGAGCTTCAACAGGGAGTGGCTCAACTGGGTCAACAACGTGAGGAAAGGCGTCTATGTCAGAGATCTTGGTGTGAGGATTCCGGTTGAAATCATCATGTACGATGACAGGAGCCAGCCAGACCTAGCCATCCAACTCTACACAAAGCTCGCCACAGAGGACAACGTGCACATACTGGTGAGTCCCTACAGCGCCGACATAGGGATACAGCTAATCCCAACCGTCGCTGAGAAATACCGAGTGCCGATGATAATGGCTGAAGCAAGCACCAAGGACATGTGGAACAAGGGCTACAAGTACGTCGTCACCTCGATGGTTCCATACTGGGAGGACAACCAGAACGGATGGGCCGCATCATACTTCGAGCTGCAGGCAAATACAAAATGGGCTAAAACAATAGCGTTCGTCGGCTGGGACATAACATGGGCAATCGACACCTACAACAGCGGCAAATCCCTAGCAAGGAAAGCCGGTCTCGAAATAGTTTACGACCAGCTGCTCACCCCCGGGACCACAGACTTCTCGGGAGTCATACGTGAGCTGAGGAGGATAAACCCAGACATTGTATACCTTGCGATGTTCGGGCCGGTCAACGCCCTGTTCATAAGGCAGGCTGCGGAGGCAGGCTATTCGCCGAAAGAATACCACGTCATCGAATACGGCGCGGGTTTCGTCAAAAGCCTCGGACAGCTGTCCGAAAGAGTAACTAGCGAGATCTTTTGGACCCCGTCGTTCAAGTACTATCAGTCAGACCTCCTCGTAGACCTCATGAACAAAGCTGGACTCAGCTGGGTTGACTGGCAGTGGACGGAGCTGAGGATGATCATATTCCAGATGATTATCTCAGCTGTTGAGGAGGCTGGAAAGCTGGACCGGGAGGCGATAAACACCGCTCTACACAACCTGCAAATAATGACGGTTAGCGGCCCGCTGATAATAGGTCCTCAAGGCTACGGCAACATCGGGTTGGTCGCCATCCAGATACAGAACGGCAGGATACAGACAGTGTGGCCGAGAGACCTAGCGAACGCCACCTACCTCCACCCCTAAATCTCATGTTTTCCCTCCTTCTTTTTCTAGAATCGTTAATAGACGGTCTAGTCCTCGGCGGTATTTACGCTGTAATAGCTTTAGGACTGTCCCTAATCTACAGCGTTGCAGGCGTGCTCAACATATCGCACGGAGACTGGGTAATGCTAAGCGGGATGACGGCGTTCGTGCTGTTTTCATCGCTAGGCTCACAGCCCCTAGGATACCTCCAGTCATACTTGGCTGTTGTCCCCCTGTTCTTCGCCACGGGCCTGCTTTTTTACCTCGGCCTGATAAAGCCTGTCTCAAAAAGGCCCAAGCAGGAACTGCTGATAAGCTGCATCCTCATCACCTTAGGAGTATCATTCATCTTACAGGACGTAGCAGCCACGTCCTTCGGCACCTTGCCTAAGAGCATCTATCTCGGCCTCAACCCCATCACCTTCGTCGGCATATCAATACCGTTCTTTAGGTTCGCAACCTTCATCCTCGTGGTCGCAGCAACGTTATCAATATGGCTTTTCCTGCGGAGAACGATGACCGGCCGAGCCATGCGCGCCATAACATACAACGTCGAAGTCGCTTCGTTTCTCGGAATACCCATCACCAGAGTTGCCGCCATAACCTTTGGGCTGGGAACCATGTTGGCCGCGGTAGGCGGACTGATTTATCTCGGTAACGGTTTCCCGATAACTCCCTTCATCGGTATCTCCATCACAGTCAAGGCTCTGACCGTCCTCGTTGTGGGTGGGGCGGGGAAGCTGATCGGCTCCCTCGTCGGGGGCTTGGTACTCGGATTATCCGAAACACTCACAGGCGTGTTCATCTCATACTACTGGTCCCCAGCCATAGCAATCGTTCTCCTGCTAGTGGTTCTGATGGTGAGGCCGACCGGCCTCGTGAGTGAGTAGAGTGGATAAACGTCTAGCCTTTCTCTGGGGAATAGTGTTATGGTCAGCGGTCCTACTGGGATTTTTTTCTCCACCCTACTATCAGAGCTTGTTGATTTTTCTGTTCATCTACGGAACACTTGCACTCAGCTACGACATAATGGGCGGACTTCTAGGATACATGAACCTAGGCATCATAATATTCTACGGAGTCGGGGCCTACGTTTTCGCTCTAACCATAAACTACCTCCACAGCTTTCTCAGCGAGCTAGCCGTACTTTTTATCGCAGCAGCCTCGTCTTCGGTAGCAGTGTGTGCACTGGTCTCGTTAACTTTGAGCTATCCTTTGTTCAGAGTTAAGGGGTTTTATTTTGCAGTCATAACTTTAGGGCTGATTGGGTTTGTCAACCTACTGGTAAGTTCCCCAGAGCTATCGCCGCTGACAGGTGGGTTTTCCGGAATTTCAATCAAGAGTCAAGTCACCCAGTATGGCAGCCAATTGGTCTCATACTTCCTAGCCCTCGCCGTCATCACCATCGGGGCAGTCGTATACGTCTTGGTGAAAAACAGCTCCTTGGGGCTTTTCTTCAGCTGTATAAAAGAAGACGAGGAGGCTTCTGAATGTACTGGAATAAACCTCTTCCGCGTCAAGCAGACTGCGTTTATCATCAGCAGTGTTTTAGCGGGATTGGCTGGAGTTGTGTACATGTGGTCTCAAACCTACACAAACCCCCGCTTCGTGTTCTCGATTGACTTCGCCTTTTTACCCATAACGATGGCTTTGTTAGGCGGGTCGGGGACTTTGGTCGGCTCATTCATAGGCGCGGCAATATTCACCGTCGTGTATCAGCTCTTGATCGTTAACATGCCCTCGCTCACCAAGTCGGTGATAGGCCTTGTTTTGATAGGGGTTGGGCTGGGGGCTTCGCATGGCTTAATCGGTTTAAGCAGGAAGGTCTTTAGCCGCCTACAAAATATTTCTTGACTACCTCACTCATCCGCAACTCGTTGACAGGCCCCTCCATCCTGACTTTTCCAGCCTCCAGAAGATAAGCTCTGCTCGCCAGCCGGAACGCCCTGCTGACGTCCTGCTCAACCAACACAACGCTCAGATTAGTTGAGCTAACTAGTTTCTCCAACATAGCGTAGAGGTTTTGGACAGCTATGGGCGACAGTCCAGTGGAGGGCTCGTCGAGCAGAATGACCTTCGGCTCAGCCATCAGAGCTCTACCCAAAACAAGCATCTGTTTCTCGCCGCCGCTCAAAGTAGCTGCCGGCTGCCGGCTTTTCTCTCCGAGGACTGGGAAAAAATCGTAAACTCTCTCAAGACGCTCCCTAAGATCCGACCGATGCCAGTATGCTCCGACTGAAAGATTCTCGAGAACTGTCAAGTTCCCGAAAACCCCGCTTCCGTCGGGCACGTACACTAATCCCTTTCGCACGAGTTTGTGTGGCGCTATGCCGTTTATGACCTGGTTTTGGTATATCACGTGTCCGGCGAACGGTTTTATGATTCCGGCGATTGTTTTGAGCAAAGTGGTTTTGCCGGCGCCGTTTGGTCCTATCACCGCCACAATCTCGTTGGCCTCTAGCCTCATGCTTATGTTCCAAAGAACCTGAAGCTTTCCGTATCCCGAGTTAAGACCAGAGACTTCAAGCAGAGCCAAACTGGCCACCTAGGTAGACCTGCAGAACATCGGTATTCTTCACTATTTCATGAGGCGTCCCCTCAGCCAGTTTAGTGCCTAGATGCAGGACGAAGACCCTGTTGGCGAGCTTCATCAAAGCTGAAACGACGTGCTCGACGATCACAAACGCGACACCCTCCTCTCTCAGAAGTTTTATGTCTTCGGCAAGATCGTTAATCTCCTCTTCAACGAGGCCTGCGAAGGGTTCGTCCAGTAAAACAAGTTTAGCGCCCCCGACGACGGCCTTACCAAGCTCCGTTTTCTTCCGTACGATGAGGCTGCATTCTGAAACTGCCTCGTCGGCGTATGGCTTCAGCCCAAGTAATTCGATGATTCGCATCACCTCTGCCGATACTTTTCTGCTTTCGACTCTAAGGCGGGCAGCGACCCTGATGTTTTTCTCCACAGTCAGGCTGTGGAAAGGCCTGACGTTTTGAAAGGTTCTACCCACGCCCATCCTGAAGCGTGCGTGGGGCTTTGTGCGTGATATATCCAGCCCCCCTAGATAAATCTGACCCCGGTCCTGAGCCAGGTTCCCTGTCAAAATGTTCAACAGAGTTGTCTTCCCAGCTCCGTTGGGGCCTATCATCCCCAGTATATCATTCCTAAAAACCTCCATGTCTACGTCTCGCAGCACAACTTTCTTGCCAAAGCTTTTCTGAATATTTTTGGCAACCAGCAGCTTCAAGTTGTTCATGTGTTGCTATGCTGATTATTTAAACGCTTTTTGGAAAACATTAGGACAGTAGTCTCCGATTACCTCATGAGGGATTAAACACGCTCCTACAACCCCAGACCAAGCTGCTCCACCTGTAGGAAACAACTGGGTCTCTGGGCCTTTCAATTACGTCCTTCATCCAACAGTGTTCAGAATAAGCTGCTCCGCGAGTGTGCGGGGGGTGGGATTTGAACCCACGAACCCCTACGGGACAGGGGCCTGAACCCTGCGCCGCAAGCCTCGCCCAGCTTAAGCCGAGCCTATTTGACCAGGCTTGGCGACCCCCGCCTCCACCCGTCAACCCCACGGTTGAAATTAATAGTTTTTCCAGCCCAGCCCACGCATAAGCTTTTTACCGGCAAGACCCAGACAACAACAGGGCCGGTAGATCAGCCTGGAAGATCGTCCGCCT
>JAWAFZ010000046.1:0-8664 GCA_038890155.1 Candidatus Caldarchaeum sp. | reverse complement strand
ACGAAGGATATCTTCAAGGTCTTCCACCAGCCATGTAATCGTAGGATGATTTTAATGCGTGCAAGTATGTCTCAGGCGTGCCTATGTCCAGCCGCAGCTCATCGTCTTCGAGGCTTACAGCAAACACCTCACCCTGCTCCTCGATAAGCCGCTCGACTGCATCTGTCAGCTGAACCTCACCCCCGACGCCGGGAGGTGTTTTATCCAACGCCTTCATGATGTAGGATGTGAAGACGTAGAAGGGCATTATTGCAAGGTTGGAAGGAGGAGTTGACGGCTTCTCAACGACTCTCGACACCCGAAGCAACTCGTTAGACCACCTCTCAGCCACCACGACACCATACTGTCGAGGGTCATCAACACGCTGGACTAACAAGGCAGCACCACGGCTGTCCCGGGGCTCGGCAGCAAGAAGCCTCCGAAGGAAGATGTTGTTGGCGGAGACTATGTAGGTGTCGCCGGCGCATAAAAGGAAATTTTCATCCCCGACGAAATGATGGGCCATTCTAACTGCGTCGCCGAACCCTCTGGGGTTGGGCTGGCTCACCCAAACGATGACCGAGTTCTCAAGCATTCTGTAGAACTTGGTCAAATCCAGCAAAGTCGATGATTTGCCCTTCCTCTCCAGCTTCTCGACAAAATCCCAGTCGGGCGTGAAATGGTCTTCGATGGCTCTCTTACCTCTGCCGACGACGAAGCAAAATTCTCTGAATCCGTAGAGATAGAGCTGTTCGTAGAGGGCTTGCAGCAGTGGTTTGAGGACGGGTTGGCCGTTGCTCCCCTCGATGTAAATGGGAAGCATCTCCTTGGGAAGCTCCTTCGTCGTGGGTAGGAGGCGAGTGCCCAGCCCAGCCGCAGTTATCACAACCTTCCTAAGCATCGGATAACACCCAGTCAAACCGTTAGATAACCTTGTCTACCCGTCTTTCACGGGTTTCATCCACGGCCGCACCTCATTAAATAGGCCTATGTTTCTCTTCCCAGCCCCGGCTTTGGCCTAAGGATGTATCCAGTAGCCAAACATCAGCCCGTAAACCCTGCGGGGCGGGTTTTCAAAACATCGTCAAGCCCGCCTTCAAACTCATCCACATCCTTATCACAGACCGAGGACCACCGGGAATTCTTCGGTTCTCCGTCCTTCAACTTCTCGCCGTACAAGTCTAACATCATCCACTGGCACGTACAGTCTCACTAAATGCCGCTGGAGACCTGCCGGCAGAACGACCTTAGCTATGTCCTCAAGCATGGGACCAAATGCTCCGGAAAGGCCGCCCACCTTCACTGCAAGCTCCCCAACAGCTTTGATGGTCCAGTCCCGGGCCAACGCAAGTTTGATTTGAACAAGTTCCACCGCGCTGTGAGGTCTTATACGCCCATGTATCCGGCTACGGAACTCTCCGTAGCCGTGATGAACTGCTGCTTGGGCCGGACTAACATATCCGGGTTATTATTGTTAGGACTTGCCGGGGCTGTTTTTACCGTTAGTGTTTGGTTGTAAGCGGGTAGGGTTCTGGCTTCGCATCCTTGAAGTAGTGGTTGACGAGAGAGGCTACGGCAACGAAGTCTAGGAAGACCATGGTGATCAGCATGGCGAACCCTGCTTCGTGGTGGAGCTGGACGCTGAAAATTACTGGGGGTGCGACGTAGAGCGGTGTCTCCACCAAGGTTAGCACGAACCCGTACCACCCCATCACCTTGCCTAAAGCTATGGCCAAGGCTTCCCTCCAAGGCTTCGACATCCCCACTACCGAGAAGTAGATGACGGCGCCGGCTGCGAAGTAGGATATTCGCTTCATCTGGTATAGCAGTGGGTCGTTGAGGTCTGCGGGGCAGACGCCGAAGCCGAACAGAGAGTTGACGGGGAAGTGCCAGTACGCGACTATTGCCGCCGAAGCTGATAGGCCCAGCGCCGTGAGCTTTATGCTTCGGGGCTTGGTTCTTAGAAAGCCGTTAGCTAGGTAGGCTGTTGAATAACCTGCTGCGGATACGAAGGCTGGCCAGACGTCCATGTAGAAAAGAAGGTTTGTCAGCTCCAGTCCACGTATCACCGGGTAGTGGAACAGTGTGATGTATGCGAAAGCCGACAGCAGCAGGGTTGAGAGGACTGTCTTGAGCCTCAAACAACCTATGTGTGTGGGAGGGCTTATTTAAACCAGCTCCAGCCTCTCCAATCAGGCCTTGATTTGGGCTGCTTTCCGCCGCAGCTCCTCAACCATCTCCTGTTTCCTTTTTCTCAAAGCCTGTCTAAGCCTTTCCAACTCTCTATCCGTCTCTTCAGACAACTTCCTCCACCTCCTTCCGTCTCTCGAGGATCTTTTTGACGTGCTTTAGCTTGACAAAGTCTTCTCTTTCTCTCTCCTCGAGGTTTGCGCTGATAAACTTGATTGCTTCCTGATAACGTGGTATGATCAGGTGTTCGAGTGCGTTAAGCAGCCTTTGTGTTTTCTTGAGTTCCTCGGCTAGGCGGAATATTGCGTTTTCAACCTCTGCGACCCGGCATATGGGTGTAAGTATGTCTCTGAAGTTAGCTACGGCTTCGTCGAAGGAGGAGGTTGTGTCTAGGAAGCCGTAGGTTAGGGGGAGCTGGGACGATGTCGCCTGCAAGGTCGGTATCTTTATGCCCAAGACTGTTTTTTCGCTGACGTCGACTTGTATAGACACAGGCGTCGTGGATGCAGCTGCCTCGACTTTCATCGACCCCATCTCAGCGTATGCTTTGAAGAGCGATGCGTAGGCCTGCTTCAGCGGCTCCACCATCTTCTCCCGCTCGGCTTCAGCCACGTCAACCAAATCGTTCAGCCTCTTCACGAGAACGTCCCTCTTGTCCTCTAGAATACGGTAGATACTCCTCGCAACTTGAAGAGAGCGTCTGACCCTTATCAGCTCAAGCTTTGTGGGAAGGAACTTTCCTCCGAAACCGCTTACCGACAGGCCCTCAGCACCCAGCCAAGACGGCAATAGCCTATCTAAAAACATATCTCCCCGGCCTTGAATCCTAAATACTTGTTCACTGGGTTTTTCTCATGCTGTTCAGGGCGGTTGTCGCAAAGAGGGCGTTGAAGGTTGCGTTGCCTGCCCTGGTGTTGAAGACCGTCGTAGCCTTACTCGGTTATGAGTTCATGCCTCTCAATCCTTTGGTTGGGAGCATCGTGGCGGGGTCGATATTTGTGATGGGTTTTGTTCTGGCTGGCTTGATCAGCGACTACAAGGAGGCTGAGAGGATACCGGGTGAGATGCTCTCGGCTCTCGACAGGATTTGGACGGAGGCGAGGCTTCTCCATTCCAGCAGGAAAGACTTTGACGTCGAGAGGCTGCGGAATACCTTGCTGGGCATAATAGACTCCTTCATAACGGGCGTGGAGAAGAAACGCGGCTATTCAAATCTCCAGCCCTGCATAGAGGCTGTCAACAACCTCTCGTGGCTGGCCGCCGAGATGGAGAGGGCTGAAGCGCCGGCCCCTAGCATCGCACGCGTAAAGGACGGGCGTGAAAACCTTCTCAAGCAGGTGATGAGAGTCTATTACATACAGCGGACTGTTTATCTTCCGTCCGCCCGTGTTCTAGCAGAGTTTTTGACGATAAGCGTAGTTGTTTTGCTGACGTTCGTGAAGCTCCAGAGCTTGGCGGAGTCGATTATCACCTTCGCCGTCATAAGCTATTTCATAATCTATCTGAGGTACCTCACGTATGCTCTTGACACGCCGTTTCAGCAAGGTGAGAGGACGATGGATGACGTGAGCCTGTTCCTGCTCAAGGAGTACAAGAGGAGGCTGGCCTCTGAGCCCGCATCGCTTCCGAGGGCTTGGGTTAACGCTGGGAGCATGTAAAGAGATTTATATAGCGTTCACGTGGCAAATCTTCAGATGTCTACAGCGACTGCGCTCAACAAATACCGGAACTTCAGCGAGTGGTTTGACAGCTTGCTTTTGGACGCTCGGATCGTGGACGACCGCTTCCCCGTCAAGGGCTTCTCTGTTTATTTGGAGAACGGTGCGTTCATCCTGCGACGAATTCGTGAGATGCTGGAGAATGAGCTCAACACGACAGGCCACAAGGAGATGATCTTCCCCCTAGTCACCACCGACGAGCTGTTCGGCAAGGAGTCTCAGCATATCAAGGGCTTCAGCCCCGAGGTCTTCGTCATCGAGTCTGCCGGCGGGAAGCCTCTTGATGTTAAACTGGTTGTCAGGCCGACTTCGGAGACAATAATGTATCCCATGTTCAAGCTTTGGGTCAGGAGCCATGCAGACCTTCCCCTTCTCGTTCATCAGAGCAACATGGTTTACAGGCATGAGACGAAGGCCACGAGGCCCTTGCTCAGGGTTAGGGAGATTCCGTGGAACGAAGCTCACACTGTTCACGCCACAGCGGCTGAGGCCGAGCAGCAGGTGAGGAAGGCTGTTGAGATATACAAGAGGGTGCTCGACAGGCTGGGAGTTGCGTACTTGGTCCTTAAGAGACCTGACTTCGACAAGTTCGCTGGAGCCAAGTACTCGGTGGCCTTCGACGCATGGAACCCAGACGGCCGTGTAAACCAAGTGGGCACGGTGCATAACCTTGGGAAGAATTTCTCAAAGGTTTTCGAGATCGAGTTCGAGACTAAGAACGGAGACAGGGACAACCCGCATCAGCTTTGCTACGGGTTCGGGTACAGCAGGGTGTTGGCCGCGTTGATAAGCCAGCACGGCGACGACCGAGGCCTAGTCCTCCCCTCCGCCGTGGCCCCGCTTCAGGTCGTCGTCGTACCCATCGTCTTCAAGGGACAAGAGGAGACCATAGTCGACTACTGCAGAAAAATAGTTGCGGGTCTCAAAGATTTGCGCATTATGCTCGACGACAGGGAGGACATCACGCCGGGCGAGAAGTTCTACCACTGGGAGAAGATGGGGGTTCCTGTGAGGGTTGAAGCAGGGCCTCGTGAGGTCGCTGAAAACACTGCAACGGTTTTCCGCAGGGATACGCTCGAGAAGAGGACGGTGAGCCTCGAGAAGGTTGGAGAATACGTCGAAGGCCTGCTTCGTGATATAGACAAGAACCTTGCAGAGAAGAGCTGGAGGATTATGCGGCAGATGGTTTCGGACGCCTCGACCGTCGAGGAGGTCAAAAAACTCATCTCCGAGAGAAGGGTGGCTAGGATAGGCTGGTGCGGCAGCACTGACTGCGCCATGACTTTGAAGGAGGCGGCGGGGGGTGAGCTGAGGGGAAGCAAGTTCGAGGAGGCTGAAGCTCCTTCGGGCGGATGCATCGTCTGCCAGCACCCCGCTGTCGAGGTTGTTTACTATGCAAGAGCCTACTAGGTTGTTGGAAAGAAAAGGAATAAATAGAGTCGATGATGCGTTAAAGCTACGCGAGGGTGGGGTTTATTGCTTCACGACCTAGCTTAGTCGTGCCTTCTGTCGATGGTTCTCCGAGCGAGGCTTCTCTGGGTTTTCGTGCGGGAGGTGTTGCGGATGGCTTGGCGTAGGCTGCTAGAGAGCGCTCTGCCTTCAAGGGCTGTTATCTTCGACACAACGCTGCGGGATGGGGAGCAGACGGCTGGAGCGGCTCTGCGGCCCGAGGACAAGGTGAGGCTCGCTGAAGCTCTGGCGGACCTAGGGGTTGACGTTATAGAGGCAGGGTTTCCACCGGTTTCCAGCGGAGAGTCCTCAGCCATAAAGCAGATCACCGCAGCCGGTCTGGGCTCAAAGATCTGCGTGCTTTCACGATGCGAGAAGGCTGACATCGACGCAGCAGCCAAAGTAGAACCCCAGTGGGTCCACGTCTTCATCGCAACCTCAGACATCCACCTACAGCACAAGCTGAAGATGAGCCGTGAACAGGTTTTGGACAAGGCTGTCTCATCGGTTGAGTACGCAAAGTCCTACGGGTTTACGGTGCATTTCTCGGCCGAGGACGCTACGAGGACTGAAATCCCTTACCTGCTTCAAGTCTTTCAGGCCGTTGAAAGGGCTGGAGCTGACAGCATAGACATACCCGACACAGTCGGAACCATTATCCCGACGGTGATGAAGAGGCTTGTAGCAGCCGTCAAAAGCTCGGTTAGAATACCTGTAGCTGTCCACTGCCACGACGACTTCGGCCTTGCGGTAGCCAACTCTCTTGCCGGCGTCGAGGCCGGTGCTGAGATCGTCCACGCCACCATTAACGGCATAGGTGAGAGAGCCGGCAACGCTAGCTTGGAGGAGGTGGCTGCTTCGTTGAAGTTTCTGTACGGGGTTGAGACAAACATCAACTTTGAGAAGGTTTACAGGGTATCAAGGCTTGTTGAGAAGCTGATGGGTATAAGTGTTCCGAAGAACAAAGCGATCGTAGGCGACAACGCCTTCGCACACGAAAGCGGAATCCACGTCCACGGCATACTCGGCAGCCCAACGACCTACGAGCCCGTGATGCCTGAGGTCTTCGGAAGAAGAAGACGGATAGTCTTCGGAAAACATTCAGGGATCCACGGCCTCGAGGCTTTTCTCAAGGAGTACGGCTACTCCGTTGACAGGGGTAAAGTCGCAACGATCCTCAGCCGGGTCAAGGAGATCGCCGATAGAGGCGGCAAGATTTCGGAGGAGCTTGTGCTGTCTCTTGCCGACGAAGCATACGGTAGGGAGAGCAGAAAGAGGTCGTTTGTGAAGAACCTCGTGCTGGTTCTGAACGGTGATGTTTTCAGAGCTCAGTGTGAGTTGATGATGGCGGGTGAGCTGGTGTCCGGCGAAGGAGGCGGTGCTTCAGCCGTGGAAGCCGCTACGCAGGCTGCTCTAAATGCCGTCAGGAAATTGGTCGAGGTTCGGCTGGTTGATTTGAAGATACATTCGTCTTTTATGGTCAACCACGTGGCGGAGGCAGAGGTTGTTCTGTCTTCATCCGACGTGGAGCTTGTCGGCAGAGGCCTAGGACCCGACCCTGTTCATGCTGTTGTCTCAGCTGTGACAAGCGCAGCCCATCAGATCTTGTTCGCTCAAGAGAGGTTGGAGGTGTGATGAGAGCGGCTGATGCTCTGGTTAATGAAATGGTTCGCAGGGGTGTCGAGGTGGTGTTCGGCATCCCCGGCGGAGCAAGCATGCCGTTCTACGACGCCTTGAAAGACTCTGACATAAAGAGCATACTCGTGAGACACGAGCAGCAGGCGGTCCATGCAGCGGAGGGCTACGCACGGATAAAGAGAAGGCCCGGTGTCTGTTCGGGGACGTCGGGCCCGGGTGCCACCAACCTGATTACAGGGCTGGTGGACGCTTACATGGACAGCATCCCCGTACTGGCGGTAACGGGGCAGGTTGTAAGGTCTTTCATGGGAACGGATGCTTTTCAGGAAGCCGACATAGTCGGGCTTGTCCTACCGCACATCAAGTACGCCATCACAGTCAAAGACCCCAACAGGCTTGCCCAAGAGTTTGTAAACGCCTACACCGTCTCGATGAACGGCAGGTACGGGCCCACGCTCCTCGACATACCAAGGGATGTAATGACCGAGGATGTCAAAACAGCCGAAGACATTCAGCCAGAGCCTCTCTTCAACAGGCCTCCGCCTGAGCCGGACATCGACTCGATCAAACAAGCCGCCAAGCTTGTGGTGGATTCGGAGAAGCCCGTCATCCTAGTCGGCGGCGGGGCTGTGTACAGCATGGCGGGTCGTGAAATTCTCCAGCTCGCTGAGCACATAGCTGCCCCGATAGTCACGACCACGATGGGGAAGGGAGCGGTTCCTGAAGACCACCCTCTCGTCCTCGGCGTGGTGGGCATGCATGGGCGTGTCGAGGCGGACCTAGCCATCATAGAGTCGGACCTAGTTATATGCGTTGGAACGAGGCTTTCCGACAGGGCGATAGGGCCTGCGAAAGAGTTTGAAAAAGGCCGTAAGGTCATACATATCGACTTGGACTTGAGCGAGTTCGGCAAGAACGTCAGGCCCAGTATAAGCCTGCCCGGAGACGCTAGGAAGGTGCTTGCCGAGCTCGTCGAGTACATCAAGCATCTTATACCCCGCAGGCCGGAGTCTAAGCTCGCTCAGAAACTCCACGACATAGGCAGCGCTTACGAAGAATACATGATGGCCATGGACGACGGTAAAGTCCTACACTCTTGGAAAGTCGTCTCAATCCTCAACGAAATCCTCCCACACGACACAATCATAACGACCGGCGTCGGCCAGCACCAGATGTGGGCCCAGCTATTCTGGAAGACGAGAACTCCCGGGTCGTGGATAACCAGCGGAGGCCTCGGGACTATGGGCTTCGGTCTTCCAGCAGCGTTCGGGGCGAAGGTGGCTGCTCCTGACAGGGTCGTAGTGGACCTCGACGGCGACGGAAGCTTCCTAATGACGTGCCAGACGCTTGCATGCGTGACGGACTACGAATGTCCTGTGATTACGGTGATTTTTGACAACAGGTCTCTGGGGATGGTGAAACAGTGGCAGGACATGTTCTACAGCAAGAGGTACAAGGACGTCGAGTACAACGACCGCACAGACTTGCTGAAGCTGTCAGAAGCCTTCGGAGTTGAGGCCTTCAGGGCCGAGACCTACGAGGAGCTCTCCAACATCGTGCGGAGAGCCGTCCGGACGAATTCAGCGGCGACCATAGACGTCCCCGTCGACAAGGGCGAGCTGGTTTTCCCCATGGTCCCACCCGGAAAATGGCTTCAGGACGTCAAGCTCCCGCCCGGGTTCGACCTAAC
>JAWAFZ010000045.1:0-8689 GCA_038890155.1 Candidatus Caldarchaeum sp. | reverse complement strand
AACAGGCTTGTCGCGGGCGAGAGTCCCCATCGACCCCGCGGCTTGGTACCTCGATGTCGGCTCTTCCCAACCTGGCCGTGCAGAAGCGGCCAAGGGTGCGGCTGTTCGCCGATCAAAGGGGAACGTGAGCTGGGTTTAGACACCGCTGTTGGGGAAGCCTTTATAGAAAACGACGGGCTAGGCAGTCTAGCCAACACCATGATAGTTTCAGCTCTTCAACTTCAGATCATTTACGGGTCGTTACTCGGCGATGGATGTCTCGACAGGCCTAAACCTGGCAACTCGAGGTTGATCCAGCGACACAGCGAGAGGGATGAACACTACGCACGTTTTAAGCATGCGGCGCTGAGACCCCTGAGCCTCGGCTTATTCAAGCACGTTTATCTAGATAGAAGAACCGGGAAAACATACTCTCAAATCGGGTTTAACACTGTGAGAGACCGGTTCTTCACCGAGTTGTACTGGTTGTTTTACCGGAATAACGTAAAACACGTCCCCGAAATCATTCTTGCACAGTTAAACGAGGTTGCCCTTGCTGTATTCGTAGGCGATGACGGGACGTTTGACAGGTCCTCTAGTACCGTGAAGATCTCTGTGGACAGGTATGACATGCGAGACAGACAGCTGATACGTAGATGGCTCGCCGAGAGGTTTGGCATTGAAGCTACAATCCAAAAAGACAGAATCTACATTCTGAGGAGAAGCTACCAGCAACTTATCAACACAATGCCTGAAAACGTTCTTCCATACATTAGCCGCAGGCTAGGCTTCCCCTAACGGGTGGAACAGACCGTCGTGAGACAGATCGGATTTTACCTGTTGGGAGTGCTGGCTGCCTGAGGGGAAGGTGCTCCCAGTACGAGAGGAACGGAGCGCCGGGGCCTACGGTTTACCGGTTGTCCTACAGGGCACTGCCGGGCAGCTGCGCCCCTGCGGATAAGGGCTGAAAGCATCTAAGCCCGAAGCCGCTCCCGAAACTAGGCAGCCGCTCGCCGGGTTAGGGCTTGGCAACAGGCCTGTCTCGGCGACGAGAGCTCCCGTAGAAGACGGGTTTGATGGGGCGGGGGTGTACGGATGGAGGCTTCGGCCGGACATCCTCAGCCCGCCGCTACCAACCGCTCGAGTGGCCTAAGGAAAGCCGTCTAGGCGAAAACGCATCCCGCCCTGCTGGACGCGTGCTTAAGATATTTTTATAGTTGGTTATTGTTAGTTAGGCGTGTTTCTGGTCAGGGGTAGGTTTGTAGTTTCGATGGATGGTTCGTTGAGGGTTTTGAGGCATGGAGGTGTGGTGGTTGATGACGGCGTTATTGTGGAAGTAGGGCCGTACGATGTGTTGAGAAACAATTACAGGGGTGTTGACGTGGTTGGTGATGAGTGGAAGGTTGTTGCTCCCGGTTTCATCAACTGCCACTATCATTCGAGGGAGCAGCTGGCTCAGACGCTTTTTCCAGACGGGCTGGGCGAGGTAGAGTGGTTCAGGAAGTTCTGCCTGCCGTACCATCAAACACTCAGCCCCGATGATGAGAAGCTGGCTTTCACCCTAGCCCTCACAAGCATGGCTCTCAACGGGGTGACGGCGTTCGCCGACGGCGGCCTAATCTACCCCTCGACGACGCTCGAAGCCCTTCAGACAATACCCCTTAGATGCTTCGCCTCAACATGGTGCTGGGACCTTCCCGAAACAATTCCGAAGACAGCTGAACAAGCTTTGGCCGAGTTGAAGAACCTTTACCAGTCGTTCATGGGAAGGGTGAACGGTCTGCTCCGGGTGTGCGCGGCACCCATAAGCGTTGAAACATGCAGCCCGCAGCTGCTTGAGGAGGTTTTTCACTGGGCTCGTGAGAAGAAGCTGAAAACATACATCCACGTGGCTTCGTTCCGACAGGATGAGTCTGACGGATCTACGGCGGTCGAGTATCTCTACAGCAAAAGCCTACTCGGCAAAGACACCAACCTACTACACGCCATACACTTGACAGACAGGGACGTTAGGCTCGTCGCTGAAACCGGGGCTGCTGCCGTCTGCTGCCCCATGTCCTCGCTGACCAAGGGCAAGGGGTTGACGGTCCGCGGGAAGTATCCCGAGATGCTCAAGCTCGGCGTGAGGGTGGGGCTGGGCGCAGATGGAGCTCCTTCGACTCATCACACCGACATTCTAAGGCTGGCTTCACTGTTTGCCGGCTTGTTCAGAGACTCGAGGATGGATGCTGGAGTAATTCCAGCGGTTGAGGCCTTGAAAGCAGCCACTTCGACAGCAGCCATGGTCCTAGGGCTGGAGGACGAGGTTGGGTCGCTGGAGGTCGGGAAGAGGGCCGACATAGTTCTGCTGGACGTGCGGAGGCCGGCTTTCACCCCGTCTATGGACATCATAAGGTCTCTTGTGTTCTCGGCGACTGGAGACGCTGTTGACACCGTCATCGTCGACGGCCGTCTGGTTGTCTCAGGCGGTAGGGTGCTTGGGCTTGACTACGAAAAACTCTACAGAGCCGTCGAGAAAACCGTCGAAAGAATCGGGTCTGAGTTTCAGAGACCTATGTAGCTTCTGCGCACAACCGGCGAGTTGAGCAGCTCAACACCTGTCCCAGTCAAACTTATCTGTCCTTGCTCAAGGACGTAAGCTCGGTCGGCGTACTGCAGTGCGAGAGAGGCATCCTGCTCGACGAGAAGTATCGAGATACCCTGCCTGTCCCTAATCTCCCTTACCTTATCGAAAACGATCTTCCTAGCCAGGGGAGCAAGCCCGACGCTGGGCTCGTCCAGCAACAACACACGAGGCCTAGCCATCAAAGCCCTAGCGATGGCGACCATCTGCTGCTCGCCTCCGCTGAGCGTGCCCGCAAGCTGTCTCCTTCTCTGCTCAATTATTGGGAAGAGCTCCGACACCATCTTGTAATCATGCTTTATTCCGTCGCCGTCCCTCCTCCTGAAGGCTCCAGCCATGACATTCTCGTAGACAGACATGTCTGGGAAAAGGCGGCGTCTCTCCAGCGACAGCACAAGCCCTCTAACAACCCTTTCGTATGCCGGTACATTAGTCAAGTCCTCTCCCATGAGTATAATCCTGCCCTTCATGGTGTTAAGGATCCCCGCAACAGCAAGCATCAGTGTCGTTTTACCTGCGCCGTTAGGCCCTATGACCGCAACTATCTCGTTGCCGTCGACGTGGAGGGTCAAGTCCTTCACGACCGGGACCGGGCCGTACCCCGCCGTCAAGCCCTCGACTCTGAGAACCTCACGCACCTTCGAACACCTTTGAACTGCCGAGGTAAGCCTTCACAACCTCCTCGCTCTTCGGCACGTCCCCTGGAACACCCTCGAAAATCACCTTACCTTGGTCCATGACTATGACTCGTTCAACAATCTTCATCAACTCACGCAACCTATGCTCGATGACGACCAACGAACCACGCTGTTCGATGAATTCTTTCAAGACAGTCGAAACCTGCTCTATCTCGTTGACGGTCAATCCTCCGAAAGGCTCGTCGAGAAGCAGAATTTCAGGGCTTGCCGCCAAACCCCTGGCTACCTCGAGCTTCTTCAGCTCGCCGTGCGTCAGGACGCTGGTTGGCTGGTCCCTCTTCTCGTAAAGCCCGAGAGTTTTAAGCATGTTTTCCACCATACCCATGTCTGGTTTTGTTCTCCGGACAGTAGTCGGAGCCATGACGTTCTGATAAACCGTCAGAGACCTGAACGGCCTGACTATTTGAAAGGTTCTAACGAGTCCTTTTCTGCTCAAATGGTATGGCTTCATTCCAGTGACTTCCTCGCCGTTTAAGTAGATGCGGCCGCTGTCGGGTTTCTCCATCCCGGATATGAGTGAGAACAAGGTTGTTTTCCCCGCACCGTTCGGCCCTATAATTCCCACGATTTCGCCCCTTTCAACACTCATGGAGACGTTGTTAACGGCGACGATTCCTCCGAACCTTTTGGTTAGGTTCTCAGCTCTAAGTATGGACATACAGCCTCCTCCGGAAATACCCAACGATTCCGCTCGGGAAAAGCATGAAAATCGCCAGTGCTAAGGCGGAGTATACTAATAGACGTGAGCGAATCAGGACCTCGATCTTCAGCGTCTCGGTTATTGTTTGAACGATGTAAGCTCCTACGACGGGCCCTAGAACTGTTGCTTTCCCGCCTAAGAGCGTCATCAAAAGAGGTAGGCTCGCTTTTTCTAGCTCGTAGGTTGCTGGGCTTATGACACCGTTCAGGAAGGCGTAGAACCCTCCCGCAAGACCTGCTAGAAATATGCTTATCGCCAGACAGTAGAGCTTGTATCTCGGTACGTCTATACCCGCAGCCATCGAAGCGGCTTCGTCGTCCTTTATGCATGAAAAGATAACACCCAGCCGGCTTCTAACAATAGCGTAAGTGGTCAGCACTCCAAAAAGAGTAAGCATGAGGCTTGCCAAGTAGACAAGGTTTGCGTCTCTCGATATCGGTGGGATGCCGAAGATGCCGTCGTGGCCTCCGAGCTGGGGTATGGCGTTGGTCACCTGGTAAGCGATGATGGGGATCACGAGAGTTACGAGGGCGAAGAAATGGCCTCTGAGCTTGAGGCTTGGAAGACCTATTAAGCAACCTAACCCGGTGACGACCAGCGCACCCGCTAGCATAGCCAGGGGAGGTGGAATTCCAGTGTTGAGAGTAATGATGGCGGCTGCGTAGCCGCCGCCGGCGAAGAAGAACGAGTGGCCGAGGCTGAGAAGCCCCATGTATCCTGAAAGAAGGTTCCAGCTGATGGCCAGCATGGCGAAGATGTTCGTCAAAGTAAGTATGAAAATGATGAACCGGAGGTTTAATGCTGGAGGAATAACGGCAAGAGCTATGAAAACAGCCGTCAAGATTAGCAGAGTCAGAAGGTCTTTCCTATTCAATGTTCAACACTTCGGCCGAATATTCCACGTGGTCTGAGCCAGAGAGTTATTAGCACCGCAGCCAGTGATGCTGCTCCTGCGTACAGCGGGCTGATGAGGTTCTGGACCGCTATCTCCACGTAGCCTATGACGAAGGCTGCTATCAGCGTGCCTCGGTAGTCTCCGAGACCGCCAAGCACAACTATTGCGAAAGCGAGAGTGAGCATGGGCCATCCCATAACAGGCGTTATCGTGCTCTGAGGTGTCACGAGGATGCTTGCCAGCCCGGCCAAGGCTGTCGACATGCCTAGTACGATAGCCATGGTGTTCTGAGGCTTTATCCCGACGCATACGGCGGCTTCAACGTCCTGGGCGACACATCGTATAGCCAGCCCCATCTTCGTACGGTATATGAGCATCCACAGACCTACTAGTAGAATCGAGGCAGCAACGGCCGCTGAAAGCTGCTGGTTGAAAACCGATACTCCGAAAACGATGGTGGACCCGGGAAAAACTGCTGGAGTTGACCATGGAAAATTGGTGAAGAACAAGACAATAAGATTCTGTATCACAAGCGCTAGGAGGAAAGTGGTCATGATCATCTCTATGTGTTCCTTTATTCTTCTGAGAACGCTCCAGTAATATACGAATCCTGCGGCGAAGAGAGACCCCACCGTAGCTAGGACGGTAATCACGATGGGCACGCCGTAGAAGGAAACTAATGCGTAAGCCATGTAGGCTGCGGCCGCGTACCAGAGTCCGTAGGCTGCGTCTATCATGCGGGCGACTCCAAAAATGAGGGAGAAGCCCTCTGCGTAGAGGGCGTACACGAGGCTCGTTATGAAGCCGTACACCATGATTGTGGCCAGTGTTTCGACAGATAACATCTTACGGAAGTATCATGTTGCGTACTTCCTGTGGCTGGTCGGGGCTCCAGACGGGTACTAGCTCACCGTTCTGCCACTGTCCAAAGTACCAGTAGAGGTTATGGTTGGCGAGGTTCAGCCCGTGAAGCTTTCGGGAGAACTGTATCTTGCCTATCACGCCGTCGTAGTCGGTCTGCTCAAGCGCTGGAACAAGCCTGTCAGCCTTCCAAGTGTTTGCTTTCTCCAGAGCAGCCTTTAGAACGTAAATAGCATCGTAGGTGTCGAAAGCCGCAGTGTTAGGCGTCTCCCTGAACCGCTGAGAGAACTTCTCGATGAACGGAACAGTCTTAGGAGTTACAGGAACCTTCACAGTCGCAGGCCACCAGATAGTACCTTGAGCGGCTCCCCCCGTCTGGTCCCAGAACCATGAGAAACCTCCAAGCAACCCGGGTCCGAACACGATGGGCTTCTTGCCGGGGGACCAGTCGTAGGCAGCCCACTGCTTCACGAAGGCTACTCCAGGCGGGCCCGAGAAAAGCAGGATAATCAGCCCGGCCCCTGACTGCTTGATTCGCGCGAGGTAGCTCGAGAAGTCTGACTGAGTCGTGGGGTACAGCTCTGCGAAGACGAGGTCAAAACCTTGCTGCTTCAGCCTTGCGAAGAACGTCGAGTTCCCGGCAGGCCTGCCAGCCAGACCGGCGGTCCACAACGCATTCTCAGCCACCAAAGCCACCTTGGACACGTCGGGGAAGTTGGGGTCCTTCTGCGCAGCGTTCCTAAGGGCTACTGGGATCGTGGCTATGTATGGTCCGGCGCTCGAGTTCCGGCCTCCTGCGAAGAAGTGGAAGTAGTACTTGTAGTTCTCGTAGTCGCTTTGGACAAGGTCCTCGACTATTCGCTGGTTTGATTCGACGTCTAGGAAGACGACTTTGTACTGCGACAGTAGCTGAGACTGGGCTACGACAACGTCGGTTCGCACACCGCCGACTATTACGTGGGCGCCATGAAGCTCGATTAGCCGTTTAAAGGCTGTCACTCCCTGGTCAACGGGTATGAGTGGGTCCATCTCGTTCGTGTCTTCAGAAACGAGCACCAGCTCGTACCTCGTGCCGTTGAGAATCACTCCGCCTGCAGAGTTTATCTCCTCGACAGCCATTTCAGCCGCATACTTGGCGTGGATGCCGACGGGGTTCGTCAGAGGCAGCGATAGACCAATCACGACCTGCCTCTTTTCTTGGACAGGTGTCAAGACGCCGGTGAGGAAAAGACCGCCCACCGCAGCAGCTGCGAGGACAACCACAACCACGGCCACCACAGCGACACGGCTTGCCGCCGAGTTCTTCCTTCTCACGAAGGTTATTGGAGGCACGCAGATATATATATCTTATTGGAGGACATGTAGGTGGGGCGGTTATCGTTGATTGTTGTGGACAGCAACGAGGCGGTGGAGAACTCCAAGCTTGTGCAGTCTCTCGGGAAAGTGGTTGAGACGGCTGTCAAGCCTCTTCCCGCCGGGGATTACTTGATAATTGGCCGGGAGACGAACGCCTTGGTTGAGAGGAAGACTATCATGGATTTCCTGAACAGCTTGAAGGGTAGGCTTTGGGACCAGCTTGCTCTAATCAAGGAGTTTGAGGGGGAGAAGGTGATTATACTCGAGGGGTATCTTGGGCTTTACAGGAAGAGGGGTTGGAGGGAGGTGTCTGTGCTGGCTTTGATGGACAGGATTGTGAACGATTGGGAGGTGCCCATTATCCCAACGCCGGACATTCGGGGCACGCTCACCTACCTCGTCTGGAAGAACAAATCACTCGGAGAGGTGGATGAATTCCGCGAGTATCCGCTGAGGATTAAGAGGAAAGATATGTCGCCGGAGGACCAAGCTCTGTTCGTCTTGGAGGGGTTGTGCGGCCACGAAACAGCCAAGTCCCTGCTGAAACACTTCAAGACGCTCCGAAACGTGTTCACCTCCCTAGACCCAGATGACGCTCAAGCCTTGGAGGGGCTCAAGAAGGTGAAGGTAGGTGGCAGGAGAATACCCGAGAACACTTTGAAAAAAATGCTGTACGTCGCCAACTTAGAGTATGTTGACAAAAATGATAGAGATGGAGGCGGCTAGGCGCCTAGAAACTGCTTCTCCACCTCAGGCAGCCACTTCAGCTCCTCCTTCAGCTTTTCGATGGACTTCTTGACCTCGCTCTCGGGGTAGTACCAAGGCGGTAGCTTGCCTTCGAAGAACTCCTCGTAGGCGTGCAGGTCGAAGGCACCGTGTCCGCAAAGGTTGAACAGGATCACTTTCTCCTCACCGGTCTGCTTGCATCTCAAAGCCTCGTTTATCACAAACCTTATCGTGTGGGACGGCTCGGGTCCTGGAAGGAAGCCCTCCGCTCTGGCAAACGTGGTGGCGGCTTCGAAGACAGAGACCTGGTCGTATGCGTAAGGCTCTATCCATCCCTCGTGGAGGAGCAGGCAGAGCGTTGGAGCGTCTCCGTGGTACCTCAGCCCTCCTGCATGTATTGGAGGCGGGATGAAGTCCGACCCCAGCGTGTACATCGGAAGCAGAGGCGTCATCTTAGCCGTGTCTCCGAAGTCGTAGGTGTATATGCCCTTAGTCATCGTTGGACAAGCGGTCGGCTCGGTTGCCACAAACCTCACTTTCTTAGGAGCTTTCTTAGAGACCACCTCGTAGTAGAACGGCCAGGTGAGACCTGAGAAGCTGCTTCCACCGCCGACGCATCCCGCAACTATGTCAGGATAGTCGTCGACCTGCTTCAACTGCTCCAACGCTTCAAGCCCTTGAACGGTCTGGTGCATGAGCACGTGGTTGAGAACGCTGCCCAAGCTGTACTTGGTGTTGTCGTGGGTTACACAGTCCTCCAACGCCTCGCTGATTGCAACGCCTAAGCTACCCGGATGGTTCGGGTCCTTGCTGAGAAGAGACTTCCCGAAGTTCGTCCTGTCGCTTGGGCT
>JAWAFZ010000044.1:0-8975 GCA_038890155.1 Candidatus Caldarchaeum sp. | reverse complement strand
GGGGGAACGATGATTCCTCCCTCGCCCATCACAGGCTCGACGACAACAGCAGCCACGTCGCCTGAAGTGTAGACGTCTATCAGCTCAGCCACCTCGTCGGCGCATCTCTCGCCGAACTCCTTCTCCGAGTACCCGCCACCATACCTGTAGTAGTAGGGGCAGGTTGCGTGGACGACGCCGGGGTAGTTGGCGTAGTTTCCGAGCTTGTTCTTGTACTTTCTTTGTCCCGTGAGTGTTAGCGTTAGGGAGAGACGGCCGTGGAAGGAGCCTTTGAGAGCTATCACGACGCTTCCAGCCCGGTTCTCCTTGACCGCCAGCTTCTTGGCGAACTTGACGGAACCGTCGACGGCTTCCGAGCCGCTGTTGCAGAAGAAAATTTTCTTCAGGCTGTTAGGCGTCAGCTCCAGCAGGCTTTTGGCCAGCTCGACTTCTGGAATGTGATAGTAGAACCCAGAGACGTGCATAAAGTTCCTCACCTGCTCAACAACTGCTTCGACAACCTCTGGATGGCAGTGGCCGAAGTTGTTCGTGCTTATGCCGGAGAAAAGGTCTACGTATCGTTTTCCATCAAAGTCCTCCACCACCAAGCCGCTGGCCTTCTTGACTGCTATGGGTTCACGTGGTATGATAGCGTTGACCAAGTATTTCTCGGTCAGAGTAATCAACTCTTCGTTAGTAAACCCGGGCATGACTGCGTTGTTTCTAATCTTGTTAATAACAGTTTATTGCCGTCGTTGAAAGGCTTAATACAGATGAGGCTCGCCGGGGCCCTATGGCGGAAGTTGTCTGCGGCTTGGCGATGACTCACAACCCTAGGATTTTCTACACGACTTCTCCTCCGCCGGAGAATGTGAGAAAGCGTGTTTTTGAAGTGTTCGCCGAGTTGAGACGGATCAGGGTGGAGTCTGGGGTGGAGATGCTGCTGGTTGTCGGAAACCATCATCTAACGACTTTTCTCGAGACAGTTCCGCCCTTCACCATAGGTGTGTCGGAGTTTGCGCAGGGGCCTACGTCGTTCGAGATGGAGGCGGGCATACCGGGGTACAGATGCAGGGTGGATGTTGAGGCGTCGGAACACCTGCTAAACACGTGTGTGTCCGAAGGCTTTGACGTGGCAAGGGCTTCCAGCTACGTACTGGACCACGCATTCACGATACCCCTTTGGTTCGTTTCTCCTGAGATGAACACCCCCATCGTGCCCGTCATAACGAACGTCCACCTTCCTCCCGTGCCGTCGCCGAAGAGGTTCTACATCCTTGGCAGAGCCTTGGCCGTTGGTGTGAACAGCTACGACGGGGTTAATAGGGTTGGAGTAGTAGCCAGCTTCAACCTATCGCTCAACGTGGGCAACTGGAGGATGGGTAGGTACAGCGCAGAGTTCGACGAGTATGTCGTCGGCAGGCTGAGGAGCGGGATGCTGACGAAGTTGGTGGAGGAGGTTAGCCTCGCAAGGATGGCTGAGGCGGGCAACTCGACGGTTGAGCTGCTCAACTTGTTCGTGCTCTTCGGAATGCTCGGCGACAGGCAGGCCTCCATGTGCTTCAACGAGGTGATACAGGGTTGGGGAACGGTGTCAGCCTTCGGCTGGAGGCTCGTCTGACTGAGGCAACTGGGGAACTATCTCCAGCCTGTACTTGTCGGGGTTTTTCTCAACTATGTGCGAGATGTTGAACAGCGTCAGAGGACTTATCCCCATCATGTAAAGGCGGACGTAGTCTTTGGAGACAACGGCTTCAGCGACCTCCACCGGCACCATGTATTTTTTCAGCGCAGACTCGGGGTTTTTCCTAAACTCCTCACGCAGGCTGTAGTCGTTGTGCATGTCCTTGACGAGACGATAAAGGTTGAAGTGCTTGACGAAAAGGTTCGCCAAGCCATCACCTTCTCCACTTGATGAGGTTGTAAATCTTCTCAGGCGTTAGAGGCAGGCTATCTATCTGGGCTTTTACACCTATCCGGGCGAGTGCGTCGAGGACTGCGTTCGGCACCGCGGCGAGGGGGCCTATGACGTCGGCTTCAGCGATGCCCTTGACTCCGATCGTACTCCTGTCGGTTGGGTGAGGATCATCATAAACCTCCACGCCGAACCCCTCCGAGGCTGTCATCAGCAAAAGCTCCGCCAAAGTCTGCGTCAGAGGCTGCGAGTTCTCGTCATACACACATTCACACAGCAGCGCTGCCTCCGCACCGTTGCTCACAGAACCCACGACCTGCCCCTCTACTATCAAGGGGTTGATCGTGGAGCCGCAGTCGTGGACGACTACGTACTTGACTACCTTTACGTGGCCGGTTTCGGGGTCCAGCTCAACGACGGCCACATGTGCTGAGAAGGGATAGGTTAGGTAGCTGGCTGTGGGGTCTTCGACGTAAGACTCTCTGGAACGCGTGCTTCCCCCGACCCATGTGGCCGTTAGCCCTGGCTCCAGTCCGTTGGGAAGCTTTGACTGGTGTTGATAGACGTAGGCAGCGATTTGCTCCAAGCTTATTCTCACGTCGCTGTTCCTGACCCAGACGAAACCGTTCTCCAGAACCAAGTCGTTCTGGTTCGCCTCGAGAATGACTGAAGCAGCTCTCAATATCTTTTGCTTGAGAATCCGAGCGGCCATGATGCATGCCTCGACGTCGGGCCCTGAAAACTTGCTTGCATGAGTTCCGCTGAAAGGCGTCCACACCATGGCCTGTGAGTCGAAATAGTACTCGGGGAAGGAGACCGCTTGAGGCGAAATACCAAGCTCCTCCGCAACTATCTGAGCGAGGGAGGTACGCTGGCCCGTCCCCATGTCGGGCGATGGGCTTGATACTCTTACGCTCCCGTGAACATCCACGGAGACCTGGACTGCTTCAAACTCGTTGGCCCACGCCGAGCCGCCGTGCACAACGGTGCTTATTCCAACGCCGTAAACCTTCCCGTCCATACGCCCAGTCCCCATGTATCTGTCGGCCTCAGCCAGTTCAAGCGCTTTACGCAGGATCCGGGGATAGTCGGAGCGGTCGTAAACCTTCCCCGACGGAGTGGTGTATGGCATGTTATCGGGCTTTATGTAGTTTCGGAACCTTACTTCAGCAGGGCTTATGCAAAGCTCTCTAGCTACTGTGTCAACCATCCTCTCTATAACGTATCCTATTCCAGCCTTGCCCACGGCTCTGACGGGAGTCGACGGCGACTTGTTCGTGAGAACGCAGTAGGCATCCCACTCAATATTCTTGACGTCATAAGAACCGTTGATCAGGGTCTTGTGCATCAAGGCGTATATTCCTGCGTAGCTGATCGAAGCTCCCTCGTCGACAACCTCCCTCACCCGGTAGCCGAGTATTCGTCCGTCGTTTTTCACGGCGACGCTGAGCCTGAAGCTGCACGCCGGCGTGTGGCCTGCGCTCGAGAGATGCTCTCTCCGGGTTTCAACATACTTGACCGGCTTGCACGTCTTCATGGACAGCAGCGAGGTGATCAGGAGGTTTTTCCAAGGCCTTCCCTTTAAGCCGAACCCTCCGCCGATGTTCGGGACGATGAGCCTGATCTTGTTCGACGGGATGGAGAGGCAGTGGCTCAAGACCTTGATGGCTTCTCCGACCATCTGGACGTTTGCCCACACGGTCAAGGTTTTTCGCAGGTCGTCGAAACTCGACACAACTCCTATTGTTTCCAGAGGAGTGATCGTGTAGCTGTGGAGCCTAAACTCCATGTCCAACACTCTGTCGGCTAATGAGAAAACACCTTCAACGTCTCCCCATCTCTCGTGGAAATGTGCTGCTAGGTTGGTTCCGAAAGGCTCGTAGACGAGGTTGCTGTTGTCTCGCATAGCTCTGTGAGGGTCGTTGACAGCCTCAAGCACTTCATACTCCACCTGCACTTCGTCAACAGCGTCTAGAGCTACAGCTTGGGACTCCGCCGCCACAGCGGCCACAGGTTCGCCGAAATACCTAGCCTTGCCAACAGCCAGACAATATTCCTGGGGGTTCAGGCTGAGGATCTGGCGAGCAGGCGGGATGGGCTTGGTTTTCTCCAGCACGTCGCTGGGCTGGAGAACGGCTCTAACGCCGGGCTTCTTTAAGGCTTTACCAAAGTCGATGCTCTTAATTCGTGCGTGAGGATACGGGCTTCTCAAAACAGCTGCGTAAAGCATGCCGTTAAGCTTCAAGTCTTCTACGAACGAAGCCCTGCCCGTAAGAAGAGGAGGGTCCTCCAATCGTTTAACCGGCTTGCCTATCCACCTGAATTCAGGCCGCATTTTTACGGTGTCTCGCCGAGCCTAGGTTATAAAGGCTTAACTCTTCAAACACGTTCTGCCGCGAGCAACAGTAATATCCTGGAGCGGGCTTTGCTTGTTAAAGTTGAGTAGTTTCGCTCCGAAGACGGTTCATCAAGACCTGAGAGGTTTCATCAAGGTTCTCGAGGAGAGGGATGAGCTGAGGGTTGTTGAGAACGCTGACCCTGTGCTGGAGATTGGCATTCTGACCATGCTAGTGGGTCGTCGGAAGAACCATCCAGCGCTGCTGTTCGACAAAATCAAGGGGTATGGGAAAGGCTTTAGGATAATCACCAACCTCATAACCACGGAGGCTAGGAACAGGATAGCTGCGGGAATAGACCCCGACGTGAGGGTTGAGAACATGGTGGAGTTCCTGACGGAGCTGTTGAGGCGGTACAGGCCCCTGAAGCCTGCTAATGTGTCAGACGGCCCCGTCATGGCGAACAAGATGGTCGGCGACAAAGTTGACATGAGCATCTTCCCAAGCCCCCTCTGGCATGAGCACGACGGCGGCCGCTACATCGGCACAGGCACACTGGTGATTATGAGAGACCCCGAAACAGGGTTCGTTAACGCCGGCACCTACCGCATCCAGCTCCACGACAAGAAGACTCTCGGGATCTCGATATCACCCGGACACCACGGAGCAATAATAAGAGATAAGTATTGGGAAAAGGGGTTAAGCTGCCCCGTCGTAGTCTCCTTCGGCCACGACCCTACTCTCGGAGTCGCCGCCGACCTTCCAGTCGCCTACGGAGAGAGCGAGCTCGATTACGCTGGCTGGCTTAGAGGCAGGCCGGTGGAGGTGCTGGATGGCCCTTTCACGGGCCTACCCATCCCAAGCACGGCGGAGCTGGTCGTCGAGGGAGAGATCCCTCCGCTCGACGTGGAGGCCAGAGTTGAGGGACCCTTCGGAGAGTTCGGGGGATACTACTCGTCCGAGGAGAGGCCTCAGCCAGTCATAAGGGTCAAGGCGGCGTACTTCCGTGATGACCCGGTGCTTGATGGACGACCACCATACAGAAGCGTTAGACATGACGGCCCTCTTCCCTTCAACCTGGCTTTTCTTTTCAAAGCCTTGAAGGACTTGGGCCATCACGACGTAAGGAAGGTGGGGAAGGCAGGGCCCTTCCTAGTAGTTTCACTCAAGGTGAGGTACGCAGGGCAGGTAAGGCAGGTAGCAGACTTGGTAATGTCAGGAATAGGGATGAGGCCTCCCAAGTACCTGATGATCGTCGACGAGGACATAGACCCCGACAACCATGATGACGTGATGTGGGCCCTTCAGTCGAGAGTCGACCCCGAAACATCCATCTACCTAGTCAGAAACCGCTGGACCTCGCTAACAGACCCACGTGTGCCCCCCGAGAAGAAAACCGTGTGGGACATTACATCTTCGAGCCTCATCATAGACGCTACACGTCCATGGGGCTGGAGGAATAAGTTTCCAAAGCCAACAGAACCCTCGCCCAGCACGTCGGCTAAGTACTACGAAAAGTGGAAAAACTTCCTCGAGTCTCTTTAACTATCCACGCCTGACAAACACAACCCGGGCTCTCAAAAGCCTAGAGACCAGCAACACCGCAGATATCACCACAGCCAGGATGGAGACTAGAATTATGATAGCCGCCGCAAACTGTCTATCCTCACCGTTTATCCACAGACCCCACAGCAGAACCGATATCACCTCCGTACCAGGCGCAACCAACAGCACCGAGGCGCTCAGCTCCCTGAAGCTCACTATGAACGCATAGACCCATGCACCGACCATGGCTGGCCTCAGAAGCGGGAGCACGACACGCCTTACCGACGACATGAACCCAGACCCACACACTCTCGAAGACTCCTCTAGCTCTTGATGAATCTGCACAACCACCCCTGAAAACAACCTAGTCACGTGAGGCATGAACCGCGTGACGTATGCGATCACAAGAATGGCTGCTGTGCCGTAAATTCCTACAGGAAGGCTAATGTATCCCCACAAAAGACCAAGAGCTAGGACAAGCCCGGGATAGGCTTGGGGCATCATGGCGACGTTCTCCACCACGCCTGCACCCCGAGCCTTCACACGTCTTGACAGATAGACAACGACGGGTATCAGGAAGACGAGAATGCTCGCAGCCGCAGCCGCAAACAAAGTACTGTTCATTATAGCTGTCAACAGGTGGGGATGGTTTAAGACCTCTATGTAGTTTCGCATGGTAAAGTCTCCGAACAAGTTGTTCGGATCCCAGAATATCTTGAAGGACAGAAGCAGCACTAGGAAAATTGGAACCACTATGAGGACGAAAGCGTAGGCCAGCAGTAGGAACAACGTTGCATACCTCCACTTACCCAGCTTGATCACGTTAGGCTGGTACCCCCTACCTGTGATGACGGCGTACCTCTCAACCCTCCTCGTGTACCTCCGGTATATCGTGGTGAAAGTCAACACTATCATCAACAGAATGACAGCTATCGCCGTAGCCTGACCGGTTCTAGGCGGTATGCTCCAAGAAACAGCGTTGTAAATAGTCGACATGAACACAGGTATGTTGGCTGGGATGCCGATCATCGACGGTGTCTCAAAGACCTCCAACACTATGATGAAGTTCAACAACGTCATCGACAAGATGGCCGGCATGGTTAGCTTAAGCGTGACGCTGAAAGTAGTCCTAACTATTCCAGCTCCGCAAACCCTCGAAACATCTTCGTACTCAGGGTTCATCGACTTGAAAGCCGACTGAATACCGATGTACACGAGCGACGAGGTGTTGAGCCCAGTGATGAAGATCATGCCGGGCAGAGAGTATATGTTCAGAACAACAGCTTCGGAGCCGAAAACCTGCTGAAGAAAATTGTTTATCAAGCCCACCCTTGGATGAAGCAGGTAGATCCATGCGATGTTCGTCAGGAGGGCGGGGGTCATCAAGTCTATGTACGGGAGGTAGGAGAGTATGTTTCTTCCAGGGGTGTCTGTTCGGGCTGTGATGAAGGCATAGAACACGGCCAGCAGGGTGGCCAGAATCGATGCACCCCCTGCGTAGACGAGGCTGTTGAAGAAGAGGGAGGGCAGCATGGGGTCGGAGAAGGCTTGGACGTAGTTGTTTAAAGTCCACTCACCTGGGTATCCGGGGTAGCTACTCCAAAAACTGCCGGCTATGAGCGAGCTAATCGGAAATAAGACTAGGAGACCAACTATTACTAGAAGGGGTAGAGAAACTAGTGAAAGCGAATAGCGTTGGAGAAGCATGGCTACAAAAAATTAGGAGTTTATGTTCCGAAGCCCATAGACCTGAACGTCTGCACTAGAGACTGAGCCTCTGCGACGACCTCCTCGTCGGGGTAGAGGTACAGCTTCCTTCCCGGGAAAGCAGCATCAGCCGAGTACTTGGCGTTCACGCCTGGCCTGGTTGGGAACCGCACGCTTATGTTTCCGAAGACGCTCTGGCCTTCAGCAGACAGAATGTAGTCCATCATCAGCTCCGCGGCGTTGCGGTGAGGCGTATCCTTCAACACCGCCCCAGCGTTGATCGTCACCATAACGGGCAGCTCTCTTGCCCAGAAGTTCCTTACAGGTGCTCCCTCCTCGGCGCTCTTCAATACGTCGTGGAGATAAGCTATGAAGCCTATTGGATACTGTCCGTCTCGGACGGCCTGCGTCACGCCGCCCAAAGAGTTGTTCAGAACAGGCCTGAGAGCAGCTAACCGTTCAAGAACCTCCCTCCACCTTGTCTCGCCTATGATGTTTCTCATAGCACCCCACATGAAAGTCGAAGCCGTTCCCTGGAGAAGGTTGTGCATTATTATCTTGCCTCGGTTGGCGGGCTGGAGAATATCCTCTATGCTTTGGGGGACGTTGGCCAGCAGCCTTGTGTTCACGACCGACGAGTTGGGCAGCATGACGACGGGGCTCCAGTATCCAGAGTCGTCGAAGAACCTACCGGGGTAGGCTAGAAGCTCTTTCGACTTGTATGCGTCTAGAAGGTCTTCGCTCTTCATCTGAAGTATGTTGGGAAGGCTCATAATGATTATGTCGGCGGTGGGTCTTCTGGCCGCAAGCTCGCTCTTCACCCTGTTGTAGAGCTCGCTGGGCGATCCTCGCAGGTACTGAACTTGGATGTCTGGGAATTTGGAGTTGAAGGACCTTTGGAACGGCGTGAAGTCTTCGACGTCGAGGCTTCCGTAGACGAGGAGATCTCTCTCCCTTTTAGCGGCTTCATACTTCTGCTGAATCTCGGAGAGAGGCGTCAAC
Organism: Candidatus Caldarchaeum sp.; assembly: GCA_038890155.1. GTDB lineage: Archaea > Thermoproteota > Nitrososphaeria_A > Caldarchaeales > Caldarchaeaceae > Caldarchaeum. Next base: position 491 of record JAWAFZ010000044.1, on the reverse strand, counting down.
GTCGACACCACAGTGGCTGTACGGGTGACTGTCTGCGTCTGGACAAGCGTCTGGGCCTGTGTGACTGTGGCTCCGCCGGTCTGCTGGGTGACCGTGCGGGTGACTATGTTAGGCTGTTGAGATGACACACCTCCTATGTATCCGCCCAAGCCTCCTACGCCGAGGCCAAGAACAGCCGCCACGGCTGTTTTCCCGGTTGCAGAAATAGCTCTTCTTCTGGTTATTCTCCTCTTGAATATGTCATCTGGCATGTTCAGCCCCCTACTTACAGTACGTATGATATAAGCGTTATTATCTTCAAAACATCTACACCACCGGAACACGTTTGTAATACCACAAGCCTTACATGCCTCCGCACCGGCAGAGAACCTAGATGAAGGCTCGGCGGAGGAACGAGCTCAAGAAGATCCCCCTAGATCGAATCATCACCCCTGACTGGCTGCCTTTGAGAGAAGACTTAGGCGACATAGTGAGCCTCGCTAAACAGCTCA
>JAWAFZ010000043.1:0-9122 GCA_038890155.1 Candidatus Caldarchaeum sp. | reverse complement strand
AGCCAGCGCCCCCAATCCGTCATAGACGCGATCACAGAATACTATAAACGCTATAACGCCAACGTCCATCGCGCGGTGCATACGCTCTCCCATGAAGCGTCGGTCGCTTACGAAGAAGCCCACAAGAAAGCCGCCAAGTTCATCAACGCGCGCTCGTGGCGCGAGATCGTCTTCACCAGAAACGCCACAGAAGCTCTCAACTTAGTCGCGTACGCGTGGGGCTTGCACAATTTACAGCCGGGCGACGAGGTCTTGATAACTATCATGGAGCACCACTCTGATATCGTTCCCTGGCAGATGCTCCGAGAACTGAAAAAGATTCACGTAAAATTCTTAGACGTCACCGACGAGGGACGGCTCAAAATTGAGGAACTTCCCAAGCTCTTGACCCCACGTACGAAGCTCGTCGGGGTCGTCTATGCCAGCAACGTCTTGGGGACGATCAACCCCGTCAGAGAGATCGTCGAGGCAGCCAAGCGCGTCGGCGCTGTGACGGTCGTAGACGCAGCCCAAGCTGCGCCCCATATTCCCATAGATGTCCAAGCGTTAGGCTGTGACTTCTTAGCCGTCTCTGGACACAAGATGCTCGGCCCCACGGGGATCGGCTTCCTCTACGGGCGCAAGGAATTACTAGAATCAATGCACCCGTTTTTGCACGGCGGCGACATGATCTCGACCGTGACAACTGAGAGCGTGACGTTCAACGAGCTGCCCTGGAAATTTGAAGCGGGCACGCCCAACATCGCCGGCGGAATTGGGCTTGGTGCTGCGATTGACTACCTATGTGCACTAGGGCTAGAGAACGTCTATGCGCACGAACAGAAAATTTTAGAGTACGCACTCGAAAAGCTTTTACAGATCAATGGGCTAGAGATCTACGGGCCAAAAGATATAAAAGATCGGCTCGCAGTGATCTCGTTCAATCTCCAGGGCGTGCACCCGCACGACGTCGCGGGGATCTTAGACGAAGCGGGGATTGCCGTGCGCAGCGGGCATCACTGCGCGCAACCGTTGATGAAGCGACTAGGAATGGACAATACCGCCCGCGCGAGCTTTTACATCTATAACTCTGAAGACGACGTGGATGCGCTTGTAGACGCGCTTAAGACGGCGCAGAAGCTCTTTACCTAAATGAATGTGGCGCATTTTGAAATTATCGGAGAGATTGAGCTGAGATCCATTGGTACGAAGCTCATGGCCTAGGGCGAAAGAAGTTGAAGATCAAGCGATTTCTCGATTGATATGCGTAAGTCAGTAATTCGGTTTGCTCTGTGTGTGACAGACAAGGAGCCCGATTTGGAACCAGGCAAGCTGTATCTGGTTCTATCTGACGAGCGTGCTTCTCAAGAGGGCTATCTGAGAGTCATTGACGAATCAGGGGAAGATTATCTAAGGACTACTTCGTCTTTATGCAAATTCCCAAAAGGGCGAAAGAAGCCCTGTTAGCACAGCTACAGTTTAGCGACGCGCTTAAGACAGCGCAGAAGCTCTTCACTTAGTGTTGAGAAGCTAGCTCTTGTAAGGCTTGTTCAAGCTCTCGAAAAGTGATAACGAGCAAACCATATCTTTGGGCTACTTTCCTAGCCTTCCGTTCATTGGTCAAAAAAACGCTGATATTTTTCTCTTGTGCCTGGATAATCGCGTGAGATTCTCCAGGGTCTAACTTGGGTGGTTCTTGTTGTAAGGACTGCACTGAGTATTCATCATGCACAGTACACTTCTTAAATATACCTGTGGCCAATAGTCGTTTTAAGTTATAACGTTTGCGATGCTTCTTCAGTTGTCCTTTGACAGCCATCGGCACATAGATGGTGCTAAAGAGCAAGGAGAGCTTTTCCGCGATGTTTCTGTCAATTATCTCGATAAGAATATCCGCATCAATGATAGCTCGACGGGCATCGACAGAACCCTTGGGCACCATTGGTTATTTTTCTTTAGTCAGAAGCCATAGAGCAAGCAGCGCCAACCCAATGCCGAGAAGTGTTCCAACAGCTCTAGCTTCTTTTTTCTTCAACTGATACCTCAGCCGGTTGCTGTCTAGATGATCTATGAGGCGTCTCTCGAAGTCGCCTGGGCGCTGCGGATCAAAGGTTAAAACTGGGAATCCTTTGAGAGGACGTGGTAACTCAACCCCTTGTTCCACTACGAGCAACACGGGCTTGCTTTTGTTAATGGCATATTGGATTTCTTGAAGGACTTTGGAACCTAGTTGTTTTGTACAAAGAGCTATCACGAAGATGGAAGCATCTATCATCTGCGCAGTAGAGCTAGAAATTCGATCGCCTCGCCTATCTTCCGGGTGTGGTACATACATTGTAATTCCATGTGCTGCGGCAAGAGTCTGTAACCTCCAAATAACAATCATATCAGTACTTGACAGATTATAGCTCAGGAAAATGCTCAAATTATTCATAGTGGGCAACCTCAACATTGATTATAGCAACTCTCTGCACTCGCGCACAAAGCCCACCGTCAGCTTCACGGTGTTCTCAAAATCGTCAAGTCTTAAGAGACTGAACTGCGAGTGAATATAGCGACACGGTACCGAGAGCACGCCGGACATGATTCCGCCACGTGTCGTGTGGATCGCTCCAGCGTCGGTGCCGCCGTAGATGGGCAATTTATACTGATACGCGATCTTCAGCTTTTCGGCGATCTTCTCAAGTGCTTCCACGACGCGGCGGCTCGTGACAAGAGAGCTATCAGCGATAGTGATCGCTGGGCCTTTGCCCAGGGCTGTTGGCTGGCGCGCCGGAGCCACGCCGGGGACGTCCGCACCAATTGTCCCTTCGAGAGCCAGCGCGACGTTAGGGTTGATACTATATGCTGCCGCGCGAGCCCCGCGCAGCCCCGTCTCTTCCCCAATAGCGAAGTTGCAGACCAACGTCAGATCCAAGCTCTCTTTCTGGAGTTCTTGCAGGGCGCGAATCGCCACAGCACAGCCCGCACGATCATCGAACGCCTTCCCACCGACTAAGTTCTCACTGAGCTGCTCAAAGGGATAATAGGGCACGGCGGGGTCGCCGATGCGAATCCCCATCTTCTGCACTTCTTCAGCCGACGAAGCGCCAACGTCAATGAAGAGATCTTCAAGCTTGAAGGGTTTTTCTCGGTCTTCGGGCTTGAGCACGTGTGGCGGGACGCTCCCGATAACCCCAGTGATGAGCTTCCCCTGACGTGTGCGGATCTTGACGACCTGAGCTGGCAAGATTCTGAGATCCCAGCCGCCAAGGGTCGCAAAGCGTAAGAAGCCCTTCTCTTCGATATAACTGATAATGAGCCCGACTTCGTCCATGTGCGCGTCGAGCATCAGGGTAAAATCTGACTTGCCCGTGCGCGTGGCAATGAGATTGCCCAAGGGGTCGACGCGCATCTCATCCACGAGGGGCTTGACGAACTGAGCGATCACATTGCGAACATCGTCCTCAAAGCCAGAGACACCGAAGGCCGTTGAGAGCTGTTCCAATAGTGAAACAGCTGTAGGAAGCTTAGGATTCTGTTCTGGCATAGTGTTTTATTATAACCCGCATAATTGAGGTTTCTCAAGCTTCGGCTTACAATAGTTCAAAATTTGAACTAAGAAAGCCAAAAGCCGTTCTCAAGATATTTCATGGCCTTTGAAGAATAAAGGCTCTTAAAATTTTAAAGAAAGAGTGAAAGGAGAGATATGAAATGCTTAAGCTAAGCCTAATAACTCGTCTAAGTTTAGGGGTTTCATTACTTACCATCCTTCTTGTTGTTTTTAGCAACAGTCAAGTATCAGCCCTGGGCAGCCCCTCACAGCACATCACGTACAACAAGATACATCACGTCACTCTAAAGGCATTTGAGTTACAAGCCGTAGGCTGTCACTCGACGGATGGATTTAACTGGTGTTGGGACCACACAGGCTTTGGCATAATGGATTTTGCAGTCGCTCTTAGGTTATGGAATACCACAATAACTACCTCAACCCCACCTTCTCAACAATTGATAGCACGAGCCTGTATATTCCGTCGCTGGAGCACTCCAGATCCAGTTGTTGGATGTTTTGAGACGGCAGGACGCTTGGTCTACGAAACTAAAACATGCAACAAGGCAACTAGCTGTTCTAAAACTGCTGTTAAATGGATATGGCGACCAAGAACGGCTACGCGGTTCATTTTCCGTCATGTATCCACTTGGATTCATGGCACTATGCAATGGACGAAGATAACGGATTGGGTGATAGACTGGATACCTTAGGAATAGTGGAAGGCCAGTTGGTCTGTGTGCACCCTTTCTAAAGAGGGTGGGCTTTTGCGACTTATAGAGGGGTAGTGTAAAATAAAAAGCTATGCCGATACTCAAAGTTATTCTTTATGACTACCCTTTGTTGAAAGGTAGCATATTTGATAACCTCTCTAAAGTATCTCTAGATCTCTTAAAGACGGCCCAGAAGGAAAGCAAAAATCGGGATCAGCCTTTTATAACATCTTTGTGTCTCTTATCGGCATTATACTATAACCCCCGCATCAGGGGGTTCTTGGAGGCCAGAGGTTTGGTTAAGAATAGCATTAACAACGCTTTGGAACATAGCTTGGAACATAAGATGGCATGCCCTGCTGCTACCATTCCAGGTTTCATCTTGCCCTTAAGTGATAAGCTCCAAGAGGTGATTATTGAAGCTAATCATGTAGCTATGGAGGCTGAGCGAAGCCTCATTCGTCCGGAGGATTTACTCATAGGTCTTCTAAGAGAATGTACAAACGAAGCTGCTTTTCTGCTTACACGCTCTGGTATTAGATTGCACAAGATCTATTATCACTTCAACTACCCCTAGCGACGACTTTGGCATAGACTGAGACATTGGCTTGGACTCCTATGAGACTTAACTACCCTTCACTCATACCTTAACGCTTCTACAGGCTCCAACCAAGCCGCCTTTAATGCCGGATAAATCCCGAAGAAGAGCCCTACTGCCATAGAAAAGCCAATCGCAATTATCACTGGCAACGGCGAGACTACGAAAGCCCATTCTCCTATCTGGGAACCGAAATACGAGAGCATCCACCCCAGCATCAGCCCTAATAAGCCTCCTATCAAGCTCATTAAAGCCGACTCAGTCAAGAACTGCACGATAATATCCCGTCGCCTTGCTCCAACGGCCTTGCGTATCCCAATCTCTCGTGTGCGCTCTGTCACGGAGACAAGCATTATATTCATAATGCCAATCCCACCCACTACGAGCGAGATTGCTGCGATCCCGCCTAGTACAGCCATTAGGATGCGTGTGACCTCTTGGTACGACTTAATCTCTTGGTGCGGCGTGCGTACCCACTCTTCGATAGCTCCAGCGGGCACGCCCAGGCGTCGCATTAAGATAAAACGCACTTGTCGCGCTGCCTCTTCGGCCCATTCTGGACGAGCTGCTTCAGCCAGGTAGCGAAGCCCTTGCCTTGTCTCTGCTGGCTGAAGTATCACGAGCGGAAGATAAACTTGTGGCTGTCCTCGCCGAGCTGTAGATGCTATCCCAACAACAGTAAAAGCCCGCGTCTCAGACCCTGGCTCTATTTCTGTAGATATCTGCACATTAACGCCCTGGCCGAGTGGATCTTGACGCGGGAAGAGAGTCTGCGTTGCTTCTTCATTCAGCACGATAACCGGGCGGCCTTCCGCGAGGTCTTCCCCACGTAAGAAGCGTCCTCGCACTAATTTCAAATTCATTAAGTCGGCATATTCAGGCATGGTCCAGATTGCTTGGGCATACTCTATCTTGTGCTCCCGATTAAGTAGAATCTGAGTTTCAGCGACTGGAATGGCCCGCCGCAGAGCGGGAGCGCGCTGTTGGAGTTCCTGGGCAAATTCGATCGTGAAGAGCTTGCTCGCTTTATTGTAGGCTTGGACTTCTGCCTGCTTTAAAGACACGAAACCAGAAGACCTCAGCTCAAAGGGACTTGGTTCGTAAAACACCCCTCTCTCCACAATGATCAAATTGGGGTTGAGAGACTCCAGAAACTCCGATTGCACCGCAGTAGTAGCGCCTTCTAGGATGGCTATGATTGCGACGACAGCTGCTACTCCAATGGTGACCCCTAAAATTGAGAGTCCCGAGCGGAGCTTATGAGCGCTTAAGCTTTCCCAAGCCGTATGCCAAATGTCGAGCGGGCTCATGGAATCTCTCCTGGACTGACTTTGTCTTGCACAATCAAGCCATCACGCAGATGTACAACGCGCTGTGCTTGCTCAGCCACATAGGGCTCATGCGTGACTATGATAATAGTTCGCCCTTCTTCGTGTAAGTGGCGGAAGAGAGCTAAGATCTCTTGACCTGTTTGGGTATCCAGATTCCCTGTTGGTTCGTCAGCCAAGATCACTGCAGGGTCATTCACGAGTGCGCGCGCGATGGCTACTCGCTGACGCTCACCTCCCGAAAGTTGGTCAGGGCGATGATGCACTCGGTTTCCAAGGCCGACACGCTCAAGAGCAACCTGAGCGCGTCGTTGTCGCTCTCTCCTACTTATTCCAGTGTAGAGCAGCGGTAATGCAACATTGCGCAAGGCATCAGCGCGCGGGAGAAGATAGAACTGTTGAAATACAAATCCAATCTTACGATTGCGCAGCTGGGCTAGCTTGTTATCGCTCATTGTCAGCAGATCTTGCCCCTCAAACTTCAATACCCCGGCTGTTGGTCGGTCCAAGCCACCTAATATATGTAAGAGTGTCGATTTGCCAGAGCCGGAAGGCCCCATGATCGCCACAAATTCTCCAGCACTAATCTCCAAGCTAATGCCGCGTAAAGCTGGCACAGCGACTGACCCTAGCCGATAGACTTTCTCCACCCCTTCTAGGTGATAGAGTGTCATGGCCGTCCATGATACTTTTCATAGAGCTGATAGTTGTTCTCCAAGATCAAGTCCCCTTCTGCAAGTCCAGAACGAATCTCAATCCAACGATCATCGCTCAAGCCGGTTTGTACCTCAACTTCTTCTAGCTGGCCTTCCCGAACCCGGGTGACTAGATTCTTTCCCTCTATCTCAACGACGCTCTCCAATGGAACGCGCAAGACGCCTTTAGCCTCTTGAAGCACGATGGCCGCACGAGCAGTCAAGCCAGGTAAAAGGCGTATATCGCTCTGCAAGAGCCGCAGGCGCGCCTGCAACTGCTTGGTTTGCTCTGTCGGTCTGCTAAAGTGTAGGGCTATTAGCTCAGCTGGTAGAGTCAAATCCGCATAAGCCTCAAAGGTGACTATAGCTCGCTGACCAGGGGCCAACCGTGCCAGATCCCGCTCAGTCACAGGAGCCTCAATCCACCAACTATCCCAATCCATCAGGAGTATGACAGGATCTTCCTCAGTCACTCGATCTCCCTTCTGGGCTCGCACTTCACTGACGACTCCAGCAAAAGGCGCTTTGAGCACAGTCTCATCTAAAGCGCGCTGGGCTTGGTGCAAGGCGATCTCGTGCTCAAGGCGCTCTAACTCTGATTCTAGTTGCAGAGGCTCCCACCTCCAAGCCGCTTCGAGGCGAAGTGGAGGCCCTTGAGGACCAAGCCGTAGCTCAACAGTCCAGTCGATGCCCAAGGTCCTCGTCCCTATGCGAACCCCGATCTCATGGTCCCAAAAGAGATTAAAGCTTATCCCTGGGAACTGTGGCATCCCTGCAGAAAGCTGAGGGCGTTCCCTCTGTTGGGCTCGTAGGAGCTCCAATCGTTGTTCAATGTCTTCTAAACGCGCCAGTACCTGGCCGGCTTCAACCCTTTCCCCTTCTTTAACGAATATCTCTTTGACGATTCCTGCAGAGGGAAAGCGCAAGAATGCCTCCTTTTCAGGCTTTAATTCGCCAAGGAGATCAAGTGTTAGGGTGATGTCTCCTCGCTCAACTGCGATCACGTTGTGTGGAAACACCTCTCGCTGCAAGGTATCTCTCAGTTGGGCAAAGAGGAGTGCTAGCAGTGCCCCTATTAATACAACGAATCCTAGCCAAAGCCATTTCCGTTGCATAGTCTACACCCCTTTAACTAGTGTGAAGTTTTAATTAACGGCTGCGATTCGTCCCAGAGTTTTATGTTTTGTAAGACAAGCTGCCCCTTCACACGCAAGAGCCACCCTCTTTGGCGCAACTCGCATATTACGTGTGAGATACTCTCTACTGTGCAACCAACCATTTCCGCCAGTTCGGTATTTGTTATTGCCAACTCAATCAAACGCCCTTCAGGAATGGAGCGTCCGTGGAGGCTCGCCAATTCCCGTAAGGTTTCAATGAGCCGTTCTTTGACCCCTGGTTGGAGAGCACGGATTAAACCTTGCTGATATGCTAAAGCCTCCCGGGCAACAAAATATAACAGCGTTTTCCTAACAGCTGGGTCTTGCGCTTCTGCATCCAAAAGATCGATTTTGCTGATGAAGATGGCTTGAGTTTCTCTAGCTGCTTTCGCTGCAGCAGTGTAAACTGTTTGACCCATTAAGACTTCAGAAATACCAAGAAGATCAAAAGGGGCAAAAACGCGAAGAATCCGAGCCTGCCCCCCCCCACACGCACGAATCGGATGAATCCTCCACCTTGACAGACTATATAAATGCCAGCTACAGGTGATGCTTGCTCAAATATTGTAGCTCCACAAGGGTAGCGAATTATATGAGCGGATGGGAAATATCTATAGGCTCCCTCATCCAGCTGAGCAAGAAAACAATGACAATTTGAGCATTTTATCATCTCTAATACTTCACTCACATTTTCGAGCAGTAGCCTGTAACTTTTAGCCCCTTTCTTTCAAGGGGGTTACCTTTTGAAGATTGCTCTTAAACTTCTTTATCAAATAAATATCTTTTTGTCAAGGCAGGTGGGTACTTTGTCAAATTCTTCGCAGCACGATCGCCGAGTTGTGCCCGCCAAACCCAAAAGAATTCGAGAGCGCCACACGCACCTTCGCCGGACGCGCTCTGTTGGGAACGTAATCTAAATCACATTCGGGGTCAGGGTTCTCTAAATTAATCGTTGGCGGCAAAATCCCGCGCTCAAGAGCCATCAGCGTCGCGATCGCTTCGACAGCCCCAGCCCCTCCCAACAGATGCCCGATCTGCGACTTCGTCGAGCTGACAGCAAGCTTGTACGCGTGAGCACCGAATAAGCGTTTGATCGCGCGCGTCTCGCTGATGTCTCCTA
>JAWAFZ010000042.1:0-9520 GCA_038890155.1 Candidatus Caldarchaeum sp. | reverse complement strand
GCTGAAGCCATCAAAGCTGACAGAAGAACGAGGACGGAAGCAGCTCCGGGTGTTATTCCTGTATAGTACGATAGAACCACGCCTGTTAGTGTTGACACTATCCCCATGGAGACGGAGAGGATGACGGACTTCTTGAACGAGCCCGCGACCAGCGAAGCGGCTGCGGTGGGGATCGCCAGCAAAGCTGTTACGAGGAGAACTCCTGCAACCTTGATGCCCGAGACTATTGCGAGGCCTGCTGCGACCGCGAGGAAAACTTGGTAAAACTTCACGTTGACGCCACGGATCTTAGCCAACTCTTCGCTCATGGTGTAAATGACGGTTTTCCCGAAGTTGAGCGCGACGAACGGCCCGACGACGGCAGCCACAACCCCGCCCGCCAAAACATCCTCGTCCGAGACCAGCAAAACACTCCCGAAAAGGATTGCGTTGAGGTTGACCCGTGCCCCTAGGGATAACGCTATCGATGCCGTAGCCGCTCCCATCGCCAGGAAGACGGCGAGGGCCTGGTCTCCAGATATTTTGAACCTGTTCATCATGGTCAGGATAATGTAGACTGCTAAAGCCGGCGCCAAGTAGGGTATGAAGCTGTTGGACAAGCCCAACAGCGTTGTGATGGCTAATGCTGCGAATGCTACGTGGGAGGAGGCGTCGCCTAGAAGGGCGAGCTTCTTGGGGACGAGGTAACTGCCCATCAGGGGCAGCAGGAACCCCGCTATGACCGCTGCGGCGAGGGCACGCTGTATGAATGGCTGCTGCAGTGCTTCGATCATTTTTCACCCCATCTATGCCCGTGTCGGAGAGTGTACACGTGGAAGCCGTAAACGTTGCACAGCTGTTCCGAGGCTAGAAGGTCGGATATGTTGCCGTCGTAGAGAGCAGACTTGTTTATGCAGATCACGCGAGACGCAAGGGTTGAGACAGCTGCTATGTCGTGTGTTGCTATGACCATCGTCAAACCCCATTCTCGATAAAGCTTGTTCAAAACTTGGTAGAATGCGTTCAGCCCCGGTTGGTCGACGTAGACAGTAGGCTCGTCCAGCAGCAGGAGTTCGGGGTTGTTTATCAAAGCAAGAGCTAGCATGACTTTCTGGAGGTTTCCACCCGAAAGGTCTGAGATCCTCTTTCTTAGAATTTTCTCCGGCTCCTCAACACCCACCAAATTCAAGGCTTCAACGGGCTTCATGCATCTTCCTCTGACGGAGCCGGAGGAGAGTAGCTCCTGAACGCTTGCGGGAATCTTCTCGAATATTGAGACGACGTTCTGCGGTACGTACCCAATCCTCCACCAGTCTCTGAACCTCGAGACCTCCTTTCCAAAAAGCCTTACAACACCCTTGTCCGGCTTCAGCAAGCCCATCACGGTCCTAAGCATCGTGGTCTTGCCTCCGCCGTTCGGGCCTAGGACGAAAACTCTCTCTCCTTCGAAAATTTTAAGACTCACGTCGGAAAGAACGGGGTATCCCCTACTGTAGGAGATTGTGACGTTTTCAAACTCGACGACCGCTTCACCGCTCGAACGCATTTAACAAGGCCTCTAGGTTGGACCTCAAAATGTTTACGTAGCCTTTGCCCTTCTTATAATCGTCATGATTCAACCCCTCTCCCGTGTAAAGCATTCTGACCTCGACTCCGGTGTCCCTCGAGATGGTTGCTAGAATGGGGTTCACGAAGTCGTCTTCCGCAAATATCACTTTTATGTTTTCGGTTTTTATGACTTCGTAGATTTCCTTTATGTGTGCGGCCGACGGCTCTTCCTCGTGTCCTCCGAGGACTGCGAGAACCTTCAAACCGTATGCATCTGCAAGATACCTGAAGGCATCGTGCTGCGTGATGATGGTCTTGCCACGGTACGCCGAGAGCTTGGACGAGAATTCACGGTCGAGCTGGTTCAGCTCGTCGAGCAGAGCGGCTGAGTTCCGCTGTATCACGGGTCGGAGGTCGGGAAACTTTTCCGAGAGCATCGCTGCTATGTTTTCTACTATTCTGGCCATGTTTCTAGGGTTAAGCCAGACGTGGACGTCAAAAGCATGATGGTCTAAAGCTATCAATTCAAGCCCAGTTCCAGCCTTGTACGACTCGACCCTAGCGTTCCTAGCTACTCTATCACCCCATCCGTCGAGGTCCTCTAGAAGCCATACCAAAACCCTTGCCTTTCCAGCCTTCTCGACGACGTCGGGCGTCGGCTCCCAGTCGTGAAGCTCAACACCCGGAGGCAGGATTTGATAGACATCCACCTGGCTCTCCGTCAGCCTGCTCGCCAGCTCCCCCAAAAGCCCAATCGTGACCGCTACGCTGGGCTGTTGTTTGTTTTGCGCAGTCGGAGTCAGGAGTAGGCCTGCAAACGCCGCGGCCGATATAAGGACTACAACCACCGACAGGAGAACTAATCTGCGCATTTTTGATGCCTCACCTCATTTCCGTGGATGCAGACAGATGGATAGTTGAGCCTCATGCACATCTTCTTCACGACTAGGTCGCCTATGGCGTAGTCGATCCGTGAGGCCTGCTGGCATGCGTCAGAAGGTGAGAGGCCGAGATGTGTGCTGAAGTAGGTTTCGATTATTCGGTGGTTGTGGATTATTCTAGCGGCGACCATGTGTCCACGGCTGGTGAGCCTAAACTTCCCCCAGCCCGTCCTCTCGACCAGCTTCTTCCTCACAAGCCTGTCGATGACGTCGAAGGCTGAGGCAGGCCTGACCATGAATTTCTTGGCGAAGTACCCTGTTGAGACCAGTGTTTTGGCTTCATGCGTTCTGTAAAGCTCCTGCAGGTATGTTGTTTCGACGGAGTTGAGTTCCATTTTAGGCATGCCCGAAATAAGGGTGTGCCTAAATTTAAACCTAATTAAACAAGCCCAGCAAAGAGAACACATGTTCAGGACGACCAAGTCGGAGACAGTGTACCGCGGGATCTTGTTCGACGTCCTGCGTGAAGAAGTGGAGGGAAGGAGGAGAAGTTTTGTCAGAGAACTGGTAGTTCATCCCGGAGCGGTGGCGGTTGTCCCGGTGCTCGACGACGGCCGTCTCGTGTTGATTCGACAATACAGGCATGCGGTTCGAGAGTGGCTTGTCGAGGTTCCTGCAGGAACGATCGAGGACGAGTCTCCCGAGGAATGTGCCCGTCGGGAGCTTGAGGAGGAGGTTGGATACAGAGCCGACAAGCTTCAGAAGCTTGCAGAGTTCTACCTCGCACCCGGATACTCGACAGAGCTGCTTCACGTCTTTACTGCATGGAGGCTTACGAGAACTGCTGCCAGAACGGCTGAGGATGAGCAGATAAGTGTTTTCGAGACTGGTTTAGCAGAAGTTTTCGAGATGGTTTTGTCGGGGAAGATACGTGATGCGAAGACTATTGCGTCTTTGCTTCTGTTCAAACAGGTTTACGGAACAGGTTGAAGTGCTGCCAGCCTTTTCTCTCAACCGGCCTTTTCCCTCCTCCGTCTTCGTAGTAAACACCCTGCTCCGAAACCACCCGGCCTAAAGGCTTGAAATCTCTTCCGAGTTTCTTCAGACAGTACTCGACAACCTTCTCCCAGCCACTCTTGACCGTGAAGACAAGCTCATACTCCTCGCCTCCGTAGAAGACAGCGTCGTAGACGCCTAGACCGTGCTCCACGCAATAAGCCTCAGCCTCCAAGTCCACAGGAAGGCTATCAACAACAATACCCACCCCGCTCGCCTCAGCCAATAGATAAAGAGACTCCGCAAGGCCGTCGCTGGAGTCGATGCATGCTGACACGCCGCCTGACTCTGCTAAGGCCACCCCCTCAACTACTCTGGCCTCTGGCTCGTGAACGGCTTTCAGCAGGTTGGAGCTGGCTTCGAGTCGATGCATGGATGCGTGAAGCCCTGCGTACGTCTTGCCGAAAAAGCCTGTTGTGGCGACGAGGTCTCCCGGCCTAGCTCCACGCCTGCTCATCAGGGATTTGGCTGAAGCCATTACTGCAACAGAGACGCATGGAGACCTCTGCTCGTTCAAGTCTCCTCCGACAACTCTAGCACCGTAGCTTTCAGCCGCTTGGATAATTCCCTCGACGAGCTGTTTGAAGTCCTCGAACTCCATCTCAGAGCTGAGACCGAGCGAGACGAGAAGAAACCTTGGCCTAGCTCCCTTCGACGCGGCGTCGCTTACTGCTGAGACCACGGCTTTCCGACCCGCCTGAAGCCATGTCATTCCAGGGGGCACGTCTGTCTCCCACACAAGCATGTCGACGCAAGCAACCATCAACCCGTTAAACCAGAAGGCAGCGGCGTCGTCTCCCTTGGGCAGCATCATATCCTGCCCCGCTACAGCCCTGTCGAGGATGTAGTTTATGAGATAGCGTTCTCCGAGGTCGCCCAGCCTCATCGACGGTCTTCCCCTGTTATTCGTGATGCTAAAATTTTAAGGCAGGCAGTGATGAACCGGATGATTTCAACCGTCGAAAGCTTTGACCTGCCTGAAACTCTTTCAGTGAATATGAAGGGGATTTCAACCACCTTGAAGCCGCGTCTCACGAGTCTGTATATCGCCTCGACTTGGAATACGTAGCCTGTTGGGAATTCTTCCCCTATGAGGCTTTCCACCGCCCTCGACCTGTAAGCTCTAAAGCCTGAGGTCATGTCCCTAAGCCTAACGCCCGTGCAGACCCGAGCAAGCAGGTTGGCTCCCCGGCTCACAACCATCCTGCCACGTCCAGCCGACCAGCTTCCCCCGCTTACGTACCGCGACGCCACTGCGACGTCGGCGTCTTCCCCAAGGGCTTTGACCAGCCTAGGTATCAGCTCCGGAGGATGGGAGCCGTCGGCGTCCATCGAGACGATTACGTCGGCCTTAGATTCAAGAGCCAGCCTGAACCCGTCCCTGTAGGCCGAGCCAAGCCCCATCTTCCTCCCCCTGTTCAGCAGCCTCACCCTCGGGTCCCTCTGAACAATTTTTTCAACCACTTCAGAGGTTCCGTCTGGGCTGCCGTCGTCAACCACGATGACACTCGACCCAGCGACGGTCAATACCTTGTTTATGATGTTCTCGATGTTCTCAGCCTCGTTGTAGGTTGGAATGACTACGCAGACGTCAGGCATCGGCGTTCAACAAGTACCTCTCACGTATTTTTAGATAAACCCACTTGACTTGACGGGCAGCGGCAGTTGCGTCTCTGAGTCCTCTCTTCTCCGTCTTTTTCCAAAGCTTCCGTACTTCTACTAATGTGTTAAACTGCTCGAGCGTAATCATGTCGTTCATCATCAAGTCTGTAAGCATGTCGTAGTAGTTATCACCGCGCCCCACCAAGCCAGCAGAGCTGTGGACCAGCCTCACAAGAGCCTCCGCTGCTCGGTAAGCTTGCTCAGCGATCTCCGCCGGCTGGCTCATCTGTTCAATCACCCTGTCCAGCCTCTTGACCATCTCGTCAACAATCTTTAGGTCATTCTCCGAGACTCTAAGCTGCGGCGACTTCTCGTTGTACAGAGCCATGATCGTCTTGTAGGCGGAGTTTATCTGAATAAGCCTTTCCTCGAACAACCTCTTTACTTGGGGTGAGCTGTTGGATGGAAGCCGGTCGGGATGATACCTTTTAACCATATCGCGGTAGGATTTCTTGACGAGGTTGATGGGGGCGCCTGGGTCTACACCGAGCACGGCGTAGGGCCATTCAACCCTGTGGGCGGTGGGCTTCCTAAAGTAGCCAAGGGAAAAAAGCGCCACCACAGCCGTGAGAACCGTGAAAACGACTGCGCCAGCCTCGAGCGGGGTCATTCCATCGTTTGACAAGTCTGAAAAGAAGATATATTATGTTATTTGTTTCTACTTGCCTCAAACATTCTCCGCAGCTGGTTCGGAATCGACGAAGACCTGCCCGAGCCTGTGTTTACGCAGACGTATGTTATCCATCCCCTGGAAAGCTCTTCGCCGGCGTCAAGGCCCGTGAGGATGAACTCAGCCCTAACAACCTTATCCCTTAGCTCGGCGATGGAGACCCTGACCTCCACTAGGTCGTCGTATTTTGAGGGCTTCAGGATGCGGCATCCGTACTCGCCGATGACCAAAGTTTCCTCGAGGACTTGGTTTTGGGAGACGATCTTGCCGGAAGCCTCGAAGACTACTCCGTTTTTGCGGAGGAACTCGATGAAAGCCATGTCGAACCATCTGACGTAGGTGGGGAAGTAGACTCTAGTGGTCGAGTCCGTGTCTTGGAAGCCGACCCTGAACTTCTCAGCATGGGCTGTCATTTTAAAGGCGTGAACTTGTAGAGGGTTATGTCGTTGGTAGCGGGCTCGAACAATACCTTCACCCTCATCCCCGTCCTAACCTCTTCAGGGCCCACCCCTTCAACCCTGCCGTAGACCCTCACGCCTTCATCCAAGTCAACCTCGGCGACTGTGAAAGGTATGTCTCTCTGGAAGTCGGGAGAGTTAGCCACCACCCGCCTAATTACTGTGAACGAGTAAATCGTTCCTTCACCCTTCGACGGCGTCCAGTCAAACTCTAAGGAGCCGCATTCTACGCATGAGGGCCTCGGGTACCATCTGTACGCGCCGCAGTTCCTGCATCTCTGAAGGGTTAGCACGCCTTTCTTAGCAGCCTCCCAGAACGGGCGTGTATAGTCGTGGACTTGTGGTAGGGGTCGTTTGTACTCGCTCATTTCTCAACCAGCCTCCATGATTACTGCGTAGGTGTTGATGAACGTGCCTCCGTGAGCAAGGGCGCCGAGAGCCGTGACCATTCCATACCTAGCGTCTTTCACCTGCCTCTCTCCAGCCTCACCCCTCAGCTGCCTAACAGCTTCCACTAGATGATGAAGACCGCCCGCCATCCCAGCCTGCCCATACGACAAAAGTCCTCCACCCGTGTTGACTGGAAGGCTTCCCGCGTAGGTGATGTCGTTATCTTCTAGGAAGCTGGAGGCCTTACCTTTTTCGCAGAACCCCGCGTCCTCAAGCTGCATGAGGACCACGGGTGTGTAGTCGTCGTAGACGTTGACGAAGCTTATCCTCGAGGGTTTGAGGCCGCTCATCCGGTAGGCTTGATCGCAAGCTTTCTTCAGCCCTGTGGTTGTGATGTCGGGTAGACGGCTGTCTGCGTCGGAGTTGTGCCACTCCCCAACCCCTACAACCCGTACGGGTTTATCCGTCAGCTTGGCCGCCAGATCGCTCCTTGAAAGCAGTAGGGCGAACCCGCCGTTGACGAATGGACAGATGTCGAGCATTCGGAGCGGGTCTGATATCATGGGAGACGCTAGGTACTCGTCCAGCTTGAGAGGCGTCTTGAAGTAGGCGTTGGGGTTTTTCGATGCGTTGAGCCTCTGAGCCACCGAAACCCTTCCGTAGTGTTCGGGCTTGTAGCCGTAGACGTCCATCTGACGCCGCATCATCATGGCTGCCATGCTGTTGGGCCCCATCATGCCCACAGGCATCAAGTAATCCAGCTCATACCTCCAAGTCGCCGAGCCCTCACCGGATATGTTCATCGGCGTGTCGGCTCCGAGTATCAGGAAATGCTCTACATAACCCGAGTTTACAGCCAGCGCCCCAACGACCAGCAACGCCGCCCCATTAGCTCCTCCGTGGTCTGCGCGAGCCAGAAGCTTCGGCTGAAGCCCTAGGTTTTGAACAACCTCCGCCGACCAGATCTCCGCCCGTGGAAAGGCTGAACCAGCCACGCCTACTCCTTGCCCCCTCAAGTCTTTCAGCGTGAGACCGGACTGTTTCAAAACAAGGCTGAGGGCCCAGGCGTAGTACTCCTCGAGAGTAAGCTTCTGCTCACCCTTGTCTACCCGTGCACGGCTAACAGGCGTCTCTGCATAAGCCGAGACAGACACCTTGAACATCACGGCCTCGACCTGCTTGCTGGGATTTATTGGTTGCGACCTTTTTTGCCCAGGATGCGGAAGACGTCCTCGGTTTTGATGTGGGATGAAGGGACGACGGCCCTGTATTCTGTCAAGGCATCCTCGACGGCGGCAACTATGGCCGGAATAGGCGCTCCGCAACCTTCTCCAACACCCTTAGCCCCCAGCGGCGTGAACGGCGACGGGATCGAAATTCTCTCAGTCTTGAAGTTAGGCGTCTCAGCTGCCGTGGGAGCTAGGTAATCCATGAAGGAGGAAGTTAGCAGGTTGCCCTCCTCGTCGTACTCGAACTTCTCGTAGAGCACGGCTCCCAATCCATGGTATGCTGCTCCGTGAACCTGCCCGTCAACTATCAAGGGGTTTATCACGGTTCCGCAGTCGTCGACGATGGCGTAGTCAAGAACCTTCACAGCACCGCTCTCCCTGTCTATTTCAACAACAACAGCGTGAGCTTGGTAAGAATATGTGAGCGTCAAGTTGCCTATTTTCTTCTCGTTAGGGGGCTTAAAATCTGGGCTGAAGACCGCTGTGGCTGTGAGACCCGGCTCCATTCCCCTTGGAAGCTCGAACGGGTTGGCGTAAGCAGTCCTAGCTATTCTCTTGAACGACACCCTCTTCTCCGGCGCTCCCCTAACGTAGGCAGAGTGTTCCTCGACCACGATGTCCTCCTTCCTTGCTTCGAGTATGTTGGCGGCTACAGACGATATCATCTCCCGAAGCTTATGAGCTGCGTTGAACACGGCGACCATCCCCGTTCCAGCGAACCTGCTGGCGTAGGTTCCTGAATGAAGCGTGTACGGATGGGACTCCGAGTCGAACCCGGGGGCGACGACGATGTCCTCGGGAGATATTCTCAACACCTCTGCAACTATCTGGGATGCGATGGTTTCGTGCGACTGGCCTTGAGGGATGGTCCCGAGCTTGACCAATACCTTGCCGTCCGGGGTCAGCTGAACCATGGCCGCCTCGCTCGTCCCGACGTTGGGCAGCTGCGGGTTGAGCATCCGCACCTGCCCGAAGTTAGCCGCCCCAGAGTCAATAGTCACGCCTAAGCCCACGCCTATCAACCTTCCCGTGCTCCTCAGCTCTCTCTGCCTGCTGCGCCAACCCCAGTAGTCGACGAGCGAAGCCGCTTTCTCCAAGGCGCCGAAATAATCACCGCCGTCGTAGACGCAACCATTCAGAGTTGTGTAGGGCTGTTCATCCCGCCGCACGTAGTTCATCCTCCTAACCTCCAGAGGGTCTTTACCAAGCTGCCTGGCAACTATGTCCAAGACTCTCTCGATCATAAACTGGTGGGGGGCTCTCGAGAACCCTCTGTTAGGGCCTGCGGGACACTTGTTCGTGAAAACGGCGTACATTCTCTGACGGAGATGCTTGAACCTGCAGCAGCCCGAGGCTACTTGAGCCCATACAGTTAACCCAGCCGGCTCGTGCCTCGCGTAGGCGCCTATGTCGTCGACGGTGGTTGTTTTAAGCCCCAGCAGCGTCCCGTCGTTCTTCACAGCCGCCTCAGCCTCAAAATGTCTGTCGGCTCCGTGAGAACTAGCCATCATGTGCTCCGTCCTCGTCTCGACCCACTTCACAGGCCTCTTCAAAAGCCTCGACAAGGCAGCGACTAACACGATGTAAGTGTAGTTGGTTATCTTCACGCCGAACCCTCCGCCTATGTCTGGAGTGACTATTCTAACA
>JAWAFZ010000041.1:0-9605 GCA_038890155.1 Candidatus Caldarchaeum sp. | reverse complement strand
GGTCCGAAGATTTCCTCGTTGAAGAGCTTGCTGTCGGGGGGAGTGTCGCCGACCACCGTTGGCTGGACGTAGTTCCCCTTGGAAAACACGCCCTCCGTTATCCTCCCGCCGCCGAAGAGTATATCAAGCCCCTCGGAGTCAGCGGCTCCCAAGTACTCGAGAACCCTCTCCATCTGCTCACGGCTAACCAAGGGCCCCATGTCGCTGGCTTCATCAAGCTGATACCCGACCCTGATACGCTTCACGCGCTCAACAACCATTTCGACGAACCGCTCCTTTATGCTTGATTGAACAAGCAGACGTGAACCAGCTGCGCACGACTCGCCGTTGTTGGCGTACGCCCCGTAAACCACTGCGTTAGCCGCCCTCTCCAAATCAGCGTCCTCGAAAACGATGTTAGGGTTCTTACCTCCCAGCTCGAGAACAACCCGCTTGAGAGTTCCCGCAGCAGCCTCCATTATCGACTTTCCAGTCGAGGTCTCACCCGTGAAGTTAACCACATCCACTTTTTCACTCCGCACAAGCTCACGCCCAACCGATCCACCTCCCCCAGTCACGACGTTGAAAACTCCATCAGGAGCCCCGGCTTTCCTGAGAATCTTGGCCAGCTCAACTGCTGAGACAGGCGTGTGGGAGGCTGGCTTTGCGACGACCGTGCATCCCGCTGCCAGCGCTGGAGCTACCTGTCGGCAAAGAATCACGAGCGGGAAGTTCCACGGAGTGACTGCGGCTACAACTCCGGCGGGCTGCTTGACAACTACAACTAAATCACCGGTCCTCAGCAATTGGCTCGTGCCGAGCAGCTTGTCCGCCATGCCTGCGTAGAATTCCAGAATCTCAGCCGACCTCGGAACATCCCCCAGCCTGCTTGTCCTGATGGTCTTGCCTGAGAAGAGGCTTTCGATTACCGCCAGCCTCTCAGCATCTCCACGAACAATCTCCGCTGCCTTCAACAGCACACGAGCCCTGAGCTTGTGGTCTGTGGTCCATCCGCCTGCATCCCGGTCGAAAGCAGTCCTAGCAGCGTCGACAGCGGCTCCGACATCACGGGAACCATCAGCAACAACGCCCACAACCCTGCTGTTATCCCCCGGGTCGGTTCTTTCAAAATACCTGCCCGACGAAGGCTTTACGCTCTCACCGTTGATGAACAGGTCTGCGACGAAAGGTGTCTCAGCCATGTCCAGTGAGCAGAGCGAACAATAGATAAAGTTATTTTACAACCCGGGGCGATGAAGTTCTCGATACAGTTTTAATCATGCTGAAGCAAACTGACTGAAGTGTTTTGACGACGTGGCTGAGCGGCTTGGTCGTGGCTGGACTGCTTCTTGCAGGGCTGCTGGTGAGGGGCAGGTATCCGCGCCTCCCCGTCTGGTCTATCATGATGGGGTCCATGTTCCTTACGCTCATGCTTGGGCTTGTAGGCGTAGACGAAGCAGTTGCGACAATAGACTTCGACGTCGTCTTCTTTCTGGTCGGAATGTTCGCCTTGGTCGGGCTGGCCGAGTCCTCGGGGCTGCTCAACTATCTCTCCTCCTACGCTTTGTCGTTATTCAAAAACACCCGCACGATGGTCGTGGGCGCTTCCCTCGTCCTCGGGCTGCTTGCTGCCTTCTTCGTCAACGACACAGTTGCGTTGATGGGCCCTCCAATAGCGATTCTGATTGCGAGAGCCATAGGCGAAAAGTACGAAGCTTCTTTCCTGCTTCTCTGCTACTCCATAACCATCGGGTCGGCCATGACGCCTCTGGGCAATCCTCAAAACATGTTGATAGCCGTCCAGTCTGGGATGACCGCCCCCTTCATAGCCTTCCTAACAAGGCTTACCCCGCCGACGCTAATCTCGCTCATGCTTCTCGGCCTCTACATCATGAAAACCTACAAAATCGATGGGAAGATTACTGCTACCGTAGTCGTACCGGCTGAAGCCCTGTCATCGAGGAGAGATGCCTACATAGCGGCTGGAGGAATATCGATAACCGTGCTAGCCCTCCTCATAAACGACGTGCTGGCGGCGACTGGTCAAAGCCACGTTGCGAGCAGAGGCTTAATTCCCTTCATCGTCGCAGCAGCCGTCTGGTCGTTCGTCTCAAGCCCCCGCGAACTGCTGTCGAAGGTTGACTTCGGCACAGTCCTCTTCTTCATAAGCATGTTCATAACCATGGAGGGAATATGGAGGTCAGGCCTGCTCCAGACAATACTCGCACTCTTCCCGACCGGCAACGCAGGCGACATCTTCCTCCTCACAGCTGTTTCATCGCTGGCCTTCAGCCAAATAATCAGCAACGTGCCTTTCGCAAAACTCTTCATAGAATATCTCAAAGACGCCGGGGTTTCGGGGGCCGATGAACAGGTCTGGCTAACTCTTGCTACATACTCTACGCTGGCCGGGAACCTAACCCTGCTGGGCGCTGCATCCAACATAATCGTCCTAGAAGTTTTAGAGAAACGCTACAAGCAGACGGTCTCGTTCTGGAGGTTCCTGAAGATAGGCCTACCCGTGGTTGCTTTCACCTCTGTAATCTACCTGCCCTTCCTCCTCATATAACGCTAATAGCCTGCAGCCAACCACTATTGTTGAATGATAAGGTCTGGGAAATGGTCTGAGGAGCAGAAGTACGAGGTCGTGAAGTCGAGCATAGGCAACGCCATGATAAACCTAAAGCTTTTGGTTGACTTCCCGCTAATCCAGCAGCTGGAGCTGCTGACGGACGACGAGCGAAGGGCCCTTCTCACAGCCTTGGATGTTGTGAAGAACATGATGAAGCGTGCTAAGGAGAAAGGAATAATTAAGTGATCGATGTTTTGGACTTGCTGTCGTCGGCCCTCTTGGTGGTTTTGGCGTTTTTCGCATCTGTGGTTGGAGCTTTAGTAGGTGCTGGTGGAGGGTTCGTCTTCACCCCGATCCTCATCCTCATGGGTTATCCTCCGAAGGAAGCTGTGTCAACAAGCCTAGTGATGGTTCTCTTCAACTCGCTTTCAGCTTCTATCTCACACTATAGGATTGGAAGGCTGAACGTGGGGAAGACCTTACTGCTGGGGGTTGGAACGCTGCCGGGAACCATAGCGGGCTACTTCATCCTTTCCTCGCTTAACCTAATCATGTTTAGGCTTTTCTTCAGCCTGTTCATCCTGATTGTCTCAACCTACTTGCTTCTCAAAACGATATTGTCCGAGGAAGAGCATGACAAAGCTTCTTCGGACAAGCCGGACCTCATCAAAGCCTACCTACTAGCGCCCGTGGTGGGCATGCTTGCAAGCCTTTTCGGAATCGGGGGTGGTGTACTGATGGTTCCCACACTCATATACCTAGCCGTGCCAACGCACACAGCAACAGCCATGAGCATGTTCATCAACATGTTCTCGTCGTCGTTCGCTCTCCTCAGCCATTCCTCCAACAACCCCCCAGCCCTAACGACGGTGGTGCTGATGGCATTTTCAGGCGTTGCCGGCGGTCAGGTGGGAGTGGCGGTCAACAGGCGGATGAGGGATCGCACGCTCCGGGCGGTGATAGCTGGTGCGTTCATAGCTGTGGGGCTGAGCCTGCTGTCTAGAAACGGTTAAAGTTTTTATTCTGCCAGAAGACATCTTAAACCGCCTGTAAAAGGCCTGCAATTATCAAGGTGTATGACTTGTATCAGCCTCGGAACCCGAATGTGTTGTCGACGGGGACGACCACGGTCGGCATGGTCGTTAAAGATGCTGTAGTGGTAGCTACCGACACAAGGGTCACTGCAGGGTTTTTCGTGGCGCATCGCAGAGGTAAAAAGGTGTTTCCGCTAGCCCAGCACGCAGCCATCACCATCGCCGGCCGGGTGGCCGACGCCCAGTCCCTCATCGACATCCTCAAGGCCAACATAAACTACTACCAAATCATCCGTGAAATGCCCATGCCGATAAACGCGGTCGCAAGGCTAACATCGACTATAATGTTCAGCTCAAGGTACTTCCCCTACTACGCTCAGCTAATCCTGGCAGGCGTGGACAACGAGGGCCCGCACCTGTTCAACCTCGACCCCTTCGGCTCCGTAACCGAGGAAAAACTCATCGCAACAGGCTCGGGAAGCCCCGTAGCCTACGGAGTGCTTGAACCAAACTATAGGGAGGACTTGGGTTTCGAGCAGGCTGTCGAGCTTGCATTCCAAGCTGTTTCCGCCGCCATCAGGAGGGATGCGGGCAGCGGGGACAGCGTCGACGTGGCCTACGTGTTGAGAGAAAAAGGCTACGGCGAGCTCTCGCTGGATGAAAAAGCCCCACTCTACAGGAAGTACTTCAACTACCTTCCAACTTAATCGGTGAAATACTGGTTGAATTCGGTTGAGAGGCTCCGGACGGAGCTGCTAAAGTACTTCTCGTCTCTTGACACAGCCGAGCCTGCGGTATCTCGGATAGAGTATGAAGGGCCGAGGATAGCCGTCTACACCCAGAGCCGTGAAGTCTTCAGGGACAGGGACAGGATAGCCAGAGACCTCGTTACGTTGATCAAGAAACGGTTCGTCATAAGGCCGGACGAGAATATACGCAGGCCGAGGGAGGAAGTGGAGGAGACAATCAGGCAGGCTCTAGGGAACGGTTACAGGTTAATCTTCGACGAGCCGCTCGGTGAAGTGGTACTAGAGTCGAATGATCCACGCATAACCAACATAGACCGGACTGAGACGCTGAATAAACTGATTGAAGAAACAGGATGGGTCATACGTATCCTCCGAGAACCCTTGATGCCGTCCAAGACAATCGAACGGATAAAGCGGTATACTTTCTGGGATACTGAGGAAAAGCTCAAGACTCTTCAGGAGATCGGTGAGAGAGTATTCAGGACTCAGGTCTTTGAGTCGAGAGAGGTGCGGATAACTATCCTAGGCGCAGGCAGGCAGGTGGGGAGGTCCTGCATTCTTCTTCAAACGAGCGAGAGCACGGTTCTCCTCGACTGCGGCCTCTCAGCCGGAGCCTCCTCTCCAACAAGCTTCTTCCCACGCCTAGACCTAGTCCCCAACCTAGTCGAAAGCCTCGACGCCGTGGTCGTCTCCCACGCCCACCTCGACCACGTCGGCCTAGTGCCGTATCTCTACAAATACGGCTACAGAGGACCTGTCTACGCAGTCGAGCCGTCCATCCCTTTGATGGCGCTGGAGCAGCTGGACTTCGTTTCTGTCGCAGGCAAGGAGGGGAGCTTCCCGCCCTACACAGAGACAGAGATAAGGCTGGCCCTGCAGAGATGTTTCCCGCTCAGATACGGCGTGGTAAACAACATCACTCCAGACATTCGGATAATGTTCTACAACGCTGGGCACATTCTCGGCAGCGCCGCAGTCCACATCCACATAGGCGAGGGGCTGCACAACATCGTTTACACGGGCGACTTCAAGTACGAGAGGTCGACTGCGTTGGACCCGTGTGCGTCGAAGTTCCCGAGGCTTGAGACGTTGATCATGGAGAGCACCTACGGAGCTACTCCCGTGCCGTACACGCTCGAGCAGAGCGAAGCCATCCTAGCTGACAAGATAACCTCGATCGTCAACAGGGGAGGCAAGGTGATCATACCGGTTCCTGCCATCGGAAGGGCGCAGGAGATACTTCTCGTGCTGAACAAGCTGCTGGCCGAAGGTAGGCTTGCCGAAACCCCGGTCTTCTTGGACGGTCTCGTCGTTGAAGCTACGGCGATACACACAGCATTTCCCGACTACTTCACGGCTGAGCTGCAGCAGAGGCTCAGAGAGGGTGAGAACATCTTCCTCTCCGAATACTTCACACCCGTCAAGAGCGAGCAGCAGCGTGAAGAAATCCTTGAGATGAAGGGGCCGACGGTGATTGTTTCGACTTCAGGCATGCTCGAGGGAGGGCCTGTGCTGAAGTACTTGAAGGGCTTCGCCGGCGACGAGAACAACTTGCTTGTGTTTGTCAGCTATCAGGTGGAGGGGACGCTGGGCAGAACCCTCCTGAAGGGTGTTAGAGAGGTCACGCTGCGGAACGAGGAGGGGCGTGC
This sequence comes from Candidatus Caldarchaeum sp., assembly GCA_038890155.1. Taxonomy (GTDB): domain Archaea; phylum Thermoproteota; class Nitrososphaeria_A; order Caldarchaeales; family Caldarchaeaceae; genus Caldarchaeum. The sequence continues at coordinate 3,622 of JAWAFZ010000041.1, read as the reverse complement.
TGAACCGCTCAACGTGAAGATGCAGGTTGATAAAGTAGACGGCTTCTCAGGCCATTCCAGCCGGCAGCAGCTCATCAACTACGTGAGGAGAATAAACCCCAAGCCCAGAAACATCATCCTAATCCATGGAGAGGAGGAGGCGGTCGACAGCCTCGCCGAAGCCCTCTCAAGAACAACCCCCGCCACAATCTTCACACCCCACAACTTAGAAACAATCTCACCGGTATCGTAGCAGGATACACATATAAGCCGCTTCAATCAATCCATAAGCTGAGTTGTCGTCAGACGTATCGCTCAAAGTTCTCTCGAAAAGCGTCGGCTCCAAAGTCCTCGTCAGACTCCGCAACGGCAAAATCCTCCGAGGCCTTCTCAAAGGCTACGACCAGCACATGAACATCGTCCTCGAAGACACCGAGGAAGTCGTCGACGAAAACACTCAAAACAAACTCGGCACGATCGTCATACGTGGAGACAGCATAATAATGATCTCTCCCTCCTAACACTCAAACTATTTTACGCAGAAAGACTCCTGAACAACTGGATTAGATGTCGGACTGGCACGCCAAAACAGTAGAGGAAGTGCTCGACATTCTCAAGACAAGCAGAGCCGGTCTGGAAAGTAAAGATGCCGAGCAGAGGCTCAAAACCTACGGATACAACGAAATAGTCAAAAAGAAAAAAGAAACATACTTTCATGTCTTCATCAGACAGTTCAAAAGCCCGATCATCTACGTTCTGATCTTTGCAGCGGTCATAGCTTTTTCGCTGGGCAAGTATTTCGACACAGCCGTCATAGTGGCTATTTTGACAGTCAACTCGGTCATCGGAACAATTCAGGAAGGCCGTGCGGAGAGGTCTATAGCCGCGTTGAAGGAGCTGGCGGCTCCCCGGTCCAAAGTCAAGAGAGACGGAGTCGTAAATGAGATTCCTTCGAAGCTGATCGTCCCCGGCGATGTAATCGTGTTTGAACAGGGTGATAAAATTCCGGCCACCGCCAGAATCCTCTTCGCTGTCAACCTGAAGATGGACGAAGCCATGCTGACGGGGGAATCGCACCCCGTCGAGAAATCAATCGAACCCCTTCCAGACGAAACACCGCTGCACGACCGCGCCAACATGATTTTCCACGGTAGCATAGTCCTAGAGGGGCGTGGCGAAGCCGTAGTGGTTGCCACGGGCATGGCTACCGAATTAGGCCGAATAGCAGAGCTTGTTGAAGAGGCGCGTGAGGACATACCGATCATCAGGAGACTCGCCAAGTTCAGCAGATGGATAATCAGCGTTGTCTTCGTTTTGATGACGACAACTGTGGCGATCGGCTTGCTGAGGGCCTTGGACCTGTACGAGCTGTTTCTCGTGGCGTTGAGTCAGGCTGTTTCAGCTGTTCCAGAAGGGCTTCCAGTAGCGATAACCGTTGCTCTTTCTGTGGGAATGTACCGTATGGCTCGGAGGAACGTCATCATACGCAGGATGGCCGCCATAGAGACCCTAGGCTCCATCAACACTATCTGCACCGATAAAACAGGTACTCTGACGAAGAACGAGATGACTCTGACGCACGCCTTTATAGGCTTCAGAGAATACGTTTTCACGGGTGTGGGCTACAGCCCCGAGGGTGAAATCATCGGGGAGGTCGAAAACCAAGACTTGGAAACAGCGTTGACGGTGGGAGCGTTATGCAACAACGCAAAACTCGTCAGAGAAGATAATGGATGGCGGGTTTACGGCGACCCGACCGAAGGCGCTCTGGTGGTCGCAGCCTACAAAGCAGGCTTAGACGTGGAGAAGCTTCACGAAACTTATCCACGGGTCTTCGAAATACCGTTCGACAGTAAACTCCGCATGATGGCGACCATGCATAAGGTCGGCGACAAATCCCGAGTCCTCGTCAAAGGTGCTTTCGAGAGGCTGTGTGAGCTGTCGGGGTATGTCTCAGACGGGGGACGTGTCCGTAGACTAACAAACGAAGACATCGTACGACTGACAAAAATAACGCAGGATTTCGGAGCGAACGCCTTGAGGGTGCTGGCCTTGGCGTACGCTGAGTTTGACGGCGACACCGTAAGCATCAGAGTTGACCAGCTTAAACAGAAACTCGTGCTTGTTGGCGTGGTGGGGATGATTGACCCGCCTCGGCAGGAAGCCATAGAGGCTGTTAGGAAATGCTATGAAGCAGGCGTTGAACCCATCATGGTGACGGGAGACAACCTTGCGACGGCGTTGGCTGTTGCGAAGATGCTGGGGATGAAAAACCCAAGGGGCGTTCAGGAAATAGAGAAGATCTCCGACGAGGAGCTGGCTAGGCTGGATGTAAACGTTTACGCCCGTGTTCTGCCGGAGCATAAGCTCAGGATTGTCAGAGTCTTGAAGGACAGAGGCCGAATCATCGCTATGACCGGAGACGGCATCAACGATGCGCCTGCTTTGGCTGAAGCCAACGTAGGTATAGCCATGGGGATCAAGGGGACGGACGCCGCAAAAGATGCTTCTCACGTCATACTGACCGACGACAACTTCGCCAGCATAGTCAACGGCGTCGAAGAGGGACGAGGAATACGAGAAAACTTGAAGAAGCTTGTCTTCTTTCTTATTTCGACCAACTTTGGAGAGATAATCACCTTACTAACCGCTCTCGCACTCGGACTTCCACTACCTCTCGTCGCCGCACAAATACTATGGATAAACATGGTGACCGACGGAGTTGTGGCGATACCGTTGGTCATGGACCCTAAAGAGCCTGGCCTACTCAAGAGGCCTCCGCCGCCATACGACGAGCCGTTCCTTCCACGATGGGTTTTCCTCAGAATCCTCATAGTTTCTCTGACGATGAGCGCAACCGCACTCCTAGTGTTCAACCACTACCTGAACAAAACCAACTACGAATACGCAAAAACCATGGTCTTCACAACTCTCGTGATTCTACAGTGGTTCAACGCCTTTAACAGCCGCTCGTTCGAAGGGTCTGCTTTTAGAATAAACCCACTCACGAACTTCAAACTAATCGTTGGAATATTCATGGGAATAGTGCTTCAGTTGACAGCGATCTACGTGCCGTTGCTCCAACCCTTCCTGAGAACAACTCCACTACAGCCTGAAGACCTTCTAGCTGCGGTGGTGGCGTCGAGTACGGTTCTCTGGGTCATGGAGCTGTTTAAACTGATGGTTGGAATGCGGCGACATGGCTGAGAACACTTTAATTGTCGCTCATGAAGGCTTGAGAGCGGATAGATTATGGTTAAGGGCACGCCTTCGATGGGGAAGTTCAACAAGCCGCAGCACATACGCTGCCGGAGATGCGGCCGCCGCTCGTTCCACAGAGCCAGGAGACGCTGCGCTTACTGCGGTTTTCCATCACCAAAGTGGCGGAGCTACAACTGGATTAAACCCAAGAAGCTTTGACTTCCGCCCGCGATCTCCGCAGAATGCTGGATGACAACAGCGGATGAATGGCTGGTTAGGCCTTAACACATAAAAACACTCTCGACTTGTAAGGCATGGGGCGGGGGTAGCCAAGCCTGGTCAAAGAGGCCTCACGGAAGGCCGTGAAAGCGGCAGGCTTAAGATCGTGGATGGGAGACCTGCTCCCGAAGGGGTTCGTGGGTTCGAATCCCACCCCCCGCAT
>JAWAFZ010000040.1:0-9659 GCA_038890155.1 Candidatus Caldarchaeum sp. | reverse complement strand
CGGCCTAGAACCTTCTGAACTTCAGGAAAAGCTCGCCGTTGACTAGAGTGATCTCGAAGGCGGCCATGTTGGCGAGCCTTTCCCTTAGAACGGGGGGAAGATAGATCCTGCCGTACTTGTCGGCCTCGAAGACATACTTGACGTCTTCAAGCACCAGCGAGACCTCCCGCTTCTTAGCCTTCTTCAGAAGCTTCATCGGTACAGTTATGCGGCCGTGCTCCCTGACTGTCCGGCCGAGCTTCCGGCTTATCGAGACGGTCTGAGCAACGCTCAACCCGCCTGCGATGGATGGAATGATGTAGACCGTGTCGCCGTCCTTGATCTTGGTCTGAAGGCCTTCAAGGTACCGGATGTCCTCGTCGTTTAGGAAGATGTTGACAAAGCTTCTCACGGAGCCTGTCTCCGTGAAAAGATGCTTCTGAAGGGCTGAGAACCGGTTAGTTAGGCTCTTCAAAACCTCTCCAACCGTCGCTCCGTCAACCTCAACCACGTCCTTGCCGTCGGCGTACTGCCGGAGGGGGGTTGGGAGATAAACCTTTACAGGCATGTGCCTTTTACCATAGTTTGAAAGCTGTATATAAATTCGAAGTCATTCAACCGACACCCTCTCCTCGACAAACTCCTTCCCCGACCCGTGATCGACAGCCTTCCAGCAAGCGTAGCCCGAGACCCTGCCCCCCGAGACGGACACGATTAGGTAGAGCCATCCCGGTAGAGCGTACTCTAGGTCGTAGCGTGAGGGGATGGGTGCTGCGTCGGGATGAGAGTGGTAAACGCCTACCACTTCAAGCCCGCGCTCGGCCGCAGCAAGCTCCGCCCGGTAGTACTCCATCGGGTCTACCCTGTACCGGATTCGCCGGTTATCTTCGTGGACGTTGGATACGGGGTGGATCTCGACGACCTGTCCGGAGCTGGCTAGCATAAGCCCCGCAACCTCGTATGGATATCCGTCTTCACACTCTCTGAAGATACGGCCGAGGATGTCTCGTTTCACGATCATCCGAGCCCGCTCTCTACGTCGGGGTAGTTGGAGACGTCGTCGGGTATGATGATGACCACGAGGCCCTCGTCCAGCTCGTTCAAAAGCCTCAGCGCAGCCGCTGCTGCAGCACCTCCCGAAACGCCCGAGGGGACACCTGAGCGGAGAAGCCTCCTAGTCGTCTCGACAGCCTCCTCCGTCTTCACGTAGTATCTATCGTCGGCGATGTCTTCACGGTAGAGCTGGGGTCTGGACGTAGGGCTCATGTACTTGAGCCCCTCGATTCCGTGAAACTCGTTCTCGGGCTGAACCTCCACAACCCTTATCATGGGGTTCTTCTCCTTAAGGAAGGCAGCTGTTCCTTGGAGAGTTCCGGATGTTCCGACACCCGCAACCAAGTGAGTTATGCCGCCGGCCGTCTGCAGCCAAATCTCCGGCCCCGTCGTCTCGTAGTGGGCTCTCGGGTTGGCTGGGTTGCTGTACTGGTCGGCGTAGAAATACCTCCGAGGGTCCTCTTCATAGATCTCCTTGGCTTTTTTGATAGCTCCATCCATGCCCTCCAGAGCGTTCGTGAGGACGACGTCGGCCCCGAAGGCCCTAATCTTCGTCAGCTTGGTTTTAGAGATGTTAGACGGGGAGACTATCTTGACGCTGTACCCCATGGAGGCTCCCAGCATGGCGTAGGCGATGCCCGTGTTGCCTGAAGATGCGTCGAGCAAAGTCTTGCCCGGCGTGAGCAAGCCGCTCCTCTCAGCCTCCAACACGATGCTCAGCGCAGGCCTGTCCTTGACGCTGCCGCCGGGGTTGAACATCTCGCATTTTGCGAACAGCTTGACTCCCGGCTTTTCAAACATCCTGAGGCGCAGCATGGGGGTGTTGCCTATGAACTCGGCTAAACCACGGCCCTTGACGTTCTCAAGCAAAGCCCCGCCGTACGTCATGGCTTTCCAGCCGGTTTAAACAGTCGTCTTCGACTCCTTCCTCTCCATCCATCTTTTCTGGAACTCCTCGACGGCTCTGTCGGTCTCCCAACATCCAATCATGGCCTTCTCAGCAAGCCATGAAAGGAAGATGTTCCTCAAAACCTCGGCGTCGCTAGACCCCATCTTGTTCCTGAGGAAGGACACGCACTTGTACTGCTCGTCCGACAACGTAACAAGTATATGCTTAACCATAGCGCAAGCACATTAACTTATTATATCTATATAAGTTTAATCCGAGCTTGGACCACGCCTCCCCCCATCATTAAGCCATAGGCCGTCCGCATCGGGAGCAGTATCTGGCTTCCCGGGAGTTGGGGGCGCCGCAGTATCGGCAGGCTACGGGTGGCGGGGGAGGCGGAGGAGGTGCCGTGGTCTGGACGACGTGTGTCTCGGGCTTGAACACTATAGTGGGCTGTTGTGCTTGACTGCTGCGGCCGTGCCAGAAGGAAGCGCCCAGCGAGACGGCCGAGGCAACCCATGCGGCGTAGAACCCGAGACCCCAAGTAGGCTGAGGCATGCCGGGAAACAGGAAGTAGGGAACGACGGTTGCTACGGCCAAGGCGACGACGCCCAGAACTCCCGTGCCTAGCGGGAAGACGCCTACAAGCCCTGCAACAGTCAAAAGGATGAAAGAGAAGATCAGCGTGTAGGCGTAGAGTACCGAGGATGGACTCGCTAGGCTGGGTATGAATCCGGGGTTCTCGATCAACGGCCTAACTATCTGGAAGAGCGTGGTCGGTGGGTTTGTCATGAAGGGAAGGATGAAAACCGACGCAAGAATGACTAAACCCATCACAAATCCAACAATCCTGCCTGGATGAACCAAACCTACTCATACATTAATGGGTACTCCCATTTAATAAGGGCTCACAGGGAGGCTAGGTCTGCCAGAAGGATCTTGAAGCCGTTCGAGTTGACGAAAAAGTTGCCCGGGTTCGTGAGCAAGTTGTTCCTAGCCTTGCTCGAGTACCTGTGTCTTTCTTCGAAGAACTCGTTGGCGTAGAACCCGTCCAAGAAGGCTACGAAGTGAACATCACCGCCGGCTCGGGTTTCGACAAACCTGCACAGCTCTAGAAGCTGCTTGTCTTGAGCGCCGCCAGCCTCCTTGATGTGCTTGGCCTCAACTATCAACACATGACCGTTCAGCTTGATGAGCAGGTCAGGCCTCTTGATCAAGCCAGCATCAAGCCCAAGGTCGGAATAGGCTCGAGTCAGGGCAGTGCCTAGCTTGTCCACGTCGACAACTCCACGAGTTTCTCTCCTGAAAGCTTCGTAGTCCTCCAGCTCATACAAGCCATAAAGCTCTCGGACCAGCCTCTTGACCTTCTGCTTACTCGAAGAACCTTTAGCTCTCGAAGCACCCTTGTCAACCAAAGCCTGAGGAATAGTCGCGTCGTCGTCAACGACCCGCCTGTATAAACTGAACCTTCTCTCGCAGAACCTCTTCAACACCTTCCTCAACTCCCTTAACTTGACATCCCTTCCAAGCCTGTTGAACGCCGAAAGAGACACGTCGAAAGCGTTGAGGTAGGCAGCGAACTCTGTGTACTGGGAGCCGTTTGGCTCGAGGAGCTCCACCAGCTGGAGAAGCGCCTCGTCGTCAAAGACACGCCTCTCGCAGACATGTTTGACGATTCGTCTAACACGCTTGATCACTTCCATCTGAGCTTCCGTTATCTCGGCTTCGACGAGATAGCTCTCGTCAATCAGAGGCTCGGGGTTTTGAGCTGAAATACTCCAGTAATGAAGGCTGTCTTTGAGCATTATCTCCTTCTTCTCCCTTTGCCTCTAAATATTTTTCCACCCACTCCTTCGTTAGGTTTATGCGTCTCCTTTCGTGGGGTTCAATGTCCAGCAGGGGGCATGTCTCGATCAGGGCCCTCGCTTGGTTGAGCCCTAGGTACTTTCTCGTGTAGTGCCTCGTGGTCTCTCTGTATGTTGTCATGAAGTCGCTGTCAAGCTCCTGTCTAAGCTTGTTGAGGATGGTGTTGAACCAGTCTTTGACGAAGACCTGCTCCTCGTAGCTCAGCCTCGGCTCGAAGAATACCTGTATCGGATGAGTCCTGTAGGTGTGCTGCTTTGAGACCATGATACCATCGACGTCGAAAACCCTCCTGCATTCGTACAGCCCAGCCTTGCCTTCGAACCTTCCGGTGTCAAGTGTTTTGAGGAACAAATAGTTGTTCCTGACTTTTTCGTACAGCTTCTTGTTGACCCGCGCGGTGTGTTTGGTGTATTTGTTGACGTCGAGGAGGACGAGCGTGTATTCTCCCTTGTTGGCCTCGACCTCTCTCCTAGTCAGGTAGTAGGTGAACCGTAATGGTTTGGTTGCTCTGAACCTTTCGACGAACTCGTAAAACTCCGAGCCAGCCCTCCACCTGAACCGCTTGGACAGCCTGTAAACACGTGTCTTCTCCCCCTCGGTAGAGACTTTCGTGGCGTGGACTGTCTGGTCTTCTTCCGACGGCTGGTTCTTGCGCTGGAAGAAGCAGATGCAGGTGTTTGTGCCGGTTTCTGCGAAGACCTTCTTCTCGAGTATGTACAGGTCTGTGAGGTTGTAGTGTCTGAAGACCAGCTGCCTTATGTGGCTTGCGTTTACGTCGCCGAAAAGAAAGTTCGTCGGAATGATGTATACCATTCTCTCCAAGCCGTGCATGAGGTCGTTGAACAAAGCCACCTGATACAGGTCTTGCAGAGGCTCCCGCTCTCCCTCGAAATACTTGAGCAAGTCCCTTGTCTTCTCGGTTTTGGGCATGTAGCCACGGTAAAGGTAGGGTGGGTTGGTTATGTGGTAGAGCGGGTGTTTGAAGCTGAGTTTTGGAAACTGCTGCAGCGTGTCTTCTTGGATCAGGTTCTTGTTTATCAGCCTCTCCTCGATCCCCAGCTGCCTCAGCCTTTCTGCGAACAAGTCCAGAGCCTTCTCGTCGATGTCGAAGCATCTAACGTGTTCGTCGAAGAACTCGTTCCGCCTGCTCTCGTCCACCGCCTTCAGAATCGGCATGATTAAATCGCCTCTGCCGCAGTAAAGGTCAAGCCACGTATAGCTCCAGAGAACATCCCTTATCTTAGGTAGAATGTACCGGTTGAAGACTTCGTCCGGCGTGTAGAACGAGCCCCTCTTCTTCTTGAGAACGTCGTGCATCACGGTCTCCCAACACCCTCTCCCATGTCGTTGAACAGCCCCACCATCATAAACACAAGCCAGAAGTTAAGTGTGCGGGGGGTGGGATTTGAACCCACGAACCCCTTCGGGACAGGAGCCTCAGTCCTGCGCCGCTGGCTTTGTCCAGCTTACGCTGGACCAAATTGACCAGGCTTGGCGACCCCCGCCTCGTCATACGTGTTGTTTGGGGGTTTATTTTATTTTGTTGTGGGGCCTGTTTACTGCCGTGGCATGAGGATGATTATCTGGGGGTGTTCTGCGAGCTTGAGGAGCCTGTCGGGCGTGGATGAGACGTCTACGGCGTATACCCTCGTTGCTTCCGAGATGTCGTTGACGGTTTCGCCTGTCAGCCATTCTCTCTCACGTGGAGATTTGTCCGCATACCCATACCACTTGACGAGCTGGAGGTTGTTCCGCTGAACGATGTCAAGTGCCTCCTCGGGCGTCTGAACCTCCTTGAACGGAGCGTAAGCCGTGACCGGAGTGTTGGGGGAGCTCGACTGCCTCTGCTGCAGCCAAGCCATCTCAGCCTTGTACTCTCTTCCATACCCAACCCGGCCCTTAAGACCGACGGCGTAGACCGTTCCATCACCGTCCACCTCTAGGATGAGCTCGGGCAGGGTGTTGGTTGGATACGGCTGGAAGGCGGCCGGTCCTCTCACGGCCACGCCGACGTCGGCGTTGTAGACGGAGCCGTGGCATGGGCACTGGAACTCTCTCTTTTCAGGTATGTAGTCGTAAAGGCACCACAGGTGGATGCATACCTTGCTGAAAGCCCTCAGGTCGCCTGAAGGCAGGTGGACTAGGATGTACTGCCGGAAGGGGTCCGAGTCAACCATGGTGTCCCCTGTTGCTGGAAAAGGGAAAGTGTACTTCGAGTTGACGGGTAGGTCTTTCAGGTTTATGATGCGTTGTCTCAGCCTCTCGCCTTTAGCCTCGGGCCTGAACAGGAAACCTCCCCATGAGAGGAAAGGAGCTAGAGAGGCTAGCAAGGATGCGCCGAAGATCGTTCTAAGGAGGTTTCTCCTCGCGCCTGCCATGCCTCATACAGTATGGCCGATTTTATAGGTTTTACCCCGACTTCTTCCTAGCATCCTTAAGGTCTGCGGAGGTTATGCCGAGCTTCTTCAGAAGCGGCTTGACGTCCGGCTGCTCCAGCCCGGCGGCCTTCGCCGAGAACTCCACTATCATCGGGAGGTACTTGGTGTACATGCTGAGCCTTTTGGCTGCAGCCTCCCGCTTCTCGATCCTCGACAGGTAGAGCTTAAGGTTTCGCCCGCATTCACGCAGGGCCATCGTAAGCTCTCTCTCAATCTCAGGCCTGTCGGCTATGGCTTCCTTGCCGACGGTTTTGTAGGGGATCTTTGTAGAGCAGATGCTTGTGAAGACTGCTAGGGGCGCGGGGCGTGAGACCTTGTAGTTCGCCCAGTCAACCTTCTCCTCAGCCACTTTCCAGGCGACGTCTGCTCTTTCGTCGTAGAGGAGGGGGATTTTGTTGGCGAACCTGTATAGCTGGAAGGTGTCGGAGGGCGGTATGTTGCCTCCGTAGGCGACCGCCGCTTCGACGATGAATGGATGACCTCCGTAGGAGGATGGTTCACGCTGGACGACGTAGATGAAGTCAGGGTTGAAGATCTTCTTAATCCCGGCTTCGAGGAACTCTTTCCCCACCGGGCTGAGCGGGTTTGGGTCGGGAGCTCTGAACCTGCCGTAGGTTTTCAAGGTGTTGACTAGTCTGCTGACCTCGTCGTGGCTTAGCTTTTTGGGTGATTCGTCGGGCTTCAGCCCAGCGGCCTGTATCACCTCACGGGCAGTCGTCGGCCCAACCTTCTGGAAGGAGGAGGTCATGAAAGAGATCAGGGTCTTGGTTTTTGTCTCCGAGATGAGCCGTGTAATCAATTCAACGTCCACTCCAACCGGGTGCGGCAGCGTCTCCGTCGGAGGCTCTGGAGCCTTCTCAACCGATCGTGGATAGTGGTATAGCCTGCCTCGGCTGTCGACGAACGTGAGGGTTGCGTGTGGGTTGACCACCGCCGTGTGTTTGAAGTAGTCGAGGATCTTGGCTCTGCTGCCGGTGTAGTCGGCTTCGAGGCTGAACTCGACAGCGGTTCCTCGCCAGCCGTTTGGGCTCTGTTTTTTCTCCGACGAGATTACTCGAGGCTTGTTCTCGATGACGTCTATCATCAGCTCGTAAACGTGCATGGTTTTGCCGTCGGTGCTGGAAGCTACTTTGGCGGGCTTGTTGGTCGTTATCTGGCCGTAGAGGATGGCCATCGTGCCTCCGAGGCCGAACGTTCCCCTAGACTGCTTGAAGCCGTACTTGCTGCCGTAGAGAATTGTTGCGAAGGCTGATGGGATTTTATCACCGGGCACTCCGACGCCGTTGTCCACCACCTTGAGCCTGTAAAACCCCTTCTCCCCATCCTCCTCCACCAGCTCCACGAATATCTCCGGCAGTATCCTGCCAACCTCGGCTGCGTCGAGCGAGTTCTCCACGAGCTCTCTGATGCTCATGTAGAGGCTTCTAGACGGGCTGCTGAACCCCGCTATGTCCCTGTTCTTGTAGAAGAACTCGCTGGGCGATATAGCCTTGAACGAAACCTCCAACAGCTACCCCTGCCTAGATGCTTCAGGCGTATGATATATCAACCTTCCTCAAAGCGTTTACGATGATGCTCTACGCTTTATTTCATGTAGGGCGGGTGCTGTGTTTTCACGGAGGCTTGGGCCTGAAGGACATCAACAGCTGCAGGAGATTCCACGCTGGATCGATGACCCTAAAGACCCGCTGACGATGCAGCCGCAGGGCCTCTCATCCTCCTTATAGCTGAAGCAAAAACTCATGAGCATATGTCCGAAATGCAGCAGAACCCTGAGAAAGAAGAGCAGACGGCTGATTATTAGTAATGTATAGCCTTGTCGCGGGCCCGGTGGGACTTGAACCCTGTCGGCAGAGGCTTTCCAGCCCCGTGCTCACGACCCCCGACTTAGAAGGCCGGTAATCTAGGGATCTACTGCAGAGACCCTCTCTATCCATTCTGAGCTACGGGCCCGCAGCTAACATCGGCCACCGCACTAATAAATACCTTAGCGGGACCATCATCATGCTCTTGTAGACAAATAAATGCAATAGCTTAATAATATGTAAAGAGATAGTGACGACGTGTCTCAGAAGGTTTTAGTTTCAAAATGGGCTTCCAGGTTTATAGCGGCTGCGATCGTGCAGGGTGCTCTTGCAACAGGGCTGACGCTGTTCTGGGTGGTGGGGCAGCTAGGTTTCATGAGGCCTGAGTTCAGCAGGGTCATCGCCTTCGGAAGCGCCGGCAACTGGTTCACAGTGGGGTACACGACATACCTGTTGGTCGGAGTGATGGGTGTAGCGGTGACAGCTCTTTTCTACCACTACATCGAGAACGTCCTTGGCAAGCCTTTCAGGGGTGTTGCAAACACCTTAGCATGGCTCCACCTCATATTGATGAACGTCGGCGTTGTGGGAGCTACGTGGATGATGATGATTGGCGGCTATCTGGGAGGGGCTGCCATGCTTCCGGTCGAGGTTGGGGGACGGGGATGGAATGCAGGCCAGGTGCACGTCAACATATTCTACGGAATACCGTTAGGCTATCCAACCTGGATAGCTGCATTCATCTTCGTCTTGGCTGCTGGAGTGCTGCTCGGAGGGCTCGGCTACATCCTGACGTGGAGGAGCAAAACCTAAACCCCCTTCTTATTTTTCATCAACATCCTGGGATAATACCTACACAACACCAGTCTGAAAGGCTCACGATAACCTTTTTACTCATCAGCCCCGGCGTACGGCGAGACAGATGCTAAGATTCTTCCGGAAAAAACCACAGCCAACACCGCCGTTCGAGGAGAAGATGACCGAGATTATAACGAGGCTGATGACGATCCAGAGCCGGATGGACTCTAAAGCACGCTCGATGCAGATGAGAGGTAGGGAGATATTCAACCAAGTAGTCCGAGCCAAGATGGAGAAGGACAACGAGAGAGCTGCCGTCTACGCCAACGAATTGGCCCAGTTGAGGAAGATGATGCACGCAACCGTGAGAAGCCAGGCCTCCCTCGAGGGAGTTGTTCTTAGGCTTGAAGCAGTCAAAGACTACAACGAGGTTAAGAAGGTCATCGGACCTGTAGCGGCCGTGGTGATGGCTGTCCAGAAAGACGTTGGAGGCGTTATGCCCGAGATATCCAACGGTCTTAGGGGTGTTCAGGACCTCCTCGACGACCTTTCAGTCAGCGTGGGAACGGTTTCCGACACGGTGACGGGGTACAGCGTCTCCGACCCGGAGGCCGAGGCTATTCTCAAGGAGGCTTCGGAGATAGCGGCGCAGCGGCTGAAGAGGGAGATGCCGGACGTCGAGGGAGGGCAGTTCATAACATAAATTAACCACCTTTAGACATTCGGAGACAGGTTGACGCACGAGACTGAAGAATTAGTTAGCCTCGGTTTCAGCCTTGGGTCTAGGTCCAAGATTGCTTCATCGAAAGCTTACGAAGCAAGCTGGTCGGC
>JAWAFZ010000039.1:0-9672 GCA_038890155.1 Candidatus Caldarchaeum sp. | reverse complement strand
AACAGGCTTGTGGCTGTCGATGGGTTGAAGGAGGCGGCTGTGGTCGTGGCTCCGTTGGGGCGGTCGGTTAAACCAGCGGCCGAGCATGCCGTCGTTGAGCCGATGAGTCCTAAGGTTAGGCCCTTGTCTGCGAGGGAGAGGTCGTACAAGCTTGTGGAGGAGATGCATCTGGCTTCATGCATACATTCAGTCGAGGAGCTTGAGGCTTGGAGGGCTATGCAGAAGAGGGAGCTGAGACACGGGGATGGTGAGGGCTTCGAGTTGAAGCCTGCGGACGAGGCTGGCCCCCCGCTCTGGGAGACCATACTTAGACGCGGCTCGACGAGGAGGTTCAGCAGGCAGCCGATAACGCTGCATCAGCTCTCCACAATCCTCGAAACAGCGTCGCAGAGCTTGAAGACGGACTTCAACGGGCCCCACATAGATATCTACATCATAGCACACTCGGTCGAAGGCCTGCCTCCAGGCGCCTACTTCCACGACGGGAAAAACCTCAAGACGCTCAAGCGGGGTGAGTTTCGGAGAGTCAGCGGCTACCTCTGCCTGGAGCAGGACCTGGGCAGCGAAGCCGCCGCCGTGTTTTTCTTCATGACTCCGTTGACTGATGTTCTCGAGAAGATGGGCAACCGAGGATACAGGGTTGCGCAGCTGGAGGGAGGTATTAGGGCTGGGCTGGCCTACCTGGCCGCCTACATGGCTGGGGTTGGAGCGACGGGGCTTACTTTCTACGACGACGAGGTAAGGGAGTTCTTCTCCCCCCACGCAGGAGACAAGGAGAACATGCTGGTCGTGGCCGTCGGGCATCCAGCCTACCGTGCAAAGCCCGGACGCATGATTCTAGGGGTTGAGGATGTTTAGGACAAGAGCGAGGCCGCTCTTCTAGCTATGGCCGCAGCCATCTCAGACGTCTTAGCTGTTCCACCCATGTCAACGGTCACATTCTTCTTCTCAGCGATCACCTCCTCCGTAGCTCTCTCGACGGCCTCACCGTATTTATGCAGGCCTAGGTACTTGAGCATCCAAGCGCCTGAGAGTATGGTGGCCGTGGGGTTCACCCTGTCCATCCCCTTGTACTTGGGGGCGCTGCCGTGAGCAGGCTCGAACATGGCGTACTTGTCGCCTATGTTTGCGGCGTAAACCATGCCTATGTTGCCGACAAGCCCAGCCGCCAGCTCCGACAGCACGTCCATGAACAGGTTGGTGCTCAGGATGACGTTCTGGTTGAACCTGTTAGGGTTCTTGACAAGCTGCTGAGACATGTTGTCGATGTAGTACTCCTCGTACTCGATCCCCGGAAACTCCTTCGCAACGTTCTCGACAGCCTCCAAGAAAACTCCGTCCGACACCTTTAGGATGTTCCTCTTGGTTACTGCGATCACCTTGTTCCATCCCTTTTCACGGGCCAGCCTGAAAGCCCACCTAGCCACCCGCTCGCTCGACCTCCTCGTGATCTTCCGTAGAGCGACCGAGACATCGTCGGTGAGCCTGTACTCGATCCCTGAGTAAAGACCCTCCGTAGCTTCCCTCACGCAGACAAAGTCGAACGGGCCGAATATCTGAGACAGCGGGCTCTCAGCCCCCTTGAAGGTCTTGATAGGCCTCACGTTGGCGTAGAGGTCCATTTCCTGACGGATTGACACCGCCACGCTTCGGGGGGCCTTCGGGTCGGGCGGGGTCGTGGTCGGCGACTTAAAGCAGGCGTCGCTCGACTTGATGGCTTCCCATGTCTCGGGAGGGATCATGCTGTTTCCTCCATGCCTGCTCCACCATTCCGACCCAGCCTCGCACTCAACCAACTCGACGGGTGGAGAGATGGCTGCGAAAACAGTCTTCAAAGCCTCAGCCAGCTCAGGCCCTGTTCCATCACCCCTTATCAAGACCACTCTAGGCATCCATCACCACGGTCGAGAATCGAAAAATCACTTAATTAGTTTTACAACCCGGGACTCCTTCAGCATCAGCAGGGCTTCTTCAGGCTTGATGGGTAGAGATTTTACACGCTTGCCCAGAGCCCGGGAGACGGCGTTGGCTATCGCAGAGCCGACGGGGTTGGTCGCCAGCTCCCCTATGCTTTTGGCTCCGTAGGGCCCGTAGGGGTCGTATGACTCGGCAAAGTAAACTTTCACCTCGTTGACGTCGGCCGCCGTCGGCAGGCAGTAGTCCATGAAGTTGGGGTTGACGTACCGGCCTTCGCTGACCACCACCTCCTCGGTGAGAGCGTATCCAACACCTGTCGCAATACCCCCGTGGGCCTGCCCCTCAGCCTCGGCTGGGTTTACAACCACGCCTATGTCGTAGGCTCCGTACACTTTCTCGACCCTGACCCGTCCGGTCTCGACGTCCACCGACACCTCTGCGAAGACAACCGCCCAGCTGGGTGGTGCGGCGCTAGGCCTCAACCCGCTAACCACTATCGGCAAGTAGCCTCTGCGTGTTTTGAACCTCATGGCTAGGTCCGAAAAACCAACAGATCTGTCGGGGTCTTCTCTGTGGATTATCCGGCCTTTCCGAATTTCAAGGTCTTCTGGAGCGCATTCAAGCATTCCAGCGGCCTCTGAGACAATCAGCTTCTTCAGCTTCTCAGCTGCGTCCAGCACAGCCAGCCCGCCCACGTAGGTTCCACGGCTTGCATGAGTCCCCATGTCGAACGGCGTCGTCTGAGTGGTTCCTGCTTCCACGTAGATCGAGTCAAAGTCGACGTCTAGGGCTTCGGCGCAAATCGTTGCAAGCGTCTCGTGCTCTCCCGGCCCCATCTCAACCATGGCGGTCGTCAAAGATATCGTCCCGTCCTCGTTGAGCTTCAACAAAACACCCGCACCCTCCTGCCTGTCCTGCTTGTCGGACATCTGTCCACCCGTGCCAGAAGTATGATGGCCCACGGCAACGCCCATGGCTCTCACAACGCCGCCCTCCACAAACCTGCCCGTCCTCCATCCTAGACAGGCAGCAGCTTGACGAGCCGCACTCTCCACGTTCATCGACTTGATGACCGTCGTGACAGTCGGCCCCTGACCATAGTAGATGTCGCCTGCACGCGGAAGGTTCTTGAGCCGGAACTCAAGCGGGTCAACCCCTAGGTCGTCGGCTATTTCGTCGACCAGAGACTCTAGAGCGAAGTTCTGCTGAGGGTTCCCGAATCCACGCATGGCCCCGCATACAGGAAGGTTTGTGTAAACACCGTATCCTTCGTACCGCCTGTAGGTTGCTGCGTAGCTTGAGATGAACCATCCTCCGACGCATGTCACTGCTTCCAACATGTGGTCTGCGTAGGCGCCGCTCTGGAGGACGGCCCTCAACTCCATCACCTCTATCCTAGCGTCCCGCCCAACGCCTATCTTGACATCCAGAGACGCAGCCCGCCTCGCCGTAGTGTAGAAATCCTCCTGCCGTGAGGCAACGTACTTGACCGTCCTTCGTGTCAAAAGAGCTAGGTAGGCTATCACGGGCTCGTGAATGGCCATGTTGTACTTTGCTCCGAACCCTCCGCCAAGCGGAACAGCGTTGACTATCACGCGGTTAGCCGGCATCTTGAGGGCCTGAGAAAGCCAGAACCGAGTGCCGTGGATGGACTGAGTCGTGCAGAAGACCTCAAGGGAGCCGTCGGGCCTAGCTGAGCAGATGATAGCGCGGGGCTCTATGGCTGCGTTGTACATTATCTGGGTTTTGAAGCTGTCTTCGTAGAGCTTGGAGGTCCTGCCGTAGGCCTCGTTCTTCCTCCCCACCTCCATCACGTCGCTGTATCCTATGTTCGAGGTCATCTTCTTCACAGCGTCTCCGACCTCAATCTCATCATGTACTAGGGGGGCGTCCTTCTTCATCGCATCCGCAGCAGAGTCGACGTAGTCAAGGACCTCGTAATCGACTTCCACCCGGTCTAGGGCGTCGAACGCTTTTTCAGGTGAGTCGGCTGCAACGGCGGCGACTATGTCGCCCGCAAACCTCTGTCTAGGTTCTATGATTCTCCGGTCTCTTATCACCTTCCACGGTACGGGGGAGAAAGTCCTGCCGAACCTGTGCTGCGGTACGTTGAAAGGAGTTAGAACAGCCGCCACCCCGGGTAGGGCTTGAGCCCTGCTGACGTCGATCTTTTTGACTACGCAGTTGGGGTAAGGTGAATGCAGCAGAGCGGCGTGAAGGGCCTTGGATGGTTGGATGTCTGCGACGTATTTTATGCGTCCGGAGACTCTCTGTAGCATATCTCTCCGGAGCCTAGTACTGCCGACGTGCTGGAGGAGTTGCTGACTCAAACAATCACCTTCCGTCGACGAGTCTCTTGACGTTCTCGGGTTTTATCGGGAGGGTGTCGACGTCTACTCCGAGGGCGTCTTTAACGGCGTTCGCTACAGCTGCGGGGATAGGAATGAGCGCCAGCTCTGCCAAGCCCTTCGCCCCGAAAGGTCCGTACTCGGCGAGGTCTTCGTAGAATACTGGCTGATGGATGTAGGGTGTTTCCGCGGAGGACGGCACCAAGTAGTCCATCAGGCTTGCCGTAGATACTCTGCCGTCGTCTACGACGAATTCCTCCAGCAGGGCGTAGCCAAGACCCTGAGCCACCGCACCGTGTATCTGCCCAAGGGCGATTGCTGGGTTTATTATCCTGCCGCAAGCCGCTCCGGGCAGTATCCTGTCGACTTCAACCTTTCCTGTTTCTGTGTCAACACGGACCTCAGCCCAGACTGCTGAGTACGAGTAGATTGTGTAGGCGTGGCCTTGGCCTGTTTCGTTGTCGAAACTGCCTTTGGGTAGGAAGAAATAACCGCTTGCGGTGAGGTCTACTCCGGAAGCGTAGCATTTTGACACCGTCTCGAGCCAGCTCGTTGAACGGGTTGGCGTATCCCTGACGAATATCCTGCCTCGTGTAATCTCGATGTCTCGGGGATTCGCCTCCAGCATGGATGCAGCTTTGTCGAGGATGCGTTGCCTGATTCTTCCAGCGGCTATCAGAGCGGCTGAACCTCCCAGCGTAAGCCCCCTCGAGCCGTGCGTCGCACCCGTGTCAGGTGCAAGGCTTGTTCCACCCTCCACACGCACCCATTCGTAGGGTATTCCGAGAACCTCTGATACTATCTGCCTCAACCCCGTGTGTGTTCCCTGCCCGAATTCGACAACCCCTGTCTGAACGACGACGCTACCGTCCCTCAGGACAGTAATGGTCGCCGAACCCCAGTCGGGAACGCCTCTGCTAGTGCTTATACCGTGCCAGGCGCACGCAAACCCGCAGCCGTAAGCATAGCGGCCTGAACGTTTACCCTTGCTGTAGCGATAACCTTCGACGTTCTTCATCTTCTCGACAAGAGGAGCTATGCCGGTGTCCTCGGGCATGCGTTGGGAAGAAGCAGACAAATCTCCCGGCCTCAGCAGGTTCCTGAGCCTGAACTCGACAGGGTCTAGGCCAAGCCTGTGAGCCAGCTCGTCCATCTGCCGCTCAGCCGCAAACTCGGCCTGAGGGTTGCCGAAACCCCTGAAACTCCCTTGATAAACCTTGTTGGTGTAGACGAGCCTGCCAACTATATTTACGTGGGGAACTCTGTAAGGGCCCGAAGCATGGACGACAGCCCTCCAAAGAGTGTAAGGGCCTCTGTTGGCGTAGGCTCCGCTGTCAAAAAACACCTCTGCCTCAACGAACCTGAGCAAGCCGTCGGCTGACGCGCCGCTCCTGTACTTTATGACTGCGGGGTCTCTCTTGCAGTGGCTTGTGAAGCTTTCTTCACGGCTGTACTGGAGGAAGACAGGCTTGCGGAGACGCCAGGCAGCCACGGCCGCCTGAGCCGAAACGATCGGGCCCATGTCGTCTTTTCCTCCAAAAGCCCCTCCGACTGCGGCTTGGACTATTCTGACGCTGCTGTAGGGTATTCCGAGTACACGGGCGACTGTCTTCTGGGCTAGATGAGGATACTGCGACTGGCCGACAACCGTCAGCCCGTCGTGTTCGGGAACAGCTAACGCAGCCTCCGTCTCAAGGTAGACGTGGTCTTGATGCGGAAGGACGTAGGTCTTCTCGACGACCACGTCCGACTCAGCCTCGCCCTGCCTAACATCTCCTTTCTTGACGTTGGCAACAACAGCTGTGTTCGACCCCCTCTCCTCATGCACAAGCACCCTGTCCTTCAAAGCCTCGAAAACGTCGAACACCGCTGGAAGAGGCGTCATCTCAACCTCTACATTCTCCAAAAGGTCCTCCGCTTCGTACAGGCTGTCCCCCACCACGAGCCCTAAAGGCTCGCCGTAGAACCTCGCCTTCCTGTCGGCGAAAACAGGCTGGTCTGACACCGTGTACCCTACTTGGTTCTCGCCCGGAACATCTTTCGAAGTGATGAGAAACCCGCCGCCCCTAAGCTTGATTGATTTGATCAAGCCATGGGGAACGGTGCTTCTGATGATTCGGGCGTACTTACATTTCCCGCCCACATGGTCTTCAACATACCGTAGTAAGCCCTTGACTCCCGCAGCTGATTCGTACCTCACCGTGTCTCTTCCCACAACCGTGAAGTCTTGAAGTCTAAGCCATTCACGTAGGATGTCTAGAGCGTCGGAGCTTGATGAAGAAATCATTAACCAACGGTATGGTGGCAGGCATTAATATATTTAATCGAACTTCATTCACGTGTTCAACGAGAGCAGCTCGGCTATCAGGGCGGCTCTCACGTAGACGCCGTTCTCGGCTTGTGCGAAGTACTTGGCCTGTGGTAGGTTGTCTACTTCGGTTGAGAGCTCGTCCACCCGTGGTAGAGGATGGAGTATGACCGGGGTTTTCTTCAGGTTTCTGAGAAGAGCCGGGGTCAGGGTGTAGCTGCCTTTCATCGACTCGTACAGCTGCTGGTCTGTGAAGCGTTCTTTCTGCAGCCTCGTGACGTACAGGATGTCGAGCTCTTCCTCAACCTCCTCCAGCCTAGAATGCATGCTTACCTTGATGTTTTTGACGTAGTCAAGTACTTCCTGCCTTATCTGCAGCTCGGCGGGCGCTATGTAGGTGATGGAAATATTGCTGAACTTGGACAGGAGGTAGGAGAGGCTGCTGGGCGTTCTTCCATACTTTAGGTCGCCCATGATCCCCACGCTCAGCCCGTCAACCCTGCCCAGAACCTCCCAAACGGTGTAGACGTCTAGGAGAGCCTGAGTGGGGTGCTCGTTCCAGCCGTCTCCAGCGTTGACGACCGGGCAGCTTACAATCTTCGAGGCTTTTTCAGCGGCCCCGACCTCCCTGCTCCTCAACACTATCACGTCGGGCGAATAGCAGTCGAGCATCTTCATCGTGTCCTCGAAAGACTCGCCCTTAGCCCTGCTAGTTATCTCCTCAGCTCCAAAATCCACCACCTCTCCGCCCAGCCTCTTCATGGCGAAGGCGAAGCTCAGCCTGGTCCTCGTGCTGGGTTCGAGGAAGACCGTGGTCATTATTTTGTCCCCAGCTAGGTTGAGGACTCGCCTTTCCTTGAACAGCTGTTTAAGCTTCCTCGCTTTTTCAAACAAGTTCAGAACCTCGCCTCTCTCGAACTGCTTCGCTGAGATTATATGCCGGTTCATGCAGGCCGATTTCCTGGACTCTATTTAAGCATGCGGCATGGGTAGAATTCCTCGAAAAATTTATTCACCAGAACAAACCGGGATAGTCGTGCGCAGAGTTGGTTTGATTCTGCCTTCGTCGAACACGACGATGGAGAGGGAGTTCAGCGAGGCGTTGGCCGGGAAGGCGACCGTGCACGGTGCGAGGATTAAGCTCGAGAGAGCTGTTTACTCTGAGCTGGCGGCTTTGGAGGACGAGGCTCAGAGGGAAGCTGAGAAGCTAGCCACGGCTGAGGTTGACGTGATTGTCTATGGCTGCACAAGCGGCAGCTTCATCAAGGGAAGCAAGCAGTACTTGGGAATCGAGAGGAGAATCGAGGAGTCTTTCGGGATTCCGTGCGTGGCTACGTCGGGGGCCGTCGTACGGGCTCTCGAGAGGCTGAGCGCTAAGAACATCACGATGATAACGCCCTACACACACGACATCACCGAGATAGAGAAGCAGTACCTGCGGGCTCACGACGTAAACGTGCTTAACTACTTTCACGCGTCCCTGACGGAAAACCTCAGAATAGGCAGGGTTTCAGACGAAGAAGTAGCCCGCTGGGCTGTTGAAAACCTTCATCCCAGCGCTGAAGCCGTCTTCATAAGCTGCACGAACCTCAGCACTTTCAAGGCGATTAGGATGGTCGAGGAGAGGACGAACAGGCCAACTATATCCAGCAACTCGTCGACTTTGTGGAACGTGGTTAAGAGACTGGGGCTGGACGCCGACCTCTCGCATCTCGGCCGGGTTTTCACGCTGTAGGCCTTCAGCTTCGCTTCTTGATGACCCACTTCTCCCTGACGTGGTTCCCCTCTTTGTCGAAAAGCAGGTCTATCATCTCAGCCTCGTAGCCCATCTCGTCCAAGGCCGCGAACATGGTGTTCGTCATGATGTGGGATGGTGCCTTGTTCTCGTCGGTGAGCCTTACAGACGAGTCCAGCACCGACACGCCGTACATGTCGACGACCGCCTCGTTCTCCCCCGTCCGCTGTATCACTATCTTGTTCATGTAGCC
This sequence comes from Candidatus Caldarchaeum sp., assembly GCA_038890155.1. GTDB lineage: Archaea > Thermoproteota > Nitrososphaeria_A > Caldarchaeales > Caldarchaeaceae > Caldarchaeum. Next base: position 1,111 of record JAWAFZ010000039.1, on the reverse strand, counting down.
GGACTTCTCAAGGTACCGGGCTACGCTCTCCAGCGTCTCAAGCGGAGTGCTGCCCACCTTGACTTCGCCTTTTTCAAGCAACGCCTTGAAGTGAAACCTCCCCACTTCACGGAAGACCTCCACAGCCTTTTCCCTGCCGACGAATTTGTTGACGGCGCTGCATATGCAGTAATTCAACGTGTCGAAGAAATTTTCATCTATCATGAGTTAAGCGCGCCTTTTTCGACTAATTAATATTTTCTCAGCCGCCGATCGTGTGCATGGGTCTTATGAGCGGGCTTACTCTGCCGCTCTTTATCATGGCCTCTACTCCTGCAAACTTTCTGCGGAACACGCTCCGAATAAACTCGGCTATCTCCTCGTCCGAGGCTCCTCCCCTGACCAATTTCTTGACGTCGTACTCGTCGCGGCTGAAGAGACATGGAACGATTTTGCCGTCGGCGGACAAACGTATTCTGTCGCAGTCGCCGCAGAAGGGCTGAGTCATCGAAGTTATTACGTTGATTTCTCCGGGGCCGTCGACGAACCTGTAGGCCACGGACGTGCTTCCAGCCTCCCGCGGAAGCTTCACAAGCCTGTATCTCTCCTCGATCTTGGCGATAATCTCCCTACCGCTGACGAGCCTATTGCTGCTCCACGCATGCCTGCCGTCGAAGGGCATGTACTCGATGAACCTGATGACCATGCCGGTTTGACGGCCAAGCTCGACGAAGTCGTGTATCTCGTCGTCGTTGCAGCCCCGGGTTATCACGCAGTTTATCTTGACCGGCTTCAGCCCAACCTCCCTAGCTTTCCTCAACCCGTCCATGACCCTGCTGAAGACCTCTCTCCGGCCGACTATCTCCTCGAACCTTTCAGGCTTGAGGCTGTGGAGGCTAACCGTTACGCTGTCCAGCCCAGCCTGCTTGAGAGACTCAGCCTTCTCCGCTAGGAAGTAGCCGTTGGTCGTCATCGAGACGCTCTCCACTCCCGGAACATTCTTGATGAGCCGGACGCCTTTCTCGACATCCCTCCTCATGAGGGGCTCGCCGCCGCTCATCCTTACCTTAGACACTCCCATCGAGGCGAGGATCTTAACCAGTCGAGCCATCTCCTCGTAGGTCAGTATCTC
>JAWAFZ010000038.1:0-9682 GCA_038890155.1 Candidatus Caldarchaeum sp. | reverse complement strand
CTGCCAGCCCGCACGTCGCCGGCGCTGCAACGTTGGTGAAGAGCGCTCGACCCCAGTGGGGCCCCAAGGAGATCGCGGCCTTTCTCGCGTCGCGCGCCGTAGATCGCGGCGACGACGGCCCGGATAACACTTACGGGGCAGGGCGCATTGCGTTAGGTGAACCGCTCAAAGAAGAGAAGCCCGCTGAAGTGACTATTGGAGCCTTCCCGGCAAAGCTGAAGTTCGTGGCGCAAGCCAACGGCCCGACTCCCGCCCCGCAGCTTCTGGAGATCGTAAACCTTGGCACTGGAGAATTTACTTGGACGGCGCAAGCGCAGTCAGCTTCTCTGAAGCTGTCCGCGACCGGCGGGGTCGGACGGGCGCTCGTGCAAGTCAGCCTTGACACTGCGGGATTGGCCGCAGGAACCTACACGAGCGCGATCACAGTCACAGCAGAGAACGCGCAGAACAGTCCGCTCACCGTGCCCGTCGAGATTCAGATCACGGAAAGCGCTCCCACGGGAGAGCTGGTCACGCTCTTCTTCAGCAAATTAGAGCTTGTCACTCCATCAGCGTGGGCGCGGGGCGAGCGCGGCACGCCCAGCGACGGCTGCTTCGTCTACACGAATAATAGCTCTGAAGCGCAGCGCCTCCGCGTGACGCTCCCCAACGGCAGCACCGTTACAGAGTACGATGTGCCCGCGAGCAACGCCGTGACGGCGTGCGGGGATATTCTGTACGTAGATTTGAGGCAGAAGGGCCTCTGATAGCGGTGAGGAAGGGGCATATCAGCGATAAGTCTTCTCAGTGCGTGGGCACAGGAAACTAAAGCTTGAATCGCTTTTTCACTTCCTCCCAGGGGATGCTTTCACCGCGCTTGACCTGGGCTAACCCGCGTCTGAGAGAGGCTTTATCCGCAGGGGTGAGCACGTCGTCGGGGTCAACCAGGGGCTTGATCACGATGACCCCGTTTCTGCGCGTGACCTCAACCCATTGGCCCTCACGAAATCCCAATGCCTTAAGAATCTCTTTGGGGATCGTCACGCGACGGCTGGCACTGATCTTCACTACCGGCATACGTTTCTCCTTCAAGAACAGTGTACCATCTTCACAACAGAAGTCAAGATTGGCATTGCGGGCAGAAATACGTCCCGCGCCCGCCCTGCTCAATGCGCACTATGGGCGTACGACAGCGCACGCACGGCTCGCCTGCGCGATCATAGACGCGCAAAAAATTTTGAAAGCTCCCTGGCTCGCCCGTAAGAACTCTATATGTTCTCACCGACGTCCCCTGCGCAGCAATCGCGCGCTCAAGAATCTTCTTGATCTGGGTGAAGAGCCGTTGGGCTTCGGCTTGCGAGAGACTGCTCGCCGGACGCTGCGGGTGAATTCTACTCGCAAAGAGCACTTCGCACGCATAGATGTTCCCGATCCCCGCGATCTTGCGCTGATCTAATAAGAGTCTCTTGATCTCTTGGTCGGTCTGCAAGAGCTCACAAAAGTTCTCAAAAGTGTAGCTGGGCTGGAACGGCTCGATCCCCAACTCAGCTAATGGGGGCAGCTCGTGCGCGCGGGCGCTCGGCACAAGATGGAGCGTCGCCAAGCGCCGCGTGTCGCTAAAATACAGCGTTCTGTTTCGCGTGAACGCAAAGACGAAGCGCGGGTTTTCTAGAGGGCTGAGCGTGGGCCAGCCCGTCATACGCAAGTGCAACACGACTGTGTGCTGGCCAAAGTCGAAGAGCAGAAATTTGGCGCGACGCCTCACCGCGCGCAAGCGACGGCCAACGAGCGCGTGCTGAAGCTTCTGCTCCGAAGCGCTCTGGAGCAGGCGCGGCTCATAAATTTTTAGGGCTTTCAGCGTGCGCCCTTCGAGTTCTTGCGCTAACGCACGGCGGAGCGTCTCGACCTCGGGAAGTTCGGGCATAGCTCAAAAATTTTCGGCCCTCACCCAGGCTTCGACACCCCTCTCCCGCACGCTACGCGTGGGCTTCATCTTCGCCCGCCTGAGCGGGCGAAGGCGTACGGTCCAGGCGAAGCCTGGGGGTGAGGGCCTCCTACCAGCACCGAAAGAAGTCTAATCGCATTCGGAGAAGCCGCAGTCGCTGCAGATATAACAGCCGTTGGTGAAGATCAGCACGCCGCCGCAACTGGGACAGAGCTCGACATCGCGCTTGGCCTCGTGCCCGTTGGCTTCAGTCAGCTGAGGCAGCCGGGGCTTTACTTCCTCAAGCAACGTCAGCTGCTCCCCGCCCTTGAGATATTCCGCTAACGCTTTGGCAATCGCATCGGGCACGGAGAAGACCACCGTGCCGTCCTCTTGGACGACTGGGCGCGAGCCGCGAATCAAACTCAACTGGTCAATAATCGCGCTGGGCTTGACCCCCGATCTCAGCGCCAGCGAGATCAACCGCCCAATAGCTTCGGTGAACGCCGCTGTTGAGGTGCCGGACTTGCCCAGCCCCTGCACGAAGACCTCAAAGATGCCCTCTTCGTCCTCGTTGACCGTGATGAAGACCGTGCCCAGCTCGGTCTTCATTCTGTAGGTCTTGCCCTTGGCAACTCTAGGACGCGGGCGCGGCACGAGCGTCGCACGCGCGGGCTTCTCGCCCTCTTTAGCTTCCTCTTTGGTGACGAGAATGCCCTCGCGTGAGCCTTCTCTATAGACCGTGATCCCCTTGCACCCCGCTTTCCACGCCTCGAAGTAAATATCCCCAATCGTCTCCGGCGAGACGTCCTTCGCTAAATTCACTGTGCTGGAGATCGCGTGGTCGATGTGCTTCTGAATAGTCGCTTGCATCCGAACTCGCATAATCGGCTCGATTTCGTGAGCCGTGACGAACGTCTTGGGCAGTTCTTGAATATTCGAGAGCCCCATCTTCTCCATATACTCGCGCACCAAGGGGTGGCTCACTTCAAATTCGCCCTTACTCAAAGACTTGGACTTGCGCACGTAGCTGAGACTGAAGATCGGCTCGATCCCCGACGAGCAGCCCGCTAAGACCGAGCCGGAGCCGACCGGCGGCACGGTCAGCAATGCTGCGTTACGTAAGCCGTTCTTCTTGATCTTCTCAATCAAAGTTAAGTCAAGACGCTTGATGAACGCGCTCTTGAGATGCTTTTCACCATCGAACGCTGGGAACGTCCCCTTCTCGACAGCCAGCTCGGTGCTCTCGTCGTAGACGATGTGCTTGATGCGCTCAAAGAGCTTGTCAGTAAATTCGATGGCTTCTTCAGTATCGTACTTTAAATTGAGCTTAATGAGCATGTCGCCAAAGCCCGTAAAGCCCACGCCGATTCTCCGTGAGCGCAGGGATGCTTCACGCTGTGCCGGCAGGGGGTGCCTGTCGGCGTTGTAATCGAGCACGTCGTCTAAGAAGCGCACGGCGTAGCGCAGGGCTTTTTCGAGATTGGCCCAGTCTATTCGCGCCGTGGGCGCGAAGCTGTCTAGCACAAATTTCGACAAGTTAAGATTCCCCAAACAGCATGCTCCGTATGCTTCCAACGGGATCTCCGAACATGGATTGGTCGTGATCACTTCCATGCCGTTGTACTCGGTCGTTGACTCGCGCTTAACCGTGTCCCAGAAGATCACTCCCGGCTCAGCCGATGCCCACGCGTTCTTTACTAACTTCTCCCAGATCTCCCGCGCGCGAACTCTCTTCTCGAAGCGCCCGATTCGCTCGTTCTCATAGCGCAGCAGAAACTCTTCGTCGCGCTCCACGGCGCGCATGAACTCATCTGTCACGCGCACGCTGATATTAGCGTACTGCACTTTGCGGCGCTCCGGGTCGTTCTTGATTTCAATAAAATCTAAGACGTCTGGGTGATCGACGCTGATCGTGATCATCAACGCGCCGCGCCGCCCGCTCTGCCCGATGGTGCCTGTTGTTGTAGAGAAGAGCTCCATGAAGCTCACCGAGCCTGAAGAATAGATCGCTGAGTTATTGACGGGCGAGCCCTTGGGGCGCAGAATAGAGATATCTGTTCCGACGCCGCCTCCTAAAGAATAGGTGCGCGCGGCCTCCTTACACCATTCAAAAATCCCTTCGATTGAGTCTTCTTTGATCGGAATGACGTAGCAATTAAGAAGCGTGGCGCGTCTGGGCTGCCCCGCTCCAAACATAATCCGCCCGCCGGGGATGAAGCGAAAGTCTTCTAAGAGCCAGTAGAACTTCTTCTCCCACTCGCGACGCTTCTTGGAATCTGTTTCGACAGAGGCGATCTCGCGTGCCACGCGCGCCCACATCTCTAGAGGGGTTTTTTCTATAATTTTCCCCGATAGATCGCGCAGAGCATATTTATCTAAAAAGCAGCGAATGCGCAGTTCGTCGCCCCCAAAGAACTCGACGGTCTCGTGAACAGCCTGGGTAGCCTTCGGTGTGTGTGCCTTCTGAGCCATGAGTATTTCCCCCTTCTCGTCTTTCGTCTAGACGCTGCTGATCGCCCGCACTCCGAACAACATTCTACCAGAGTCGGTCGCACACGAAGTGAGGCCGATGGAACGAGAAGTCCCTTCTGGTATAGATTATAGCGCACCGGCGGCGTGCCGCAACGTGATGCGCGCTACACTCCCACCGGCCATTATGGGGCAGGGCCTCCCCCCTGTCAAGGGCGACAGCCGTCACAGTTTTTCAATAACAGCAGGCTCTTTCCGTTAAATCGTCCGGCTCTCGCCGGGACGTAAGATGATGACTTGCGTTTCGGTCTGTCCCTCGACTTTCGCCTTGAACTGTTCGGGGTCTTGGTGGATCGCTGGGAGGGTGTTATAGTGAATGGGGATGACGATCTTGGGTTTGAGCAACTGGACGGCTTCGGCGGCAGCCTCGGGGTCCATAGTATAATAGCTGCCGATGGGCAAGAAAGCTATATCCAGTCCGAGCTTCCCGATCAATGTCATATCACTGAAGAGCGCGGTGTCGCCCGCGTGATAGATTTTTCGGTTCTCTAGAGTCGTGAGCACGACCCCGCAGGGTTCTCCCAAGTAATGTCCGTCATGGCTTGAGCTATGAAATGCTGGGGTAAACTGCACAGTTCCGAACGAAAAGCGGCTTGGCCCGCCGATGTTCATCCCAATCGCTTTAGCCCCCCGAGACTGACAGTACGTCGCCAGCTCGAAGATCGCGATGATCGGTGCGCCGGTGCGCTGACTGATCGGGATAGCATCGCCTAAGTGATCGCTGTGGCCGTGAGTTAAGAGAATTGCGTCGGGGTGAAAATCTTCGGGCTTGTGTTTGGCAACGGGGTTGCCGGTGATGAACGGGTCTATGAGTATAGAGTGCTTCTCGGTCTTGATCTCGACGGCGGCGTGGCCTATGAACGTGATTTGCATAGAGTGTACCCTCCTTCTCTGTGCGTTCTGTTCTTAATCTCCGCCGAACTCGCGCCTGACGAGCTCTTTGTCTTCGCCTCTTGTGGCGCTGAGCAATATCTGAATTCTATCAGCAGCTGCAGGGTGTGTTTGGGCAAGATACTCCAGAAATGTTTGGGTTTCGCTAGGGCGCTCAACGAGAAAAGAGCGCAGCCGGTGCGCGACCTCCCAGACGCCCAAAGTGTGCAAAAGCTTTTCTATGCGCGTCGCGAGATCGCTGTGATTAGGCGCGCCGAGCGCATCGAGCACCTGAAGTATCTGACGATCTTGTGTTGCTGACACGATGATCACCCACGATTTATTGTAGCATAGTGCGAAGAGACTTGCGAGGGGGCTAGTTTCGTTAGCAACTAAACCCAACCCATGATCTGTACGCGATTTTCGTCTCGACCTCTTGACTTTTCTCCCCATTTGTGGTATATAGAGGGTGATAAACCGCAAAAGCCGCTCATGCCCCCAGAGATTTGAGGGGGCAGGGGAAGGAGCGCAGAAGGAGGAGAGTATGCGCCTCGCTGGCCTGGCCAAGCTCACCCTCGTCATGGGAATCGTCTCGGCTCTCGTCGGTTGCACTTCGCTCTTTAAGTCTCAGAATGTTACCCCCCCCCGCTGAAGCCTGATTCCGCTCCTGAAGCTAATTTTCAGCCATTGAGTGCTTCTGCTGACAGCTGTTCCAGCCCAATCTTAGAGCCGGATCGCTCTGCGTTGCTCCAAGAAGCCTTAGCAGATCCACAGCTGCAAGCAGTGAAGGCACAGCTGGAGCGCCGTGGGTTGAGCATCAACACTGACGAAGCCCAAGCGGTCCAGCTTGCCGGCGGGCAGCAGCTCTTAATTCCTTTTGAGGAGGACGCACACTTGGTCTGGACGAGGACGAATGGTCAGACAGCAGCTGTGGGCTTGATCCGTCAGGGGCAGAAGACGCTCAACATCTCCACGACGGGGGAGGAGCGGATCGTGAGGTTCCTGCCCCAGCAGAAGGTGGAGAAGCTGCTGCGCAAGCTCCGGGAGAAGAGCAAGTTCCAAGAGTTTGAGCAGAAGCTACACCAGAAGGGCAAGCGGGTGGGCACGGTGCGAGTGCTCTTCGATGAGACAAACAAGATTGCGATCTTAGGGATAGCCAATGCAGGGGATGAGGAGAAGATCGTGCACCAGGTACGGATCAAGGTGAAGGCAGATAAGGACGACGAGCCCGAAGATGACGCTGAGCCTCAGATCCAAGCCACAGCTTGTGGGCAGGCGACCGGGGAAGCAGCCCCTGCGGGAGCGAAGATGCAGCCCTTAGCTCTTCCTCCTGGGGAAGGGGATATTGGCGGTGGCTATGAAGGCCCGCAGATCTGCACCTCCCAGTGGGGCTATGACTACCTCTGCCTCAGCAGGACTCCAGCCATTAGTCTCTCCACGACCAGCTTGACCCTGCCTCAGACGTTCATCACCCAGCAGGTGCAGGCGTCGTTTGTGATCTGGAACTCTGGGGGAGGAACGCTGAGTGGGACGGTGAGTGTGCCTGCGCCGTTCAGTATTGTCTCTGGAAGTAGTTTCAGCCTGCTGCCTGGGCAGCCTCAGGAGGTAGTGGTACGATTCAGCTCAACAACTCCAGGGAGCTTCTCCAAGAGCGTGACTATTAATAGCAACGGTGGGAGCGCGACGGTGACGGCTACAGGGGTAGCGCACAAGGTGAGCTTCTCTCCAGCTCAAGTGGACTTTGGCAGCGGGCTGCTGGTGCTAAGGGAGCAGTGCAATAATATGGATGTGTGTGGACTGCGGACTGAAAAAGTAGGCTTGCCCATAGAGAAGACACTGACAGTGAAGAACGAAGGAAGTGTAGCCGTGACCTTGACGCTGAGCACAGCAGCGCCGTACAAGATCGTGAGTGTGCTGCCGACGCTCTCCCCAGGGCAGAGTGGGCAGGTGACGCTGAGATTTGATCCCAATGAGTCAGGGAACTTCACTGGCACTGTGCAGGTGGGGATCAATGGCGGACAAGGGAGTGTAACGTCTCCTCCGCTGGTGGGGATGGCACATAAGATTGAGATCGATCCAGCGGAGCTAGACTTTGGTCTCGTTATTATAGGTAGCACGATGGAGCAGAAGCTTATGATAAAGAACCACGGGGTAACGATAGTGACTCTAGATATACCAAATACGACTCAAAACATGGCTTCGCCCTTCAGGATTGCGCTAGATAGCTCGGTTACATTAAACCCAAGCGAGTGTAAAGAGATCCTAGTACAATTTGATCCCATAACATTAGGGCAGTTCCAAGAGACTATAAGTTTGCTTATCGGCCAAACTCTCCTTAGTTTTTTAGTCAGAGCAAGAGTGGTAACTCCCGAGGAATTCCTACGGATAGTTGGTACACTTTTTATTCCGGGTAACCCCAATCTGTTCTTTGATGGCTTTGCTGGCCTAGAAGTATCTCTTACTGACTTCCAGAGCCTGGCCCGTAACCTATTGGTAGGGCAGACACAATTACCCAGCCCTGAGAATCTAGAGATCTCTCAGGCTTTAGAAGAGCTGAAACTCTGGCTCAATAACCCGGCTTTTGAACAAAAGATACAAGAACTAATGCAGCGTTATCCTGCTTTTGGGGCTTTCGTTAATCAAATACAAAACCAGCTATTAAGCCTTGGGCTGTCACAAAATTATGTCCAAGTTCTGCATATATTCATTAGCCTTATTGCAGAAGGAGAAAGTAGCCTCTCCAACATCATCTGGTTGACGTCTCAAGATGATGTTATTAGAAGAATTGCGCAAGCTCTTGCAGCAATTGTTGCTGCTGCCAAGGCGCACCCCGAATTACAAAATCTCGTGCTTACTCTTTTCCCTCTGGGTATTCAGACACCTATTGATGTAGGGACTGGCTTTGCTCTTATGGTAACTCTTGGACTGATCCCTGCACTCAAGACAGGATGTCCCAATGTAGATATATGCTTTGAAAATCTCGCGCGTCGATTAGAGCAAGTAGCAGCAACAACAAACAATCCTATAGCTTTTTACAATAACTTCAAAGGCTTGTTAATGGAGGTAACGGTGGCTTTTAATATATCTATATTGCACGGCTGGAGGCTCTTAAACTTTTCGGAAAACTATACAGGGGTTACAGAAATCGACATCATTGCAGAGAAATTTATCCCAGGTGTAGGCACAGTTGTGGCATTCATCGAGGTAAAATCTGATAAAGGATTGACCAGCGGAGACATTGCGAAAAAACTCATTAATTACGATAATTATGTCAAGAATGTTGGCAAACAAAAATATCCAGGCAAGGATCCGCTCCAAACCAAATACGTGATAGTTTTTATTTCTTATGAACAACTATCAGCAAGGGTAGTTGAGGCAGCCTTAACTAAATTTCAACAAGATGGGGGTACAACCCCCACTTTGATAATCTACTGCGCAAGTGGTTGCAATGGTTTTGGGCAAGGTGTCTTCGCCTTTGATTATGCTAACATAGATGGATTAGATGCAGCAGCTATTATGGACAACCTGGGATTTATACAAATAGCTGAGGGTCTTTACAAAATTAGGGATCCGCTTGCATTCCGTTTACATCTTGCCTTCTGCCTAGAAAGTGCGGCCATAGCCTTGACAGAAGAGAAACGTTTCCAATACTTTTGTGAGTGCATGCGATGGTTCTATCCAGATCCACAATCACCTAACGATGTTATCATAACTAGATAGACACTGATCACTAACTACTAGAAATGCACTAAGCGTATCGCTATAATAAAAAGCGCTAAACATATGCTAAGGTATAATCTTGCATCCCTGATCATTACACTATTGGTTTTAGGGGGTAAGATAATGTTATTAGAATCTCGGGAATGGCACGTCCCCAGAGACTTTGCTACCATTCAAGCCGCCATAGACGCTGCTAGGGAGGGTGATGTAATCCTTATAGGCCCAGGTTTGTATCGAGAGCAGTTGGTTATAGGTAAAAGTCTTACTTTACGAGCCACAGGTCCCCAGGTAGCTTTAGAAGGTGAGCCTAGTGAATTTGAGCCCATTGAGGAGGAGTCGATCACTTCACCCCAGGGCAAGCCCTTTTTCAAGGTATTCGGTATATATTGGAGCTCTTCAATAAAGCATAAGATAGGGCAACCTGTGATCACAGTGAAAGCAGGACAAGTACGAATTCAGGGTCTGCAGATTCATCCGCAAGGCTTGCAGAGTGACTCTGGGCCATCGGAGCGTCCTCCTGCTATGCCGTATCCGCTGCGGGCCGGAATCGTGGTAGAGAAAGGGGCAGAAGCCCTAATAAAGCAGGTGATCATTCGCAATGCCCACTATGGGGTCGTCGTCAAGCGCGGAGCCTCACTCACCTTGCGTCATAGTATC
>JAWAFZ010000037.1:0-10259 GCA_038890155.1 Candidatus Caldarchaeum sp. | reverse complement strand
TGGCCTCGCCTTACGAGGATTGGCTTAACAAGCAGCTTCAAAACTTCCTTGAGAATAACGGCCTGAAAGTCATCAGCATCAGGGGGCTTGGAGTGATCAGGAACGTGGCCGACATCCCCGACGAAGATGTTCACAACCTTGTCAGGAGGACAATCACGCCCGAGTCTGAAGCCGTCTTCATCAGCTGCACCGACCTCCTAACGCTCCACATAATCAGCGAGCTAGAGAAAGAGTTCGGCGTTCCAGTGGTGTCCAGCAATCAAGCAACTCTTTGGGACATGCTGAGGCTGGCGGGCTTCAACGAAAGCATAAACAACTACGGAGCGCTGTTTGAGAAAGCTTGAAACTAGGATGAAGGAGCTTGGGGAAAAGAATCGGTCTCGTGTTTCTGTCGGACCATTACGGGCCTGTTGAGTTCTTCAAGCTAGCCGTTAAAGCTGAGAAGGCTGGAGTTGGGACGGTTTGGCTGGCTGAACACTACTGCTCGACCGAAGCGTTCTCAGTTTTGGGTGCCGTCGCAGCGAGAACCCGGAGAATAAGGATAGGCTCCAGCATAGTAAGCTCCCTGATAAGACACCCCGTGACTGTTGCAACAGCCGCGTCTTCTCTCGCCGAGCTTTCAGGAGGGAGGTTTGTGCTAGGGGTCGGTGCAGGAGCACGTAGATGGGTGGAGGACTATCTAGGCCTCCCGTACAGCCCGGTTTTGAGCCGTATGACCGAGGCGGTCAAGCTTATTCGCAGCCTGTTGACAGACAGCGGCGGCGATTTTCAGGGCAGATGGTTTCGTGCCATGAAGGCGAGGATTACGCCGGAGCCGCCATCCCACCACGTCCCAGTCTACCTAGGTGCCGTGGGTGAAAAGATGAGGAAGCTAGCGTTTCAACTCGCCGACGGCTTGATACTGAGCGTAGGAAGCTCTCTCAGCTACGTTAGGAAGACGCATGAAGAGCTGCTGAGCCTACGACTCTCAAAACCCTACGAGGTCGTGGCTCTCACGTTCACGTCAATAAACCGCAACTCCCAAGCAGCTAAAGAAGCTATCAAGCCAGAGCTAGCATCAATCCTATCCATCCCGGGAAGGGCTGAAACCATGCTAGCCGAACACCGCTTAGAAGCCGAGTGGTTCGAAAGGCTGAGAACAGCCACTGAGAGAGGCGACAAAGCAATACTCAGCAGGCTGATATCAGACGATATGGTGGACCAGCTGGCTGCAGCAGGAACTATGGACGAATGCATGGAATACCTGTCGAAGCTAGCCAAGCTCCGAAAAGTCTCGACAGCCCTTGTTCCGATCGGCACTGAAATCAAGACATTGTTTAAATTGATGGAGAGGTTTGGTGAAAACTATCCATGAACGAGAGAAGGGCTAGGCTGTTGATGGAGGAGAACGGGCTGGAGGCGCTAGTTCTCTCAACTCCAGAGAACGTGCTGTATTTTTCGGGTTATGGTTCTTTCAACCAAAGGCTTTTCAGGGATTACGAGGCTTATGTTGTTTACCCCTTGGACAAGTCGGTCGAGCCGGCGTTGATCACGGGGATCAGCGACGCTGACGTTGTTTCAACCTCCGAGACCAGGGTCAAGGACGTCAGGTTCTACGGTACGTTCTACATCGAGCACAGGGGTAGAAAACTTCATCCAGCTGAGGAGAAGCTGTTGACATACATCTCAGGCGAAACCTACAAAACCGCTATCCAGGCTTTGACGGAGGCTCTGCAGGAACGAGGCCTTGATAAGCGTCGTGTTGGAGTCGACAGCGACGTCCTCTACCACAGTTTAGTGAGACAGATGCCTGAAAACAACATCCTAAACTCACGCAGCCTAGCGAGGTTGATAAGAGCCGTCAAGACGGATGAGGAGGTTCAGAAGCTTGAGAAGGCTGCTGAGATAACTGAAAAAGCAATATTCAAGTCCGTGGAAATTCTTCGAGAAGGAATTACGGTTAAGGAGGTTGCTGAAACTGTTAAGGCTTACGTCTACCAGCATGATGCGCAACCTGTCGCCATGGTCATAGGCTCGCATGAAACCGCAGCGTTTCCCAACGCCTCACCCAACATGCATCGTTTGGAGAAGGGAGACATCGTGAGGTACGACATAGGAATCATCTACCAGAACTATTACGCCGACCTAGGTAGGACAGCCTTCATAGGCGAGCCGAGCGCCGAGCTCAAGTCAACCTACCGAGCGCTACACAGAGGTCTTGAAGCTGAGAAACAAGCCATAAGGCCTGGGGTCAGGGCGTCGCACCTCTTCGACGTGGCTGTGGAGACGGCGAGAGTCAACGGGTTGACCCATTACCGTCGACATCACTGCGGCCACGGGATAGGGCTGGAGCTGTACGACGTTCCCGTCGTCAGGCCTGAGGACCAGACGGTTGTTGAGGAGGGGATGGTGCTGAACATAGAGACGCCCTACTACGAGCTTGGGTTCGGAGGAATAATAATAGAGGACACGCTCGTCGTGAGGAGCGACGGTGTGGAGATGCTGTCAAAAACCTCCAACGATGCAATAATCGTCTAAGCCTACCGGAAGGAGGGCATAACCTCCCCTGCGAAAAACTCCATCTGCCTCAGCAGTTCCTCCTCGTCGTCGGCTATGAAGTCGAACCAAACCTGGTCAACGCCCGCATCCTCAAACTCTTGAATCTTCGAAATCACGACGTCCGGAGTGCCGACGAAGTTCCTCTTGAATAGCTCCTCCTCGCTCGTCGACGGCAGGTCCTTCAACGTCGAACGCTTGAGAGAAACTAGGTGCTGGAAGAAGGGCGAGCCTACGAACCTCCTGCGGGCTTCTGATTCATCATTCGAAACATAGCATCCCGCCTCGAGAGCAACTTTGAAGTTGATTGACTGTCTGCCTCTGAGCTTGGCGTATTCCCTGATCTTCCGTAGCCCCTCTCTCGCCTGGTCCGGCGTCAGGGCAGCGGGCAGCCAGCCGGTTCCATAAACCCCCACCCGGCGGAGTACTTCGGGTGAGTTTCCCCCGACGTAGAGGGGGAAGGGGGATGTCAAAGGCCTTGGCAGCATCTCTATGTCTGTGAATGAATAATACTTTCCTTGGAATGAGGCAGGTGTTTGGTTGAACAACAGGGTCAGGCATTCCATGAACTCGTCTAGCATCTGTCCACGGTTGCCTTTCATGTTCATGGCTTCAAACTCCTCTCTGTAAGCCCCCAACCCTACTCCCAGAACGAACCTTCCCTTGGAGAGGTGGTCCAGCGTTATGGCCTGCTTCGCAAGCACCACGGGGTTTCTGATAGGGCCTATCACGACCGCCGTCCCCACGACTATTTTCTTGGTTAGCGCTGAAAGGTGGGAGAACACGACAAGCGGCTCGTAAAAGTTCGGCTTACCGCCCTTCTGCTTGATGTAGTTCTGCGTGGTGATGTGGTCGTTTCCCCAGACAGCGGCATAGCCCAGCTCCTCAGACTTTACAGCGACCTTCACCAAGCCCTCAACAGATGTAAACCCTACAGGGTAGAACAACCCCTCCCTGCAGGTGGATATTCCTACGCCAAACTCCATGAAAATCCATCAACCTCCTCGGTATTTAGTTTGTTTAAACTCAATCAATTTTTATACAAGTTGTTTATGAACTAGACGAATATGTCTTATGCCGTCGGCCTCAGATGTTTGAGATGCGGTCAGAGCTACGGGTTGAAGATGATGTTTGAGGGGTGTCCGAGGTGCGCAGACTCGGAGGTTCTCTCGAACTTGGTGGTCGAGTACGACTACGACGGGCTAGGCAGCGTCATCAGCCGTGAGACAATAACTCGGAGACCGGCCAGCCTAGGTATCTGGCGCTACAGAGAGCTGCTGCCCCTGCAGGATGAGAAGCACACCCTGTCCTTAAGCGAGGGCTCTACGCCGCTGATACACAGCACGGTTCTCGGAAGAAAGCTCGGGTTGAGGAACCTTTACCTGAAGGACGAGTCGAGAAACCCAACGTGGTCTTTTAAGGACAGGTTCTCGGCGGCGGCTTTGTCTAAAGCCCTAGAGTTCGGCGTAGACACTGTTGTAGCTGCATCCACAGGCAACCTAGGAGCGTCTGTTGCGGCTTACTCCGCGAGGGCCGGTCTTTCATCGGTCATACTCACTATACCGACTGTGCCGTTCACCATGCTGGGGCTGATGAGGGCTTATGGCGCCAAGGTCGTGGCTATAACCACGCCAGCCGGAAGATGGGAGCTGATGTCTAGGGGCGTTAGGGAGTATGGATGGTATCCGGCCGGTACGTACACAACCCCTACGCCGACGGGAAACCCCTACGGAGTCCAAGGATACAAGACAATCGGCTACGAAGTTGTTGAACAGCTTGGTTGGAAGACTCCCGACTACATCATCCAGCCCACCGCCTACGGCGAAGGCCTGTACGGCGAGTGGCGAGGCATCAACGAATTCCATAGGCTGGGTCTGGTTGAAAGCCTTCCCGTGATGGTTGCCGCAGAGCCTGAGGCTGGAGGGCCTCTTCACCGCTCGATGATGCAGCCTAGGGAAACCCTAGTAAGGACAGAGACCAAGAAGAGCGTCGCTTTCTCGATAGCGGGAAGCATCACAAGCTATCAAGCCCTCAGAGCTGTGAAGGATTCTAAAGGCTTCTCGGTTCTAGTCTCCGAGGAGGAGATTCTTCAGGCTCAGAACCTCACCGCCACCTCGGAAGGAATACTGGCGGAAGCATCATCAGCCGCAAGCGTCGCTGCCGTCAAGAAGCTCAGGGAGGAGGGAAGGATTGACTCGGACGACATCGTGGTGTGCGTTCTCACCTCGACCGGGCTGAAGGACCTCGAAAACAGGAAACAACAGTTGGCTGAAATCCCAACCATAGAGCCTGTCTGGAGCGAGCTACAACGTGTCCTGAAGCATACGTATGGAGGGTAGAGTTTATTCGACAACGTCCTTAAAAACCCATGAAAGGTCTGGCCTGCGTGCTCTTTCGCTGACCCTCTCGTTCAAAGCATGCACAAGCACGGGAAGAGCTATCGTGGCGTCGCAGAAACACTGAACAGCATATCCTTCGGATGACTCCTTACCCCAGCTCTTACCCTCCTCCAACGTAGCTCCAGACAACCCACCCCATTGAGGGCTGTCGGTCGTTATCTGGACGGCGAAACGGTGAGGCCTCGTCCTGAAGGCGTCGCCACTCTCGAGGATGTCCACAGCCACTGCGGACAGCTGTATAAAATCTTTAGGGACGCCGCCGCCTATGAAGACCGCAGCACTGTTCCTGAAAGCCCCCTTTATCCTAACCAGCTGCTCGTAGTCCTTAAAATGGTCTAAAACTAGCCTGAAACTAGGCCTTCTATGCCTGTTGATTAAGTAAGCCACGCCGTATCCGCTGTCTTCTATCGCCGGGCTGAAGACCGGAACAGCCGCCCTGTAAGCCGCCTGCACTATGCCCTTGATGTTTCTGTCGTCAAGCCATTTGCCGAAGAGGTGGAGAAACTCCGCTGAAGACATAGGGTCGCGCCCGTCAAGCGTGAGCATAAAGTCGGCGATCATCTCCTCCATCTTGATGTATTCTTTCTCCTTCACGAAAACATCGTGAAACCTGTATATCCCGTTCTGACGCAGAAAGTCGTCGTCTATGAACGGCGTGCCCACATAGTAGTTGAAACCCATGGCCGCGATAAGGTCCTCGGAGATGTTGGCACCGGTCGAGACAACCACGTCGACAAACCTGTTCTCAATAAGCCATCTCACGAGCCTCCACTGCCCCGTCGTGCTGAGCGAGCCGGCGTAGCCGAGCATGATTACTGTGTCGTCAGCTCTCAGAGCAGCCTCCCACACATCGGCGGCGAGGCCGAGGTTGCGGCCCTGAAAACCAGTGTTCCTCATATCCTGCAAAATCTGTGAGATGGTTTTCTCACCCACCTCAACAGCCTTTAACGGGTCCTTCAGTAATTTCTCAACCTTCTTCTCCACGATCATGCTAATTTTAATTGATTTAATTCTTTATAATTGTATCTTTTTATCGTCGGCGGCGCTCCTTAGCAAGCATGACTGCTTTCTCGGCAGCTTCAGCAGGGTCTTCAACGTAGACGGCGGCGATGTGCTTCCGGTGGTCGAGATATCCGTCGGGATGTGTTTGCCGAAGAAGGTCTGACGGATAACCCGTCCCAGTAAGGATTACTAGAGGTATACGGTATACGTATGCGAGGTGCGCTTCCACTATTGTGCCCGATCCTCCGCCGAGGACGACGAAGCTGTCGCTGCTCCGCACAAGCCCTATGCTCCTCGCTTGGAAGGTCTGCCCGCTGCGGAAAACAATCGTGTTGTACGGGTTGAAGCGTGGGTTCGACTCATCGATCTGCTCATCCTCGTATGGGATGACCCCGACTGTAATTCCTCCACGCTTGAAAAACTCTTCGCATACTACACGCATCAACCCCCCGTCGCCTCCCGTGAGCAGCACAACCTCATTCCTGTGATCAGCAAGCCTAGAGGCGAATCGCCTCGCCTTCTCAACAGCCTGAGCCTGAGGGTTCTTGTCGCTAGAGCAGCCAACACCTATCTGGAGCATGCAACAAAGCTTACACACATGTATTTAGGCTAGAACAACACAATCAGTCCAGCATCTTCATGTTTTTATTTGGTCCCAACAAGCCGATGATTCGGATGGCGGCTGTTTTTCTGGGCGTGGACCTTGCCGGCAGCCCCCGGAGACCGTCAGGAGTAGCCATGATGGACGAAAACCTCCGATGCCGGACTTGGGTGAGGTTTCTTGACGACGAGATAATAGCGGACTTTGACTCGCTGAAGCCGGCTGTAGTGGGCGTCGACGCCCCGCTAGGCCTTCCTCGTGGAAGAGTAAGCTTGGACAAGCCGGGCCCGCCACACTTCAGGCTCTGCGACCTCGAGCTGAGACGTAGACGGATAAAGTTCTTCCCGATCACAATCGGGCCGATGCGCATGCTTACAGCTCGGGGGATTAGGCTGGCTGAACTCCTCAGGCAGAGAGGAGCGACAGTCTACGAGGCGTACCCGGGAGGGGTTCAGGATGTTCTAGGTATTCCACGAAAGCAGCAGGGAGTGGCCGAGCTTGTGAAATCACTCCGAAGGCTCGGAGTGAAAGGGCTCTCAATCAATACGACAGGCGACCAAGCCGACGCAGCAACCTGCGCTCTAGCTGCATGCCTGTGGTGGAGAGGGCTTTGCGAGGAGCTAGGCAACCCCGACGAGGGAGTGATAATACTTCCCAAGCCTACCGTGTCGAGAAAGTCTCTGGATCATCGGGGACCTCGCTGAACTCAGGAGGCCATGAAGATGTGTTTGCCGAGTCCTGCTCGGCGAGACGTGCTTCGACCTCGGCCCTTATAGGCTCGAGCCAGGGAGGTAGGACAAGCCTGCTGCCCATGCTTTCACGAGGCTCGTCCACGTTGTAGCCGGGGCCCATGGTAGCAACCTCGAGCAGGTTGCCGAACGGGTCTCTGAAGTAGAGGCTGCGGAACCAAAACCTGTCGACGATTCCCGAGTTGACGACGCTAGCCATGTTGAGCCTCCTCAACACCGTCCTTTGCTCCTCCTCAGACTCCACGGCCACCGCTATGTGATGGATCGAGCCACGTCCAACGTATCCATATTCCGCATTCGGGTCTATGATGTAGCGGAGATAGACACCTTCTTCGTCTTTCACCGTTAGCCAGACACGTCCCTGATCATCCTTAACCGTTTCCAGACCGCTCAGCTCAAGAAACTTCTCCAAAAACCGTTTCAAGACACCGGCGTTCAAAGCCACGGGAGTTGCGTGGTCGAACCAAGCCAGCTTCATGCCTTCATCCACCACGCTGGGCGTCGAGGCGTTTTCGAAAACATCCCTCAAGTAATCAGCTTCAAAGCCCTCGTCCAGCGTCGCAATCTCAAGCAAAACACCGTCAGGGTCGTGAAAATACAACGAGACGAGGCCGTTATACGCGTAGGGTCCTTTCACCCGAACACCACGTTCCTTCAGCCAGGTAAACCACCTAGCCAGCGATTCAACAGACCTTACGCGATAAGCTAGATGATGAGGGGCGCCCAACCCTGCACGACCCCGAGGAAGGCCGGGCCATTCGAAGAAAGTTATCGCACTTCCAGTCGGCCTGTCAGGGTTGGCGTAGAAAGCATGCCTGTGAAAAACATCATCCTGGTTGACGGACAGCTTGACCTGCTTAAGCCCAAGAACCCCGGTGTAGAACCTGTAGTTGACTCCATAATTGTTCGCGACAAGCGTAATATGATGAAGCCCGTGGACCAGCTTCCTCATGCAGCTGGATCCTACGTCTCACAATATATGTCATTCACCCACACAAATTCATGGCACGGTTTTCTCCAGCCGCTTCACAACCCTCGACGCAGCCACAGAAACAGCAACAGAAGTTAAGAAGGAGGGGATTGACGCCCCAATGGTCGGAGCTAGCTGGACTACTGCAACGTAGACGGCTATGCCTGAAGCCCATGCAACAAACCCTCCAACCTTAAACCCGCTCGGCCTGTAAAACTCCTCGACGGACGGTGGGCTGGCTCTTCTGTTGATGAAGAACTCTGCAGCCGTGGCTCCGAGCAACGGAACGAACAGTGAGCCGATGAGCAGCAGGAACCACTCATACTGCATTAGGGGGATTGTCAACGCTAGGACAGCTCCAGCCGCTGCTGTGAAGGCTGCGAAAACCCACTGAGGTGTTTTGGGGAAGATGTTCTGGAAGGATACAGCTGAAGAGTAGATGTCGGCGAATCCGTTGTCCGTCTCGTCAACGAGTATTAGAAGCAAAGCTGCGTTCCCCAAGAAAAGGGCGCCGATTGCGGCGATAATATCGTTTATTCCGAGAACAGCCACTAGGGCAGCTCCCAAGACGTAGAACCATGTGTTTGACAGAGTGTATCCGCCTAGAGTTCCGGCGAAGCTGGAAGATGTTCTAGATGCGAAGCGGTTGTAGTCCGAGACCAAGGGCCACCATGATATCGGCATGGCGACGACTATGTCTAGGGCTAGCAGCAGTGGAATGGCTTCAGGCCTTCCACCAGTCAGCCAGCTCGAAAAACCCGGTGAGGAAACCACCAAGTACGTAATCCAGATGGAGGAGGCGTAGACTAGCCAGATGGCGTATCGCTCAAGCCATTTCCTAACAACCACCAGAGGGCCTCCCAGAGCAAGCATCAAGCACCAAAGGCTGAAGACGACAACCCAAACCGGAAAGCTCAACTCGCCGAAAAGCCATCCCGTAAGAACTGAAGCAGCCGAAGCCATTATCATTATCTCAAACCCAGTCCAGCCTACAAGCTGGACGATGTTCAACACTGTGGGGATGTAGCTGCCCCGCATACCCAGAACAGGCCTTAAGCTTACCATTGTCGGCACACCGTACCTACTCCCCACGGAGCCGGCGGCCGCCAGCATCAAACTACCGACTACAGAACCGGCGACGGCAACAGCTATGACCTCCCAAAAACTCAGCGACGATAGGAATGAGCCGGCCAGCATCACTAAAAGCCCTACGCCAAGGCTCGACCAAAGAACGAAGTAGTCGAAGAACCGTAGGGTCCTGACGGTCGCCGGAACGGGTTCCGGCCCCCACTCTGGGGGCAGTCTGACCTTCATGCCGTCGGTGCAGCCTACGGCGAAAATATAAACCAGCATATAACCAGCTTATTGGCTTGATCTATCCACGTCCATCGTCTCAGAAGAAACAAACTCCAACCCCTTCTCAGTCAAACTGTACCTGAAGGGCTTACCCGACCTATTGACCAACCCCTTCTCGTAAAGACTTTTCAAAAGCCTAGCCGTATGCTCACGGCTGAGGCTTAAGCTACGGCTGACATCACTTGACATCACACTACCCCTATCACGTATAAGCCTCAAAGCAGCTAAAGCCGAGCCCGTTAACCCCGCCTCCTCAGCATCCACCGGCTTCTCCGAACCTCTAACCGACCTAGGTTGAATATCACTCCCAACCATGACATCACGCTGCATCACAGCCCTCCTGTAAAGATAAACGAAAACAACCGTTTGCGTAAAAAATAAGCAAACAAACACCAAAACCAAGGCCTCCAAACCCAGCTCAGCCCCCGAGACCCGAAAGAAACAGCTCAACAGCCTCCCAGTCCCTCTCCTCCAAAGCCTCGCTGAGCCTGAAAAACCACTGGTATTCAGGGAGCTTGATGACGCCGAGGTAGCTTAGGAGAATAAGCGTGAACAAGGCTTTTGAGACGTTGCGCAACGCCTGCTGCTTGGTCCTCACAAACGATCCTTTCGTGACGCCGCGTAGCGCAGCGCGCTGTTCGGCTGTT
>JAWAFZ010000036.1:1731-10390 GCA_038890155.1 Candidatus Caldarchaeum sp. | reverse complement strand
ATCTATCAGAATTTATCCATCCCAAGCCTAAGAACCCAGCGATGAAAACTAGAAAAACACTAGCGGTCGCCGTGGTCCTCGCCACGTTCACAGTTGCCTCACTAGCTATGACGGTGGGTTTTGCCAACTGGTACGTCCCGCCCGTGGTGAGCAGCGCTAGGTTCAGCGTCAAGCTAACGCCGTACGAGGTTGTTCCGCCGGTTGACTCCCAAGCCCTCGGCCACATGACTCTGACCATGTTCAGGAGTAGAGGCGACGACGGCGCGTACCACTACGCCATCAACTACGAGCTTACGTGGATGGGTCTCAGCTCGCCGCCGGAACGCATATACCTCGGTTTCGCCAAGCAGGGCCAGACGGGAGGGGCTCTTTACTGGATTTGCGGGGGAGGCGGCAGACCGTCATGTCCTAACGCGACGTGGGGGACGCTGACTCCTTGGATTTACGTCGCGGGCGAGAGGGGTGTTGCGGCTGAGGACGTCCCGGGAATAGCCTCGCAGGGGGTTGAGCCGGGGGATGTCGAGGCCTTCTTCGCAGCGCTGTACAACGGAGCCGTCTACGTCCAGATAGAGACGCGGAACCTTCCATCGGGGGAGCTGAGGGGGCAAATAACAAGGTAGCCTCTGAAACACTCCTCATATTTTTTCCGGTAATATTATGACGATGGTGTATACGCTTTCAGCTGTTTTGAAAACCCTGTAGAGCTGGTATCCCGTGGGATGGGACATGTAGACTGTTAACGCTCCGCCGTCGTAGACAACGTCCTCCACGCCCTCTACGGACCTGACTACTTTTGCGACGACCTCAGCCATCGCCGGCTCGACGCCGTCGGGCACATCCCTCACGAGAGCCATTCTCATCCCTGTTTTCAGAAAAGCCAGTAAACGGTCGAAGTCAGCTACGTCTAGGCCGCGGGTGTCAACAACCACGTAGCCGCCGTCTGCAACAGCGTTAAACCCTGCGGCGCGGAGCTCCTTGGCCCACGACTCAGTAGACGATGTAGCCGCCGTCCACTGAACGTATGCCGCAGTGGTGACGGTTAAGGCTAGGGCTAGCACGAGGGAGAACAGTAGTTTCCGCCGTTTACCTTCCTCGACCCTCCTGCCGCATTCGTGGCAGTAAAACGCGTCGGCGGGAAGACTTAGACGGCAGGCGGAGCATCTACGCAACACTATCCCGCATAAACTACTGTGTGGTCCAGCATATATCTGGATAAATACATGTCTAGGCATGGATTATGCTATGACAGCCGAGGCTCCGTCGATTCTGGTTGGACGCAGCAAGCCTTCCGCCTACGCTGCGGCGTGTTTGGCGCATTTCATCGCAGGCGGAGACAGAGTGGTTTTGAAAGCTCTTGGAAGACGTATCAGCGCCGCGGTGGATGTTTCGCAGATTCTGGTCCACAGGCTTCCCCAGCTCAGGGTTGGGCGGGTGGAGATAGGCGACTTTGAGAAAACTCTGGAGGACGGGCGGAAGCTTAGGATTAGCAGCATCGAGATAACCGTGGAGAAAACACAGCCCGAGAAACAGGTTCAAGCAAGCGGTGTGGAGATTGTTCTCGAGCCACAGCGACCCTCCTCGAACAGGTCAGCTAGACAGGCGAAAACGAGGTGACGTGGCTTAACACGTGGAGAGATGTCTGAAACTCGGTATATGATTATATGCAAGCATCGCATATAAACCGTTGAAATGACAGAATTAAAAACGGCGTTGGCTATTCTAGCCTCGGGCATAGGTTTCGGCCTCCTCTTCATGGTGGCTTTCGTAGGTGGGACGAAGTGGGCGGCCGACGCCGACGGAGCCGTAGCCCTCTGGGCTATGCTGGCTGTTTCCCCGCTCGTCCACGAGCTGGCTCACAGAACTGTTTTCAGAAGAATGTACGTGAAAGCTGAGCTGGCTGCACCCCTACACCACGTCTTGGGTTTTGGGGGAGCTGTGAGGGTTCCGGAAGGGGTTCCGAAGCACGTGATGGTTAAAGGTGCTTTAGCAGGTCCCTTAGCGACTCTCTCGCAGGCCGTTCTCTCCCTAGCTCTGTCCCCTGTTTTCAAGCCGTTGTCGCTGGCGGCTTTACTGCTTGCGTCAAGCGTGGTGGCCTCAGGCCTTCCGTTCACCTCTGACGGCAAACACTTGACAAACTCTATGAGGCTGGCTCTGGTGGTCTCGGGCGCGGCTCTGTCCATAGCCTCGCTGTTCACAGCCGCATACCTTCTCAAATACGGATGATGCAGGGAGTGCCTGACCTGCTGGCCGGCAGGGAGACGATAGCCGCAGTCATCTGGTTCATGATAGGCTTCGGCGCCGGGCTGGCGGTTGTAAGGCTCTGGAAATATGTTTTGATAGCTTTGGTTGCGGCTTTTCTGGCGCCGCTGGTTATTCCGGCCCTGCTGGGTGTATCCCTGAACTTCACCGCTGAAAACATGGTTGACGCCGTGGTGAAGGCTTTAGACTATCTTATCACATTCTTGGCGTCAAACCGATACTCGGTCATGGGATTCCTCCTAGGGGCGGTGCTTGCCGTAGCGTTCTCCTTAAGCCGGCTTGTCAGACAGTGATATGCGCTTAAATCAACGAGAACACAGCGAAGTGAACGGAGATAGCGTGGAGATAAAGGTGCAGAACGTGGTGTCAGCAGCAAGCTTGGACAGCGAAATCGATTTACGGACAGTTTTAACAATGTTTGAAGGTACGTCGAAGCCTGCCAAGTTTCCCGGCGTTGTCTACAGACGTCCCGCTTCGAAGGCTGTAGTGCTGCTTTTCAGCACCGGTAAACTGGTGTGTGTTGGAGCTAGAAGCTTGGAGGAGTCGGTCAACACACTCGTGAAGACCGTGGCTAAGCTTAGGGAGGCGGGACTGGTGGACGACGTGCAACCGGTTGTGAACGTGGAGAACATGGTGGCGTCGTTCGACCTCCACAGGCCGGTGGATATTGAGAAGCTGTCGGAAACGCTTGAAAACGTGATGTACGAGCCTTCAATCTTCCCTGCGTTGATTTACTGGCCGCGAAACCCGAAGGTCAGCCTCACTGTGTTCTCTTCTGGAAAAGGAATCTGTGCCGGAGCCAAGAACCTAGAGGAGGTACATCGGGCTGTGAACCTGCTCAAGAAAACACTTGATTTGATAGAAGAATCTGTCACTGCTTGACCTTCCTTCTTCTCAGAATTGATGAGACGCCGACAGCAATACCCACCACAACAGCCACGCCAATGAGGTAGGGTAACGGTATGTCAAACGTCTGAGCCGTCTGTTGCAAAGGCTTCTTCACCGCAACCTGTATGGATGTAGCCACTCCTTTAAACCAAAGGTTTACAGTAGCTCCCCCCTCGCCTGCCTCCCCGTACGCCGATATGGTTAACGTGGATTTGGCTGGACATAAGGGGTTGAGGTTCAGCTTAAGGGTTTGGGGAGCGGCTGAGACGTACTGCGCCATGCCGGATACTGTTACAGGTATTTCGACCTCGCCTGAGAAGCCGTTGACCGGTTTTATCTCCAGCTCTATCCTTTTCGAAGCGCCTGCGAAAACCTCAACCGACTTGGGTGCTTTGACCTCTACCGACGGCTGAGGATACCATTCCTCCACAAGCCTGTAGACCGCTTTAGACGTGACAAGTATCGCTGTCCTGTCGTCTATCCATGCTATCGCCCGGACCTCCTCTGGAAGAGCTGTCGGCAGGACTGTGGCGTTGAGCCCGTCAAACAGAATGAGCTCTCCTTTAGCACCACCAGCCAGCACGTAGGCTCCCCGTGGATTGATTGAAACAGTAGTAAGCTTGAGCTTGCCGGCAGAAGCCTTCGTTATCGAGTCGGCTTTCAGATATACTATCTGGCCTGAGTCGCTTACGGCGACGGCTCCGCATGGCGTGGAAACAACGTCAGCAAGCTTGGAATCCTGCTTGGCCACCTTCAGCTCGGAGCCGAGCATGACAGCCACCTTATCGCCCACAGCATACCCTAACGATACTGCGTATAGGTGGCTGGTGGTGGCCTTGATTGGCGTGACCGACCCGTCTCTATGCAAGCCCACTATCCGCCCGTTCAGGCCCACGAGCATGACCCAGTAAAGAGGTGAGGGGGATAGGTCGATGAAGTCCGATGCACGTATCGAAGCCTCCAAAGCCTTTATCTCGCCGGTGTTTCTGTCGAAGACCCATAGACTTTTTGCTCCAAGCACCACGATGTCTCCAGCCGCAAGCGTCATGGCCCTAGGCTGGTCGCCGATGAGATGCCTGTAGAAAACCCCGTCAACGTATCTCATCAGAAACCCGTTCCTAGCGGCTATCACGGCGCCGCCAGCCCCGTCGGAGACCGCGGCTGTGTAGTCTGCCTGAGGAGCCGTCATCATGCCTATCCCGCCTTGTTTGACTAGCGCTAGGAAGCCGGAGGGCCCTGCGACCACTACCCCGTCCCCGTAAGCCGCTATGCTGTTTATGTCGTTTGGAAGAACGGCTACCGGGGTTAGCCTGCCGTCGTATATGTCGTAGAGGCTTACGCTCTGGCCGTGGACTAGGTAGAACCCTCTCCCAGCCGGAATCACGTCCCTGAACGCGCCTGTGAGGGTCATGTTGCCGTCCTTTGCTACTCCCCTGTCGGTCAGGCTGTATATGCTTGAGGCGGCGATGTAGGCTTTTCTGACGTTCAGCTTGTAGGCTGCCAGCTGCCGCACCTCCCCCGTATGTGTGTCCGCTGTCAATATTTTGCCGCTTGAAGCTGTTAGGACTGACCGGCCGTCGAACACTATGGATGAGAGCTTCGTGTTTGTTTCAATAGTTCTTACAACGTGTCCCCCAACCCTGTAAACCAGTATCTCGGAGCCGGCTAGGATGGCTGCAACATCTCCCGCCATTGACACGGCTGTCAGGTCCTTGGAAGAAGGCTTGAAAGACCTGTAGGAACCCATGGCCGGCTGAACCTCCACAACGACGCCTCCCTTCCCAACCGCAACACATGCATTTTTTCCGCATGAGACGCTAAAAAGGTCGGTCGTCGCCGCATGCAGTATCTCCATGCCTCTAGGGCTCCAGACAACCATCTGCCCGCTCTTGCCGACGGCTACAACAGCGTCTCCCAGCACATCGACAGAGTAGAGGTCTCCTGCGACGGTTAAAGGCTCAACCCTCAGCTTCAGCATAGAGTCCTGCGCGTAGGGTGTTAAAGCCGACAGCATCAGGAAGACAGACAGCAATACGGCAGACAGCATCGGCTCAGAATAAGCCGGACATGGTTATAAGCAGATGATGCAGAAACGGTTTAAACCATGTTGGGGAATTGTCTGTGAACGGATGGCCCGCATACCATGGGACGAGGTTAAGCTGGAGATAGAGAGGCTTAAACGGGTCAGCCGCGGCGTTGCATGGAGTATTATAGCCATGTTTTTCCTTGTCATAATCTTTTTGGCGGTGCTCACCAGCCCGGACCCCGCGTTCTCGGAGGAAACATGGTACTATCGCAAGGCGTATGATTATCGGGATGCTGTCGGCATTCTCGCAGCCGCTGACAGGTCGGGCCGTGGACTCGCCGCGGTGGTGAGACCCGTGGGCGACCACGTCAAGCTACATGTGGACGGGTACGTCAAGCCATCCGGCCCATCCTCCGTCCTGCTGAAGCGAATAGCTGACAGGGCTGACTTGATACAGTCTACTGTGAGCGATTTCAGCGGATACTACGTGCGAGGAGGCCGGACGTACTTCATGTCGCTAGACCAAGCGGGAGAGATGAGGGAGGAGGGTGGACGGCTTTTCTTCGGACAGCCCATGGACAGGGGCTCCTCCATACCGCACTACTTGACGCCGGATAGCCTGTGCATCGGACCTGTTCAGGCTTGGAGAATAATATCCGACGGAAGGGAGCAGGCTGTGAACGCGGGGCCGTTCTTCGGAATGTTCGAGCAGGGAAGATGCACCAACTTGGCCTCGGTTGGAGTTACGGGAGCTCCTTTCAGGATTACAGGTAGCGGCGGCAACGCAGTTCTCACGCTTGAAAGAGACGGTTCGGTAAGCCTTTATTCTCTGGAGGGCAGGGTTGTCCGGCTTCTGAACGAGCGCAGCGGCGTCCTGAACATCCCTGCCGACGTCGCTGCTGGAGACGGAATCTACGTCATGGCGTACAACAGCATATCTAACGGAAGCCTTATGGGCTGGGTTGTTTACACGGACTTTAACCGGACGTCTGTCCACCGTCTCAGCTTTCCGAACGAGTTTGTGGTCGCGGTGAGAGGAAGTAGCCCGGTGCAGGTTGTGACAGTATCAGCTGACGGGACATGGTTCCGGGACGGTGGCGTCAAGCGTTTGTTTAAAGGCTCTGCGCTGGAAGTATCTTGGGACAGGTATCTGCCGCCGGAACTGGGCATGCCGGTGTCTAGGACGGCTTTTCTGCTGCATGTCGGCCGCGGCGGGTCCATGGAATCAGGGGTAGTTTTCTACAACTTCATGACCGTCTGGCAGAAGCTGGCATACGTAATAATGCAGAACCTTCAGCTCGTGCTGCTGGGGCATCTTATCCTCCTGCTCCGAGGCGTATTCACGATAGCTACTAACAGGCGTCGAAAGACAAGGGTCTACCCGGTTTCTCTGGCGCTCCTCCTCCTCTGCTCGTCGTTGATTCCCGCGGGGCTTTCTCAGGAAAACCTGTCGTTGAAACAGGCCGCTGTCGAGAAGCTGAACACGCTGGAGATAATGCTGAAAACGGCCGACAGGTATGTTGTCGCCTCCTACCTTGTGAGAGCGGCTTCGGCTAGGCCTGCCGACCCCTACCTCGTCGACGCGGCGTATTACGCTGAAAGAGCTAGGCTCGCCTTCCTAGCCGGAGACTATATCGCAGGGGAATGGCTTCTCACAGTGGTTTCGCAGAAGCTGAGGGCTCTGTCCAGCCAAGACCCGGTATACATGAAGCTCAGTCACGATTCCCTGAGAAGGGCTCACGAAGCCAGCTTTTTAACACCTTTCGTGTACGTGAGCCAGCTGAAACAGCACATGGAGAGGCTTGCGCAGGCGGAGGCCGACGCCGTCAAAGCATTGGAGGCCGCGGGCATGAGGCTAAGGCTTCAGGTTGTCAGGTCTTCTCCCGCGAGGTGTCTGGCGGTGCCGGAGCCCGTGGAACAGCTGGCGGCCATAGCCGTACCGGCTTACGAGGGGATATGCACTTTTCTCATAGAGAAGCAGCTCTACACGGCGATGGCTTTGTTCGGCATCCTCGACAACCCCCACGCCTACTATGCTATGCTCGTTACAGACCTTGTGAAGGACGTGGTGCTGGATGTCGTTGACGCCGCCAGAGCAGGTAAGCTCGGAGCCAAGGCTGTTAAAGCATTCATAACCGCTGAAGAGTGGAAGAACATTGTCGGCGTCCCCAAGCCGATGTTCCTGCTTGAACACTTCAAAAGCATCGAGGACGGCGTGGATAGGGTGAAGCTGCTTGCCAAGGTTGAAGAGTTCTGCCGCCAGAGGCCTGAGGCATGTGGCTACGCTTTAGTTAGGAACGCCGACGAGGCTGAAGAGTTTCTCGCAACGGTGTCGAGGAAGGTGCCGGACATGATAGACTCCGCGCACTACAAGAGGTTCCTGAAGAACGTTGCCGACCGCGGGCTTGAAGAAGCGTTCGAGGAGCTGACAGGCCTTCCCCCGCCGCCCAACCCCATGTTCTTCGCGTTAATCCCGCATCTATACCTGTTCTACGTGGACCCTGACTACAGGATTGACTACAGGAAGGTTATGCGTCTCGAAACTTTCGACGAAGCAGTCGTGCTTAAGGCAGCCATCACAGCCAACATAGTGGGCTTCATCTGGCACATCAACACAACCAAGGCGTATCCCCCACCTCCCCTCGTCTTCATCGTAACCGCCACGGAGAACAAGCATGGCTGCGAGAAGGGCTACACCATGCACTACATCGTGTGGAACGTCACATGGTCGTTCGACCCCGCCTACCTGAGGAGGGAGGTAGTGGAATACGACAAAGGCGTTAAGCTGACCTACAACAGGGCAAACGAGTCTGTGGTCATGCTCGAGGACACGGCTAAATGCCCCTACGGCTCCGAGGAAGGGGGCATGGACTACGACGACGCTGTCGTAACCATTAGATGGGTTGGAGGCAACCGTTTCAGGATAGCTTCAGCAGGGGGCGAGAGAACTTGGATAGTGGTCCTGACGATGGGAGACAGGGACAGGGTGTTGATGGGGAACGACAAGCTTCTATCTCCGGGCCTGTTCTACGAAAGACACGAGGTGATGGTTAATGCTCCTGAGACGGTCGTCAGATGAAGTGGACAAGGGTTTTCTAAGAACAAGCGTCAGAGGACCCTTACCCAACAGAACGATGTACCTGATGGCTGAGATAATCATAGTCGCGCTGGCTGCGGGTTTCACGGCGCACGCCCTCAACAGCTACGAATTAGACCCGTGGCTTTTCACGCCGGTAGCCGCCTCCCTAGCCTGTCTCCCGGTCCCGGAGGTTGTCAGAGTTTTGAGGCGTGAGAGAATCAGGGTTTGGTACAACGGGTTGAGCTGCGGAGACCTGTTCACACCATGGTTGGAGATTGTTGGAGTAAGATGGTCTAGCGAGCCGGAGATACACAGCGGTTTCTCGATACTTCACATACCCCTCTGGTTCGAAGCACATGTTCCCGTCACCGTTTTCCTGAGATACAGGGACATGAGGATAAAGCTCG
>JAWAFZ010000036.1:0-1631 GCA_038890155.1 Candidatus Caldarchaeum sp. | reverse complement strand
TGATTCAACGGTTGGATAAAAGCTTGTGATGGGATGGGTTGATGTGTTTCACCTGTGTTTCCTAGGCAGTTTTATGGAAAGTTTGCCTCTAATTCTGGGTAGTATCACCAGCGCTGCGGTGACTGTAATCAACGCCGTCAGCGCCGCCGCAACCATGTACGTGTCTGACAGGGAGACTGACTGGTTCAGGAATACGAAGGCTATTGGAAGCGTTACTGTTGTCCTCGTATCCTCCTGTTCTGCTCTTACCTGTGTCTCCACTTGCTTTGGTCCATGCGTCACTCTGAGTGTGTAGCCTCCTGATGGAACCCTGTCAAACCTGACCTCGGAGCCTGAAGCTCTTGCGACAGTCCTCCCTCCCCTCATCAAGTCTACGTTGGAATCCATCGGTGAGCCAAGCTCGTTGACAACCTTGACGTATATCTGCACCAGCTTTACCACGGTTTTGACGGACGTTCCGGGTTTAAGCGTCCCTGAAGCTACCTCAATCCCCTTGTAGAAAACCCTGTACGGAAGCTCTTTAACAGGTGTCTGGACTAGCTTCGCCGAGCCGTTTACAGCTGTCACTGCCTTTCCAACACCTACAACCTCCACCTCAGCAGACTCCACAGGAACGCCTTTCTGGTCAACCACGTAGACAACAGGCCTACCAGCGTTGGCGACTATCTTCTTATCGCCTAGCCCGTCAACCTGCACCACACCGTCGTAAACTGTTTGCCCCACCAAAGATATTTTCAGCGGAAACTCTCCAGCAGGTAGGAATGGTACGTGTGCTACTCCTCCTGCAATCTGGGCAGTAACCTTCTGACCGCGGACATCTACTGTAAGCAACGCATTCTCCAAACTCTCTCCGTCAACTGTTTGGACGCTGGCCCTGAGGCTGTGAATCCTCGTCCTGACAACCGTATCGCTGTTGTTTATCTCCACAATGTCGTCGAGAACGGTCACACCCATGTACACGGCCTTCATACTGTATCTTCCTACGGTCATGTCTGACACCAGAGCCTCCCCGTTAACCACCTTGAAGTCACGCCCCTCAATCCTGAGAGACTCTATTGGAGCTGGTCTTCTGTCCGCTGTCTCAAGCCTGATTACAGCGTCGAATATGCCCAGCTTTATTTCGTGCTCTCCATGGTCTTCGGGAATCCTGAAGTTATACGCTCCAACCTGCACCTCCCTACCCAGAAAACTGTTGAAGACATAAGCCACCACGGTGTACTCGCCTCTCGGTAGTCGCGTGTACGCTATTTTCCCCACGCCCGTTTGGTTGATGATGTTGGGCAGCAGGCTGACAGTCACGTTGGTCTTCAAGCTCCTACCCACCGCGTCCTTGAGGCTGAGGGATATGTCCCCGACGTCGAGAATAGGGTCTAGCATGGCGCCGGGGTCTGGTCTGGCGAGAGGTTCATCCACCTTCACCTCACCTCTGAACACCTCCACACTAATCCAGAACGCTTTCACCGGATACACTCCTTTCGGAACGTTCCTGAAAACCGCTATCATCTCCAAACCACTAACCGTGGGTGTAGGTTGCGCGCCTACCACCACCCTGCCGAGAGCCACGTCGGCGTTAAGCGGCCGGCCTGAAAGGTCTTTGGGCTTTACGTGAACCTCGTACAGGCTTGTCTTGA
>JAWAFZ010000035.1:0-10756 GCA_038890155.1 Candidatus Caldarchaeum sp. | reverse complement strand
GGGAAGCCCTTCACGGTCCAGCCGTCGAACGGGGTGAGCTTGCTCTTGCTGTGAAGGTTCTCAGCCTTGATGGTGTGCTGCCTGTTCATGTCGACTATCGTCAAGTCTCCGTCAGCCCCGATCCTGATGCTGCCCTTCTGAGGATACATGCTCCAGACCTTCGCCGGCCCCTCGCTCATGTACTTCACAACCTCGGTCAGAGTAATCCTTCCCCCGCTAACCTCGTTCAGCATCACCGGCAG
Source organism: Candidatus Caldarchaeum sp. (assembly GCA_038890155.1). Lineage (GTDB taxonomy): Archaea > Thermoproteota > Nitrososphaeria_A > Caldarchaeales > Caldarchaeaceae > Caldarchaeum. The sequence continues at coordinate 10,514 of JAWAFZ010000035.1, read as the reverse complement.
CATCGTCTCAACCCCGGGCCAGCCAGCTATGGCTTCCCAGATGTTATCCCTAAACTTCTCCTCCCGTGAATGCGGTGAGTGGTCGGTGGCGACCATGTCCAGAACACCTGTCTTCAACCCCTCCCAGAGAGCCTCTGCATGTTCTCGAGTCCTCACGGGTGGGTTCATCTTAACCATCGACCCATACTTCTTCATAGTCTCCACCCCGTCCAGCAAAAGGTAGTGAGGACATGTCTCTCCCGTGACTGGAAGCCCCATGCTCTTAGCCAGCTTGATGGCCTCGACTCCGTTCTTCGAGCTTACGTGGACGATGTGGAGCTTCGTCCGGAATGGCTTCGTGAAGACCACAGCCCTCATTATCGCCTCTTCCTCCGAGACCGCTGGACGCGACTCTAGATGTGCTAGCGGGTCGGCGCGGCCTATCTTCTTGAGTTCGTTAACGAGGTGGGTGGTTATGGGTCTGTTCTCCGCATGCACGCACACCCTAAGCCCTGTCTTAGCAACCTCCTCGAAAGCCAGTATGAGCTCCCAGTCGTCGGGGCTTGGAAGGTTGCCTACGGTTTCGCCCATGAATATCTTATAACCTATCGCCCCCTCTCTAGCCATCTCTTGGATCTTGTCTATGTTTGTTGGAACCACGACTCCCAGTATTGCGAAATCGACCAGACATTTCTGGAGCGCTCGCTCCAGCTTCAGCTTGAAGGTTTGAGCGTCCTGAGTCGGTGGGACGACGTTGGGCATGTCGACGACGGTTGCAACTCCTCCCGCAGCGGCCGCCATCGAGCCTGTCCTGAAATCCTCCTTGTACTCGAGGCCCGGCTCGCGGAAGTGGACGTGGGCGTCGATTATGCCGGGGAGAACGAACAGCCCCGAGGCGTTAATCACCCTGTCAGCCTGAGGAGTTTCAGCTCCGCTTCCTATCGAGACAATCTTGCCCTCATCAACTGCTATGTATCCTTCGAACACCCCTTCAGAAGTCACTATTTTTCCATTTTTTACAACAAGGTCGACAGCCACGGTCGTTGATGATTTCTAGAGTAATTTAAGTCTTAAGAAATCACAGCCCTCGGAACTGTTTTTCGTAAACAGCTATATGCCGCTTGCAGACGGCTAACGCATGATGCACTCCGCTCATGAGCGACAGCTTGAAGAATGGCATTTCAGGGAGAAGGTCGGCCGGCTTTTGAAGGGCTTTGGACAGTACGTCGACGACATAAACCCGCCTAACCTGCTTCACTGCGCTCTAGTCAACAGCCCCTACGCACACGCCCTGATCAAGTCGATAGACGTCTCCAAGGCTCTCCGCCTCCCGGGAGTCAAAACGGTCTTGACCGGCAGGGATTTGACGAACTACATGGGGCCCCTTTCGTTGATGGCTGACTATTCCGAGATGGGATTGGTCTGGAGAGACCCGAAGGCTTACCCTTTGGCTGTTGACCGTGTCAGGTTTGTTGGAGAGCCTGTAGCCGTGGTGGTGGCTGAGGACAAGTACTCTGCTGCGGACGCCGTTGAAATGGTCTCCGTAGATTATGAGCCTCTTCCCGCTGTTTCGGACATCATGGCGGCGCTCAAGCCGGACGCCCCGCTGCTCTACCCAGAGTGGGGTTCTAACGTCCAGTGTCGTTTCAGGTACAGCACTCCCAACGTTGCAGAGGTCTTCTCAGCGGCTGACAGGGTTGTGCGTGTAAGGTGGAGGGAGGCTAGGCAGTCGGGCTTCCCGCTCGAGACTAGAGGCGTCGTAGCTACGTACGACAAGGCTTTCAACAGCTACTTAGTTTACAGCTCGACACAGTCTCCTACAATCGGACGACACGTGATTGCAAAAGCTCTTCAAGTGCCCGTGGGAAACGTCAAAGTTCTGGCGCCTGACGTGGGCGGCGGTTTCGGGAACAAGGTTAACTTCACGCTTGAGATAACCGCATGCCTGCTGGCTAGGCTGTGCGGCAGGCCTGTCAAGCTTGTCGAAAGCCGGTACCAGAACATAGTGATGGGTCCTCATCAGCGGGACGTGATGTGGGAGGTTGAGGCGGCTGTCAAGAACACGGGTGAGCTGCTGGGTCTTAGGGGTAAGCTATACGTCGACCTAGGCGTAGAGGGCAACGCCCGTGGCTGCGGAGCTCCATCGGTCGTGCCGGCGACTCTCTCCAGCCCTGGAGCGTATAAGCTTAGGGCCGTTGACATCGAGACGACGGGCATCGTCACAAACAAGTCGTTCTACGACGCCTACAGAGGCTACGGCAAGGACAAGGGCGCCAAGATGATTGAGCGGGTTGTCGACAGGGTGGCGGCTGAGCTAGGCCTTCCGCCGGAGCAGGTGCGATACATGAACTTTATACAGCGTCATGAGTTCCCGTACAGCCAGATAACGGGCTACGTCTACGACAGCGGGGACTACGAGGCATGTCTCTCGAAGGCTTTGCAGGTCCTCGGTCTCGCTGAATGGCGGTCGAGGCAGGCGGAGCTGAGGAGGAAGAACGAATACCTCGGCATAGGCATGTCTTTGACTCTCGAGCCTGCAGGAGGCGCGATTGCCTACTCGATATACAGCGGCTACGAGAGCGCTAGGCTGCGTGTCTCCGAAGACGGCACTGTCGAGGTCTACAGTGGCTGGACTGACATCGGGCAGGGGTCCGTCCCAACCATGGCTCGGATAACTTCCGAGGTTTTGGGTGTTGCGTTGAGCGATGTCAAGGTATACACCGGCTCCAGCGACTACATGGGCCTGGGGCCCTACGCAAGCAGAGGGATTATCTACGGCGGAGGGGTTGTGGTCAAGGCTGCAAAGGCTATGAGGGATAGGATTCTGAAGATCGCTGGGCACATGTTGGAGTGCAGGCCGGAGGACTTGGAGATTCAGGACAGCGAGATATACGTGAAGGACGACAGGTCGAGGAAGATAACGCTCAAGCAGCTCTGCCGAGCCGTGTACTTCAAGGGACAGCAGAAAACCCTCAGCACAGAGTTGATGAAGGAGGGGCTTGTCCCGCTCGACGTCACGGTGAGCTGGTTCAGCCCTCTGACGGCTGAGAAGTTCACGACATACACGACCGTAGCCGCTTCAGCAGACGCATGCGTGGTGAGAGTCGACCCTGAGACCGGCGAGGTAAGGATACTCGAGTATGTCACGGTTCATGACTGCGGGAAGGTGATTAACCACAAGATTGTTGAGGGGCAGGTTTACGGAGGTCTTGCTCAGGCGATAGGTGCATGCCTCTACGAGGAAGTTGTTTACGACGAGAACGCCGCCCCGCTGACATCCTCGTTCATGGACTACCTCATACCAACGACGAAGGAAATGGGCTTCCCAATACGTAACGACCATGTCGAAACGCCGTCGCCGTTTACAGAGCTGGGGGGGAAGGGAACGGGAGAGGCTTCGGTCTACTCTGGAGCCATCACCGTGGCCAACGCCGTGGAGGATGCTCTCAGGCCGTTCGGAGTAGTGGTCGACTACATACCCCTTACTCCTGAAAGGGTTAGGCGCTGGCTTAAAGCAAAGCCCGCCCAATCTCCCTAACTCTTTCGTTGACCTGCTTGGGGGATTCAAACACCGGCATCAAAACCAGCTCCCTCACCCCGCTCTCCCGGTACCTCTCGACTTGCAGCAAACACTCGTCTCTGCTGCCTGCCAGAGCGCTGTCTACTGACGCCTCGCTCCAAGGCGGGAGGTCGCAGTACCTGCTCACGTAGCTGTTCACCCTCTTCATAGCCGAATCCCTAGTCTCGTCTATCAAAGCCGGCACCATCACGCAGTTGTCGAGCTTTTCAGCGCTGCGTCCATGTTTATTAGCATAGCCTTGAATCTTCTCCCAGCTCTTCTTGAAGCTCGACGGCGTGTAGAAGTAGGAGACCCAGCCGTCGCCAATCATGCCAACCCTCTCCAACGCCTTCTCAACATAGCCTCCCAGCCATATGGGTGGATGAGGTTTCTGAACAGGCTTCGGCTCCAGCCTGACTTTGTCGAACTGCAGCCCGTTGTAGACGCCGTCGACGTAGTCCTCAGTCAACAGCCTCTTGATTATGTTGACGTATTTGACGAGTATCTCCCCTCTCTTGTTGAACGGGACCCCGCTCGCCTTGAACTCCTTCTCGTACCAACCCGCCGCAACGCCGAAAGTTATTCGCCCACCGCTCAAATGGTCTATGGCTGTCAACTGCTTAGCTACAGCGAGGGGGTTGCGGAGGGTCAGTAGGTAGACCCCGGTCCCAAGCCTGACTCTAGTTGTGTGTGCTGCGACTGCGGAGAGAACGACGTAGGACTCGTGTATGGGGAAGTACTTCCGGCTTCCTAGAACGAGGTGGTCCCACACCCAGACAGAGTGAAACCCGAGGTCTTCCGCCAGCTTAGCGGTCTCCAGCAGATCTTTGAAAGAGATGTAATCGTCTGAGGCGAAGTAGTTCTGCAGAGTTATCCCAAGCCTGACTTTAGACGGCAACGTAGAAAATCTGTAGACAGGTTGAATATTTACGTATTTCTCGCCTGTCTTCTGAAAAGCCTTAAATCCCCTCCGGAAACCGGACGGACGTCATGCAGTCCGTCAAAAACACAGCACTTTCAAGCGTAGACAAGCACCGTGAAGAGCTCGTCGAGTTCCTGCGGAAGGTCATCTCGATCCCAAGCGTGACGGGGCAGGAGGGAGAGGTCCAAGCCTACATAGCCGACTACTTGAGGGATAGGCTTGGCTTAAGGGTTGACGTTTGGGAGCCGAGTCTCGAGGAGCTGAGCAAGCATCCCGGCTACGTACCCGTCGGCCGTGGGTACGAGGGGAGGCCGAACGTAGTCGGTGTTTACAACGGGGCTGGAGGTGGAAGGTCCTTGCTGTTCAACGGCCACGTCGACGTCATCCCGGTGGGCGACGAGTCTTCATGGAGACATCATCCATGGAGGTCGGAGGTGAAGCAGGGATGCATCTACGGCCGTGGTGCTTCAGACATGAAGAGCGGGCTGGCTGCATACACCTTCGCCCTGCTGTCGGTGGTCGAGGCTGGTTTGAAGCCCAGGGGAGACGTCATACTGGAGTACACCGTCGACGAAGAGCTGAGCGGGAACGGGACGCTGGCCGCCATACTTAGGGGGTACCGTGCCGATGCGGGGATTAGCGGCGAGACGAGCAGCATGAACATCCAGCCTGCATGCATAGGCCGTATCTGGTTCGAGATAGAGGTCCGTGGAACGCCTGTCGGAGTTCAGCGGAAGTGGGAGGGAGTCAACGCCATCCACAAGGGCTACAAGCTCGTCCAAGCCGTCGACGACTTTGAACAGATCAGGCTCTCTGAGGTAAGGCATCCACTCTACCCCGACATCAGGGAGGCGATACCCTGCTTGGTCGGAGTTTTCGAGGCTGGAAGCTATCCAAGCGCCTTCCCCGACAGATGCTTGCTGAAGGGCAGCCTAGCCACGGTGCCGAACGAGGACTCGGACCAAGTTAAGACGAGGCTTAAGGAGCACATACAGGCAGTTGCGTCAACAGACCCATGGCTTCGAAGCCATCCTCCCGTCCTCAGGTTCAAGGGCTACTTCGCCGAGCCCTCCGAGATACCCGTCGACTCGCCTATCGTCAAGAAGCTGTCGGAGTCGTACAGGGAGGTTATGCGTGAAGAGCCTGTGGTCAGCGGCCGGTTGGGGGCTGCCGACACACGGTTCCTCAACAAATACGGCCAGACTCCGACGGTCATCTTCGGGCCGGGGCTTACGGAGCAGATGCACGCCGTCAACGAATACGTGCCGGTTGAGAACGTCGTCAACGCAGCCAAGATAATGGCCCTGACCATTCTGGACTGGTGCGGCTACGTACAGTAAAGTTTATATGAGTTCCAGCCTTCAAGCCGCCGTTCATGACGCTAAAATCTGTAGTCGAGGTCGGATTGAGGGTTAACGGCTCATACTACAAGGTGGTTGTGGACGTCTACACGACGCTGGCGGAGCTGTTGAGGGAGAAGCTGGGTCTTAAGGGAACTAAGCTCGGCTGCAACAGAGGCGAGTGCGGAGCATGCACCGTAGTGATGAACGGTAAGCCCGTTTATTCTTGCATGGTGCTGGCCGCCGACGCAGACCGGGCGGATGTGTTGACTGTCGAGGGGTTGTCGGAGGACGGTGAACTCCACCCGCTGCAGAAGCTCTTCATCGAGCATGACGCCCTCCAGTGCGGCTACTGCACTCCCGGGTTCCTGATGAGCCTGACCGCTCTGCTGAGGTCTGGCAGGGAGGTCTCGATAGAGGAGATCAAGCAGTCTGTGTCGGGTGTCGTCTGCCGATGTGGAGCGCATCCAAACATCGTGAAAGCTGCAGCCGCTTATGCGGGGCTGAGGTGAGCCGGGATGGCGGTCGAGCCTAAGCTTCTGGTCAAGGGCTGGATTCCGCCCAGGCTGGACAGGTCTTTCACGGTCGTGGGCCAGAGGCTGAACAGGAGGGACGCAGTGGAGAAGGTTTCCGGCCGGGCGGTCTACGCCAACGACGTCTCGTTCCCCGGCATGCTTTACGCCAAGGTCTTGAGGTCTCCCTACCCCCACGCACGTGTGAAGAAGGTCGACACCTCGAAAGCCGAGACGCTTCCCGGGGTGAAGGCCGTCATCTCCAGGAACAACACCAAGGACTGGTACACGTACTGGTACAAAATACCTCAGCCGGCCTTCCCAGAGGTCGTCACGCACGTGGGCCACGAGGTAGCTGCTGTGGCTGCTGAAACCCCCGAAGCAGCCAACAGAGCCGTCGAGCTCATCGAAGTCGAGTACGAGCCTCTACCAGCTGTTTACGACGTTGAGGAGGCTCTCTCAGAAAACGCCCCCGTAGTGACCTATCTCGACGTGGTTGTGCCGGAGGGGCCTTTCTACGCAACCGACAAGCCGCCGGTGAGGAATGTCTGGGGCGGGGGGCCCGCCGTCCTCTCCCGTGGAGACTTGGAGAAAGGGTTTGAAGAGGCTGACGTGGTTCTTGAACGGGTTTACACGACTCCGTTCCAGCATCATGGAACCCTCCAGACGAGGACATGCGTCGCTTTGTGGAGGGATGGCAGGCTGACGCTGTACGACTCTTGCCAAGGGATTTGGCAGGCTAAGGAGGACCTATCGCTGTCGTTCAAGCTCAAGCCGGAGCAGGTTAGAGTGGTCGTCAAGTACATGGGCGGGGGCTTCGGCTCGAAGAGCGGTGCGCAGCGGTACGCCCACTACGCAGCCATGCTGTCGATGCTTACCAACAGGCCTGTAAGGCTCGAGCTGACGAGGACGGAGGAGTTTCTATCGCATCCTCGAAGGCCCGCTGCAAAGTTTTACCTCAAATCGGGCGTGAGGAGAGACGGCAGGATTACAGCCGTATGGGGCCGGGTTCTGGTCAACGCAGGCTCCGGAGGAGCCTACAAGCCGTTCAAATACGACGCCATCCTGCACCCGTTCTACCTTTACGACTGTCCCAACGTCCACCTCGAGCAGTGGGGTGTTCTGACAAACCTGCAGTTCACAGGCCCGACAAGGTCTCCTCTCAACATAATCTCCTCAACAGCATTCGAGTCGCATGTCGACGAGCTGGCTGCAGCGATAGGCATGGACCCCCTGAGGCTGAGGTACCTCAACTACAACCCCTACGCCGACCCTGTCAAGAAGACACGTTTCTCGGCGAAGAACCTCGACAAAGCGATGCAGGCCGTGTGCGACGAGATAGGCTGGAGCGGAAGGCGTGTCCAGCAGGGAGGCCGGTTCAGAAGAGGTAGGGGGATGGCTGTGTACATGTTCCACGGCGTCGGCTTCCACCCTTACGAGGCTAACGCCGAGGTCGTGGTCAAGAGGAGTGGCCGGGCTGAGCTGAGGATTGGGATAGTTGACATAGGCACGGGGTCAGCTACGACGATGGCCATGGTTGCTGCTGAGGAGCTTGGAATCACGCCTGACATGGTGGATGTTTATTACGGGGACACGGAGGGCACGGCCTACGCACCCGGAAGCCACGCCTCCAGAGTTATCCCGGAGGTAGGGCCCGCAGTCTTGAAGGCGGCCGCTGAGGCCCGTGAACAGCTTTTCGCCGCACTGGCGGACAAGCTGAAAATAAGCCCGTCGGAGCTTAGGTCCGAGCGTGGATACATATACGTGAGGAACGGAGGCAAGCCTCTGATGTCGTTTAAAGAGGCGTGCGACCTCGCCGGCGTCGAGGTAGTTGGGCATGGCAGCCGCGCCCCCAACCCAGGCCCCTATCCACGGGGAGGGGAGACAGCGGCGGTGAACTTCGCCACCTTCGGGGCTACGGCGGCCGAGGTCGAGGTTGACACGTGGACGGGCAGGGTGAGGGTTGTCCGGTGCGCCACAGCCCACGAGTTCGGAAGGGTTCTCAACCCTAAGCTCGTCGAGTCTCAACACTACGGCGGAGTGTTGTTCGGCATAGGGTACGCCCTCTACGAGGAGGCTGTCGTTGACAGAAAAACAGGCATAATGCTCAACGCCGACCTGCTCAACTACAAGATCCCGACCATGCTCGAGATGCCCGAGGAAATAGTCTGCATAAACATAGAGGCTGAAGACCCTTACTTCGCCTACTCAGCCAAGGGCGGGGCTGAGGGCATAAACTCAGCCGTACCAGCCGCAGTAAGGAACGCCGTCTACGACGCCGTCGGCGTCTGGGTGAACGACTTCCCCATAACGCCGGAGAGGCTTCTCAGAGAGCTTTCCAAGGTGGGTCTAGCCGATGCTGTATGAGCTGCCTCCGTTCCAGTACGCCGAGCCTTCGTCGGTGGAGGAGGCTGTAAGCCTGCTTCACGCCTACCGCCCGTACGCAAAGCCTTTGGCCGGCGGGACGGAGCTTCTGAATACTTTGAAGGACCGTGTGTCTGGGCCTTCCATGCCTACTCCGAGGGTTTTGGTCAACGTGAAGAAGATCCCCGAGCTTCGTGGCGTCCGGCTGGGCTCTGAAGGCTGGCTGGTGGTGGGCGCTGCTTCGACTCTCGACGAGGTGGCTGAAAACAAGCTGGTCAAGGCTGTCTTCCCGGTGCTGGCCGAGGCATGCGGAGTCGTCGCCACGCAGCAGATAAGGTCTGTAGCGACGGTTGGCGGAAACCTGCTTCAGAGGCCTTGGTGCTGGTATTTCAGGCACCCTTTCTTCGACTGCTTCAAGAAGGGCGGTAAGCTCTGCTACGCCGTTGCGGGCGAACACCAGCATCATTTCTCCGTGATGAACCTAGGGGTCTGCATAGCCGGCCACCCCTCAGACCTAGCCCCCGCGGTCATGGCTCTCGACGGAGTCGTAGAGCTGGCCTCGAGCGCGGGCCGGCGTAAAACCCCGGCCACAGAGCTTTACCTCGACGGTCGGAGCCAGAGCGACACTATCCTCGACTCTGCAGACCTCTTGGTGGGTGTTCATCTGCCGCCGCCACGCAGGCCCAACGGCATGGCTTTCGTCAAGCTCCGTATGAGGGGGACGTGGGACTTTTCGATGGCTAACGCAGCGGTCGTGCTGGAGTTCGAAGGCCCCGCCTGCGCCAGGGCTAGAGTCGCCATGGGTGGGCTTTCCACCTACCCGTTCAGGCTGAGAGGGCTTGAGAGCTGCTTGGAGGGGGAGAGGCTGGCTGATGAAGGGCTGCTGTACCGTCTGGCCAAGCAGGCGTTCCACGATGCGAAGACTCTTCCGATGACCCGTGAGAAGAAGCAGATGGGAGTGGCTGTTTTGTTCGAGGCCCTCTGCAGAGCTGCAGGGCTTAATGTCCGCTGAGCTTAATACCTGCATGGCTTCGTTTCTTGACGCTGGCGCTTGACTAGCCCCGACTACCGGAAGGCGTTGGAGTTCCACGAAGCCACGAAGCACAGCTACGCAAGCATACGGACAGCTTTCCACAGGCTCGACTGGGCCAACAAACCGCATCCCTTCAAGACCTACGAAGACCTGCCGTCCACGCGTCTGCCGCGTGAAATACCCAAGCCCATGTCAAGAACCCTGAAGAACCTCGCCGCCGCCGGAGGGAACCGCCTCAGCCTCGAGTCCCTCGCGTCGCTGCTATACTTCACGGCGGGAATAACCCGTGAGGTAAGATACCCCGACGGCGTCCACTACTTCAGGGCCGCACCAGCGACCGGAGCCCTCTACCCGACGGAGGTGTACGTCGTGGCCGGGGATGTTGACGGGCTTGCGGACGGCGTGTACCACTTCAGCCCCAGCAGATACTCCCTAACATGCCTGAGGTCAGGAGACTACCGCGGGTTCCTAGCCAGGCACTCCCTCGGCGAGGCTGGGTCCAGCCAAGCATCGATTGTCTTCACGTCGATAGGATGGCGCAACGCTTGGAAGTATCGGGAGAGGTCTTACAGGCACTGGTTCTGGGACTCGGGCGTGATGTTGGCCAACCTTCTGGCTGTCTGCAGCTCGTTCGGGGTCGAGTCTGTCGTGGCCGCCGGGTTCGTGGACGAGGCGGTCAACAGGCTTGTGGCTGTCGATGGGTTGAAGGAGGCGGCTGTGGTCGTGGCTCCGTTGGGGCGGTCGGTTAAACCAGCGGCCGAGCATGCCGTCGTTGAGCCGATGAGTCCTAAGGTTAGGCCCTTGT
>JAWAFZ010000034.1:0-11116 GCA_038890155.1 Candidatus Caldarchaeum sp. | reverse complement strand
AGACTGTTTTCGGACATTCTGCCTACTTGGGTCTTCCGGCAGCGGTTGTCGTTGCCGCTTTGTTATACGGTCTTCTGAACAAAACCGTTATAGGTTTTGAGGCTAGAGTTTTGGGCCAGAACGTGGAAGCTGGGAGGTATGCAGGCATTAAGATTGGACGAACTCTTTTGACCGGGGGCATGATTGCAGGAGGCTTAGCTGGTCTGGGAGGCTTGGTTCTAGTGAGCGGAATAATAGGGAGGCTAAGGCCCAGAGCCTCGCCCGGCTACGGCTACACTGCAATAATCATAGCATTCCTCGCCTCCCTCAATCCATGGCTTGCAGTACCAGCAGCCATATTCTTCGGAGGCCTCCTCGTCGCAGGAGACGTGATACAAGCAACGCTGAACCTTCCTTTCGCCGCCGTTCAAATATTTCAATCAACCATCTTCCTGATGATAATCCTAGGAGAGTTCTTCAAGCGCTACAGAATCAGGGTGGTCAAATGATCGACGTAGCTTGGTTGAGCTCGGTTCTTGCAGGCGCCGTCGCAGCCGGGACGGTTTTTCTGCTCGCATCTCTCGGCGAGATTTATGCCGAGCGTTCCGGAGTTCTGAACCTAGGCATGGAGGGAATGATGATAGTTGGAGCAGCGGTCTCGTTCATTTTCACCAACGCTCTGGGACAAGGGGCGGCTTTGCTTGCCGTGGTTGTCGTAGGCTTGGTGCTGGGTCTCTCCCATGCCTTTTTCACAGTATCCCTCAAGCTCAACCAGATAGTGGTCGGGCTTGCTTACACTATACTGGGTCTCGGAATCGGAGGATTGATTACGGCAGCCGAGATAAGACGAAGAATTATACTGGTGCTCAACCCTTCAACCCCCGAGAGACTCTTGATCACTCAAGAAGCTGAGAAACTCCCCACCATGCCAATACCAGTGCTCAGAGACATTCCTTTGATTGGGCCGATGTTCTTCAACCAGAACATCCTCGTCTACCTTTCACTCATCCTGAGCTTTGTGATGTGGTTTCTGCTCTTCAAGACTCGGTTCGGATTAAGCCTCCGTTCCTGCGGCGAGAACCCCTCCATGGCGGACACGCTGGGCGTAAACGTCTATCGAACAAGATACACAGCTATGGGTGTCTGCGGGGCGCTCGGATCCCTCGCCGGCGCATACCTCTTCATCGGCTACCAAGCTTTCTGGGTTGAGGGGATGACACAGGGGAGAGGCTTCATCGCATTAGCACTCGTCATACTAGCTACATGGAGCCCTCTGAGAGCAATCCTCGGAGCCTATCTCTTCGGAGGAGTGGAAACTCTTCAGTTCCGGCTTCAAGTAATGGGAGTCGCAGCACAGCTTCCGCAGTTTCTTCTCATGCTTCCCTACGTCGTGACAATTATCACCCTGACGCTTCTATCGCTTGAATCCGTGCGTAAACGAGTCGGAGTGCCGGCTTCTCTAGGCGTCCCGTATACACGAGAGTAGAAGGTTGTGGAAGATGGACCGACGCATTCCTAGGACTATGAGCTCGCAACACCCTGACAACGTTAGCAGTCCACCATGGCTGAACAACCCGTTAGTTGCGGGGGATGATGAGGTGGACGAGGTTTTCTACAGCTGGACCAAGCTTGGATGCCATGAAGCCATGTGGGATGCGGAGGGGAAAGACGTCGACCTAAACGTTGTGAGAAAACTCTTGGCTAAATACGGCGAATCGCTCCGGGAAAACCTGATAGGTAGAGACTATTTTCTAACATACAGGATACCCAACCCCGCCGTCGAGTCAAGCGACCGGAAAGTCTTTTTCGAAACTCTTCAAAGCATTCCGAAACACTTCGACGTCTGCAGGGCTTTCTACGGAGATAAAGCCATCCCACCTGTTTTCGAGGTAATCATTCCTTTCACCACATCCGTCCACCAGCTGGTTCAGGTAGTCAACACTTACAAGAAAGCTGTTGTGCAGCTTGAGGATGTCTTCATAGACTATCCGAACGTGAAGCTGAGGGATGTCATCGGTGAAATCGTTCCAGACAAAATAGAGGTGATACCTTTGTTCGAAGACCTTGAAAGCATGCGTAAAATAGATGAAATAGTGTCGAGGTTTGTCGAGATAACCTCCCCACGATACGTGCGTGTTTTCATAGCTAGGTCGGACCCTGCTCTCAACAACGGCTTGGTGGCCGCGACGTTGATGGCGAAGCTAGCCCTAATCAAACTCGGCGACGTGGAGAAGTCAACTGGTATCGAGGCCTATCCAATAATAGGCGTGGGCACGATGCCCTTCCGCGGAGGCTTGAACCCGCTTACCGTGGATAAGTTTCTAGAAGAGTATGGAGTGGTGTCAACGGCCACCGTGCAGTCGGCATTCAGGTACGACTACCCCGAGAACCAAGTTATTGAAGCTGTTGAGAAGCTCAACAAACATCTTCCTACACAAAGGAGCAGAGAGCGTTGGGGAGACCCTCAGAAGCTCACGGTCCTGATCCAGAAGTTCTCCAGAGCTTACAGAGAGTTTGCGGAGGCGGCTGCTCCAACCATAGCTCATCTATCGAGGCTTGTCCCCCCGAGGAGGACGAGAAAGCTGCACATAGGTGCTTTCTCTTACGGCCGGCGGCTGGGAAATGTTGACCTGCCGAGAGCCATCACGTATGCATGCGTGCTTTACAGCCTTGGGCTTCCGCCTGAGTTCATAGGTCTACGGATTCTCAACAGCCTTTCTGAGGAGGAGCTTGACGTCCTGCAGAGTGCTTACGTCAATATGCGGCAGGATTTGTCCAGAGCCGCCTCGCTGGTTTGCTTCGACAGTATAAACATGCTCCTAGGGCCCGAGTCCGACCAAAACCCCAGCCTCCAACCCCTTAAGAATGTTCTCCCCCTGTACGTCGAAGACCTTGAAACCGCTGAAAACCTGCTAAACATCAAGGCAGGGCCGAGAACAATCTCTGACAGAAAATACAGCAACGCTATAAGCAACTTCCTCATCTCCTACCTCGAGGAAGACACAAACTCGGCCGTCGACGAGCTGGTTAAAGCAGCTAGGATGAGGAGATGCTTAGGATAGAGCTACCGTGAGGCCAGCGCCACCCGTTCGAGCTCAACCCTCCTCTTTATGGCGAAGCTTTTACTGTCCTTCTCAGCAGCCAGCAAGACCTCATCCGCAAGACATTCATCGATTGTCTTACGGCTCTTGAAAGAGTTCTCCCTAGCGGCTTGTGCGATGTTCCGGAGAGCTAGGTCAACTCTCCTCTGAGGGCTTATGTCTACGGCCTTGAAGTAGACGATGCCTCCGTAGCTCAGCCTCGTCACATCTTCCAGCGGTGCAGAGTTTTCCACAGCTCGCACCAAGACCTCCACAGGGTTGCGGCCTGTTCTTAGGTTGATTATCCACAGAGCGTTCTTGACAGCCGTCAGAGCTTTGGACTTCTTGCCGCCGCTCTTCCCAGGCCTCATCAGCATGTTGGCCAGCCTCTCGACTATGTTGACCGTGGATTTGGCGAAACGCCTATGCTCGTGCCTCCCGCTTGAGTGAGGAACCATCACGGGCTTGAGGCTGATGTACCTCTTCAGACCCTCGTCCAACACCTCTATGCCTTCCACAGACCATGTGTCGAAGACTTTTATCTCAGACGACAACCTAATCCCTCACACTCCAGGCTGTTAATAAACCCAACCCTACTGTATCGATATATGCTCTATGTTGAAGTGGCGTTTAGCAAGCAAGCGCACTAAGTTTATGTTTTTCCCATCCTTGCCTATCGCAACACCTTTATCACGAGGGTTGACAGTGACCATCGCCACCGTCTTCCCGTCGGGCCTTTCAGATATCTTCACCGGGTCGATGACTTCAGCCGGATATAGGAGGTTTTTTATGAAAGCAGAAGCGTCTGTCGTGAACTCGACCACTTTGATTCTCTTCTTGAAAACTCTGACCAACTCCTTTATCTTAGACCCTTTGTTTGAAAGAGCCTTACGCATGTCTCCCTGCCGGACGATGAAAGTCAGCGTCTCGCCCTCCTCGACGCAGTCTATAACCGCCGCACCGGTCACCGTTTCAAACATCTGTATGTACTTCATCTCCTTCTCCGTGAGCTTGATACCTTCACTCACTTTTTTCCGACCTCACTTGCTCGAGCAAGTCGGAGCTTCCGGCGTCGAGGATCGAAATGAACGATGCTGGGAATGGTTTTCTGAGGCTTAAGCCCAGCTCGGCGGGCGACAAGTCTGAGAGCAGGAGGGGGATTCCTGAAGCAGCGGCCATCATGGTCACTGTTTTCAACAAGTTTGTATCTGCTTTCCTCGAGGCGATAACCATCACCGGCCTCTTCTCCGCAACCAGCTTAATAGTCTGCCTAAAACCCACCAACAGCTTACCCGTCCTGTTAACAACTTCAAGAGCTTGTTTGAGATCCATTCTCCACACCTCTTTCGTGGCTCATCAAGAGCGTGACCATTCCCGTGCCAACTGGTATCTCCCTGCCGATTAAGATACGTTCAACGTTTCCCTTAAGATAGTCCGCCTCACCCCTCGCAGCCGCCTCCAGAAGCGTCTGCACGCTTATTTCGTAAGAAGCCCTAGCCAAGACACTGCTCTTCAGCTTTACGACACCGTGCCTACCTATCTGCCTGACTGTTCCGCTGACCGTCATCATTTCAGCAAGCAGAAGAAGATGCCGTATGTCAATGTCAAGCCCTTGGTCCTCCATAACCTCTTTGGTCTCCTCGATGATGACGTTCCTAGCGGCTTCTATCCCGAGGACTTCAGAGATCTCGTAGATGTCGTTTGTTCTGATCCTCCGCCAGTCAACGCCAGGCACATCCATCACCTCCCTCAAGTTAGATCCCTCGGTCCTAATCACGTACTGGTCCTTTTCCTTGAAGACGGTAGCCTTCTTGATCCTCTTTATTCCCTTAACCTTTACCTGCGAAACTTTCTCCCTAATGCGTTGGATGTCTGCGAAAGTCTCTTCCTCGAGCTTGACCGAAAGAATGTGGCGGTCAGCGTCGTACTCAGCCTGCAGCGTCTTGACCGCTTTCTCTATATCCTTCCTAGAAACGCCGTGTTCTTCAAGAGCTTTCTCGTCGAGCTGAAACTCCACAACGCTTTTCTTGTAGTTGACCACAACTCCTGAGACTAGGTCGCCTATTGTCGTGTACTGTATCTGCTTCGCCAACTTCCTAGCTTTCACCAAGTTTGTTGCGTATTCGGGCTCGAGCGGAATGTACATGATGGGTGTGGAAGGGGACCGGCGGGCGTCGACTATCTCAATCAACCTCGGCAACCCTTTAAGGATGCTCTGCTCTCCGACTCCCGCAAAGTGGAACGTTCGAAGCGTCAGCTGAGTTCCGGGCTCGCCTATCGACTGAGCCGTCACCACTCCAACAGCGTCTCCCGGCTCAGCCAGAGACCCAACATACCGCTTCACAGTCTCATCGACTGCTAGGTCCACCATCTCCCTTGAGGCGTCAAGTTTCTGCAGCTCAAGGGTAAGCTCTCGTCTAAGGCTTGCCGGAAGCATGTAGCCTGCCTTTTCAACCCTTTCTCTGATGTAATCCTCTCCAGCAGGCTCCTTCGACTTCACCTGGCTCATTACCGAGTTTATCACGTTTGAGACTGTTATTGCTTTGCCGTGGTCTGACTTGGCTGGGTCAACTCCATCCTCGCCGTAGGCAAACTGGATTATTCGTCCCTCGTCAGCGGTCCTGACTGTGCCGTCGTATTCGATGTAAAGGGATTCGAGGGCGTTTATCAATCTTCTCTGCATGTACCCGCTCTGCTGAGTCCTTACAGCCGTGTCAACAAGACCGTCTCTACCTCCGACTGCGTGGAAGAAAAACTCTAGCGGTGTCAAGCCTGAGACGAAGGAGTTGTAGACGAAGCCTCTGGCTCGTGGAGACAGGTCTCCTCTCTTGAAGAAACTGAGAACACGTCCCCTGAATCCTCGGTGAACCCTCTCTCTCCTGACTGACTGCTGGCCTACCACGGCTATCATCTGGTCTATGTTCAGCATCGTCCCCCTTGCGCCTGTCTTCGCCATAATGAAGGCCGAGCTGTCCTGCGAGATTTTGGCCCTGACAAGCCTTCCAGCCCCGTCTCTAGCCTCGCTTAGTATCTTCAAGACATCCGCTTCAAAAGCCTGTTCAGCGGTCATCCCAGGCGGAACGTCCTTCTCACCGGACTCGTACTCAGCCCGCAGCCTTGCAAACTGGGTGTCCGACCGCTTGAATATCTGCTGGATGTCTGAATGTATCTCCTCAGGCACCTGCAGGTCGTCGATTGAGAAGGAGAAGCCACGCATTTCGATGAACGTGTTAGCCAGCCTCACGACCTTGTCGAGGAACTCACGGGCTGTTTCAGGGCCGTAGTCCCGCGCTAGTCTGTGTAGTATACTGTTAGCCTTCTCGACGCCGACGGAGCTTTTGTCGATTACTCCGGAGACGAGCACACCGTTCTTCACAACAACATCTTGGTTGTTAAACGATGCTTTCGTTGTGTGGTTGAAGTCTTTAGGCAGCAGGAGGCTGAACACTTGCTTACCCGTCCACAGCGGCTCAGGTTCTTTGACCGCCGGCTCGGGTACTTCATCACGGTACTTTATCGATGCGAGAAGTCTCGAAAGCTCTGACTTGTTGAGCATTGTATCGTCCCTCGTTAGAAGGTAGAGGGAAGTCAGGAAGTCTCGGATGACGCCGATTATCGGGGCTCCATACCTAGGTGATATTATGTTGTTCTCAACCACCAAAAGCTCACGTGCCTCGGTCTGAGCTTCCTCGCTTTGGGGGACATGAAGGTTCATTTCGTCGCCGTCAAAGTCGGCGTTGTAAGGCGTGCAGACAGACGGGTTTAGCCTCAGAGTCTTGTACGGCAGGACACGGACATAGTGCGCCATGATGGACATCCTGTGGAGAGACGGCTGCCTGTTGAACAACACTATGTCTCCGTCTTGGAGGTGTCTCTCGACAACGTATCCCGGCTCGAGCGCTGAAGCAAGCTCCTCCAAGTTCGTGACAAACTTTAGCCTCACTCTCTTTCCATCAGGCCTGATGATGTACTTCGCACCAGGGTATTTGTCGGAGCCGTTCCGGACGAGCTGACGTATCTTTTCGATGTTCCATGGAGTGACCCTCTCAGCGACGGTCAGCTGCATGGCTATCTCGAGCGGCACCCCCACCTCGTTTATGCGGATGTTAGGGTCGGGCGATATCACCGTCCTAGCCGAAAAATCTACACGCTTCCCCGAAAGATTGAGCCTAAACCTCCCCTCCTTACCCTTCAACCTCTGCGAAAGGGTCTTGAGAACACGTCCTGACCTGTGCTTGGCGGGTGAGACTCCAACAGCTTCGTTGTTGATGTAAGTCGTTACATGGTACTGAAGCAGGTCGGACAACTCCTCTATGACGGGAGACGGAGACCCTGCTCTTATGTTCTCCCGAAGCCGTTGAGCCACTCTCAAGACGTCGACGAGCTTATGCGTCAAGTCGTCTTCAGACCTGTACCCAGACTCCAGCGTGATCGAAGGCCTTACGTAGACTGGAGGGACGGGGAGGACGGTTAACACCATCCACTCAGGCCTCGACGTCTCAGGGTTTATGTCCAGCAGAATCAAGTCCGGGTCAGGTATCCTCTCCAACCTCGCTCTAACAGTGCTGGCGTTGAGCTTCGACATGCCCGACTCTGAAACCTCGACGAAAGTCGTTGGTTTCTCAAGCTCCAGCCGAAGCTGCTTCTCGCCGCAGTGAGGACATGTCTGCTCGTTCATGGCCCTCTGTTTAATCCTGTATATCAGGTTCTTGTAAGGTAGCTTGTCTTTCTTAAGCCTAGCCAGCTCCTTGTGATACTTCTCAATCAACTCGTTTGACAGGAGTATCCTCCCGCAAGACCTGCACGTCGACCGGAGAAGCTCGTGAATGATCTTCGAGAAGCCCACGTGAATTACTGGAACGGGAAGCTCGATTCTGCCGAAGTGGCCGGGGCATCCTAGGTAAGTGTTTCCACAGGTCTTACATCTCTGGCCGGGCTCGAGTGTTCCCAGCCTCGGGTCCATCACGCTCGTCGGTATCGGCAACCCGTCCTCGTCGTAGGTGTCGGGGCTTATTATCTCGGCGACGCTCATCTTCCTGATGACGTCGGGTGATAGGATGCCGAAGGTTATGCCGGAGACGGATGCAACGTAGCTCATATCTGCGGCTCCTCCAGTATGATTTTCGGATGTATGCCCATGCTCATCATCTCGTTTAGAAGTAGATAAAAGGCATAAGACAACGAAACGGCTTTGACGCGAGCGTCTTTACCGTCCACAGGGCATACGAAGCGTTCCTGCTTCAAGTCATAGTAGCATGGAAGACCGCATTTCTCGCAGAAGTAAGCCGTGTATTTGTCGCTCTGCTCCAACAGCCGGTCCAGCAGAAGGTAGGAAGCTCCGTAGGCGATTAGGCAGTCTCGCTCCATCTCGCCGAATTTCAGCCCTCCACCCCTAGACCTTCCCTCGGTAGGCTGTCTCGTCAACATCTGCACCTGGCCTCTGGAACGGGCGTGCATCTTATCCCTTACTAGATGATGCAGCCGTTGGTAGTAGACAACTCCCACAAAGACCTCGGCCTCCAGAGCCTCTCCCGTAAGGCCGTTGTAAAAGACCTCACGACCGTTGCTCTTGAAACCGAGCTTTTCAAGTTCGGACTGAAGTTCTTCTAGTGGTTTCCCTATGAAAGGAGTTCCGTCCACAAGCTCGGCCTTGATGCTTCCCAGCTTGCCGGCTAGGCTCTCGATTAGCTGGCCGATCGTCATACGGGACGGGAAGGCATGAGGATCTATGAGAAGGTCGGGCACTAAGCCGTCCTTGGTGTAGGGCATGTCCTCCTGAGGAAGCAGCATACCCACAACTCCCTTCTGGCCGTGTCTGGAGGAAAACTTGTCGCCTATCTCGGAGAAGCACGTCGACCTCACTTTGGCCTTGACCAGCTTGTTTCCGTCTGAGTTGACCGTGATGAATATGTTCTCCACGGTGCCTGACTCGGAGGGCTGCACGGTTTCTGAAGAGTCCCGCCACACCATCTCCCTAGTTGGTACTCTTTGATACTCCTCCAAGAACCTGGGCGGGCTCATCATGCCGACGATTACGGTGCCCCCCGAGACGTCTGACTCGATGTGGGCGAAGCCATCCCTGTCGAGGACCCGGTAGAACTGCTCGCCCTTGTACCCTCTGACGGATGGGTCAGGTATTCCGAACTTGTCTCGCTGCCCTCCAGGGCTTTGACGGGCTTCAACCTCATAAGTCCTCCAGCTCAGCGAAAGCCCCAGACCTCTCTCGACTGAAGACCTGTTTAGAACCACTGCGTCCTCCATGTTGTAGCCTTGCCCCGTCAGTATAGCAACCACCATGTTCTGTCCAGAGGGCCGTGTGTTCATGCCCACGTAGTCTGAGCCACGCGTCGTAACTATCGGTTTCTGGGGGTAGACGAGCAGGTGGCTTCGGGAGTCTGTCCTGAGGGCGTAGTTTGAAGCGAATACTCCGAGGGCTTGCTTTCCCATAGCTCCTTCGTAGACGTTTCTCGGAGACTGGTTGTGCTCAGCGTAAGGGATTATGGAGGCTGCTACTCCCAACATGCCGTAGGAGCTTATCTCCAGATGCGTGTGCTCGTTCTTGAGCTCGTCAGCCGACAACGCTACGTAGGCATTCTCCTCCTCTTCAGCGTCCAAGAACTCTATTATGCCGAGACTTACGAGGTCTCTGAAGCGTGAGGTTTGGCGTTTGATGAGTTCTACGTGCTGCTTCTGGATGGATGGCTGGCCGTTCTCGACTATGATGAGAGGCCTGCGCACCCTTCCCTCGTCTGTGTTGATGATGACCTCCTGAACGTGCTGGTAAGTGTACAAGGCGACGTTGATGTTCTGGCTGATGACGCCCTCACGTCTAAGTCTTCTCAGCTCGTTGACCAAAGCCCCTGCGTTGTTGTGATACCCCTCCAACACGCCGTCTACGAAGACCTTCGCCGAGGGCGGAGTCTTTTTCTTCATGATGACCTCGGTGATTGGTATGACGTTGAGCTGGAAAAGCCTGTCCCTCAGCTCCTTCTTGTTGCCTTGGAAGGACAGCTCCGCTGAAAGGGCTAGGTTCTTGACCAGCCCTGCGTTGCTTCCCTCGGGTGTTTCGCATGGACACAGCCTTCCCCAGTGCGTTCCGTGAAGGTCTCTCGCCTCGAAGTGAGGCTGTCCTCGGCTGAGCGGCGACTGGACACGTCTTAGATGGCTTAAGGTGGCCATGTAGTTGGTCCTGTTCAGGAGCTGCGTGACGCCCACCCTTCCTCCCGGCCAGTTTCCGGTTGCGAGGGCATGTCTAACGTATTCCGAAACGATCCCGGGCCTTACGTAGGTCGCTATCTGGAGAGGTTGCCTTGTCGGGATGATGCGCTCCAGCTGGTACTTGAGGTCTCGGAGAAGCTTGACGAAGGCCATCCGGTAGAGCTCGGTGAGAAGAGCTGACTCGAGCTTAAGCCTCTTGTTTGCGTAGTGGTCTCGGTCGTCGGGCTCCCTCAACCCAAGGCTTGTCTCTATAACTCTTCCGATCATTTCACACAGATGTATTGCTTTCTTCATCCTTGCGGCTTTATTCGTCCCCAGATGGATGAGGAACATCGAGTCGATTGTCTGCTCCGCTTTCTCAAGCCTGTATTCCTCGGCGTATCCGAAGGCTATCCTGCTGCCGATGTAGTCCAGTGCTTGCTCGGTTGTCTCTATTCCTTCAGCCTCTTGGAAGCTTGGCTCGAGAAGCTCTTGAACCTCTTTGAGCGGCGATATTGTGTTGGCTATTTCGAGGTCCTTAGTCATTCCCAGAGCCCTCAGCATGATTATGGCTGGAACACCCTTGTAGATGCGTGAGAAGAAAACCTTGACAGGGTTGTCCTTACGGTAGCTCACCTCCACCCTTACCTGACGACCGTAGGCTGCGGAAAGAACCACGGCGGAGTACTGGGGCCTTCCGTTCCCCTCCTTGTGTGTTACTATTATCCTGTTAGGGGCTAGGTCCTCGATCGCGACTATCACTCTCTCAGAACCGTTTATTATGAAGTAGCCTCCCGGGTCCAGCGGGTCTTCGCCTACCTCCATCAACTCCTCCGGAGTCATTTTGGACAGCGGGCATA
>JAWAFZ010000033.1:0-11118 GCA_038890155.1 Candidatus Caldarchaeum sp. | reverse complement strand
AGCCATCTTCCACGAACGCCTGCGGGAACGGGGTCATCGAGGTGTCCAGTTTATGGAGCATCAGGAGCAAAAACTTATAAACAATGAAGTAGGGCTCAAAGTTTAAATATGAAAAGATTTCATCGGCTATAAACTTTTGCTCCTCAAAAGGAGCAAAACTGCTCCTCAAGCCCCAGAAACTGGACACCAGCCACCTCAATATAAACTTAAGTGTCCAGTTTGTGGCGGATGAGGAGCAAAACTGCTCCTCCGAAGGAGCAAAATCTTATAAAACATTACTCGGAACACTCTTCCGAGGACGCATGACCGACAGGACCAAGCTAGTGGACAGGACACAGCTGGTTGGACGGCTCGCCATAGCCGTGGCCGTAGCGCTGGCGCATCTGGCGAGGGCTCATGCCTCAGTCGGAGACGTAGCCAACCTGATAAGCGGAGGGGTTCAGGGCTTCCAGAACCTGCTCGCCCTGATAGCTCTCGCACTGCTGGGGGCCGGGTTAGCCCTGAAGTTCCTCCCCACGGGCAGCCACAGGACCAAGGACGCCGCAGGACAGCTCATAGACAACGCCCTCATAATCGGGGGACTAGGAGCGCTAGGGCTATGGCTCGTCTACTTCTCAGGCCTGGTAGCCACGGAGGCCACGGGTATGGGTGAAGCCATACAGCCAGGCGGTCCGTGGACGCCTCCGTCAGGGTGACCGACGTGAAGCACGCGGACCAAAAACCCCCCTATTTTTTGAGGTGGCGTAGATGCTGACGTGTGGTTTCCCGGGTCTTTCGACTTACGCCGCCTTGGCGTGGGCTCTTGTCAGCATAGGGTACGGTATAGGCATAGCTTTACACAGGCTGCCGCTTCCCGGAGGGCATGGAAGCAGCTGGGGAGGGCACCTGATAAGCTACGCTCTTGTTTCAGCGGGCGTGTTGGCTGTGCTGGGCTCGGCTAACGCTTTCAACACCATAGTCTCCATGGTTCAGTCGTCTCTGGGGCCTCCATCCGAAACCTGCGAATCCCTTCCACAGGTATACCAGTGGCTAGGAGCTAAGGCGTTCATGCTGCTTGCCATGATAACAGGCATAGGGATGGGGGCGGCAATCATACCTGTGGTCGGCCCCGCTCTGGCAAACGTCTTCAGCGTGGTCGCATCCTTCCCCGGCCTAGCGTTATCGGTAACCTTGATAACCGCCTATACGTTAATGGTGTTTCTAACTGTTTTCGGAAGCCTTGCGGTGGTCCTCGCCCCCGCTGGAGTGGCTTTGATGGCTGTTCCAGCGGGCAAGCTGAAGGGGATAGGGGCGTGGTTCATAGCAGCGGGAATAACCTTCGTAGCCGTGGGACCGTACGTTCCTGCAGTCGGCCTTCTGGCGTGCAGTATAGGCGGTACCCAGCCGTGTAGCTTGTCTGAAGTCCTTGGGCCACTCAACCCGTTCAACGACTTGTTCACGATGATTTCATGGCTCTACGACCCCGAAAACAACACAATCATGAAGATGTGGAGGTTTGCGTTGGGCTCGCTGGCTGGCTGGGGGATTCTCCTAGCCGCGTCTGCGGCTCTCAGTAAGGGTATAGGAGGTGTGGCTGCGAGCCTTGGCTTCGGATAGAGAGGTCAGGTTCAGGGTTTGCAGCGTATGCGGCGAGTGGGGGAGGATGGTTCTCGAGGTCGTGAGAAGACCCGACGACGGTGTGAGGCTTAGAATGGTTAACGGAGCTGTTTACAGGCTCGGCGGATACGTCCGCTACGTCCACGGCGGCCACGAATTCAGCGAACCCTTCTACGAAGGTGCTGGTGTATGGCGGGAGAGGTAGAGCTGGCTTTCGGCATAGCGGCTCTCGTCTACGCGGCTGGCCTAGCCCTGTTCAGGCTCCCCCTCCTCCAGCTCAGGAGGTGGGGGTGGACTTTGATGATGCATTCGTGGAGCGGGGTCGCCGTCATCGCGGTAGTCGGAAGCCTTGCGGTTGTAAAGTCCCTGCTTGCCAGCTACCTGCCCGGCCTGGGTCTAAACCTGCCTCTGGCGGCAACTTTCGACGACGCCATAGCATCGGCTAGGGCTTCGAGAGACATGGCGCTTGCGTGGATAGGCAGCGTCAGCTACGCCGCCCTCGCCCTCGGCTCAGTGCAGGCCCTCATGATGCTGGCCATGCTCGTGGTCAGCCTCACTGGCGTGGGCTTAATCGTGGCTTCCATAGCCAGCTATTTGATTTCAACCGTCTTCGGACTGCTGGGGTTCGTCGTGAAGGTGTTGTCCGGTGTAGTTCTCTTCATGGAGGGCGTCGCAGCCTTCGTAGGCATGTCTAAAGCCATAGCCCCCGCACTGTTTGTAATAGGGGCTGTAGCCTTCATGATTCCTTTCGCCAGAACAATGGGCAAGACACTGATGGTTCTCGGCGCAGCCCTTACGCTGGGCCTCCCGGTGGCTGTTGTAGCCGCTTCGCCCCCACCCGGATACGCTGACGCAAGCATCGCGGAGTCGGCTCAGGTGCAAGCACTTTCGATAGCTGGCAGAGCCGTAGCCGATGTGGAGGCAGGCGTTAGATACACTGTTTACGACAGGAAGAACGACAGCATCTGGTACCCGTTCCTCCAAGCCGAGGCGTTATCCATGCCGGAGATAGACAGGGAGAAGGCATGCGCAAACCTTCCGAGAAACGTTTCGTGCGAGCAGATAATAGAAATTATAAGAGATGTTATAAGAACTACTCCTGAGAAAGCTATCTTCGACACTGGCGGCAGTGGATACTACAACGCCTACGATGAAGGCTACAGGCTGGCTATTGTCAACAACACGTACGCTAGAAAAGTCTGGTTCCTGAACATGTGGGTCACTCTGCACGACACCTCTCCGAAAAACGTTGCCGGACGTAAGATTCCCGAACAGCCGGACCCGCAGGTCTTGGAGTGCACTCAGGTGAGCTACATGGGCTCCCAAGCCACTGTGTGTCCAAACCCGTACCTACTCTGGAAGCAGAGGTGGGAGGAGTTCTGGAGGTCGGCTCCTCTGTACAACGAGACCAGCCAGTGGATGGTTGCAGCCAACAGGAAAACCACATTCGTATGGTTCACGGAACAGCCTTGGGGGACCCCGAGAGAAGACCTGAACATATACGGCATAACTCTCCCGAAGGTCAGGGAGACCAGGTGGACCGAGGAGGAGACGTATGAGTGCGAAACAGACGGCAACTCCACCACAGTCGAGACGTGCAGCAGAACCAAATACTACACCCGGGGAGACTACTCAGGCAACAAAAGCGTCTACTTCGTATACCTCAACATGCCGGACCAGCAGGTGTGCGGCACCGGGCCCATAGGGCCGGGCGGAGCCGGAAACGAGACCTTATGCCACACCGTCCCCGGGACACCCTCATGGATTTACCGGTTCATACCGGGTTCAAGCCAGCCCAGCTGGAGTCATACAGTAATGAACAGCAGCTTCGCGGAGATACACTCTGCGGGCTTCATAGATGGTTACGGGCCCTACGAGCTTCCCCAGAGCGTCCAAACCATAGACAGAAACCAGCCTCTCGTCCTCAACGCTCCAACCAACGAGGGGAAGGTCTTCGTAACAGCCGACCAGACAATTGTGAGGAGTAGCTACGACGGGTATCCAGAGGTGCCGGACAGGCTTGACTACAGCTTCAGAGTTGTATTCACGGCGTCTGAAAGCGCGCCATACCTTCCTGAAGTGGAGTGGCATAAGTTTGACGAGGACGAGCGGTACTTCAGAAACCTTGCGGCTGGAGCCTACGTCCCCAACTCGATACTCGGCGTGACCATGGACACGATGAGGCAGGAATGGGGTAGGTACCAGAACTTCAGGCAGGGTCTCTACAGGGATTCAGCCGGTCACGAGATTGCTAGGAGAATCACGCACAGGCTTCTCGAGTACAGGGAGGAAACGTGGAAGACAAACCAGACGATATTCGACACAAGCGTGCCGCTGGCTAAAACCATAACAGACATAGTTGAGAAACACATGTACGGACCCTATGCCGGCAGCAACATACAGATACCCGTCATGAACCTTCTCTTAACTCCCGCCGGCGCTGTAGGCGTTCTCAAACCCCTCTCCGAGCTCATAGGTCAGAGCATGGCGATAGGCATAGCCATAGCCCTCCTAGCCATAATCATAGACAGCTTCAACGCCCTCGTAGGCGGTCAAAGCGTCATGATGAAGTACTTTTTCACCAAAGTCGGCAACATATCCCACGGCATGAAGTTCTTCCAAACGTTCCTCGGCGCGGTGCATAGAATGTCTAAGGTAGACCTCCTCACCAGAGCTCTTGCTTGGAGGAAGAAAGACCAGTTTCTCAAAACGCTTCTAGACGCCAGGAAAGCCGACAGAGAGGGTTGGAAAAACGTCGTCAAAACCCATCTCATGAAGAAAGGAGTGTTCGACGAGCAGGGAAGGGCCAGGGAATGGCTTACCCCTGAGCAGGTGCTCGAGCTCAGACGATTCAACACCTTGGAGAAGAAGCTGGACATGCTCGAGCAGCTTGAGGGGCAGAAAGGCTTTACGGCGTGGCTCCAGAGAAGAATGCTGTCAATCTCCACCAGAGCTGAGAGAGCCGAGCTGATTAACAGAGTCATTCACGACGACCATTTCTCCAGAGTGTTCGCCAAAGCCTACGCCGACAACCTGATAGCCAAGGGCGTTGACCGTGGAGAAGCGTTCGCCAAAGCGGAGAATCTCGTCAGATACTTCACACAGTCAACCCCGGTGAAGGCGTCTCCGATGCAGGTTGCCGAGGGATGGGCGGCGATGATTAGAAACGCCGACAGCAAGCTGGAGAAAATAGCTATGGTGGACAGCTTCGCCCGAAGCGATTTCACAGGCACTCTCGTCAAAGCAGGGGTTGCTGGAATGGTTGGTTCGACAGCTCGATGGCTTGGACCACGTGTGTCGCAGCATTTCCCAGCCGTAGGCGCCACTCTAAGCCACGTAGGCGATTCTCTGGACATGAACCTCAGAGCTCCGGCAGCATTCGCCCTAGCGGCTGAAGCCCAGAAACCAGTATACACGGTGGAGGGAGTAAGGCCGACCGTAGGGTTCAGCACAGGACCATACCCGTATAAAGAGATAGGCGTGTGGACGGGTGGAAGACCTACCGCCGACGTACCCTACGTAAAAGACCACGTATTGGGGGGCGACGTAGAGGACGTAATCAAAGCAGGTCAGCTGGTGGATAAGTATGGAGCCCCGTCAGACAAGGACAGGTTCGATGCAAACGTTGCACACTTCTTAGACGCCGTGAAACCCTACGACGAAAGCTTCAGGCTCTCCGACTTCATAAACCCGGACAGGGAGAAAAACGTGGTTGCATCCGTCGAGCTCGTAGGTAAAGACGTGTTCACGTCGGAGTTCGAGGTTCCAGCCGACAGAATAACGGAGTTCAAGGAAATGGTGGAGTCGGCTGGAGGAAGAATAACTTCAGTGGAGAAACCCACTGTATTCCCTGAAGACAGCCAGACATACCAGCCAAACGTTCAGACAGGCGGATACTGGTGGAACAGCCCCGAATGGATGAACGAGCAGGGCGGAAAAACAGCGGGAGACAGTCAGGCGGACGAGGGCGGGAAAGCCGACTCTTGGTGGAGTGGGACAGGATGGAAAGACGGCGAGTATTCAGACGGCTTCGGCAAAGGCTGGGAGGATGAGAAGGCCGGCGACTACGGATGGACGGCAGCCTCTAACCAGTCGGGCCAAGGTGAGCAGCATGCCGGCGGATGGGAGGGTTCTGACAAAGGGTTTGAGAATACCGGCGACTGGTTCTCCGACAGAAAAGACAGTTCACCTGATACACCTAGAAAGTCAAGAGGTGGTGGAAATGAGTGACGACGAGGAGTTCAGCCTTCTCAAGAGGAGTGGGAGACGGGAGCAAAAGCCTGTGAACAGTTTCAGAGCGCCATCAGGCGGAGGACTACAGGACATTCACGCGGACTATTTCTCCGTCAAAAGGATGGCGGAACACGGGGACCCGTACCTAAGGGATGAGCTGGGCAGACCCATAGACCTACTCAGGTCGGCGCCGGCTAGGAGAAGGAGGGCTGAGCCCGCCACAGGTTTGAGGAAGTTCTTCATCCTAGGCGGCGTGTTTGCGGGCTTTCTGGCGTTGAGCGGAGAGCTCATTCCCGCGGCCGTCGTAGCAGGCTCCACATTGTTCCTTGTCATAGTCAGCAGGCTTAGGAGGTAGTTGGCTATGGGATTGATAGCTAAGCTGGCCGGGTTGGGGCCGCTGTTCCTAGCCGGGCTGATACTCTTAAGCCTAGCCATATTCAGCTTCAGCCCGTCGCTGGCGCCGCTACTCCCCTACATGGGGGTCATCTTCCCAGCCATACTTCTCACCGTAGTATGCTTTAGGAGGGCTTTTCCAGCCGCTGTGTCTTATCTCAGGAAAGGCGTTAAAGCCCCTGCGTTCTGGTATGCGGTGGGAACCGACATACCTCTCTCCCTTACAGTGGCGACGTCTGAGAGGATTGTGGACGGTCCGAGAAGGGCTGAAGAAGCCACGGTTATAGTGGAGGATAGGGGGAGGGAGAGGGGGTACGCCGTCAAGGTTCTCAGAATAGCCGACGTTCAGAAAAACTATGAAACAACCACGGAGCAGGAGAGGATGCTTCTGCTGGACAGGATGGTCAAAGCCGTCGAGGGACTGTCCGACGTAGAGGCAAAGCTGGTTATAGACAGGTCTCCGTCAGGGGAGACGGCTCACATAATCCTCTACTCGGAGGTTGTTTCGGGGGACGAGGAGGGCGCGGCACACTCCGTGGAGGCCGCTGCCAAAACCCTTGCCACAAGCATGGAGGGAATAGGCATGATACTCATCGACGACATTTCATACCTCTCGCTAAAGCCTTTGATGAACTCACACCTCACAGCCAAGCCATCAAGGTTTCACGTCTTTCTCCTCGGAGCCGCGTCGTCAGCCACAGTTCTGACCAGCCTGATGAGCGTGGGGCTGGGAGCTCTCGGGACAGCCCTGCTGATAAGCGGTTTTCTGGGACTTCTAACGGCTGCAAGGGCCGCGTTTGCAGTCAGGAGGGCGGTGTGCAGGCTCTGTGGAAGAAAACACATGCACTGGACCATAGGCGAAGGAGACGTAACCGTGCTGGAGAAAGGCGTTCTGGTCAGAAGGTTTAACGGCGAATCCACTGCCTCGAGATACGTCTCCATAAACGGGAACAACAACAGGGACCTTTCCTCGGAAGACATCGACAAAAGGCTTCCAATGTATCTCGCCACGTTCAGCAACCTGATATACACTCTAAAAGACTTCAGAATAGCTCTTCACATCATCCCTCAGCCTGTAGGCGATACGATTAAGATGGCTATGGCTAGGGCTGACCTGTACGGCATGGATGCAACAGTCGGCGGAGCTGTTTCAGGCTATCTGAAGGCTGGGCGAAGCATGAACGTTGCTGACAGGATAACCCATGGCGAGAGACCTTATCTAATCAGCGGCGTCGTCGAGGTCAGGTGCAGGACCGCTGGTGAGGTGACGTGGCGCGAGCTCGACACACTTGACAAACAGCTGCATGAGGCGAGAAGCATCCTGGACACCATGAACCTGTCAACCAAGGAGGTCAAAGACGGCTGGGGAGCGTCTCTCTGCCACAGGTTCCTCTATCTTCCGCAACCTGCTCGAAACGTTTTCGACCCCAACCCGATACCGAGGGTTAAAGCCCTCACCAGAGACTTCGTAGCTGTATCGCCTCTTGCGTTCAGGAGAAGACCTCTGATGGCTAAAGACGGAATATACCTTGGACGAGACGAGTTCGGGAGGAAAGTGTTCTGGAACCCCGCCATCCTCCACAACCCCCACATACTCGTCCTAGGACAGCCTGGAACAGGAAAATCCACGCTCATCAAGACACTGATATTCAGGATAGACGGTCTGACGAGATACTCTGGGACGGGGAAGCCCCCAGCCATCATCATAATAGACCCTGCGGGAGAATATGCCGACGAGGCTGAAGAGCTTAGAGAGATGGGGGTTAAAGTGACCGTGGTAGACCTATGCAACAAAAAGTACAACCCCCTCCTCCTCTCAGGTCTTTCTCCAGAGCAGAGGATAAGCAGGTTCGTGGACGCAGTGCTTCCCAACGCCATACCCCTCCACCCAACCCAGTCAACCATTCTCTATCAAGGGCTTAAGCTGATGTTCCAGAAGCTGGGCGGGATAGATGACAGCAACCCGTCCACGTGGACTGATGAAAACGCTTCAAAATGCACGGTGAAAGAGCTGTACAGGTACGTGGTTTACAGGAGGCTTGAGGCGGAGAAGAACGTGAGGAGCAGGGGAGGGTCTCCCGAGCTTGATGCCGCCGTAACCATTCTCGTGGACCTTGAGAGAAGGCTGAGACCATTCGCTGAGGGAGCCTTCGCACTGGACAGGACGGACGTAACCGTGAGAGACCTCCTGTCTCACGGAGGCGTTGTCATAGTTAGCTTCAGGGCCGGTGCTGGAGGAGGACAGGTAAGGATGAGCGACGAGATGCAGAGGCTGATAACATGGAGTATCCTTGAGCATATACACGACCACATGCTCTCACAGGAGGTCAGGGAGGGTGTCAGGCTGATGGCGGTCATAGACGAGGGGCATAAATTCCTTCTAGGAAAAGCAGGCGAAGTCCCTCTCGGAACACATCTCAGAGAGGAGCGTAAATTCGGCACAAGCTACGTCATAATAACGCATCTGCTGGACGACCTGCTCCAAGAGGCTGACATGGCTAAGAGGAGAGGCGTGCCGACAGTGGCTGCGTTAGTCTCAACAACCGTGGTTTTCGGCTATGGAAACCCGGGAGAAGCTCACTCGGCGCAGAAGCTGCTGAACCTCACGGAGGGCGAGAGGAGGAGGCTTGAAGGCTTCACCACAGGTGAGGCGTTTCTGAAGTGGAGCATAGACCCCAGACCGCTTTACTTCAAGATAGAGCCTGACCGTAGGGCTTTGGTGAGGAGGAGGATGACTCGGAGGGAGATGCTGTATGAAACCCTATAAACCACTTCTAGCCGTCGCTGCTTTGACAGCCGTCCTGTTCCTAGCCGTAGCGGCTGCCTATGGAGAGGAGGCTGGAGAAACGTCTCCCAGCCCCACGAGGATGCTCATCTTCTACGACTCCACACAGCAGGCTCATCTCCTCTGGCCCTACACGTTCAGGGTCCTCCTCCTAGAGGATTTGGCTGGAAGCGGAGGCCTCTGCTGGACGACGCTATCAAACGGCACCACGGTCCTGAACACTGAGAGGTGCAGACCCGTGGTCGACGCACGTCTCAGAATATACTACGCCGAGCTGAAAGATAGTGTAGAGGTTTACACAGATTCTCAGGGAGTAGCGCAGACAACGTGGAGAATCTTCACCTATCCTAGGGCGACTTTCAGGGTTGAGGTTACAGGCTCCGATTACGTGGTGGATAGGGTTTTCACGGTCGAAAGCAGGCCGTGGACGCTGGCGGCTGTCGTAAGCTTCTCAGCCATGATGGCTTCCATGGTCTATACCCTGAGGAGGGGGCTGTGGTGATTTCCGCAGACCTCCCTACGTTAGGCATGCTGCTCCTAGCAGCCAACTACGCGCCGTCTCTAACCATATTGGTTGCCAGGATTCGTTCGAGCGTTCCAGAAAACATACCGGCCCAGAGCTACAGGTCAGCCATCATGGCTAAAGTCTTCTTCGCCGTAATGCTTGGCTTGCTGGCCTCCTCCCGGGCGACCGGTGTTGCAAGCTTCCTAGCTCCCATCACATCCGTACTCTCGGAACTAGGAGGGGGATACTTCATCTGCTCGATGGTTTTCGACATTGTTTTCATAGCGGCTTTCTACCGCATGGAGTTCTACGGAGCTCTCAAGCCGGTCGTCTTCAACCTTCCCTACGTTCCGTTCATAACGCTGGCAGCTGTTCTGTGGGCTCTCGTCGAGCAGGAGATGACTGTGAAAAGGGTTGAGGGGGATGTTCTCGCAAACAGTGAAGGGGTTTTGCTGGGGTATGCTGTGGAGGTTGTCAGGACGGTTCAGAAGCCTGTTTCCGGCAGGGATGAAACACGCGTACAAAAACACTACGACATAAGGCCTCTTCCAAGGCCTGTAGCGGTCAAATACCTTCCGACAGTAGGTGAGGGTGACAGGGTTTTCAACCCCCACATACTCATAGCAGGCTCCTCTGGGACGGGTAAGACAACCACGGCCTACGGCCTGATAACACAGCTGTGCGAGAAAAACTATCCAGTCCTGCTGGTTGACGTCAAGGGGGATTTCACGGAGGCTCTTTACGACGATGGGTGGATAGGCTTGAAAGCATACCTCTTCGACATACAGAAGATAGGCATAGACCCTTTCCAGCCAATACACGAAAAGGAGACAGGCACGGACCTGATAGAAGACTTGATGGACAGCATAAGCGTGTTGGAGGAGGTGGGCAGCAAGCAGGCCCACTTCCTGAGAACAATATACAAGGAGCTGACGCTCCGCGGAGACAGGCCCACGTACGAGGCTTTCACGCAGAAGCTAGAGAAGATGATGAACGAGCTTGTGTCGGGGAAGATTTCCTACGGCCCTCAGACGAGAGACGCCATAATGGGGATAATAGACAAATGCCTCGACCTGTCCATGGTGTTTAAAAGCGACGGCGTAAACCTTGCGCATGCCGTCAACCTTCTCACGGCAGACAAACCGCCGATAGTCGTGCTGAACATAAGCAGCATACCGGAGAAGATAAGAGCCATACTGATGGAGTTCATACTCAGGAAGGTGAGCAAGCTGATGGTTTCGAGAGGGCCTCTCGCATACCTCAAAAACAGGACCGTGATACTCGCCGTTGACGAAGCATACCTTGTAGCCAAACCCATAATGATGAGAGGCGGGAGAGGGGACACTTCCAGAAGCAAGCTGGAGGACATAGCTAGGGCTGGAAGGTCCTACGGCCTAGCCCTGATGCTTGTGACCCAGAGGCTCGACGACATAGCCGACGGCATTAGACAGAACTTCTACAGATGGGTCGTGTTCAGCACGTCGTCTCCCAAGGACACGTTGATACTTTCCGCGGTCGCGCCCGAGCCCATCCAGAAGATAGTCAACGAGCTCAAAATAGGACACGCATACATCAGGATGCCTAACCCGAGAAGGCTCGAGATGTA
>JAWAFZ010000032.1:5404-11434 GCA_038890155.1 Candidatus Caldarchaeum sp. | reverse complement strand
GTCTCCATAGTAGGCCTTCTCATTCTTCTGGTGTTCACTCTTCTCATACCCGGCGGCTGGATGCTGTTCTTCGGATTCCGAGTGGTTACGGGACTTTTCAGAGGCTTGGTGATACCTCTGACCGTGCTGATGGGCGCCGCCCTCATATCGACAGCTGCCACGCTTTTCGCAGGATTTGCGGCAGGTGCTGTTTTCTCGTTTCTCGCAGGAGGGTTGATGTGTGTTTACGTTGTTTCAAGGTTTAGGCGTGGGGCGTACGTTGAACGGAGGAGGACGACCACCACAACGTTCGCGCAACCCTACTCAGCCGGGTTGAGAAGCGGGCCGGCAGACAGCCCTCGAAACCCCGTGAAGCAGGAGTATCCGAAAGACTTCGACATACCTCTCGTTGTTGTGGGTAAGGCCTTGTTTCACCTGAAAACTTCAGGCATCCACTATCAAGTCCTGAAAAACGGCGTTGTTGTCCTAGGGGAGGGCTCGACGATAGCTGTCAGAACAATAGTTAGAAACGCGCTTGAGAAAGGCGGGAGGATTGTGGTGATAGGCTCGCCTTACATGGCTGCGCCCACGCCTGACGGTGCCACCAAGCTCGTCACGCTGGGTAGAACCTCTATAAACGTCCTAAAGCCGTCGGCCGCTCAATCCGACAAGTTCGCTTTAAGGAGGTGGGCGGAGAACATAGCCATCCCTCTCGTCGTCTCGGCGGGTCTTGACACGGCTGAGGCGGGCATGGTCGTCAGGTTCATAGAAAAGTTTGCAGGAGTTAGAATGACTCCCGACGATGTGGACAAGCTTGTTGCGGAATACGGTCCCACGAGCAGCGCTAGGCTGAAGGACGCTATCGGGCTGCTGACCACGTTCTTCGGCGAGGGATATCCTGAGCCGAGCAGGCTTTTCTCAGGAGGCTGGAGACAGCTTGTAATAGATATTAAAGGCCTCAGCCAGGAGGCTCAGCTGTTTGTAGGCATGTACCTGCTCTACGAGGCTCCAAACCTGTTCTCCGACTGCATGCTTGTTTTCGACAGCGCCGAGCTGGGCATTCCCGAGCAGCAGATACTTCCCTACGATGCGAGACACGTGTGGCTTAGGACGTTGAAGGCCGTGGAGAGGTTGAAGGAGAACGGTTTCATAATGTCCTCCAGCACAGGCCTCCTAGCCCCGGAACTCCTAGACCTAGCCGACACCTACGTAATCACTAGAGGCCCGGCCAACATGAGGAGAGACCTGTCGGAAAGGATAGGAGCCGACGTCAACGTAGCATCCATACCTGTTGGAAGGGCTGTGGTCTTCACCAGAGCCGCGCCGGACGGGAGAACATACCTGTTCGAGGGGGAGGTGATAACTACGCCGGTCTGCGACGTACAGTCTCTGAGGGCTGAGGAAGACAGGAGAAACACCCTTCTGATGGAGGAGATGCTGAGCGGCTTCAAGGACACGCTTCTCTTCGCCGAGCTCGCAGACCTAGCCGAGCATGGATACAGGGTTCTCAGGCTTGTCAAAACCTCTCAAACACCCACGCCAGAGAGGGTGAGGATGGAGCTTGGGCTGGAGGGTGAGAAAGCCCTGAAACACCTTCTCGAGAAACAGTACGTTCTGACAGACCCCGCAGGCGTCCTGGGCTTAACCAGTTTAGGAGAACACGCGCTAAAAGACTGGGAACACAGAGTGAAGAAGACAGAAACACCGGTGGAGAGGAAGACAGTCGTGCCTGCCGAGTCCTCCGGAAAGCTGGCTGTAGACGTTAACGCCGGTCTTGTCGCCTTCTCCAAGGAAGGGAAGGAAGATGGAAGGGATTTCGGCGAGGTTTACAGGCTTCTCAACAGGGCTAGAAGCATGCTTATGAGGGGGGATGCCTTATCGGCGGTGGGAGTAGCCTACAAAGCCTCCGTAACGGCGTTGAAAACCCTCACAGGAGCTGACAAAGGACACCTCCCGGAGCTTGCTGAGAAGGCTAGGGAGAAGGGTCTGGTTCACGTAGAGGATGAGGAGGCTCGTAAGCTGTATGCGGCGAACATAGAGAGCAAACGCCTGATAAAACAGGCTGCCGAAGGCAATAGGATAAGCGATGAAGACAGGAAGAGGATGGCTGACGCGGCGGAGCTTCTGATAAGCCTCGCCGAGAGAATAACGGCGGTGGACAGCTTAGCGGGACAGGAGGAGGTGTCAAATGATTGACGGCTAGGGAGGGCAGGTTCTTGGTCGGTCCGTTCAGCTCGTGGGTTTTGAGACACGGCTACGTATCTTTCATAGTGCCGGAGAAGCATAGAGGCAAGCTGGCGGCGTTGAACGCAGGCCACGCGCTCAGCACGCCGCTAAGGGAGATAGAGAGGGCATACGTCGACGTCGATGGCTACGTATGGTTGATGGTTAAAACTAGGGCTTATGACCTAATCAAGCACTTCAGGGGCAGGCCGAAGATACGGAGAAGACTCGCGAGCCTCTGGTGCTTCAAATGCTTCGACTGCGAAACAAACCACGCCACAGGCCTCGGGGTTAACCCGATGACGTGCCGTGTATGCGGCGGCGAAAACTACCCTGCAATTGTCTGGATTGACGGGTTCAGCCACCGCATCAGCGTAGGGCCCTGTAGGGTTTACAACGGTCGGCTACTCGACGACAGCCGCGCGTACTATGTGGGGGAGATACTCGGCATCCAGAGAGACATGCTCGGAAACCTATACGCAACCGTTCTATCGTTCTCCGGAGCCAGCACCGCTGACATGCGTCTCGTAGATGTTGAAAGGCTTGATGAGATAGGCTGGAGGAGGCCGGTGGTTCTCTGTGAAGGTTGAGGAGCTACCCATACCCGATTATTTGAAGCAAGGCCTTCAAGCCATGGGTATAACCAGCCTCTACCCGCCTCAGGAGGAGGCTGTACGCAGAGGTCTTCTGAAGGGTAGAAACCTTCTCATAGCCACTCCAACCGCCAGCGGGAAAACGCTTCTAGCCGCTCTTGCCGCATCCAAACACCTAGAGCAGGGAGGTAAAGTCGTCTACCTAACCCCCCTCAGAGCCATAACATCTGAGAAACGCGAGTTTTTCGAACGTCTTTTCGGGGAGAGGTATAGGGTTGCCGCTGTGTCGAGGGATTTCGACCAGCCGGAGGAATGGCTGAAAGGATGTCACATAGTTGTTTCGACGAACGAGAAGATGGACAGCATGCTACGGCATAAGGCTTCATGGATTTCCTCAGTGTCGCTGGTGGTGGTGGATGAGGTTCACATGCTCTCCGCAGACGAGAGAGGCTCAACTCTTGAAGTCGTCTTGACAAGGCTTAGGAGGGAGGCTCCGTCAGCCCAGCTGCTTCTTCTCTCGGCGACGATAAAAAACGTGGATGAGATAGCATCCCTCGCCAACGCAGTCCCCGTAACATCTACGTGGAGACCCGTCCCCCTAAAAGAAGCCGTATACCAGTACGACAGGGACGAGCTGTATTATGCCGACGGTTCTTCTGAGAAGATACCGCGTCTAAGCGGAGACCCTGTGAAAAACCTTGTCCTGAATACCGTGACTGGCGGGGGTCAGGCGATGGTTTTCGCAGGCAGCAGAAGGTCGGCGGAATCCATGGCTGTAGACCTAGCTGAGGTCTTGAAACCTCTTGCTGGTAGCATGGATGAGCTGAAACAGCTGGCTGAAAAAATCTACGACGGCTCAGACTTTTCATCCAAGCTGTCGCGTAGTATTAGAGCAGGCTGCGCGTTCCATCACGCAGGCCTAAGCCACTTCCAGAGGCATGTCGTTGAGAAAGCCTTCAGGGACGGGTTGTTGAAGGCTGTGGTCGCCACGCCTACTCTGGCTGCCGGCGTCAACATTCCCGCCAGAACCGTGGTGATACCGGATGTTAAGAGGGCTGGGGAGGAGATGTCGGTCATGGAGTACAGGCAGCTGGCCGGAAGGGCTGGCAGGCCGGGATACGACCGTGAAGGCTTGGCTGTAATAGTTGCTAACAACTCGAGGCAGAGAAGCCTGTTCATGTCCAGGTACCTGCTGGGTGATTTGGAGCCTGTTTACAGCACTCTCCCGGAGCAGAGAAGGCTTCGCTTCCACATGCTTGGACTGGTCTCAAGCGGGGTGTCCGATAACGAGGAGATAGAGTCGTTCATCTCAGCAACCCTAGGCCACAGGCAGGACAGTGCCTTGGGAGAAAAGGTTTACAGCGCCCTCCAGTATCTTGAAGCAGCCCGGTTCATAGCGAGACGTGACGGCGGCTGGAAGCCTACGAAACTGGGGAAAAGGGTTGCCGAACTGTACATAGACCCGCTCACGGCCCGCGTAATTCTTTCAAGGCTTGACATGGTTGAGCAGGCTGGGTCTAGGACGGAGGACGCCTGCCTTCTCACCATCTCCGCCACACCGGACGTGGAGACGCCGCTGCACATCCAGCCGGCCCTAGACTGGTTCAAGGACTTCGACGACTTCGACGGCGAAGCAATGGCTAAGGCCACAGTCCTCAAGGCATGGGTAAACGAGATGGCGGAGTCAACGATAAGCGACAGGTTTGGAGCGGCTCCCGGAGACATATACGTGCTGAGCGAGTCAGCTTCATGGGTTGCTCAAGCCGCCTCAGAGGTCGCCGCCATGCTGGGCAGAAAAAACACGTCGAAATACTTTCTGCTGCTTTCAGAGCGTATAAAACATGGTGTTAAAGAGGAGCTTCTGCCACTCGTGTCGATACCGGGGGTTGGAAGGGTTAGGGCCCGGGCCCTGTACAACGCAGGGTTCAGGAGGGGGGAGGACCTTGTGGAGGCTGGGCCTGAGAAGATATCGGCGATACCCGTGATAGGTCCTGCGACGGCTGCTAGGTTAGTGGAGGCGGTGAGAAATGCAATGGCCTAAAACAGTTATATCTGCAGGTCTCATCAAGGTGATGAGAGGCTTGATGAAGGAGGTTGAGCCCATTTTCGAGCTACTCTCTCGAAATAAAAGGAGGTGGCTCCATGACTAATCAGATGGGTTTGGGGACGGGCGGCTGGGAGAACGCTGTCCAGATAGCGTTGGACAGGCTGGAGGTAGACCACATGAACGTCCGTTTAGACGTGGGCGACCTCTCCGAATTGATGGAAAGCATAAAGAGGGTGGGTTTGCTTCATCCGTTAATCGTCAGACCGAGCAAGAACGGCAAGTATACGATAATCTGCGGAAGCAGGAGATATCACGCTCTCATGGCCCTAGGCATAAAGGAGGCGCCGTGTAAAGTTGTTGACGTAAACGATTTGGAAGCCTTAAAGCTCTCTTGGGATGAGAACGAGAAGGCTGCGAAACTGTCGGAGAGTGAGAGAAAAGCGGTCTACAGGCGGGTGCTCAGCATGACGAAGTCTCTGAGGAAGGCGGCCGAGGTTCTGGGCGTGAGCCATGAAACCATCAGGCTGGCTCTAGCCGATGAGTCGCTTGACGAGTTCGACGACATCGTGAAAGTCATAGACAGGAGGAGGGAGAAAAACGTGGAAAACGCCGTGGGTAAGACGGTTAAGGCGAAGGCCGACCGGCTCCTCAGAAAAATGCTGAAGAGACAGGAGGAGGATAAAGATAAAGAAATACCCAAGGAGGTCCTCAAGCAGGAGTACACCACTTTAATCGAGAAGCTGAGCTGGAAGCCTCGAACATGGCTGCTCAAAGGATTGAAGGAAAAATATAGAGGAAAGTCTCTCCACGAGATTTTAAGCAGCGATGAAGGCGTAACCGCTGTACCTCCGGCCAACGTTTCGAAAATGTCGCATGAATGGGTTAGAGCTGGACAGGGGCCCTCGAAAGCCATGTATCCCGCAGTAAGGCTCAACCCTCCGCTCGACAGCATTCTCATCATAGCGTGTCCTAACTGCGGCGCCCCTCTACGCGGCTACGGCAGAGGCGCTGGAGTCATGTGCGACGAATGCGCGTTCCCCATGCATGATGTGTGTGAAAAATGAGCCTTGAATCGATGATTAAACGAAGCTACAGGACGACTGGCGTAGATTTGCTGGACGGCATCATTTACGGCTGGCCTCGGCGTGCTCTTGCGCTAATATACGGTAGTCAGAAAGCAGGTAAAAC
>JAWAFZ010000032.1:0-5304 GCA_038890155.1 Candidatus Caldarchaeum sp. | reverse complement strand
TGAGCCTTGAATCGATGATTAAACGAAGCTACAGGACGACTGGCGTAGATTTGCTGGACGGCATCATTTACGGCTGGCCTCGGCGTGCTCTTGCGCTAATATACGGTAGTCAGAAAGCAGGTAAAACGTCTCTAGCCATGCAGGCGGCCCTCCAAGTGGCTGCCAAAGAGGAAAGCCATGTATTGTATTTGGATACGGAATCTGGTGGGGCTAGCGAGCTGAGGCTGTACAGTATGGCAGCCGCCATGGGCTTCAAGGAAGCCGACATACCTCGAATCCTCTCGATGATACAGATTTCTAAAGCCAACGAAATATCTGAGCAGCACAGGATTATAACAGATGACTGGGACACGTTCAGGAAAACGAACGATGTCCAGCTATATGTCGTTGACAGTATTGCATGGCTGTACCACCAGAGGGTGATGAACGCGCCCTCCGAACATGTCGGCTCCGTGGCCAGAGAGGTTATGGGAAAGCTTGAAATGCAGACGAAAACTCTTCTTTCCTACGCCTCAGCCGGAGCCAGCATAGTATACACCTCGTGGTCCGCGTCGAAAGCTAAGAAGGCTTTCGAAGAACACATGAGGAGAGAA
Organism: Candidatus Caldarchaeum sp.; assembly: GCA_038890155.1. Lineage (GTDB taxonomy): Archaea > Thermoproteota > Nitrososphaeria_A > Caldarchaeales > Caldarchaeaceae > Caldarchaeum. The sequence goes on along the minus strand of JAWAFZ010000032.1, from coordinate 4,711 downwards.
ATGGTGAAGACGGCTAGAAAAGGTATAGTGGATACAAGGGATGTTGACGTAGTTCTTGGAACGTATGGGGAGGACTACATAGGAGGCCGTTTCATAGGCTACATGTCTAAGGTTATAGCGAGAATCTGGAGGCTTCAGGGAGACTTGAGGTTCTTTGTCGTGGAGGCTCACAGGGAGAAGCCTGACGGGGTTGGAATATACATGCGTATAGGTGCAGCCGGCCTTGAACCACTGCCAAACTCGCAGCCCGTCAGAGTTGAGCAGGAGATGATTCAGAGGCTTGTGAGGGAGGAGGAGGCTGTTGTTGCGGATACCGTCGGGAGTAGCGGGTCTGGACAGGCTGCTGGGCGGAGGATGGGCCGCGGGAAAAACTAACATAGTATACGGCCCGCCGTCCAGCCTGAAGACGATAATCTGCTTGGCTACGGCTAGGTTGTTCGCCTCCCGAGGAGGCGTGCCGTATTACATAGATACAGAGGCTAAAACATCACCAGACCCAAGCATAATACATCACGAAGCCCTAGAAATACAACAGGTTCTTGACAGGCTTGTCGAGATAAAGGCTAGAACACGTTTCATAAACCCTCATCTGACGCTGGTCATAGTTGACAGCTTGACGGCACCTCTGCATCATCTATACCTTCAGCATCCACAGTATGCTTCACAGAAGCAGAGGGCGTTAAACCATCTGCTGAACCAGCTGAACAGCGAAGGCGTAACAGTCCTAGCGACGTCATGGCTTCTCAGAGAAGGATGCACATGCAAGTCCCTCAACCCGGCGGTGGTGGTCAGGGTTAGGAAAACCGTCAATACATTGACGGCGGTGCTGGAGCGGAGCGACGAAACCCTCGTAGGCTGTGAGGAGATAGATGTTTCGGAGGTGTTGAAGGCTGCCGCCGTCTAGGCTTCAGGAAAATTCATGTGAAAACGGCTGGCCTAACCCGCTTAAATTCAACGAAGTACACGCGTGGTGTGTGGGGAATGGTAGATAAAAAAACTACGGAATGGGCTCCTAAGCTTTTCAAAGCTGCTGACAAAGGCCCATACCTGCATGAGGTGCTGGAACACCCCGGGATAAAAGCACATGTTCCTGAAAAACCCTTGCCAGAGTACGTGCTGCCTAGCATGGAACCCTCCAAAGTGTTATGTCCCGCTTACAGACTGGACCCTCCGTTCGACAATATCGTTGCCCTGCTATGCCCTAACTGTTTCAAACCACTACGCAATAGTGGGGAAACCGGTAACCCGGTAGTGTGTCTTGACTGCGGCTTCCCATCGCATAAAGTGTGGAAGATTACCGACAAGTAGTGAGGGTGGCTGGAATGGTGTCCCATAATGCCGTTGTTCAACCTCTTCAGAAAAAAGCCCGGTAAACAGTCTTCCGTCAAGCAGGGGCTTGCGCCTCAGCCTCCGCCTGTAAGGTATGAGGGGGAGAACTTCAGGATGGTTGAGGGGTTTGATGATGTCAAGGTCGTTCTCGAAAGAGCCATGGACATGCAGAGGAGAACTGGTCTCACGGGGGGCGACTACAGGCTTCACGTTCTTCTGGCAGGCCCTCCAGGCATAGCCAAGACAATGCTTCTGATGAGCGTGGAGAAGGAGATACCTGTGGACAACAGGGTTTTCCTCCTTGGAAGCCAGCTGTCTAAAGCAGGTCTCAGAAACAAGCTGATAGAGGCAGGCGACAAGATACAGTACGTCCTCATAGACGAGCTGGACAAGATGTCTGAGAAAACAGACTACGACGTTCTCCTAAGCCTAATGCAGACAGGCAGAATATCTGTCCTCAAAGCCTCAATAGAGGCTGACATCACGTGTATGGCTACTGTGTTCGCTACAGCCAACTACCTCGAGAAAATACCTCCAGAGCTACTCGACAGGTTCATGATACTCTACCTGCCTCAGTACCAGCCTGAAGACTTCATGAAAGTAGCGGTCAGGATGTTGATGGGATACGGGATGAACGAGCTTGATGCAAAAAGCATAGCTTCCACGATGTGGAGGATGGGGTTCAGAAGCGCCAGAGACGTTCTCAGAGTAGCCCGGTACAGCATGGGAGACCCCAGACAGGCTCTAGTGTGCCTGCAGATAATGGCGAGCAGGGCCCCGCCGCGAAGGTGAGTTTTCTGAGAGATTGGGACGACTTAATATCTCTCACGCCACTCGTAGCCGTACCCATTCTGCTGATTCTGTTCGTAGGGTTCGTATACGTGGCACACCTCTATGCCTACACGTCTTATATGGGGAAAGAACTCCCCAAACCTGCTGAAAAGACTGATGCTGCCAGTAATGTCTCAGTCGCCATCACACAGTACACTGTGGACATAGTGCGGGTTCTAAATCTTGCCACTATAGCCTTCTCATCGGCAGTAGTAAGCAGGATTGCCTTCTCAAGGTACGTGGGGTCTAAAGCTATTCAGCCGTCAGGTCAGGATGTGGTTGATTTTACCGACTACTACTCTCTCCTAGGCGTGGCGAGAAACGCGTCAACCTCGGAGATTAGGAAAGCCTTCAGAAGGTTCGTGAAGAGATACCATCCCGACGTAAGCGGTCATCCACTCGCCGAAGAAGCTATGAAAGCAGCTAGCCAAGCAATCCGTGTTCTGACTGACCCTGTCAAACGCAGGAAGTACGATGAGACGATGGCTTTGAGAAGCGTTAAGCCAGCGGCCGGTAGTGTTCATAGTTTGGAGAAAACCGTCCGTGTTCATGGAAGGAATCTCTGCCGCGGCTTCTCAGCGATACCGGTGGCTGTTATAGTGTTGTTGCTTGTCAACTCGGTGGCGCGCCTATCCTCCATGTTCCCACAGCTACTCAGCCCGCCTGCGGGTGGATGGTTGGCTGTAGAGGCTATCATATCTATTCCAGTGCTGCTTCTCGGTTTCTGGATTGCCAGCCGCTCCGCATTCATACTTGTCGTAGGCGGTTTCATGTGGATTGCGATAATTCCCATAGCCCTTTACGTCGTATTTCTCCCCCTGTCCGTTGTGATGACGGGTCAAATACCCTATGGTGCAGACCTACCTGTTAAACTCTTGGCAGCAGTATGCTATTCGACCGTGAAGGTTCTGGCAGCGTCTTTAAGGCAAATCGATGTCATTTACCTGTTCGTGGTCATGAACGTTCTGGCAGCTGTAGCAATGTTATGGGATAAACGTCAGGCAAGGCTGTCAGGGTGGAGAATATCTGAAGCCGCTTTGCAGAGAATGGCTATAGCCGGAGGAGGTTTAGCCATTCTTCTCGCCTCACTAGCGCTAAACCATAAGATAAAGAAGACAGGCTTCATGCTCACAGTCGCGGCGGCATTCGCAATAAACATAGTCATGATTGGAATGGCCGTTAAAGCGTAGGACGCCACGTAGGTTTTGCTGTTGACGACAATTTCCGCCTCGACAACTATCTAAAAATAGGCACGGGATTACAACATTTATCTAAAGCTATATAAATGTCAAATAATTGACAACATCTGGTTTGTCAGCCCGCTAGGGCTGCTTTAACCAGCTCTTCTATGGCCGTGTACGCCTGTTCTCCCTCAAGCCTTCCAACAATAGCTCCTGAAGGGCTTACAGCTACGTACGTAGGCGTTCCTCTGACAGAGTATCTACCGAAAACCTCCATACCGCCGTCGTATACAACGGTCCATGAGATGTTATGCTTTCTCACGTATTCCATGGTTTTCTCATAGCTCGACCTGTATCCACCAGCCACTGTCATGAAGACAACTCTATCGCCGTAGGCTTGATACAGCCTCTCAACCACGGGAGCCATGTTGTTGCAGTGGGGACACCACTCGAAGACGAAGTCTATGAGAACAGGCTTCCCCTTCAGGCTTGAAAAAGTGAAGGTTTTGTTGGTTAAGCCATTTACGTCGACCACCGTGAGCGTGAAGTCCGGAGCATGTCTAGTAACAGTGGCCCTTATTGTCGTGGGATTGTTTTGGCTAGGGTTAGGGGTTACGGCTAAACTTATGATTAAAGCCGTCAACAGAATGACTGTGGTTATCAACATTAGCTGGGGCAGCCTACGCATCCAAAAACCATACATTCTCTAACATGGATAAAAACAGATTCCATAGCTAACATAGGCCTGAATGGTTTATTTCCATCCTGCTGGCCTTTCCAACCGAGGACGTTTCAGCGATGATGATGGAAATGATTGACTGGGAGAACAGGCCTTTTTACTGTCGGGATTGCGAAACTTTGGTGGATTCCGAACATTTCAAAAACCACGGTATGTCTCCCACGCTAATCGTCAAGCTACGCTATCAGACGCCGTTGGTAGAGGTCTACTGCGCGTTCTGTAGACAACCCGTCGGTAAGGAAAGGAGTACTACTCTGTTCCTGTCCCCCAGTCTGGTTAAAAAACTATCAAAACACTTTCTGGATTGTCTCGCTGAGCCTGCTGAAGGCTGGTCAGACGAGGCTGGAAGACTTATCGAACATTTTCTTCTCAAGCATCTTTTCAGCAAACCTAGAGACAGGCTACGTATTTCACTCAACCTCCTACAGGCTGAAACAAAATAACATTATTAACAAGTGGCAATTAGGTCATTCAGTATGCTGTCTGTTGAAGAGTTGAGGGAGGTTTTGGAGAAGGGTAAGGATTTTATGAGGGTGCCGGTTAGAGATGTTTCCGGCCTGTTTATATTCAGGTTTCCAGCAACACCTAACAGTCCTGCGAGCTTAGCTGTGGAGATAAACCCTGTCAGAAA
>JAWAFZ010000031.1:0-11544 GCA_038890155.1 Candidatus Caldarchaeum sp. | reverse complement strand
GCCGTGGGCAACGGCGTCGCACCCCTCCTTCAAAGCAATACGGGCGACCTCCTCAGCTATCAACGGCCTGCTGAGAGCAGCGGACAACGGGTAGCTCCTTTCGTAGAGGGCGTTGGCCTTTATGGCTTGTTTCACAAACTCGTCGGCAAACCTTGCTTTAGCGTCCACGCTGTAGTGCTTGACCGCTCCACTTTTGTACGCCTTGTCAGCTATCTCGTCAAAGTCCTCCTCCTGCCCCACGTCAACCGTGACCGTGATTACTTCAGCTTGGTAATTCTTGCTGATCCACTTTATCATGACGGTTGTGTCCAGACCACCGCTGTAGGCTAGAGCTACCTTCATGAATAAGTTATTGCTAACGGCTTGTTCTTAAGCATAATCCTGCTCAGTTGCTTCCTCCTCCTTCTGGGAAAGCTCCTCCAGCTTTTTCTTGATAAAATCTCTTCTGATGATGCCTGACTCTATCAGGTTGACTAGGGAGTTTGGAGATGCTTCACCCGTAAGCCTTCCGAAGCTTCCCTTTAACTGCCTCCACTTGAGGTCGGTGTTGCCGCTCTTAGACCTGTAGATTACGCCTAGGACGTCGACGGCTTTGACGAACCTAACATCCCTCATCTCCTTCAAGGGGATCTTAGAGACGGCTTCGACGTAAATCGTTCCCAGAGAAGATTCTCTCTCGGGGAAAACAGTTGTGTCGTGCAGGTATGTGGGGGGAATGTAGGATGCGCAGGTGTTGAGTATTATGAACTGTCTGAACTTCTCGAGATGAACCTTCTCGTCTATCGACACCAGATTCTACCACCCCGCCCCCTTCGAACGCCATTCTATCTTTGTCTCCTTCTTCTTGGGTATCATCCTGTCTAGCACGAGCTTGAGCCCTTCATCGTCAATAGGTAGCCTCACGTTCCCCGTCTGGGAGACCTGAATCAGGTAAGCCTCAACCCTCTCCGCTATCTCTGGCCTAATCAGCTTGAGGTTGTTGAGCCTCTGTCTAGCCTCAGGTGTTAGAATCGCCCTCAGCAGAGCGGCCTTCTCCATCTCCCTCTGCCTCCTAGCCTGCTCCTCAGCGGCCCTTGCTTGGAGCTCAGCCATCCTCTGCTGCCTCAACCTCTCCAGCTCCTCGTCCTCGCCCGACATCCGCCCGAAAATGGATAAACAACCAGATGTATTTAACCTGATAGTTTTAAAAAGACTCGAGCTCCATCAGGCTCAGCATGTAGTGTTTCGACAGCTCTTCGGCTGAGGGGGTTTTGAGCTTCAGGCCGAGCAGCTTGACCATGGCTTCGACCGCTCTCTGGGCGGCGAAAAAGTCGGGCGCCATCTCGGCGGTCTCGACGAGCATCGAGAAGTTTTTCAGCCCGGCTTCAGCTGCTAGGACGGTGAGCAGGCCTGCGGCTCCGACTATCTGGCCGGTGTACTTGACGCCGTCGATTACTTTCAGCCATTTTTCGAGGAATTCTTGGTCGGTTGAAGAGCAGTAGAGGTCTCTCCTCTCCGAGACTCTTTCCTTTCCGTAGCCGCCGATCGTGAGTATTGTTCCGCATCCAAGTTCTTTTGCTACTGCGACTACCTTCTGGCACATGTCGTACTGGCCGTAGCTGGTTGATGGCTGGGCGTTTCCGTACAGGAAGAGGAGAGGAGGGTCGTGCTCGACGTGGTAGATGTCGGCGAAGCTGAAGACGAGCTTGCCCTCCGAGATGTAGCCTATGGCTGGGAAGAACGGGGAGAAGAGCCTGCAGACTCTCTCTACCTTCATGTTCCTCAGGACGTAGGCGACCGAGACCTTGGCTACAAGTCCTATGCCCGGGAGGCCTTCGACGAGCACGCCGTCTCTAAGCCTCAGCTTTTTCGAGCCGTCTTCGTACCTTATTTCGGTTTCAAGCATGGGGCTAGCTGTGTCGGGACGTTAATAGGGTTTTTCCAGAGTCCTTAAAAAAGGGGCTTCGAGCCGAACAGCCGTGGAAGTGTCGTTCGAGGTTAGGCACAAAGACCTTCTTGGACGGGTTGGCAGGCTTAGGGTTGGTGAGAAGACCGTCGAGACGCCTGCCTTCGTGCCTGTGATAAACCCGGTCAGCCAGGTGATTCCAGCACGGGAGATGAAGGAGCTTTTCGGATGCGGGATAGTCATAACGAACGCCTACGTCCTCTACAGGAGGCTTAGGCAGGAGGCTTTGGAGAAGGGTGTCCACCGATTGATAGACTTCGACGGCGTGGTGATGACGGACTCGGGAGGCTACCAGGTTCTCCAGTACGGTGATGTCGAAGCTTCTCCCGTCGACATAGCTCTTTTCGAGGAGGGGATCGGGTCGGACATAGCGGTTCCCTTGGACAAGCCTACAGGTCTTGTTAGGAGGGGGAGGGCGGAGAAGACCGTGGAGGCGACTATTGAAAACGTCAGAACAACGATGCGGGTTTTGGGGCCTAACCCCCGCTGTGCATGGGTTGCGCCTATTCAGGGAGGGGTCTACACCGATTTGATCGAGAGGTGCGTCGAAGAGTACAGAACGATGGAGTTCAGCCTCTACTGCCTCGGCAGCCCCACCCCTCTGATGACTTCCTACAACTACAAGCCCCTAGCCAAGATGATCGCCACGGCCCGCCTAAGCCTAGGCGTGGGCCCGGTCCTCCATCTCTTCGGCGCAGGCCATCCCATGCTGTTCTCGCTAATCGTAGCCCTGGGATGCGACTTGTTCGACTCTGCTTCTTACGCTCTCTTTGCACTCGAGGACAGATACCTCGTCGCCGACGGGACTTTTAGGCTTGAGCAGCTTTCGGCTCTTCCGTGCAGTTGCCGGGTATGTTCGTCGACGACTGTGAGGGAGTTGAGGGAGATGCCTGCGCAAGAAAGGTTTAGGATGCTTGCGGTCCACAACCTTAGCGTCTGCTTCGAGGAGCTTAGCTTGGTCAGGCAGGCTGTTTGGGAGGGGAGGTTGTTTGAGCTGCTGGAGAAGAGGGCCCGCAGCCACCCCGCTCTGTACGAGGCTTTCAGGCATGTGTGCGACGACGAAAGGCTTGCTGAAGCTCTGACGAGGCAGACCCCTATCTCGAAGAGGAGGGGGCTGTTCGTCTACGACAGGCTGAGCATGCGGAGGCCCGAGGTTAGGAGGGCTCTTGCGTCTCTAGAAAGCTTCAAGCTCGAGGCGGATGGATGCGATGTGGCTGTTCTGCTCAACTACCGTGCTACTGCTGTCAGGAACCATTCTAGGCTTCTGGAGAAGGTGGCTGAGCTTGTTGAGTCCGAGGATTTCGAGCTCCTCACCTACGGAACTCCTTACGGGCTTGTCCCGTTCTCTCTCGTCAACGTCTTCCCACACTCCCAGACCACGTTTCCGCCAAGCTTGGTCCGCGACCTCGAGCCCCAGCTGGTGAGCGAAATCATCCGCCGCTTAAAGCAGGCAAGGTTCAAGAAAATTGTCATCCTCGACTGGGGGAGGGATGTCTACCCGGGTTTCGTCAGAGGGTTGGCGGCTGCGCTGAGGCAGGAGCTTGAGGCCGAAGTCGTTGTTTTGGGGCGCCGATAACGCCTAAATACCCGGCGTCTGAAGGTGTTGTCGATTGGGCCGGTGGTCTAGCCTGGTATGACGCCACCCTGACGCGGTGGAGGTCGGCGGTTCAAGTCCGCCCCGGCCCATTTCAGGGAACAAGTTTTATAAGGGTTTGCCGGCGGGTTGGTTGTATGGATGTTGGACGGAAGGCTGTAAGCGTCGTTGTTGCGTCTTTAGTCGTCACCGTAGTCTTCCTAGGCCTGGCTTCCGCTTACATGGCGATGATGATGTCTCTGCAGAACTCAGCCTCGGAAGCCATCAAGCGTGAAGCTGAGAGGGCCATGGAGTCCTTCTTCATGATCTACTGGCTGAACGAGACCCATGTGAGGCTGTTCAACAACCATTCAAGCGTTCCGGTGGCTCTCGACCACTGGGTCACTTACGACCCTGCAGTAGGCTTCAAGGTTTTCGACCTTACGTCTGACTACATGGTTCCTCCAGGGACTTTCAAGGACTTGAAAAACTTTGATTCGAGACCGAGCCTCTACCAGTTCAACAGAGTTGTGTCTTCCCGTGGCTCGGTTTTTGAGGTGACGGATGCTCCGACGGAGCTCCACACTCTGTTCTACTTTACGCCAACCGAGAGGATTGTCAGGCCGGGGTTCAGCGGCAGGCTCACCACCTTCGTGCTCACCACGGGCCCTGACTTCGGCGGCGGCGTTGTCTCGGTGTCCTGCGTAAACATTTTTGACGGAAGCTCTTACCTGCCCTGCTCGGTTTGGAGTGTGTCCTTCGCTCCTTCCTCGAGCGTGAACGTCCCAACTGGGGCGACTGTGGCGGTCGGGGTCAACGTCGCTGTGCCTACCACCGGAACGGGTGCTGCTCTCGGGTTCTACTACCTTAAGATAAGGCTGTCTTCGCAGAGCTTCACCAGAGATTACTCGGTGCGTGTCATAGTTTCTGATTTCAGCGTCCTCGGCCTGCCCGCCATCATGACCCTGAACAGGGCTGCGTGCATCAGAAACGTCCCCGTCACGGTGACGACTCTAAACGCATACACGGGGCACATAGCGGTCGCGCCTGCAAATCTTCCGCCGGTTCTCAATTTCTGGGCCGACCCTAACCCGATACATCCGCCTGCGCAAACAGTTGCCCGGCTTCATGTAGAACGTGTCTGGACAGCCCCGGGCGTCTTTGCAACGAATACTTTGACGCTCATCTTTAGCGACGGGCTTGGCGTGGACAGGACAGGTACTTTGGTGGTTGTTCACAGGGGTGCGACTGCGTTAGCTACACCTTGCTGAGCCTGTGGATAACTTTTTAAAGGGTTCTTTCGAGTTGGTTGACGTGCGGAGGGCCGGTGTCAGCTACATCGTTGGAGTCCTGTTGGTTTTGGCCATTACCTTGGGTGCTGTAGTTGTTTTTTCGAGCATCGTCGGCTTCCAGGCTCAGACTGCGTTGGGGCTTCATGCGCTGGACGTCCGCAGGACGGGGGAGAGCGTCGTCGTCTTCCTAGCCCACCGGAACACCGGCGACCTCGTAGTCTACAACAACGGCATAATCCCCGTCTGCATAGCAGGCATGTCCATAGTCGAGCTGGGTACGAGCTTGAATTTCTCGCCGTGCATAGACGTTCTTCCCAACGACTACGCCGTCATAGATGTTTTCGCAACGCCTTGGCCGGCCGGTGATTACACGATTATTCTCCGAACCGGCAGCAACAAGCTCATGACGTTCAGGGTCTTCGTTAGATGATGCGCGGTGTAAAACAGGGGTATTGCTGGCTGTGAGGTTCTGTGTAAAGCTTTTAAGATTTTTGGATTTCCGGGTTTCCTGATGCCTCGTTATCCGTCTTCCTCGACTCAGTTGATGGCTGAGGTTATGTTGATTGCTGTAACGGTCTTGGCTGCGGTTGTCGTTGCAGGTGCTTTCATGAACGTGAGCGAAGTCGCAGCTAGGAGAACCGTAGCGGTTGTCGACCAGGTGAGGCTGGTGGCTTCTCCGGCGGGCGGCGGAACATGGGCTATAGCGGTTAAGAACCTGGGAACCGTGTCCATTACTGAGATAAAGGTTGACTGGCCGGCTGGAAGCACGTGCGCCACCTCTATAAGCTTTAGGCCTGTGCCTCTTAGCCCGGGAGGGACGGCGTCTGGTTCTGGAACCGTCGGCCGAGGATGCGTTCAAGGCATCATGCATGGAGTTGTGTTGAAGGTCTTTTTCGAAGACGGTTCTGAGCAGGTGTTGATTGTCAGGGCGGCTGCCTCGACGGCCTAAAGGGCTTGATGAGCCATTTCAGGGCAGTACTTATGTAAAGTCCTATTGCTTGAAGGCGGTTAATGTATATATATAGGTTTTTTATCATATCTTCATGGTTAAGCATAGAAGGTCTGGCTTGAGCCCGTTGGTCGCCGTCATACTTCTCATAGCCATAACCGTCGCAGCAGCAGTCGTTGTTGCAGGCGTTTTCTTCAACCTCAGCAGCATAGCTGGGAGGAGGCCGACAGCCATAATCGACCAGGTCAAGCTAGTCGCGACACCCGCTGGAGCAGGAACGTGGGCCGTGGTCGTCAAAAACACCGGCGACGTACCTATAACGGCCATCACAGCTAGTTACCCAGTAGCCACGTGTAACCCAGGTTTGACATTTAGCCCTCTTCCAACCAACCCAGGAGCTACGGCGTCAGCACAAGCATCGGCTGCTACGGGATGTACTCTCGGCACCACATTTCGAATAGTCCTCACAGTAACATTCCAAGACGGTTCAACACAGATTTTGGCAACGGCAGTAACGGCAAGTATAGCCTAAACCCACAAATATCTTCCGAAGATAAACCTACAAAGACTTAAAAATTATAAACCCTTCTACACTTGGACGACGGCTCCGAACAAATCCTGCTGACGCAGACGACGGGCACGATAGCTTGACAAGACCCCTCACACCGCTGGAGTTAACGCTACGAACGGCGAGACTATGTAGTATGCTATGATGCATGCGAGGACGCCGGCCCCCGCCCTCCACGTAGCTGCGATTGTCTGGTCTTCGACTTTGCCGACGGCGATACCGAGAACATAGCTCACCATCATAGCCAGAGGCAGCACCGGCTCAAGCGTCGGTATCACGATGAACTTCAGTATCTCCGCGCTGAGCTCAGGCGGCAGGGTCGTGAAAGGCAGAACCACTATGGCTGAGACCGCGATGATTGTAGCGCCGCTTCCTATCGCGAGTCCTGTGTAGAGCTTCATCCTCGCACGAGCACCCGTGAAGCTGAGATGAATCGCAAGAGCCAACCTCGCCAGCAGGCTGAGCGCCTCAGCTCCAAGCCCTCCGAGCCTGGCAATCCTCACCGTCTCCATCGCCAAGGCCATAAACCTGTTCAACGGGCTGTAGCTCAACCCACGGGCTACAGACAACGCGTACCTGCTGAACCTCGGGTCGGCGACGGCCTCCAAGCTTCTGCCGATGGGGTAGCCCGCCCTCAGACGGGCAGCAACGCTGTCCAGCAGCAGGAAAGCCCCCTCACCCTCAGCAACAGCCCTACGCACGTACTTGAAATGGACGAACAACCCCCAGACGAGTGAAACCACCCCAACCACCAGCCCCAACAAAACCGTCGACACGTTCAGGAAGCCGATGGCCAGGACAGCTCCAAGCCCCAAAGCCAACACCGTCGAGTTCACCACAACAGGCCTTGGCAGGTCAACCAAGTGGAGAGGCTCAGCCGCCGACGACACCACGTAGAAGACAGCGGCAGCAGCCACGGCGATGACCACTGTGTACACAAGCGGAAAGCCTCCCAGAAGGCTTCCCACGATGTAGATGAGCGGAATCAAGAGAATCACAGCTACGACCGCCTCCCCAAGAGTCTCAACGCTGTCGATGTATCTCCTCCACCTATCCGACTCCCGTGAAATAGCCTGCTCGATGAGTTTCTCAAGCTTCTCAACGACGCCGAACCCGCTCTCCAAGTCCTGGCCGAGCGAGCCGACCAGCAACGTGAACTCGCGGCTTGGATGAACGTATCTCCGCATGCTTTCTGACAGGGTCCTCGACTCCGAGTCCCTCACAAGGTATGAGGCGACGCTTGACAGATGCTTCATGTACTCCTTCTTCGTAGCAGCCTCCCTGAAAGCCTGCAGAACAGTCCTACCGCTCTTTACGAGAACGTACAAAAACGTCAGGAAAAGCGTCTGCTCCCTCTCAGCCGCGGCACTCCGCTCCGACTCGACGAAACGCCTGTAAAAAACCACAACAACCAGCAGAAGCGCAGCCACAGAAAGATAGGGCCAGTAGGAGACCAGGAACCCAACCAGGCCAGCGGCCATGCTTTCAGCCATACCGCACGACCTCAACCTCGATCCCGAAGGTTTCAGCCGTCTTGACCGCCGCTTCAGCGACCTCAACAGAAGCCATTATCCACCTCACCTTCCCCAAAGCACTCGGTATCTGTGTCTTCTCGACGTCAAGCCTCTTAACTGCAAACCTCAGCAGGGTCTCGGCGTCGACGTAGTACCGAACGTCGTAGACTCTGGTTTCGTCCAAGCTGATGGCCAGCAGGTCTACTTGATGGGTCGTGCCGCTGATTCCACGCAGCTCCACCTTCTCCGAGACACGGTAGCCTGCCTCCAGCAGTCTCTTCACCATCACCCTTAAAGGGTTCCTCGCCTCTAAAAACAGAAGCCCGCCGTCCGTAATCATGTACTTACGATAATCCTCGAAGACAAGGTCGACGACGCTCCGCACGTCGCCGCACGAGAGACATTCAGCCCTCAACTCAGGCTTGTCGAAAATAGCGCCGCATCTGTTGCATGCGAACCTGGCCCTGCTTTCCGTAAGCTCCTTTAGGTTCAGGAGGTCGCCGCATTTAGGACAATTCCGGGTTTCAGACAGAATATGCTCGGACAGGTTGGCGCCGCAGGAATGCAGGAAAACAACCACCTTCTCAACATCCTCCCCACCGCATTCGGGGCATGTCAAATGCGGCTGGAAGATCGTCTTACCACACTTAACACACTTAGCGAGCTTCCTCTCAAAATCGCTTTTAACCAACCCCCGCTTCTCGAGCCTGTCCAGAGTTTCGAAAAGCTTCTCAAGGCTCATTACCGCCGGTGGGTCGTGGAGAACAACAACCTCGCCCGTCCTGATGTCGATGTCCACTATCCTCACAAAGTTCTTTGGATTATCCGAGATAGACTGCAGCCACGAGAGAACAAGATATTCCTCGCCCGTGAAGTCAGCTAACGACAAGCTTCAAACCTTTTCGCATCTCTTCAACCTTCACCGATATCTCCGAGGCCGGTATCGATTCACCCGACAACACGAGCTCTTCGAGGATTTTCAGGTTAGCTTCGTACTGCCGTCTAAGGGACGGACTGCGGACGAGATGGAAAGAGTTGACCATGAGTTGTCTGCTGGTCTCGGGGAAGAAACGACCCGACTCCTCGTCGTACCAGCTTATGAGGTGTTCTTTCCCAGGCTTCTCAACCTCCCAAACCCCAACAACTCTACGTCCTTTAGGCGTCCCCTTTATCAGAGCGACGACGTTGAGGAAGACGAGTTCATCCCTCATCACGCCCATAGAAGCTCCTGAAAACCTCTGGTAAACATCTTCGATGCTTTCGGCGTGGAGAGTAGAAGCCATGCCGTGGCCCGTCGCCGCAGCTGAGAACATAACTCTGGCTTCCTGCCCCCTCACCTCGCCGACGACGGTGTAGTCGGGTCTGTGTCGTAGGCTGAGCCTCAGTATCTCCGCCAAGCTGTAGGCTGTTTCGCCCAGCGTGCGCCTCGTGACGAATCGGTGCCAATTCTTATGCCATGTAAGGTTTATCTCGGGATGGTAGTCTTCGAGGGTTAAGATCTTTGCGTTCGACGGCAGGAGCTGGAGGAGCGCCGCCAAGAGCGTTGTCTTTCCGCTGCCGGTGGGCCCCGCTATGACCACAAACTTCTTGTTCTCCAGAAAAGTCCACAGATAGGCCGCTGTTATGGTGTTGAGAGTTCCTTTTCTAATCAGGTCGATGATGGTGTAGGGATGGCGGGGAAACTTCCTGATGGTGATGGTGCTCGTCCCGGGCGTGAGTTCGCCGGCGTAAGTCAAGGCGATCCTGTCGCCGTCGCTCGTCATTATCTCAGCCGCAGGCCTGGCTATGTTCAGCTCCGCTCCGTTCCGCTCAGCAAGCAGAAGAGCCTGCTTGTCCAGCTCCTTGTCGGAGAGCTCGATGTTCGTCTCTATCCAACCCAGGTCAGGATGTCTTCTGTGGATGACGTACACAGGCCCAGGCTTCGTCGCTGTGATGTCCTCAAGACCTTCATCCCGTAGCAGAGGCTCGAGCTTCCACCCGCCCTTCAGGTTCTTGAAGACATAGTACTTAACACTTTCCAGCCTGTCTTCGGGGATCCTGAACCTCTCAAGAATCTTGAAAGGGTCCTCTCCCTTGATGACATAAGCCTGTTCAACCTTTTGAAGAATAATCTTCTCCTCCTCGGTCAAAGAGGGCTCTTCAACGATGTACTTATGCCGTCCGTTCAAGGACAGGACCTTGACGTTTATCAGGTTGTCAACCATGTACTCCTCCAGCACGACCGGCTTCGGCTTCTCCTCCTCAACCTGCTCGAGCACAACCCCCTCCGCCATCCTCCTCCTACGAAGGACGAGGAAAACAGCTAAAACCACCGCTCCGACGGCGGCGGCTGTCAACAACATGTTTAACAAGCTGGCCGTGACGAACCTTACAATCGACCCAACTACACCTGTGAGTATGTCGAGCCAGTCCATCAACAAAAACGCCTTAAATCGGCATTTATATTTGTGTTTGTCGAGCCGGAGCCCTAGAAGTATCTCGGTATAACTAGGACTAAGGCTTTAGCAGCACCTTGAGAGCGTCTCTCGAGGCTGCGTGGCTGAAGGCGGCCTCGTACTCGTCTAGGCTGTAGACAGCGTCCACCATGTTCTCTGGTTTTACCAGCTTCTTTGAGAGAGCTTGGAGTGCGGGCTTGAACGGGCCGCATCTCGACCCTATCAGGTTAACCTCGTTGACCACTAGCGGTGATAGGTTGATGCTGGCTGCGTCGGCTACAGTCGACTTGAGTATTATCACGCCACGTGGTTTAACCAGCTTAGCAGCCGTCAACAAACCCGACGTGCTTCCCGAGGCCTCGACAACCAAATCGTAGCTGTGAAGCTCTTCAACCTCGTCAACGTTGATGCATCTGAACCCGAGGCCCCTCAGATGATTCATCTTGCGTTGGTGCTTGCCGACTATAATTAGCTCGGGGGTAAGAGTTGAGATGACCTGAGCTATGAGGGATCCCAGCCTGCCGTCCCCGACCACGGCCACACGCCAGCTTGGGTCGACGTGCGTCTGCTCAAGAACCTCGTACGCGGCTGCAACAGGCTCGGTGAAGACAGCTGCCACGTCGGGCACCTCGTCCGGAACAACATGCAGGTTTTTCTCAGGCAGCGTCAGGAACTCGGCGAACGCCCCGTCTCTCTCCTTTATTCCTAGGACCGTCCTGCGTGGGCAGTGTCTCTCGAGCCCTTTCCTGCAAAAACTGCATTCACCGCATCCGACGTTAATCTCTCCGACAACACGCTTTCCAACCAGCTCGGGTTCTCTGCTCTTCTCCACAACTCCAACAAACTCGTGGCCTGGCACTCCCCTAAAACCAGCGTATCCCTTCAAGATCTCGAGGTCCGTCCCGCAGATTCCAGCGAGAACAACCTGCACAAGAGCCTCATCCTCAGCCCTAGGCCTGTGGTCCTTGACCAAGCTCAGCCTCGCTCCATCGAAATAGAGAGCCTTCATATCACGTCTGGGAAGACGACTCCGTAGCCATTAAGCCTTAGGAATATCGAAAGCCCCGCAAGACCGGCTAGAACAGCCAGAACAAAGTAGTCCACGCCCTTCATCCTTATCTCAAGATAGTAAGACCTTTTTGCCATCGGTACGAAGCCCCTCGACTCTATCGCCATCGGGAGGTCGCCGAACCTTCTCATCGTAGTGATGAACAGGGGGACGATGATGGCCGCCGAGTTTCGAAGGCGGGAGAAGATGCTGCCCCCCG
>JAWAFZ010000030.1:0-13750 GCA_038890155.1 Candidatus Caldarchaeum sp. | reverse complement strand
ACCCGTTCGACAGACCCCTCAACGGTCGCAAACCACATTCGAACTAGCGAGTTCAGCCATCCGATCTTCGCGTGGCCTCTTTCCTACACGGAGTGGGGTGAGATTAAGAAACCCGCCATGAGGCTAGCTGTGATCAAGCGCGGCTCCCCAGGACCAGTGAACCCCGGCGCCAACTGGGTCGTCGAAACCCTCTACACTTCTCCGCCCGTCCAACCCTATGTCCCGCAAAAATAGAAAACCAAATCTACATCATCTCTTTTATTTTGTTTTTCGGTGAGGGTAGGGGTTGACGACACTAGTTAGATGCATAGACGTGACAAAGTATTTCGGCGGCCTGCCTGCTTTGAAGAATGTTAACCTTGAAGTCGAAGAGAACGAGATCCGCGCTATCATCGGCCCCAACGGAGCGGGAAAAACAACTCTTTTCAACATCATCAACGGCGTGTTAAAGCCGACCTCGGGAAAAGTTTTCTTCGACAACCACGACATCACGGACAAGCCGGCCCACGAAGTCTTCAAGCTCGGCGTTGGTAGAACGCTTCAGATTCCACGGCCTTTTAAAGAGTTGACCGTTTGGGACAACGTCTACGTCGGAGGTCTTTTCAGCAACCGAATTCCGCGGCATGAGCTCGAAAACCATGCGACATCTCTCATCGAAAAGCTTCAGCTGACTGAGAAAGCAAACATGAAAGCAGGTGTTCTCAATCTGCAGGAGCGGAAAAAAGTCGAGCTCGCACGGGCCCTAGCTTCTAAGCCTAAACTCTTGATGGTCGACGAATACATGAGCGGCCTGAACACCGCAGAAGTAGAGGACGCAGTCGACTTGTTCAGGAACATTCGTAGAGAATATGGGTTGACAATCATCTGGGTTGAACACGTCATAAGCGCTGTTTCTTCTCTCGCCGACAAGGTTTCCGTGCTCAACCAGGGGGCGAAAATCGCCGAAGGCAAGCCAGAGGAAATAGTTTCAGACCAAGAAGTGATTGAGGCTTATCTGGGTGAAAAAGTTGTCGAGCCTTCTAAAAGTGGATAGTTTGGAGGCTGGCTACGGCGATATCCAGGTTTTGTGGAACGTCTCCATCGAAGTTGACAGAGGCGAAGTCGTAGCGGTTCTTGGGCCAAACGGCGCTGGAAAAACAACTCTCCTCAAAGCAATCGCCGGGCTTCTAAAACCTCGGAAAGGCAGCATTCAGCTTGATGGAAAAAGAATTGACGGATTGCCGCCGGAGAAAATAGTTGAGGAAGGCGTTGCACTTGCTTTGGCCGAAAAGGAGCTTTTCCCGTTGATGACTGTGAGGGAGAACCTTCTTCTAGGAGCTTTCAACAAACGTGCTCGGAGAAAGCTTGACGAAAATTTGGCGCTCGTTTTCAGCATTTTTCCCAAGCTCAGGGAGAGACAGCTTCAGAGGGCCGGCACTATGAGCGGAGGCGAGCAACAGATGCTTGCAATCGGCCGAGCCTTGATGACGGATTCGAAGCTTCTTCTTCTGGACGAGCCTTCCACGGGCCTCTCTCCCCTTCTCGTCAAAAACATTTTCGAAGGGCTGCGAAAGCTGATGGAAAATAAATCCGAGATGTCGATTCTATTGGTTGAGCAGAGAACGGCTCAGGCCGCCGACCTCAGCGACCGTGGATACATTCTGTCCAACGGTAGAGTAGTTTTCGAAGGCGACATCGAGGGGGGCTTGAACGCTCAAGCGTTTGTGAAAAAATACCTGGGAATGTAGCATGGACGCAAATTTTCTGCTGTTTTTCCTCGACGGTGTTGTCTTCGGGTTGATTCTGTCGCTTATCGCCGCGGGTCTTACGCTGATCTACGGGTTGGCTGGCGTTCTGAACCTAGCTCATGGAGAGCTTCTCGTCATCTGCACAGTAGGAACAGCAGTCCTGCTTCAAGCATTCAACTTTCCACTTCCACTGGCTCTTGTCGCAGGAATTCTCCTCACCATGGGCACCGCAGCCTTCCTCGAAAAAATACTCCTTAGACCCGTTTACCTCCTCGAAGGAGAGGAAAGAGTACTGCTCGGCCTGTACATGACTCTCTCTTTCTCGATTCTAGTTCACGGCGCGTTGATTACGAGTTTTCCGCTTGCTTTTTTGACGATAAACCTTCCAGTAGCCACTGTTGATTTCATGGGTTTGACGGTTAGAACGGCTCAAATCGCGACTGGCGTCGCTTCGGCAGCCATCCTGATAGGCGTCTATCTTTTCCTCAAAAAGACTTGGAACGGTATGGCCATCCGGTCTCTCACACAGAACGAAACAGGTGCGTTGATTGTTGGAGTCAGCGTGAAAAGATACCGTTTGCTGGTTTTCCTTCTCGGCGCGTTTCTCGTAAGCTTGGCTGGTATCATCAGAAGCGTTGTCGCAACAGTTGCGCCTGAAAGCGGCATAGAATTCACGATTCTCGGGCTTCTCGTCACCGTCTTGGGGGGCATCCGCAGCGTCTACGGGACAATCGTCGCAGGCCTCGTCATCGGCGTCGTCTACACCTTCCTAGTCGTCTTCATCGGAACATATCTCGCATACGTCGCGTTGCTGATTTTCATCATTATCCTGATACTCATCAAGCCTTACGGAATCGTGGGTGAAAGATGGTGAGAGCAGAGAGCACCAGGCTCATCGCCTTAATCGTGCTTGCGGTCATCTACGGACTTGTTCCACTCGTCTTCGTCAACACGCCGTATGTCATCTTCATTCTCTCTCAGATGGCTTTCTTCACAGCCTTCGCTTACGGCTTCAACTTTCTGTTCGGCTACACGCGCCAGCTCTTCCTCTGTGTAGGCGCTTTCATCGGGATCGGAGCCTACATCACCGGCATTTCCATCCGTGATGGCTTGATGGGCTCGGTTGAAGCTGTACTTCTGTCGACTGCTGTGGTGGGGGCTATAGGATGGGT
Source organism: Candidatus Caldarchaeum sp. (assembly GCA_038890155.1). Taxonomy (GTDB): domain Archaea; phylum Thermoproteota; class Nitrososphaeria_A; order Caldarchaeales; family Caldarchaeaceae; genus Caldarchaeum. Next base: position 10,851 of record JAWAFZ010000030.1, on the reverse strand, counting down.
TGTCAGCTACCTATCCGTAAGAAGAAAACTCGTCGTCATATTCACTGGAATATTCACGCTTGCGATCACTCTTGTCTTCAACAACTTGGTAATCGGACTCGCTAACGTCACGGGAGGCGAAACAGGGTTCAGAATCAGAGGTGTCAGCTTCGGTCCTTTGGACGCTCTTCCATACAACCTCCGCTACTATTATGTGGCCACCTTGACTGTTTTGGCGGCGACGGCGATAGCCTACTATCTGTTGTTCTACACTAGAACGGGATACGCGTACAGATGCATAACAGATGAAGAAGTTAGCGCTGAGCTCGTAGGAATAAACGTCTCGAGGGTGAAGACTTTGACGGCTTTGTTTTCCTCGGCTTTTCTCGGCTTCACGGGAGCACAGTACGGCCTGTTTTCACAGCTCATCGCACCATCCTATTTCGCTTTCTCATCGCTCGACATCCCCGCCCAGATAATAGTCATTCTCGGAGGAAGAGCAACTCTTCTCGGGCCCCACATCGGCTCAGCCATCATAGCTGTCGTAAACGAGGCGCTGAGATTCCTAGGGCCTTTGACGCAGGTTCTCTACGGGTTGACACTAATACTGTTGCTCGCTTTCTTCAGAAACGGCATAGCGGACTTCATAAAGAGAAAAATATTTTCATGGTTCTTCTAACGGAGACCGTCTTCCCCTTTCACTTCTTCTTTCTTCAGACCACCTATCCTCGGAAGAGGCCTGCCTGAATCTGTCACTGCCGCGATGACGATAATTTCATCTGGCAGAGGAGCGTCGGGTGTCCGGACTTCTACGGCGTCGTAATGGCTTCTGACGAAAGCAGCTCGTTTGTAGTGGAGTGGGACGTCGATGGCAGTGCCGGGTCCGCCGACCTTAGCAGCCGATGGAATGATGGCTTTGCAGACTTCTTGTCCCCCGGATTCTTCCCGCAACCCTCTTCCAAACTTTGGATGCAGGATGGCGTGGCCGTGCTCGAGTTCGCCAGCGGTTCCGATGACAGCGGCCTTTCCGTAGCTTTCAACCTCAGCCGGAGCGATGCTTAGAGCTTCCCGAGCCCTCTTCCCCAAAAACCCGCCTAGAAAATCACCAGCGTCAATCAAAACCTGCAGGTCGTCTACGTAGCGTCCTGCGTACGGGTTCTTTATAACAGCCGCTGCCGCGCTCTTCCGAACAGGTTTGCTTAGTTTTTTTCCGTTTTCGATGAATGTTTCTTCTACGAATACGAAGACTTTCCGGATTGAAACGCCGGGCGCGATTTCCATCACCACCACCTCGTCGTCACGATTTTGTGGTCGGTAAAGAATCTCAATGTGTCGACTCGGCTGTGAGCCGTGCCGAAGAAGGACATCTTTCTCCCGCCCAGCGGGAAATACGCCATAGGCTGTGGAACGCCGATGTTCACGCCGACGTTGCCGACGTTCACATTTAGGACGAAATGCCGAGCTATTCTCGGGTTGGATGTAAAAATCGACGCAGCGTTTCCGTAGGGCGTGTTTTTGTTGATGAGGTCGATGGCTGCGTCAACGTTTTCAACTGAAAGAATAGCAGCGACCGGGCCGAAGATCTCCTCTTTCGCAAGAGGCGAATTAGGTGGTACGTCTTTGAACACGGTTGGCCCGACGAAATAGCCGTCGAGAGGTTTTGCTGGCTTGTTCTGTCGGCCGTCGACGAGGATCTGGCCGTATTTTTCACCGACTTCGATGTATTTGAGAGCTTTTTCAAGGCCTTGTCTAGAAGCCATCGGGCCCATTTCCGTATCTTTTTCCATGCCGTATCCCAGTCTGAGACGGGATTTCGAGGCCACTAGGCCGACCACCTGTTCGGCGCCGTCTACCACGACGAGGTTGGAGCCCGCCAGACACCTCTGTCCAGACATTCCGAAAAACGATGAAACGACGGCTTCCGTAGTTTTTATCAGGTCAGCGTCTTTCATCACGACTATATGGTTTTTCGCGCCGGCGTTTATCGAGGCCCGTTTACCTTCTTTCGCAATCAACTCGTAGAGCATTTTGCCTGTGCGGGTTGAGCCGATAAACCCAACACCCTGAACATCGGGATGTTTGACGAGTTTTTCAGCGACTCGGCCGTCGCCATGAATTATGTTCATCACTCCCGGAGGAACGCCTGCTTCCTTCATTATCCGGGCCACCTCGTTGGCCACCATGGGTGTTATTTCGCTGGGCTTTAGCACGACAGTTGCTCCGACGGCGATTGCGTAGGGAACGTAGGATGACCATGCGTGAAGCGGGATGTTGAAAGGCGTTATGACGGCGAAACAGCCAAGAGGCTCTCGGATGAGTTCTTGGTCTATGTCGGGCGAGATGTTTAGCATTTTCTCGCCTTTCGCAAGCGTGTAAGCTATCGCAGCAGCCGCCTCCACGTTCTCCAAGCTTCTCCTCACCTCTCCAACGCCTTCGGAATACGTTCGTCCATGATTTTCGACTAGAACACGTGCGAGAACATCTGTGTCCCTCTCCAAATACTCCCTAATCTTCATCAGATACTGAACACGGTCGGATGGAGTTGTTTTGCGGAATTTTTCGAAGGCTTTCACACTCGATTCGACGGCTTTTTCGACTTCGGTTTCAGGCGTGATGGGGGCGTAGGCGATTACCGTGTCGAAAGCTGGGTTTTTCACTGGAAGATTTTCTGCTGTCTGTGGGGTGGTGAATTCGTTGTCCACGAAGTTCGGCAGGATTTTCATAAATTTTGTAAAATGTCCGGAGATATATAGTGTTTCATCTGTTATAGCGGAGACTGGCGTGAGTGGTTCCGAGGACAGAATTACTCAGAATGCATGAAGGGCCGTGATTCTTCGCCCGAGAACGGGGAAGGCGACAAACCATCCAGCGCAATACTTAGACCAACCGGCGCCACGCCCGCTTCACTCTAGTATGTTCGCTCAGTAGGTTATTATTTCTAGGCCGTGTTCGCCTATCTGGAACTCGCTCCATTCTGCGAGGTGTTTGACTCCTCGCATGAATCTTATCCTCATGAACCTTCGGAGGTTTCCACCCATGTCCTCTAGAGTCATTTCAACGACTCCGTCTGACAGAGAGTAGAGTAGGTTTGTCAGTTTTTGGTCGAGGATCTCGGGCACGATTACGGAGATTCCAGTGGCTTTGTTTCGTCTTAGGTCGGAAGCCACGCCTTGGTAGAACTTGAAGGCGGTCTCGGAGGGGACGTAGGCGAGCAGCGTGCTGAGGTCGTCCACGACTAGTAGATAGTTTTGAGAGAATTCTGCAGCCTCTAGGAAGGTTTGACGGATCTGAAGAAGGCTGGCCTCGGGGCTGACGCTGAACTTTGCTGGGGATGATTCCTCCCCACCAGTGTGGCAGTCAACCAACACCAGCGAATTATTTTCTAAGCTGTCGGAGAAGTCTACCGATATGAACTTAGCCATGTCCAAGAACGTGCGGGGTGCCATGGTTGTTAATGCATAGACGCACTTTGTACCTCTCTTCAGAGCTCGGTCAGCTGCTTGAATCGAGAGCAGCGTCTTCCCAACACCGTTCGGGCCCGTGATTATCAACGAGCCGGTTTTTGAGCTCAGAAGCGAGAGAACATCCTCAATTCCGAGCCTCATCCCTGCCCACTCTCTTCAAAGGCTTGTTCAGCGAAAGCTTCCTCCAATCACGAAGCAGCTGCCAGAACGCCGCCGTCAAGAGCACGAGGAAGAGCAGGCCCGACACAGTCTCCAGACTCACAGGTAGGAATGGCACTCTACTGCTTAGGTTGAGCAGCGCAGCCCCCCTCCCGCCTATGGAGACTAGGGCGGCAGCTATTAAGATTTTAAAGAATCTACTGAAGATTCCGAGGCTGAGGTCTTTGAGGAGACCGTAGACTAGGATGGCGAACACCATGGTTAGCACGAAGCTGATGAGAACCAGCAGGAACTCTGCGTCCACTGAGCTACACCCTAACTAAAGCCTACCCTTCAGCCTTTTACCTTTTCGTTTGAGCAGAACCTTTCTAATAGCGAGAACCGTAAGAGCCGTTGCCGAAACTAGCACGACAGGAGTTATGAAGATCGTCAGCTCAAACAGGGAAAGCGTTTGGCCGGCGAACCTTACAGCCACAGGCATCACGACTCTGAGGCTGGTGTCCGACTGGACGACGACGCTTCTCTCCGCCTGCTTAGAGCCGAGAGAGACCCTCACAGTATAGTCTCCGGGAGGCAGGGTGGAGAAGGATGCGCTGGATCCTTCGAGTCTGTTTACTAGGACATCCTGCCTGAGCAGCTCGATGGTTGCTTGGAGCTGGTTGTCGAGCTCGTCGACCACCTCGACCTCAAGCCTGTAGAAGGGTAGCGTGATCGCCGTCGCTCTGCCTGCGGAAGCAGTGCCCGACGCAGCCGGCAACCCCTTGAAGGTCGCGGTGAACCTGTAGCTTCCTATGGGCTTGGGGCCGAGGAGGACGGTTCCCTCGTCGTCGACGACGGCCCAGCCGACGCCCTCAACCTCGACCCGTAGGTCTTTAACGGGCTTGCCTTGCTGATCTCTGAAAACAATCAACACCATACCGGTCTCAACGACTACGTTCTGGGGGCTGGCCGTCTCAACCCGTCCCTCAAAAACCTTCGAACCGTCGAAAAACACAGTAAGAGAATGAGAGCCTGCTGGAACTTGGTCGAAAACGACGCTGCCGTTCTGCACCTCTCTCGTCTGGTTTAAGCCTCCTACTCTCAGAAATGCTAGTCCGCGGGGAACGCTTGAACCGTCAACGCCCACAAATCTAACCTGTAGGTCTCTAATCCTCGCAGTCAGGACAGGGGCTGAGGCTGGAGAAAGCTCAACCTCGGTGTCGAGAACCTGGTGGTCTAGCCAGAACGCTTCAACCACATACATGCCAGGCGTAATGTCTTGGATGGTGAAAACTCCTGAAACGCCTTCGACGTTCCTGCCGTCGACCAAGATCTTGGTCAGGGGTGATGGCTTGCCGTCCTCCGTGGACGTCCTCAAAACAGCGTCGAAGACGCTGACTGTTATCGTGTGTTCGCCGTGTTGCTGCGGTATGCTGAACCGGTAAGTGCCCGCCGTCGCCTCCGCTTGCTTGACCCAGTTGTATGCCTTGACCGTGATGTTGTACGTTCCTCTTGGAAGTCTGGAGAAAACCGCTACGTCTGCGGCTTCTATTGTTTCGTCGAAAGGCGTGATTAAGAGCTTGACGCTTGACGTCAGTGGCTTGTCGCCGTGTTTTCTAAGCTTCAAAACTAGGTCGCCGACGTCGGCTTTGACGTCTAGCTCGCCCCCGGGGCTGTAGAGGACGAGCGGCTCGTCGACAGCCATGGTTCCCGCGCAAACCTCCACGCCTCTCCAGAAACATTTCACATCGTAGCTCCCCTTCGGAACATTCTTGAAAACAGCCTCCCCGTTCACAGCAGTCTTCGCAACCTTACCCAAGCGCACCTCTGCGTCCAGGGACCTTGAAGCTAGATCTGAAACTTTTACACGGGCCTCGAAGAGGGTTGTTGTTATGAAGCCCGTGCGAGCTAGGTCGACGAGTATGGGGAAAGACTGTCTGACCATCAAGACTTCTTCGGAGTACGGAGAGGGGTAGAAGACCCTCAGGCGGTAGACCATGTCCTGCATACGTCGTATGGTTGCGACGCCGTCGCCATCGGTTTGGACGGTGTAAGAGGCTTGGACGCCTGGGAGGGTTGACTCGAGGAGAATCGTGGCGCCTGCTACTGGGTTGGTCGCCCAGTTGTCGAGAACTCTTATCCTAAACGTCCTGTATGGAAGTATGTTGACGTAATCTAGGTCGGTGATTATCGTTAAAGGGCCGATAACCCTGCCGTCGTCAGACCTGAACACAGCCTTGAGCCTAAGGTCTGCTTTGAGCCTTCCTACGGGGATGTCAGGCTTTGGGAAGAGAGTCATGTTGACGGCTGTGTCTAAAATCTTGCCTAGGATGATTCCGGATGGGGTGGGATAGACGATGGCTGGTCCTTCGTATCCTGAGACCCATATCTGGAACTCGGTGATGTTGAAGACCCCCGGCTCGAAGTTTCTCAGTCTTATCAAAGCCCATCCAGACCCGCCTGCGTGTACGTCGCCCTGCCACATCTGAACAGTTGCAGTTATCCTCCAGAACCCTGCCACCTCAGCGTTGAGGCATGCTTGGAAAACCTCTCCGAGAGAGAACCGCCGCGTACCGGCCGATATGCTGTACCCCGAGGCAGTTATGTAATAGTTGTAAAACCAGTCGAAAACCCCCAGGGTCGCTATGCCTGTGGCGTTCGTCAACCCGCTTGCCCGGTGAGTGGGGTTGTCGAGGTTCACCGAAGCTCCCACCACAGGGTTTCCGTTCCCGCAGTCAACAACACGGACGTAGACCGTGCCGAACGGAGTCCCTGCTGGGATAGGGTCGACGGCCGCTGCCGCCGGCAGCATCAACAAAACCGCCAACAGAACAGGCCGCATCATCGGCTTAACCCATACTGGTCATAATATATTCTTTAGAAGCTGCAACGCTTATATCAGCCTGAAGTCTTTCAACGTCAGTAATGTACCAGGTCCTCTCGGAGGAGGGAGTGCCCGTCGAGGGTTTTAGCCTGAAGCCCTCCATGCTTCTCTCGATGTACAGAGACATGGTTTTGTCGAGGGTTCTGGACCGTTGGCTGATGCGTCTCCAGCGTATGGGGAGAGTAGGCATCCACGCTCCGTCCGAAGGACAGGAGGGAACATACGTAGGGTCAGCCTACGCCTTGGAGAAAGAGGACTGGATCTTCCCCCTCTACCGTGAGCTCCCTGTGTACGTCGCAAGAAAGGTGCCGTTGGAGCAGCTGCTCAACCGGTTCCTCTCGAACTCCGGCGACCCTTTGAAGGGACATGACTTCGCAGTCTTCGGCTCAAGGGAACATAGAATTGTCGCAGCCCCGGTAGCTGTCTCCCTCCACATTCCGACGGCGGTCGGGTTCGCTATGGCTCTCAAAAAGAGGAAAGCAGGACATGTTGTGGTCAACTACTTCGGAGACGGAGCAACCTCTAGGGGCGACTTCCACGAAGCTCTCAACTTCGCAGGCGTCTTCAAGCCTCCAATCGTCTTCTTCTGCGTCAACAACCACTACTCCATATCTCTGCCCGTGTCTCGTCAGACCGCCTCAAACACTCTAGCCGAGAAGGCTGTGGCTTACGGGCTCGAGGGCTTGAGGGTTGACGGGAACGACGTGGCAGCCTGCTATGTTGTTGGTGGCAGGGCTGTTGAAAAAGCTAGGAGAGGGGAGGGGCCGACGCTGGTCGAGGCTCTCACATACAGGATCGGGCCTCATACGACGGCCGACGACCCGGCACGATACCGGAGCGTTGAAGAGGTTGAGAGCTGGAAGGGGAGAGACCCCTTGAAGCGTGTGAAGGCTTTCTTGATGAACGAGGGTTTCTGGAGCGAAAAGGAGGATGCAGATATGTGGAGGGAGTACGACAAGACTGTTGCTGAAGCCGTTGAGGAAAGCAGCAGGATGCCGCCACTCAAGCCCACCTCCATTCTAGAGGATGTTTACTGGGAGCCTCCTTGGAACCTTCGCGAGGCCGCGGAAGAGCTTACTCAGCTGGCCTGAACCACTTGATGTCGAGCACGCTGCCCGCCCGATGTTCGTGAAAAACAGGCCTGACCTTCAACCCCTTCCTAGGCTCTGCTGATGGGTCGAGTCGATGCAGCAGGCCTCCCGCAACGCCTTCGAACTTTATGAAGACCCAGACGACGTCGCCGGCCTTAGATCCGTCTAAACCTACTTCGCATCGGGTGTAGGCTTCGACTGAGCCGAGGGGGGCCACTTCAACGTACTCGTCCGAAGGCTTCATGCATTCGAGGCAGTAAGCCTTTGGGGGTATTTTGCGGGCCCCGCACCTCCTGCATACGCTGGCAATCAGCTTGCCGTGCTTCAGCCCTTCAAGGAATTTCGAGAGCCCGACTCCCGCCGGATACTCGTAGTAGGAGTCTATGCTCATCTCACTCCACCAACAGGTTTGAAGTATCTTATGTCGAGAATGCTTCCAACCCTCTCCTCGGCAGGCTTCCATGAAGGCTTTACACGCATCCCAATCCTCACCTCTTCAGGGTTTACTTCATCTAGCCTGTGTAGAAGCCCCGCGGCATGCATGACTGTTTTCGACGACGTCGGCTTGTTAAGCGTGTCCTCAAGCCAGACCACCGCAACCACCATAGGCTTCACAAGCCTCACACTTGGGTCTGTCCCGACGTGGGCGACGGAGTAGGTTGCGACCACCCCATCTCCAGCACTCTCCTCCCAATCATCCACGTCCCTGAAACAGAGCTCGCAGAAGACTCTTGGAGGGACCATAAGCCGTCGGCATCCTCGACACCTTGTTCCAAGAATTACGCCGTCCTTCAAACCCTGCAGAAAACGGCTGTAGGCTTGCCCAGGCGTGTGCCTGTACTCGAAGGCCATTCGCCAGTATGTTAGGACGAGGCTTTCAACTTGCCAGCCCTCGACGTCTGTGAACTTCTTCGAAAGAGCGGAGTTCCATCCCTCGGCGCGGCCAAACTCCCTGTCCAGGCCAAAGCCTCTAATGAACTTAGCCACGTCGTCGGGAAGTTGGCCAAGATATTCTTCTGAAAACCTTGCCGGAGCTACCTTGTTCATGAACGGCAGACCACCACCTGACCAACCTGCATCAAGTCTCCCCATGCTTGGGCCACGCCGACGTAGGCGTTCGGGACCTGTCTCCTTCCAGCACGGCCGCTAAGCTGCCAGTAGAGCTCAGCTACCTTCATCAGCCCGGCTGCGGCTATAGGGTTCCCGACTCCCAGCAAGCCGCCCGACGGCGACGTGGGAACGTCCCCGTCTCTTTCCAGCTGTCCTTCGGCGAGGAGTTTAGGGGCTAGCCCGGGCTTGCCGAGGAGGGCGTCGAGGTGATGAAGCTCTTTGTACGTGAAGGGGTCGTAGGGCTCGAAGACGTCTATCTCTTTGAGGGGGTTGGTGATGCCTGCCATCCTGTAGGCTTGCTGCGCTGCTAGGTAGACGTAGTAGGGGTAGGCTAGGTCTCGGTTGGTCCAGAACTGGCTGTCTAGGCACGAGCCGACCCCGTCTACCCAAACAGGCGTGTCGGTAATCTTCCTAGCTTCGTCCTCTGAGACGAACATCAAAGCAACCGCTCCGTCCGAGGTGGGGCTGATGTCTAGCCTGTTGACGGGCCAGACAAGAACCGGGGATTTCAAGACGTCGTCGACGCTTATCTTGGCCCGTAGCTGGGCGTATGGATGGTCTAATGCGTTAGCTTTGTTCTTGACGGCCACCCGAGCTATGAGATCCTTGCTAAGCTGGTGCGCTTCCATGTATCTTCTCATCTCGAGGGCGAATATCCAGATGAGGTTGGGGCCGAGAGGCTGCTCCAGAACAGGGTCGAAGATTGTCCTGAACAACTGCTGAGCATGGGGGTATGGATGGCTCATCTTCTCCCACGCCACTACGAGAACCCTGTCGAACAAGCCCGAGGCGACATGCCACCATCCAGCTACGGCGCAGCCCACACCCGTGCCGCCACCAACGAAAACCCTCGAGAAGGGCTTACAAGTCGCCGCTGAGGGCTCAACAGCCAAAACCCCCTTGTGATGGTATCCGTCGAAGGCGTCGGGAGCCGAGCCAGCCACCACCGCCTCCACATCGTCGAAGCTCATGCCGCAGTCGTCGAGGCATTTACTCACAGCCTCAAAAACCAACTCCTCCGAAGTCAACGGGCTCATGGACCGGAAGTAGGTCATGCCCGCCCCGACGATGGCAACTCTCCGAACCATCACCCCACCAGCCTCAAAACCACCAACGAACCCCCGTCAGCTATTTCACCGTCGACCGAAGCCGCCAGACACACCCGCCATCGGCGGGACTCCATCATCTTGACTGACTGAACCACTCTCTGAAGACCTGACGCGTTCAAGGCATACCCCATGCCCAAGCATCCCCCCGACGGGTTCACAGGATGGAGGGCGTCATCCTCAAACTCACCTCTTCTCAGGAATTCGATGACCGGAGCATCCCACAGACGTAGCTCATCGAGTATCATCAGCTCTGTGTGTGCAAACGGCTCGGACACCTCGACGAAGTCAACGCTTTTAGCTTTGTTGCCCTTCGTCGCCGCTGCCAACGCAGTCCTGACCCACAGAGCCCTCCCCCACTCCCTGCTCGACAAGTCTGTCGATTGAAGGCCTTGGGAGAAGCCAACGCCTTCGACGAGAACCTTGCCGTACCTGCTAGCATTTGTCAGGATGACGACGGCTGCGTAGTCTGCCAGCGGCGCCACATGAACCCGTTTCAACGGCGTGGAAACCGTCTCAGACCCGTCCAACTCCTCAACGGTCTTTCTCTCGCCGTACGCTGCTGATGGGTTGACGGCGGCGTTTCTCTTGTTTTTTGCGGCGACTGCCGTGAGGTCAAGGCCCGTTCCTTGAGTGCGGTGCAGGAATGCTTGGGCGTCCAACGCCGCCAAAGCATAGTGGGGTGGGCAGAGTGGGCGTAGGACGTGGGGGTCGAGGGAGTTGAGAAGGATTTCGTGGTAGTTGAGAATGTTTGACGGTTTGGAGTACGCTGCTACGAGGATGGTTTTGAAGCGTCCTGTCTTGATGAGCATGTAACCGTGGATGAAAGCGTTCAGCGAGTCGTTGGAGACAAGGCTGTTGAACTTGAGCCTTCCACCAACCTGGTCAGGCGTGTAGGAGTCCGTGATGCTCATGCCTTCGTAGAAATCTATCCCGCTTGAGACAACGCCGTCCACTCCTGAGGGATCTATATCCGCGTCCCTGTAAGCCTCCACGGCCGCCGTGTAAAGCATCTCTCTAAAATCGGCGTCGACATACTCCTTCCTGCAAGGGATTTCACCGACACCAGCAACCCATAC
>JAWAFZ010000029.1:0-14815 GCA_038890155.1 Candidatus Caldarchaeum sp. | reverse complement strand
TCGTGATCCCGCAAGAGGGAATCGGAGGATATCACTCTTCTCTGCAGATTTTAAGGTAAGGGCATGATTTATCGCATTCAGCGGGAAGACCCGGGTCAAACCTCTCCGCAACAACACGCAGAAGCAAGTCCCTCCGCTCAACAAACTCCATCCGCAAAGCATCATCGATAGGAACAAAATGCTCATAAACCCTAAACTGTCCACCTTTCTCAAAACTAACGTAAAGAATCAAGCCATGGTTCACGGGAACGTTGAACATCGACTCAAAACAAAGTGCATAACCAGCCAACGCCACTTCAAACAACCTTGAAGGAGGCCTCGTCTTGAACTCAACCAAAACATTTGGCGGAATCAAGGCATCAACTCTCACCGCACGGTTAAGCCCAAGCAACCGGCCATCCACGGCAAACTCACAAACCCATGGAACCACCCTATAAGCTATCCCATCCCAGCCCAGATACCTAGAAGAAGACAAAACCTTGTCCAAGGCAGAAGAATAAACAAAACAAGCTGAGCTCCAAAGAGAATTGAAAACCTCAGAAAAACGTGAAAAAAGCCGCTCTCCACGCAAAACATCCCCAACCCTCATCATCTCATCATAAAACTCGCGACCGCTAGACGGCCTACTATGAATGATTACACCCTTCGCAAAAGTTGACGCATCGACAATAACTCGGTGAACAGCACTCCCGAACAACAAATCATCGCCAGCCTTCTCACGAACATGCGATACATGCCTCAAATAGCCGAGACGGCCGGAATCGCATCGGAAAGAAAGGTCTGAAGCATTAATGTGAATACGGTATGGTGAGAGAAGAGGCGGCTCACGCCAACGCCAACCCCGCAACTCATCACTAACCTCGCACGGTGTTTCACGAAAAACACGCAAAACCCGCAAAACATCATCGAAGGAGTAAAAAACCATGTCAGCTCAGAGGGACGGGGATCACGGTTCCGAACCCGATTCCACAGGCCTCGCCCAGCCCATCGAAGTAAACCCGCAGCAAGTCAAACCCGCCCTCTACTAAAATCACCGACCCAGGAGCCAAAGCAGAGTACACGGGCTTCCTCCTCCCCAAACCCAACACATAGCCAGCGCCGACAATCGTCGACCTTCCCGCCAGCCCGAGAAACCTATACCCTTTCCCACCACTCCATTCATGAACAAGCTGTTGAACAGGTTTTCCACCCTTAAACAAAACGGGAGTCGCCGCATACAGCGCCAAACGCCCTCGATGGCTTTTCTCACCTTTCCAAACCTTCTCCGCCAAGCTTTTGAGAATCAACGCATTATGGTGAGTCGTCATCGACGCCACTCTACCCTCCCCACCAAGCCGAACCGCTACGTTCCTCACACTCGACAAATCCATACAACCCTCGCCGAAAACATCCACCACCACCGCCACCCCGCCGACATACCTGCCTCTGGAACTACTGTAATCCACGTACTCAACACCGTAAAGGAAGCCTTCCTTCGCATACTTCGCCGCGGGACTGGACCGCGTCTCCAGCATCAAGCCGGCACGGCCGCTGCTGTCAAACTCCAAATCAACACGTTCCAGAGAGGACAAACCACGCTGAGGTGCTGAAATTTCCTCACACCGCTTCCTAACATTTTCAAGCTTCAAAAAACCACGCAAATCCTTATCCTGATACTCCGCGTACAACTCATCCCTAACCTTGACAAGAGGCCCTCTCACAACGGTCCCCGCCCCGATTACGTCAAAGTATGCCCGGTCCCAGTTCGCGACAGAATAACTGATTTCCGCCGTGCTTGCTCGCTTGGACAAGCTGTAGGTTGCGATGACGCCGGATATTGTTGATGGAGAAGGCATCAACATGCTTACTGCCCTGCTATGAGTTCCCCGCACGTATGGGTCGAACTCGCCGGGGCCACGGAACATCATCGGCTCCAAAAACCTGAACAACACAGAAACTCCATCATCCATCATTCAACACCCCTCAAACCAGAGCGAAATACCCGCAGAGCCCGAATCCATTCCAAGACAAACGACAGCTCACGACCATCCAGCTCACCCTTCAGACCAAAATACTCAGAGAGATAATCTGACCATTTCGCCGAAATCTGCCGTCCCACCGACGACGATCCCACCTTGTTTCTCTCAAAAATGTTCTCCAGCACCTCCTTGAACAAGGCGACGCTACCGTTTGAGATTATCCCCTGAATTGTTTCTCCACTTTTAAGGAGGTCGTAGATGAGCGAGACCGCGAAGGAGGGTTTTTTCGATTCAACGGACTTAACACATTCGTCGATTTTTGCCACGTGCTCTCCGAGCGGCATCTTTCCATCGAAGCTGAACAACGGTATCAACGCGGTTGTCTCGCCACCTCTCGGCGAATAAGCAAGCACCAAGCTGTCCTTCTTGACACGGGAACCGTCTTTCATCCACACCACGTTTTTCGCATGAGTTTCGAGAAGCCGCAACACCTTACTCAACGCCATGTATAGCGGAAACATGTAATGCGTTAGATACAGTGCAAAGCTTCTTCCAGCACATGCGAGGCTTGGAAGCTGGAAATTCTCAACCCTATCAAACCCGGGAGAGTCATCGACTGGGAGGCTGAATCTTCTCCGCAGCTGTTCGGCGGCTTTCAGCGAACTTTCAACAGGTAGAACAGCGAGCAAATCGTCTCCTCCTGCGTAGATCGTCACACCGTCGTGTTTCTCGACTATGTTGCTGTCTCTGACAGCTGTAGCCATCAAACACCTGCTCAACGCTGCGTGAAAAGAGGGCGACACAATAATTCTACCACTTTTCACCATGCTGTCAAGTTCCGACTCTATGTAGCTGAGCCGAGAATCGTCAACACCTTGAGCGACGGTCCTCGCCTCTTCGATTCTGTTTTGAAGCAGATAAGACACTAGGCTCCGAGCCGGTCCTTCCAGCGAATTAACCAAGTAATCTCCTACTTTTTGCCGCAACCCCTCTTCGATAAAACCACGCAAAATCTTACCAAAATTATCTCCGTCGCATTTCAGGATGCAGTAATACGCAGTCAGCTGCTTCAACCCAACCTCCTTTAATTCCTTGATACTCCCGATTTCAGCCAGAAGTGTTTTACATGCTCCACGGTTCTGGAAAAACAGTGTTTCAGCGTCGGAAGCCACCAAAAACTCCATTATTTCCCGAAGCTCTTGATTTCTGATTCCCATGAGTTCGAGAATCCTGGTGCGAGTCGTACCTATGTTTTTCAGGAAGTCGTTCAAAACACGTGTCAAACTCTCTGCCACGACATCGTCTTGGTCTGCAGTTCTCGCAGCTGATAACAGGGATTTTAAGAAGGGTTTGGCAGCTATGTCTGAAACTGATGGGAAACGAAGCAGACGTCGCCCAGTTCTGTCGTATTGTATCACGGGGCTAGGTGCTTTCTCGACTTCTGCAGCTTTACCGATGATTCGCTCGATAACTGCTTTTCTAACATCCTCGTAGAGCAGGAGCCTCTTGGTCGTGCAGTATGGACATAGTCTCTCGCCCATGGTGAAAACAGGCTCCAAGCCCTCGCAAATTTCCTTGTACTCCTCTTCTTTCGAAGGAATAATGACAACAGCTGGAAGTTTGCCGCAAACACTGCAGTAGTCGAACCCTTTTCTCGACTTCACGGGATAAGCATCAAGACCTGCGACGGTCATATCGTAAAGTTTAAGCTCTTCAAACGGAGACGGCCGGTAAATTTTTCTTTTTTCCACTTCAACGGCGAGCAGCTCGAACATTTCGTGGTAAAGCCTGTATCCAGACTTTTTATCTGAGGCAAGGTTATCAGTAAACAACGCTACAACACGTAGAGGCAGCGGCGGAACCTCATCAAACCCGAACTCTCTGCTTTTCTCCAAAACAGACGACAAATCTTGGAAGAACCTCTTCTGCTTCAAATTTTGGCATGCTTCGACAACCGTGTCGAAGGCAGTCCTCCAGATCTCCTTGTATCTCTTTTTTACAAATTCCTCTAAGTTTTCAGCGGTGTCGCCTATTTCTCTGAATTCCTCGAATTCTTTGAGGATGCTGGTTCTAGGCAGCAGGATGGAGGCAGTCGCCGGCACGACCGCGTGTTGGGGGTACACGTCTCTGTCCGGGTCGTAGTTCACGAGTTTCCTAGTTATCTCTTTGAGCTTTTCGACTACCTCCTTGTTCACACCTCGCTTCAGCAGTTCAGCGATGAGGCTGTGGTAGTAGAAGGGGTTTCCTCTGCATGTTGGAACTATTGTGATGTCCGGCCCTAGTGTTTTGACAAAGGTCCAGATAACGCTCCATGAAAGCATAGACGCTATGTAGCTCGAAGCCCATAGGTCGATAAGTTTTCTCGAATCAGAGATGTAGCTCTGCACACCTCCTAGGTCCATGAAGAGCAGAATGCCGTCGGAAGTGCTTGTTTGATACAGCCAGTTTGCTATCGATGCAGTCGCGTAGCCGTGGTCGAATACTGTGTGGGAGGGCGCACGTGTATCAGCTGGGCTGCTTGGATAACCCTGAAGAATCCATTCAGCTTCGTAAACAGCGTAGAGCAGATGATAAGCTATGCAAGGGTCGTCGATGCCGTCAATCAACTTGTTCAAAGCGCTGCTGAAGCTGTCAGTGTCTATGTGTTTCTCAGGTATGTCGACCGAATATTCTGGGTTGAAGACGTTCTTGAGCTTCAATTCTGTGGTTGGAAAACGACTGTAATCATCGCCGACGAGTATGCTGAGCAGCCATCTGTCGACGCTGGATGCTTGAATGTCTGCGGGTTTCGCCATAGATTCGAGATTCACGAACGCCCCCTCTAGACATGTGAACTCGAGGATTCGCTGGGCTGTTTTCAAGGCCTCTTTCTTGTGGTTTCTACGTTGGGAAACAAGCCACGCTTTGTTGGGTGGGTCGTGAAGCAGGCAAGCAGTTTTGTAGATGAAAAAATCTTTCATCTTCTACACCTTCATATATTCGACGACTTCGAAACGAGAATACCCGACGGCTGTTTTTGCTCCGACGCCACGGTAAAATGCGTAAAGAAGCCCGGTGTCGACTGCCCCGAGAGTGCTTATTTCAGGAGCCGGGTTTTCAGCCAAGTCAGCATCATCTCCCATGCCGACGCGGAGCATCCTCTCTCCTCTCTTTCTCCAATAAAACATGTAGAACTGAAGCGTTGTGCCGGGAGCGATTGTAAGAAACGCTACAGGGTTTGGGCGGACTTCTAGCTCGTTCTTTGTATCGTCTGTGTAATGCGGAGTCATCACGTCCGGATAAAGCAAATATCCTTTGACGCCGGCCTCAACTGGGTATGCGTCAGTGAACCCTATCAACCCTATACTTCCATGGTCGCCGAATAAACGACTGCATATTTGGTCAGCGTCTGCCTCTTGACGGCCGTTGCGAAGCAGTATTTCGTAGACGCCCGAACGGACAGCCCCCTTTATCGTCGAACCAGGAATGTAAGGTACGTTTAGAAAACCGTCAAAGCTCAGCCCTACCTCGAAAGGAATTTTTCCGAACACCGCGGCGGCGCCAACCATCACGTTCGATTCGGCACGAATCTTCACGCTTTTAACTTCGTAGCCACAGGCCTTCAAAGCAGATTCGACTTCGCTAAGTTGTCTTTTAACAGCTTCTATGAAAAAACTACGCGACTTGGCCAGATACTCGAGGAGTTGGCGTTCACGCTCAGCTACTACTCCCCCTTCTTGTTTTAATTCGCTATTGATTATCTTGAGACCTTCCATCGTCAAATAGCTCCATAAGTTAAAATTTTTCACTTCGCTTGCGACTGGCATCTTTTTTCCACCAAAGATTTAATTGTTTGAAAGGCATTCTTGTAAGTTTCTTTCAGTTTATATTTCTTTTCTATAATTTCATGTTGCCGTCTTCCTTTATGCTTTATCCTTTCGGGCCAGTCGTGAGAAAGAAATCCGTACAAAATCACAAATGTACTGTCATGGATCGAAAAAATTCGGAGTCCGATGGATGAAATACGTCGCAATCTCTTGCGTTCGTCGAAGTAGCCTGTGTTTTTCATGTTGCGTGGTAGACCTAGGACCCATGTGTGTCCTAGAAACTTTTCTCTTCTCCACGTATTTCTTAGGAAGACTTCGCCTAGGTCGGAAAGATTAGGGTTTCGACACGACAATACCCGCAACTCGAGGTTGTGTAGAGAGGGTACAAGGGGAATTGACAAACCGGGTTGTGAATAGTTTATCTTGAAGCATGTTTTTGCATACTGGATGGTTTTATCCCGTAGATCGTTCAGAAGGTCTGTCAGCGAGTTCGCGTCAAATCTTTCTGATGTCAGTTTATTGCATATGTCTTCAAGATGTGTATCCCAGTTGATGTCTTCACCAAGTCTTATCGAACTCGGTTTCAGAGAGCCGAAGCCCCTCCTCGTCATGGATCCTACTCCTCCTAAAATCAGAGTCATCAACAAAGAAGCCATGACAAAATTGCAAAGTCTTGGGTTTCTTTCTCCAAGAAGTTGTATCTTGAATTTTATATTCTTTGTTTCAAGCGTCTTTCGCTCCTCCTTGTCTCTTTGACCTCCGGCCAGCAGCAACAGTCTCATTCGTGGCGGCAACTGGTCCCTTGATTCATGATGCTTTTGATGGATGTTTTGGGCATCTTTAGCTCTTTGTTCGGAACTTTGTGGGAAAATTGTTTCGACGGTTAGCTGGATTTTTGAAGCAGTGGTTTTCTCGCCTTCTCTTCTCCGTACACCTCCATATATTTGCTTTAGGTATTTGTTTGCTTCGGCGTAGTCGATTGTTCCGCCCAACGCGCCAACTACCGCGACCCGAGACCACCATCGAAGAACTCCTTTCAGAGATTTCGCCGACAGCCCGTTTAGTATGTCTAATTCGAAGCTGTAAGGACGTGCGTTGTATCCCCCCAGCCTTGTAAAAGTTATCGTTTCAGCTTCTATTTCAGCGATTAAATCATATTTACGGACTAAATGTTGCTGGATGTCAACCCATCCTGTCAACTACGTTCCTCCCCGGGCTCGAAAACAGCTTCAGAAAGTTTCTTCAGCTGCAGCGCATATGTTCTAACCAACCTACCGGCAACCCTAGCTTTACTTCCTTGAAGAGCCTCAAAGGCATTCAGCGGCTTCTCAACATGGTTGTCGTTTATCAGCCCCAAGTCCTTAAGTCTTTTTAAAATCAGGTAGAGGTAGATCGCATACCCTTTCTTTATTTCGTCCTGTTTGTCAATACTACTTCTTTGCTGAAAACAATTTCTGACGTTTTTATAGGCGTCTTCGCCGCTTTTCGCGTAGCAGAAGGTCATCGCCGGCACGAAACCAGTGTCCTCTATGAGGCTGGGCAATTCTCTGCATCTTGCCCGGAAGCTTCTGCCGACGCCGCTTTTATGGTCCTCGTTTAACAGCTTGAAAAGCGTTTCAAAATCTTTAACGGCTTCAGAAATGCTGTCCTTCAAGCTCATGCTGTTCACTTCTGGATAAATTCGAACTTGATGACGCCGCGGCCGATAGTCTCATCGCCGCCGATTATTGCGTATCTCCTCGTCTTTTCAAGAAGTTGATGAAAACTGTTTTTTACCTCTACTGGTTCAACGAATCTTTTCTGCTTGACGTCTCTGCCTCTTGAAAAAAGAAACAACGTGTAGAAAACCGTCCCTCTAGGGATACACTCTTCAGACCATAAAGCTCCTTCAGCCACAGTTTTCGAGCTTCTATCGATTCTTATCCGCGTGACCCGAACCATCGACCTCTCCAAAGCATAGAGGGCGTCGTCGTCGTTCAGCACTAGTAAACGACCTGATTCAATTCCGAGAAATTCTTCTAGTTTTTCTACTTCTGATGCAGCTTCTGCACGGCGGCTGACCTGCAGCTCCTCGTTCACGACCACCTTATTGTTAAAATCTTTAGCAGCTAGTTTATTCGCGGCGCGGTCGGAATAGATGGCTTCGTCCTTCCCGATTGACGTCTCGATAAGTTTCTTGACGGCTTCATTTGTTCGGTTTGCGATATCTAGAATTTCCGACAATCGTTTAAGAAGAAAGGGAGATGTCGCATAGGCGTAAACTCCTTCAAGGCTTCTTACGGGGAACACCACGACGTTTGCATCTAGGACAGCTACAGCTGACGAGAATCGTTCGTCGTCAACTGTGTCTGGGTCAGGACCAAACAAAATCTTGACTTGTTCGCGTAAGTTTTCCGAAAGATTCCAGAAAATGCTTTTCAAGGCTCCTTTTATGCTCGATGAGTATACGATTGGGTAGCCTAAGTTATCTCTTTGAACGGGGAGGTCGACGATTTCGCCTGTTCTGCCTACGCCTGGATGGATGTTCGAAACGGCTTTAATGAGACAGAGCTCGGATATCTCGTAGGGCCCCAGCTGTGTTTGATTGGATGTGTATGCCACGTTTCTACATGCGCTGACTCGTTTAAATCTTTTTAGTGATGTTTAGGATGCTTACCATCTTCCCCTCGTTTTTTCAACAAAGGTGGAAACTATGTTGGGCGGTTGAGGAGTTATTGTTTTCTTAGAGCGGCCAGACCTCCGACTGCTGCTATGAAGATTAGAGCTGCTCCGATGACTACGGCTGGGTTGACCAGCGGCGTCGTCAAAAGCGCCAAGCCGGCTGCTGTCGACACCCCTCCCCAAACAGCATAGTAAACCAAGTCCTTCGACGAAACGCCGTACAGGATGGAATAGGCTCCGAAAATCGTTAACAAGACGCCTAATGCCTTGTCTACTCCGAGTTGTACTGCCCCCGCTCCACTCAGAACCAGCAAAATTCCAGAGGACAACGCCACGACGATTAATGCACCGGCTCCGTAGCTAATCAACCTAGTTTGGCTCCACACTCGGGGCAGAATTTAGAGCCTTGTGGAACTGAGTGTCCGTTCGGGCATGTGCCAGACTGTTGAGGCTGCGAAGGCGGACCTAGGGGCTTCCCGCAGTTGCCGCAGAACTTCATTCCCTGCTGGTTCTGATAGCCGCAGCTCGGACAGAGTATAACTACCGTGGGCGGCTGCTGTGCTGGCTGTTGGAAGAGGGGAGGTATTACCGCGAACCCGGCTCCGACCGCAGCCCCGGGGCTTTGAGACAGAGCCTCGGCGGTCTTCGCGACGGTCTGCATCCTGAGCACTTCTGCGGCTGGCACACCTTGCTTTAGGAAGAAAATTCTGTCCCTCCACTCAGGAGTCGTGTCAAGACCCTCGAACTTGACGTCTATGAGCTCGAGACCTATTCTGGTTAAAGCTGCTCCGGCAGCGTTCCTTGCGATGAAGCTGGTCTCGTCGAGCTTTCCGTAAACCTCGACTACGCTGTGCCTGCTGAGCTCGTCTATCATTATTTCGTTGAAGTAGGCTCTTAGAAAGTCTTGCAGCTGCTCGGTTCCGTAGGCACTCTGCGAGCCGACGACCTCTTGAACGAAGAGGTTGGGTTCACCCACCCTGAACCAGAAGCTGCCGAAGAACTTGAGAGGCGCCAACTCACTTGTCTGGCCCTGTGCTCCGAACCTGCCCTGAAACTGTTTGAGCGAAACGAAGACAACCGTCGCCTTGAACGGAACCCTGTCGAAGCCAGCGATACGGGATAGGACTTTAGTGATCAGCGGAAGGTTTGCAGTGGTAATGACGTGTCTGCCTGCCCTAAAGACGTCGTAGGCTTTTCCGTCTCTCAAGAAAACAGCCGCCTGAGACTCCTCGACCACTAGGTTGCTCCCCCACTCGATTTCGTCGAACGGATAACGCCACACCACGTCGCCCTCCCTAGCTCCAACCCACTGAATGACTTTAGGCATTATCAGACCACCTCCGACAACCCCTTGAGCAGCGCTGTTCTCTCATCGACGAGGCGTTCAAACTCCATGAGGACGGATTTTAGCCTGTCTGCCTTGTTTTTCCAGTCAGCTTCACTACCTTTAATCTCCGCCACCAATTGCTTAACCGACTCTGCCTTCTCTATCAAGGCGAGGTCGTGTCTGAGCACGGCGTCCAGCCTGTCTTCCCTTACTTTGACGGAGTCGAAAAGCCCAGCATATCCTGCAACGGCTTTGTCTATCCTCTGAACGGCTTTATCGAGCAGGGCTCTTACTGTTTCGAACAAGAACCTCGCTTCGGAATCGTTGGCTAGCTGGCGTGCCTCAGAAGGGCTCAGAGGGAAGTTGAGGTCTGCTTTCGCCTCGGCCAGGATGCTGCTCACCTTCCTCCTGACGAGGATGTCCGTCTCCCTCCTGAGCTCTTTCTCCTTGTAGCCCCTGTAGCCGGGGACGTAGCTCAAAATCTTCTCCATCAAACCCATCTCTTTCCTGATACGCTCCACATCCATTCTGCCTTTACCTGTGAATACCACGATATATTAGTTGCCGTAGCCAAGCATTCTACCAGCAACCTCCGACAACCACCGAGCTTCAGTGCTCTTACTATCCGTCTTCTCCCTCGCTCTCGTGGGTGTTAGACCGCGCCTGACGTAGACCGCAGCCGCAGCGACGAACCCTGAAAGAGCCGTAAGCGATGGAAGCCAGCCAAATCCCGAGAGCAGAAAAGCGAGCACAGCACCGGCCACGGCATGCAGAGCCCCAACTCCAACGTAAGCAGTTTTCTCAGCTATGTCGGGTGGGTAGGTGGCGCTGATTACCCTGGCCGAGGAGGCGTCAATCATCGCATGGTACTTCTCCCCCTTGAACCCGTATGACACGTTCCATATTGGTAGGTAGACCAAGGCGAGGTCTTTCAACAGCACATCGTCAGACCTCTCGTTAACCCGTACAACTTCTCTCATGACCAGCTTGGTCAGCTCGTTCTTCGCAGCGTTCGCGGCAACTTTCCCGGCCTCTTCCCTCGACAGCGTGGCGCCGTGCAGTATCCCGCCCACCCGCTGAACATATTCATGGCTGAAAAACTTCCTGACGCGTGAAACCGCTAGGTTCTCAGGCTCCAAGGGAACATCCCCAGAGGCCGGCAGCGTTATCTCGAAAAACCTCTCGAATTCTCCCGACTCCGGTTTAAGCAAGGTCCTGATTTGTCTGTATCCTCCTCTAGGGTCGGGCGACAAGTACTCGGCGTACTCGCCTAGTCCCTTGAAAACCGTGCTCGCCTTGACTGATGCTACCCAGAACGGATAGAAGTGTAGCTTAATCTCTGCTAAGTTGATGTGGAAAGGAAGAGACTCCTCGTACCCTGTCTGCTTCCTCACCCAGAGCAGGAAGTTTTCGATGGCCTTGCTGCTGTCGTAGTATACCGGGATTATGAAGCGGTTTTCCTCCTCGAAGGTCCTGAACGTCGTGTTGCAGTAGCGGCACTTTATCACAACGTCTCCCGGCTGGGCTTCGTGTGGTGCGCTGCAGTTCGGACAGTGATAGACGTTCGCAGACACGTCCCTCACCCGAGTACTCTTATGTCTGTTTCCTCGACTGCATTCATGATCTTCTGCACGGCGGTCGCCGACACTGTGCCCGTGAATCCGGCTATGACAGCGGCGGCAGGAGGCCCGAACACTATGATGAGCTGCAGCTCCTCCGACAGGTCTGAGCCTATGAGGGGCTGGAGCAGAACGGACGCTACGGCGGCCGCTAGAACGGCGACGGCTGTCAGGGCCGCTCTCACAACACGTCCGAGGAGGGTTATAGGTAGCTCTGCCTTCAACACGGACGAGGCGCCCTTCACGCCGTCTGCGCATAGCCGGTAGGATTTCCCATGCGACTCGTAGCGGGCTTCGATAACCGGGTATAGTATTAGGCTTGCCGTCTCGGCGGCCGCCTTCGTGTAGCAGTCGTAGAGCTTAGTGGTCCGAGCCTCGAGTCTTCGCCGATGCTCTTCAGCTACACGGGTCTCTGCCGCCTCAAGCACCTCCTCCTGCGTAAACTCCGAACCCAACACATCCCATCCCTTTGTCAGCGACGGCTGGAGCTCCACGGCGGAAGCGGCTCTGCTGAGAACGCGTGATTTTACGGCACCTAAGCCGAAAATTGATTCAAACTTCCTGCCGTACACAGCTACAGCCAGACTCTCCTCAACAACGCCCTCGACAGGAACGTAAACGCTGTAGGTGTGACGCCTTGCGTTTTTACCGGACCCAACCCTAACCGACCTTGTCTCTGTCCTGTAGCCGCTGTAGCGTGTTGATGCCTTCACATCAACAACCCAAACAGGCACTAACAGGTATCTTATGTCTCTCAGGATGGATGCCGAGCCGGCCTTCAACCTGACATGTCTCTCTAACAGCGTCCTCACAAGCGTCTTATCCTCGGGAACAATTGTTAATGGCTTAACCTCCTGAGGCCCTGAAGATGAAATCCAGCCACAATAGCCACAGACCACCACGACGGAATGGGGTGAAGCATCCAAGGGCGCGCCGCACACACCACAGCGAAACTCAGCCGAAGAAGCCATTACCATCCGCAGTCAGCTGTCCATCATAAGGATTTCTAAACAGCGTGCGGGCAAGCATCATCAAACCCTCTTCAGGCGTTAGCTGGAGATTTTAACGAAAAGCACCGATCGTGAAGGCAGCTTCCCCGTAAGAGTTTTACCGTCGCCGGCAAGAGACAGTCCTCTATACGGCTGCACAAAGTCCTGTTCACGGGCTGTGAAGGGCGTGCTCTCTCTCCAGCTCTGCCGATTGTCCCTCAGAACGATGCTGGCCATGACTCTGCCTTCAAAGTTCTCGAAGACGACGCGAACGTCGTGGGTGTTGGTCTCGGATGCGTTGACTACGACGAGGCTGACATGTTTCCCGTCCCGGCTCCTGGAGGCGACGAGCGGCGTGGAGGGCCCGCTGGCCGGCAGGCTAACACCCTGCCACGAAGGGTGGCTGAAGACTGCGTAGCTGTAGGGAGCCGACCCTCTGACGTCAACGACAAAGTCGCCGAGGAAGCTTTGGAAATGGCGGTACAGCCAGTAGACCATAGAACGAAGGTTTGGGTCTTCGTGGGTCATCAGGCCGAACGCCGGCTCCGTGGAGGGGTTGCGTGTGAACATCGTCCACGTGGAGGCTCCTTCTACAAGTCCTTCACGCAGGTAGTAGACCAGCCTTACGGCCCGCTGCAGCATGCCGTAAGTGTTTCCGTTCCGCGGCTCCGAGTAGACATCCCAGTCTCCAATACTCCTTGTTCCCGCCGCACCCCACTCCGTGTCGTAGTGGTAGACATGCCTGCCTTGGTTTTGGGGGAACTGGCCAGCCATCTCCAGCTGAAGCATCTGAACCCTCATAACAGCATAGTTGTAGGCAAGGGAGAAATACTCCAGCTTATCGTCGGCAACAACTCCATCACTCCAGTTGTAGTAGTGGCCGACCAAGAAGTCGTAAAACCCCGCCGCCTTCTCCAAAGCCTTATGAGTCCAAGACTCACGTTTTACAAAGTCCTCGACGCCGTTGACCGACAGCCCTACCTGAGCTTCCGGCTGAACATGCTTTATCGCAGTGCTCACATCCCTCAGATAACGGCTAAAACGCTCAACCCGTACCTCGAGGCTGTCTCGGGCGTCGGCGAAGCCGTTCAGCACAAAGCCCGTCTCCTTCTCGACGATAGGGATGTAGACCTCGTTGCCGACCTCCCACATACGGAAACGGTAGCCCTTGCCGACCGAGTACCTGACGAGGTCGGCCCAGAACTCAGGCCTAGGATAAACCGTGCTTCTGTCTTGCTGGGTTGTGTAAAGCTGGATGCCGAGAACGATGTTCTCCTGAGGGATGCCAAGCCGGTCCGCAAGGCTCGACCATACGTCCAGCGCTCTCTTGGAGTCGAACTGGATATACCAGTTGTCCCGAGCCTTTCCAGCATGGCTCCACCGCTCGTACATGGCGACTTCGTGGACGCGTATCATGCTCAGCCTCAGCCCGCGCACCGCCCCTTCAAAGTCTCCACACGGATGGTTGACAAGCCTGTAGTTGCCCTCTCGGTCTACTGGAAGCCCAGCACGGCACTTGCCCTCCACCTTCCACACCGCATCCCCGTCCCCTACATGGAAGAACGAAACACCCAGAACACGTCTGTTAACCTCCCTGAGAACACGGCCGGCATCAACAACCACGTCCAGCTGGCTGCCGGGAGAGAGACGATGGTTTAAGGCTAGATTTCTGTCCGAAAACTCCGCAAAATTTTTGTATACTGTGGTTGTTTGGGTTCTTGCCTCGACCGTTGCAACCGTCCTAGTAGTCGTGGTGCTGGTTTTTTCTGTTATCGTTTGATAAACTGTCGTGGTCTTAGGCGGAATGTTCCGCCAGTCGAGCCTGCCTATAAAATATCCCCCAACCCCAGCCAGAGCAGCCGCTCCAGCATATCCTAATAAGTGCCTTCGGCTGAAAGACATCAGCGTTCAGCCATAAATCACTAGTGTGCTTTTATTTCTAACCATCAGAACACTTATTCGAAGGACTGAATAAAATGGTGTAGGAGCGGTGTTTGCTAGGGCTGTTTATTTCCCACCATGGGATTAGCTGCTCGTCTTCTCCTAACTCTAGCCGCTGTTAAAAGGCCGGCCAAAGCGACGGCAGCCACCACCCCAGCCAAGACAAACAGCTGGCTGCTGTCCGTCCTCCAAATGGCCTGCACCGTCTTGGGACCGTCTACCCGGGTTGAGCCATTCGGCGCCTGTCCTTGGAAGTCTCCCCTCCAGCCGTCGAAGACTTGGTACGTTAGGAAGCCAGCGGGCACCGATGTCGGGGTTATGGAAAAACTAGCTGTTTCGCCGTGCCTGTACCATCCTGAGCCAGCGGTTTGACCGTGCTCACTTATCACGTCTAGGCGGTGCTGCAGCTCGTACTCGGCGGTCAACCGGTACGGCTTGTCGACCACCAAGCGGCGGGAAGCTTCACCGGAGCCGTCGCTCCATCTCTGGAAGACGTAGCGGGACTTTCCTCCTG
>JAWAFZ010000028.1:0-15346 GCA_038890155.1 Candidatus Caldarchaeum sp. | reverse complement strand
AGCCGCCAGTCTAGAATGTCGTATCCGTGCCTTTCGACGACCACTTTTCCGCAGCCGGGGCAGTAGGTGTTCTCCAGAGGATGGCCAGGCACGTTCCCAACGTAAGCGTAGAGCAGACCTTCCTCCCGAGCTATCTGGCAGTGTTTTTCAAGCGTCTCGACGGGTGTCCACGGGAGGTGTAGGAGTTTGTAGTCGGGGTGGAAGCGTAGGAAGTGTATCGGTGTCTCTTGGCCTAAGTTTTCGTAAACCCATCGACAGAGCCTCCTCGCCGCTTCGAGGCTGTCGCCTATCTCTGGAACGATGAGGTCGGTTATCTCAACATGGATCTTCGTCCTCTTAATCTCGAGAAGAGTCTGGAAGACGGGCTCGGCGTCCGGGATGCCTATGTATCTTTGGACGAACCTCTTCTCTCCACTTCCCTTAAAGTCGACGGTTGCACAGTCGAGAAACTCCGCAGCCATGCCGACCGCCTCGGGAGTCCAGTAGCCGTTCGTCACGAAGACGTTTATCAAGCCTTTACGCCTCGCGATGACGCCTATGTCGTGGGCGTATTCCATGAAGATCGACGGCTCGTTGTAGGTGTACGCTATGCCGTCGCTGCCGTACCTCAACGCCATCTCAACAACCCTCTCAGGGGGCGCATCAACTCCCTCCACCTTCCTACGCTGGCTTATGTCGAAGTTCTGGCAGTAGGCGCACAGCCAGTTGCAGCCCGTTGTCGCTATGCTGAAGATCTTAGTTCCGGGCCTGTAGTGCGTGACCGGCTTCTTCTCGATAGGGTCGACGTGGCCGGTGATTACCTTGCCGTAGACGAAGAGGCGGAGCTGGTTGTCGACGACCCCCCTTACTCCGCAGAGGCCGACCTGGTTGTTTTTGAGAGTGCAGTAGCGTGCACACGCCGTACAGACTATGCGGTCCTCTGCAGTCCTACGGTAGAGCTTGGCAGGGGATCCTAGAACCTTGGCCTCCATCCAACCATAAATTAAGGCTGCATGCTATTAAGCTCTTTTCACTTACCTAGCGGGACCAGAGGCTTGGAGCCAAGAAGCCTGTTGTGCTCCTTCATCATGCACCTGTTCCAGACCACTGTTATCCCTTCCTTTGAAAGAATCTCAGCCGCCTCCTTGTTGTAGATACCCTCTTGCATCCAGAAGACTTTTGGCTTAATCTTCAGGGCTGACCGAGCCACGTCCAAAACCGCCTCGCTGGGCCTGAAAACTTCGACAACGTCCACACCTTGCCCTGCTTCCTCAAGTGTTTTGTAAGGCTTGAGCCCTAGCACCTCGTCGGCGTAGGGGTTGACAGGTATAATCTCGTAGCCGTGCCGCATCAAGAACCTCGGAACATAGTTGGACGGCTTAGTGGGATCCCGTGAAGCCCCCACGACTGCTATCCTCTTGTACTTTGTTAGGATTTCACGGACCTGCTGGTCTGTCAACCCGTCTGACTCCATCCCAAGAGACTCCTCCCTCCTGCCTCAAAAACTTTACACAGACACAAACTAATTATCGAGTCTTTCACCGTTCTCAAGGATGGCTTCGAGCCTTTCTATCAGAGTTGCTCACTTCTCCGACACGCACATCAGCAACTACGGATTGCACTTGCCCCAAGCCCTCGAGTCGTTCATCAAGATCTTCAACAAGCTCGACCCACGCCCCGACATAGCTATTCACACGGGCGACTTGACAGACCACGGGATACTGATGGACTACGAGCTTGCCCTGGAGAAGATGCAGCTGCTGGACGTAGACGTGATTTACGTGCCGGGAAACCATGATGAGAAGAACTACGGCGACTCTCTTTTCAGAGAGCTTGTTTCCCACATCGATGTGTTGACCGGCGTGGGTAAGGCCGTTGTTCTCAACCTCGACAGCGCAATACCCGACAGCGACTACGGTCGGCTGGGGAGGTGGCGGCAGGAGTTGATCAAAAACAAGCTGAGCCAGTTCGACGAGGAAGTTCTGAAGATAGTGGCTTTCCACCATCATCTAGTACCAGTGCCCTTCGCAGGAAGGGAGAAGGACATACTCGAGGACGCTGGCGACGTGCTTAAGACCATCGTGGACACAGAAGTAAACATGGTTTTGATGGGGCACCGCCATGTTAGGAACGCCGTCATGGTTGGAGGAAGCCTGCTCGTAAACGCGGGAACAGTGTCGTGCGTGAGAACTCGTGGAAGGCTGGGCAACAGCTTCAACCTCATAGACGTCTATGAAGACGGGTATGCGGAAGTCGTCGAAATCCGCATACCTTCAGGAGACAGGGCGCCACTAGGCCGGTTCAAACTGCTGGGTGATGATACATGAAGACGGCCGCCGTTCTTGTCATCGTGTTTCTGGGTTTGGCGGCTTTCTCAGTGCTGTTGGTTGCAGGGCCTAGGGCTGAAAGCCCTACCACCGCAACGACAACTCTGACTGTCGTTTCGACCGTTGTGGCGACGCAAACCGTGACGACCATGGTTTCAAAGACTGCTTCAGGTACGGAGGTGATGCAATCCTCAGCTCTGCTGGAGCTCCTTTCCAGTAGATATCCAAACTACGAGTCGATGGAAACTTACCGCATCAAGCTGCCGTCGAAGCCGGGTACTTACCAGTTCAGCTTCGCCGTCTTCTGGAGATACGGCCAGAACCACACCCACGTCATCATCATCGAGCCTCCGGAGAAGGTTGAGATGGTCATCATGCTCGACAGCCTCATCCAGACACGTTTCGTGTCAGCCAGACACCTGCCCAACATCCCTGCTCCATGGCCTCCAACAGCAAGCCTTACCGAAACGGTGCTGACTGAGGACGGCCGTGTCTTGTCGAGAACCTGGAACATAACTAGGAATGTGCCGGGATACCCTAGCACTCCTCAAGTCGAGAGGAGCGGTGCGCAGGCCTGGGTGGTCTCCTACAAGCCTTTACAGGACGAGCAGTCGGGGGACAGCCTAGTCGCTAGATACTACTTCTTGGTTGTGAGGGTTATCTTCTCAACTTCTTGAGCTTCGTTATGTCCGTCGTCCTGTACGTCCTGTAGACCTGAACGGCCAGCAGCAGTGCGAGAGCTACTACCGCCGCTCCAACCCCTAGCGACAACAGTATGAAAGACTGGGCGTAGGGGTCAACTAAGCCCCCGCCATGCTTGGCCGAGATGGCTACGAAGTTGAGGTGGGCGGAATTGACCATGATCTCTAGGCCGATTATCTGCTTGATGAGGCTTTTACGGGTAGCTAGGCAGTAGGCTCCTACTATGAACAGCAGGGATGCGATCAGGACGTAGTAGAGGACTGGAAGGCCCACGGCTAATCCTCCCTCCTAAGCATCGCAGAAAGCCCTATCACGAGAGTGAGCAGGACGAGGCCGAAGGCTAGGAATGCAGGGAACAGGCCTCCGTAGAGGTATGACGTGACGTCTCGCCAGAGTGGGCCCGGCTCGGCGGGGACCAGGCGGCTTAGGTCTTCACCCCAGAACTTGTAGGCCGGTGAGCTGCTTGCCAGAGCTGAGAAGAGTACGAAAGCGAGGACCAAGACTGCTGCGGAGCCGAGGACCTCAGCCAGCCTCATTCCTCATAACCCTTGGTGAGCAGGATAACGAACAGAAACAGGGCCACGATGCCGCCTGCGTATATGAGGAGCTGGAACAAGGCCACGGGGTAGGCTCCGAGGATGAAGAATATCACGCCAAGCGTTGCGGTGTAGCCGAGTAAACCCATCACACTCCTCACAAGCCTCGACTGCTCCACAGCCAGTATTGCGAAAAGCACAGCGGCGGCCAGAAGAAGAACCTCCAAAAGGTCTAAGCTTATCATCTCAATCCCGGCGTGGGATACTGTAGATCGGGGAAATAAATGGATGACCCCGTTCACGTGTAGAGTTAATATTGTTGCCGTTGAGCCGTTTCTCAAGGGCTTGGGCGTCTCCGAAGTAGTTGAGGTTGCTGTCGTCGCTCCACGGCATAGGGCGGAGCAGGTGGTCGAGGAGCTCATGGCTTTTCAGGATTTCCACCCCGCTGAGCGGCAACGCCACAGAGACGCCAGACTCCACGAGCTCGAGCACAGGGCGGAGGCTGGGTTTGTAAGGCTTCAAACCGCGATACAGGAGCTGGGTGTTAAAGACTCGGTCGGACTCATCGACATGCTCGCAAACCCGGGAAAAGTTGTTCAGAGAGAGCTAACGGCAGAGGGTCTCGCCGAGCTTTTGAACAGGCTGGACAGCGAGTCGAAACCTCTCCTCGACACGGTAAACAACCTTCTGCAGGAAAGGAAGAACGTGTCCGAGAAACTCGAACGTCTAGAGTCTCTATACCGGTTGTTGAAGAAGGTAGGCGACTTAGACCTCGACCTCGATTATCTTAAGACAATTAAAAAGTTTCATGTCTTCCTAGGCTTCTCCTCGGGTGCTGAGCTGGCTGAGCTCCGAAGGGCCTTGACGAACTCTGCTGTTGTCGAGTCAGCTGTTGAAGGGTTTGTTCTTCTCCTCATAGTCTCAAAGAAATCTGAAGGAGAGATTGTTGAGAGAGTCGTCAAAGGACTCGGCCTAAAGCCTCTGGCAATTCCTCCCGAGTACCCGCCCAGGCTGAAGGAGGCTGTTAAGCTCTTAGGTGAGGAGGTCCAGTCTCTCAAGAAAACTGCTGAGGAAGTCGAGGAAAAGCTGAAGAATGTTGTGGCGAAACACTCGGACCAGCTTGTTTCTCTCAGAGACAGCTACGTCATCGTAAAGGATGCTTTGGCGAGGATAGGGGGTGCTGGCGTGCTGAAGTCCTTCGCATTAATCGAGGGCTATGTCCCTGCTGAGAGGTTTGACGTGTTCATGCATACCGTTGGGTCGAAGTACCCCGTCTTGACCGTCGACCGAGCCAAGCATCATCACGAAGAAGCCCCGACAAGCTTGAAGAACCCTTCGCTCATCAAACCCTTCGAAAAAATAACCATGATACAGGGCCTACCGAGCCATCGTGAGATAGACCCGACGCCATACGTGTCGGCTTTCTTCTGCATCTTCTACGGAATCATGTTCGCAGACCTAGGCCAGGGTCTCGTCATACTGGCGTTCGGCCTTTTCATGCTGAGACGTGTTTCGGGAGACCTGAAGCTTTGGGCTAAGCTGCTGGTTTTCCTCGGAGTTTCCTCGGCCTTCACGGGTTTTCTCTTAGGCGAAGCCTTCGGCTTCAAAATAGGAGATACAGTCGGCTCGCCCCAGCTTCTTCACCTAATTGAAGAACACGGCGAGGCGAAGACCTTTAACATGGCTGAAGTCCAGAGGCTGCTCGTCTTCACAATACTCCTCGGCGTTGTACATCTCACAGTTGGATACGTTTTATCAATCGTGAAGTATTGGAGGGAGGGGGAGAAGGGTGAAGCCCTAGCGGTGAAGCTTCCGACCCTCCTGATGTACTTCTTCGGCATATTCTTCGTCCTGGCTTTCTTCGGGGCTGGTGGAAGCATTCCGAACATGCTGGTAGTGTCCAATCCAGCTCCTTTGGTCAACCTGCCGACGAACCTCGTAGGAACAGTGGGAGTCTACGGATCTCTAGCATGCGTGCTGGTCTTGATGTTCGGAAGGTATGTTGCAGGCCTGGCGCACCCAGGTCATAAGACAAGCCTAGTCAGCTCTGTTGGGATGGGTTTGCTCGAAGTCTTGGAAAACATCATCCACTTCCTGTCCAACACCATCTCGTACTCGAGGCTGACCATTCTGCTGATAGTGCACACAGCGCTGCTCCTTTTGCTCAACACTGCTTGGCAGGCCTTAGGTTTAGCCTCCCTACCACTAATGGTCGTAGGCAACATAGGCATAATGCTGTTGGAAGGCATGCTCGTCTTCATCCAAGCCATGCGTCTACACGTCTATGAGTTCTTCAGCAAGTTCTTCGACGGGGCTGGACCGCCTTTCAAAGGCCTTGCGAGAGAAACTCCGTTCGTGAGAATAAGGCTGACACGTTAGCGCTTGACTGTCTTCTTCCCCCTTTCGGAAG
This sequence comes from Candidatus Caldarchaeum sp., assembly GCA_038890155.1. Classification (GTDB taxonomy): domain Archaea; phylum Thermoproteota; class Nitrososphaeria_A; order Caldarchaeales; family Caldarchaeaceae; genus Caldarchaeum. The sequence goes on along the minus strand of JAWAFZ010000028.1, from coordinate 9,392 downwards.
GCTCAACAATTATCCTAGCATCGTCGTAGACCTTCTCGAGCTCCCTCCCCTCCTGAAGCCAGTCTAGGAAGACGGCTAGAGCAGCGGCTTCGCTGTGCGGCTGGCTTGTAATCGCCACGTTAAAATCCGCCAGCTTGAAAACCTCACCCTCAACCTTCTCACCCCCGACGACAACTAGAAGCTGCTCACCCCTCGAGTATTGGACTTTCACCTCGTCGATTACTTTCTTGACCGGAAGCCCGTAGACCGTTAGGTGTATCTTCTTCCCAGGCCATTGTTTCAGGAGGTTTCGCCACGATTCCACGTACTCGGCTCTAAAACTCCCTCCCCACCGCCGTACGACATTGTGGATCGTTTGTTCAACTGTCCTGTCTCTGTCGCCCGTGTAGTACATGATATCAGCGCCGAAGGCTCTCGCCACTAGCCCCACGTGCGTGGTAAGCCTCTTGTCCCTCTCAACCCTGTGGCCCAGCCTCAGGACCGCTATCAAGTTTACTTGAGGTTAGACTCGAGCTCCGCTATCTTAGCCTTCAGGTTCTCGACGAACTTGGAGTTGTCGTATAGAGTTAGTGGTTTTCCGCAAACACGGCATCTGAACAACGTCTCCATCGAGGTTGTGAAGTTGTACTTGGAGCATCCCGGGGTCCCGCACCAGTAGATCTGGTTGCTCTCCTCATATTCCAGACGAGCCTTGAGCCTGTCCAGCACTTTCCGCATCAAGATCTTAGTGTAGCCGACGAGCTGTTCTTGATGAACCCTCCACTTGAACGTCCTGTGGCCCGTGGTTTTATCCCTGTGAACCTCGTAAGAAACAGCCCCCAAGTCGTTAAGTTTATGAAGCACCCTCCTAACCTCCTTGACGTCTATCGCCGTAGCCGCCGAGACCTCCTCGTCAGTCAGAGACGGCCGGCTCAGCAAGGTCTTGACAATCCTACCAGCCGTTTCTCCGCCTATCATCTCGACAATCTTCAAGCAAGACTCTTCGTCAAGAATAATCATCAAATCCTTCTTCCATCCATAGAATACCATTCCCGGGTTTTATCTCTTTTGGATGGTGGACCGGCTGGGATTTGAACCCAGGACCTCCCGCACGCCAGGCGGGTGATCTTCCAGACTGATCTACCGGCCCTGCTGGAATTCTCCACCGGCTTCTTATAGGTGTTTTTATGCAATAGATTTTTAAATAATTCGGTTGTTGTCTGTCCATGGCTGTTGTTGATTTCTTGACCGTGGACGACCTTGAATGGGTGGGCAGGAGGGTTTTTGTGAGGGTGGACCTTAACACGCCGATAGACCCTGTGAGCGGCAAGCTCTTGGAGCTGCACCGTATCAGGGAAGCGTCGTTCACTGTGAAGCATCTGAACGGCGCTAAGATCGTCCTCGGCTCTCACCAGGGCAGAGTTGGCAGGTACGACTATGTCTCCCTCAGCCAGCACGCTAAAGCTTTGTCGGAGGTTTTAGGGAGGCCCGTCAAGTTTGTTGAGGATGTGTTTGGCGAGTCTGCTAGAGCTGCGATAAAAAGCATGGAAGGGGGAGACATTCTCCTGCTGGAAAATCTGAGGTTCGCCGCCGAGGAGAACTTTGAGTTCACGCCCGAGGATGCGGCGAAAACCCATCTAGTAAGCAAGCTGGCGCCTCTGTTCGACATCTGCGTTCTGGATGCTTTCCCCACGGCGCACCGAGCTCATCCATCCATAGTCGGCTTTCCAGAGATACTCCCGACGTGTGCCGGCTACTTGGTTGCACGGGAGCTGAAGTCCCTTAACCGTGTTATCGCTACCTCAAAGGCTCCTTACACGGCTGTGCTTGGAGGGTCGAAGGTCTCCGACAGACTTGAGGCTATAGAGGCGCTCATCTCGAACGGCCGTGCTGACAACGTCCTCCTAACAGGGTTGATAGGGGTTGTGTTCCTTAGAGCGGTTGAAGCCTTCAAAAAACCGCTTCCCAAAGACTTGGAGAAACACGTGCCCAAGGCGGCTAAGCTTTACAACGAGCACAGGGAGAAGTTCCAGCTTCCGGAGGATGTTGCGGTAGAGAAGGACGGTGAGAGGGTTGAGGTAGACGTCCGAAGCTTGGAAAGCGCTGAGCAGGTTCTCGACATAGGGGACAGGACGATCAAGAAGTACTCAAAGATAATCAAGAGCTCTGGAACCATCTTCATCAGCGGCCCTCCCGGAATGTTCGAGAAGAAGGGCTTCGAGAGGGGGACTGACGAGCTTCTTCTCGCTACGGCCAGCTCACTTGGAACGTCAATCGTAAGCGGTGGGCATTTGTCGGCGGCGCTTGAGAGGCTCGGGGTGAAGGACTGGGTTGACCACGTGAGCACGGCTGGAGGGGCTTTGGTTATGTTTCTCGCAGGTAAGAGCCTGCCTCTGATAGAGGCTCTCGGCCGAAGCGCTAGACGCTACAGGGGTGGGGTTGTTTGATAAAGGTTGGCGTCAACGGCTACGGAACGATAGGAAGGAGGGTGGCTGACGCCGTCAGCTTGCAGGACGACATGACTGTCGTAGGGGTTGTGAAAGCGACGCCGGACTACAAGGCTAGGAGGGCTCTGGAGAAAGGCTACAGAATGTACTGCGTCGACCATGAAGGTATCTCCCGCTTCAGGAAGGCTGGCATAAGGGTTGACGGGGTTTTGGACGACTTGCTGAGCGAGTGTGATGTGGTTGTTGACTGCACACCCGGAGACGTTGGAATGACATACAGGCAGAAGTATGCTTCGATGGGTAGGAGGGCTGTTTTTCAAGGCGGCGAGGAGGCTGAAGTGGCTGAGACCAGCTTTGTGGCTCAGTGCAACTACGACAAGGCGGTTGGCAGAAAGTCGGTAAGAGTCGTCTCATGCAACACAACCGCTCTATGCAGGGTTCTCCACTCTCTGGACTCCACGTACGGTATTGAGAGAGCCCGGGCCGTGATAGCTAGGCGGGCTTCGGACCCTGAAGAGTCGTCCAAAGGCTTGATCGACGCCGTCGTGTTTGACCCCGTCGAGGTTCCATCGCATCACGCCGACGATGTTAAAACCGTTCTTCCAGAGTTAAACATCTTGACCATGGCTATGAAGATTCCGACAAGCCACATGCACGTCCACAGCCTCCTTATCACGCTTGAGAGGAATGCTTCGACCGAGGAGGTGAGGGATCTTCTCTCCCGCACTACTCGCGTGAAGGTTGTCTGGAAGTCGGACGGGTTCAAGAGCACGGCTAACGTCTTCGAGTACGGCAGGGAGAGCGGCCGGGCTAGGGGAGACATATACGAGGCTGTCGTATGGGGGGATTCCGTCAAGGCTGTTGGACGGGAGGTTTACTTCTTCATGGGCGTCCATCAAGAGGCTATCGTTGTTCCGGAGAACGTCGACGCTGTGAGGGCTGTCGTGGGAGAGACATCGGCCGACCAGAGCATACAGAAAACCAACAAGGCGCTTGGAATAGTTTGAGAAGGTTCAAGGCTGTTTTTCTAGACGTGGACGGCACGCTGTACCGCAGCAGTAAGTACGAAGAGCACCTCCTCGAGTCCACAGTAGCTGTCCTCGCCGAGCTGCTTCAGCTCGGAAGGGCTGAGGCCTTCAGGAGGCTGATGAGTTTGAAAAGGGAGGTCAAAACCGTCAGCAAGAGCGTTGAGTTGATGGGGTTGAGCCGCAGCCTCTTCTACGGCCAGCTCGCTGAGCGGGTCATGCCGGAAAAGTACATCGATCCGGCGCCGGAGGTTGTCGAAACGCTGCTTTCCCTCAGGAGGAGAGGCTTGTTCGTCGGCCTGCACACCAACTCGGGCAGAAGGCTTGCCGCTAAGGTTTTAGGATGCTTGGGAGTGGGTTCTGACTGCTACGACTTCATCGTCACGAGCGACGACGCTGAACCTAAGCCGGACCCAGCAGGGTACATGCTTCTTCTGTCGAAGTCGGGAGCTGAGGCCGGCGAGGCTCTGTACGTTGGAGACAGGTGTGATGTGGAGCTGGCTCCGGCTAAGAAGATAGGGATGCTGACGGCGGGCGTTAATCTGAGCGACTGTGTTTACGTCGACTACATCCTAAGCAGCGTTGTCGAAGTCCTTGGCATCATTTGATCCCAAGATACAGCTTCCCAAGCTCCTCGTGCTGCAGAAGCATCCATGCCTCTCCCTCGTAGACCGGCCGGCCGCTGACGAGCAACACCGCTCTGTCAGCTATCTCCAAAGCTTTTCTAGCGTTCTGCTCGGCGAGAAGAATGGTCTTGCCGTAGTCATCCCTAAGACCCTTGATTATGTTGAGGATCTGCGTAGCCATCTTCGGAGACAGGTTGCCCGTCGGCTCGTCGAAAAGCATCAGCTTAGGCTGGCGGATGAGGGCCATGGCGATGGCCAGCATCTGCCTCTCCCCCCCGCTCATCAAAGCAGCCTTCTTTCCCCGGTATTTTTTGAGGTGTGGGAAAATTTCCATAACGTCGTAGATCGCTTGCTCTCTCTTCGCCATTCCGTAGGTTGATATGAGTAGGTTTTCATGGACGGTGAGGTTGGCGAAGACGTTGTCGACTTGGGGGACGTAGGCAACTCCATGCGAGGCCACTGAGTGGGGTGGAAGCCCGGTGATGTCTTTGCCGTCGAGATATACTTTACCCGAGTAGATACGGGTCAGCCCGAAAATGGTTTTGAGAAGAGTGCTTTTGCCGCTTCCGTTAGGGCCCAAAACAGTGGTTAGAAGTTTTTCAGGAGCCGAGACGGAGACTTCGAACAAAACTTGCAGCTTTCTGTAGCCAGCCCCCAGGTTTTCAGTCCTCAGCACACTTCATCCACCGAGGTAGCTCTCAACCACCCTTATGTCGTTCAAAACCTCGGAAGGCTTGCCCTCTGAGATGATTTTACCCAGATGCATGGCGTAAACGTAGTCGACGTAGGGTATTGCTAGGTCGAGGCGATGCTCTATGAGCAGGAGTGTTACCCCAAGCTTTCGGTTGACTTCTCTCAAGTAGGCGAAGACTTCATGTGCTAAGATTGGGTTTATGCCTGCCGCCGGCTCGTCCATGAGTATCATTTTCGCACCGCTCATCAAAGCTCTGCCTGTTTCGAGAAGCTTCATCTGGCCGCCGCTAAGCTTGAAGGCCTGCTGGTCCCAGAGATGGTCGAGCTTCAACAGCTTAAGAATCCCGTACGCTTTCCTGATCTTCTCCTCTTCAAACTCGACCCACCTAGACCTGAGGAGCGGAGGGAAAAACCCCTCTCCAGGGTTCTGCTTCTCAGACACGAGGAGATTCTCTAAAACAGTCAGCGACTGAAAAGGCTGGGGAATCTGCCAAGTCCGCACCATGCCGAGTTTGTAGATTTGATGAGGTTTTAAACCATTTATCTGCTTTCCGTCGAAGTAGACATGACCTCTGTCAGGCTGGTAAACTCCCGTTATGACGTTTACTAGCGTTGTTTTTCCGCTTCCGTTAGGCCCTATCAAAAGACAGATCCTACCCTTCACCACCTTCATGTCAACACCGTCCAGAGCCCACAACCCTCCAAACTGCTTGGCCAGCCCACTGATCTCTAGGATGCTGTCAAAGTTCATTATTTTCAAAAAATGGTATGGGGTGTATAAAGGTTTTAAGGCGTGAAGCCCTGCGCCCATTCGAAGCTGTTCGTTTCGTATATGTACCTGCCTGCTTCAACCCAAGTGGGTTTCCCGCCGACTGTCCTAACAACCCAGAGAATGTAGTCGGAGTACGGCAGGTCTCCTGCGTCGTCAAGCTTCAGGCTGAGAAAATCTTGGGCGATGGTTGGAAGCACAGCCTTCACAGCGTCGGCGTCGTATTTCTGAGAAGCCATCAGCCCGAGGGCGAAGGCCCAGACAGCGCTGTAAGCGGCGTAGGAGTATGCGTCTGGAGGAGAGCGGCCCAGCACTCGAAGAACTTCAGCATCCACTCTGGCTTTTCTGTCGGGGGTTGTTGCGAAGAACAACGGGTTGATCCACTTTACCTCTTCGGCAAACCTTGTCGCTGCCGGGTCTTGGAATATTGTAGCGGTGACCGCTGTGCCGTCGCTGCCGAACCATCTAATCTGCTTCAACTCGCTGTATTCGTTGGCTGTCGAGAGGAAAGCCACAACCTCGTCAAACCCGACGATCTCGACCATTATCTGGTTCCCGGGTATTCCTCTACCGAGAAGTTCTCTAACCTTGTTCGCCAGCTGGGATACTTCTGCCGAGAACTCAGTCTTGTCCGGAGCATACCTAAGCTCCAGCTCGAGGTTCAGCCCAAGCTTTCTAGCCTCTGACGTCGAAACCGTGTGTAGGCCATCACCCCAAGCATCACCCCTCCAAATGTAGAGGAAGTGGGTCACGCCTAAGAGCTTGGCTAGGCGGGGCCCTATCGGACCCTGTATGTCGTCTGCCGTCGTGAACCTGAACACAAAGTCGCCAGGAATCTTCAAGTCGGGAGCCGTGGATGACTGAGATATCAACAGTATTCTGTTTGTGTCGGCGAATCCCTTGACCTGCCTTATCTCGGCAGAAGTCATGGGTCCGACGATAAACCTTACGCCCCTGGCGTATAGGCTTCTTATTTTCTCCTCAGCAGTTGCAGGCGCACAGGCGGTGTCCTCGTGAACCAGCCTTATCCTAAATCCTGCGCCGGCTTTCTGCAGGAAATCATTCACCTCCCTTGCGGCAAGGTCCATGGCAACTCTCTCGTTTTCAGCGTAGGAAGATAAGACGGCGCTCAGACAGAGAAGACTTCCAATCTGCACTTCACCCGTCAGGCCAGCGGCTGCCGTAGCCGTCACTGTTGCAGTCCTGAAGACAGTCTCGACTCTCGGTCCTCCTGCCAGAACCGGGCCCAAAGCTACTCCTCCTATCAACAGGCCTATGACCAGGGACACAACCACCGCTCCGCCAGCAACTGGTGTTGACAGACCGCTTCTTCTTTTCTCCATATCGTCATGACGACCCTATTCATGTATATAAACGTTTTCACAGATTTGTTTCTCGACGGCGAATCGCTAAAAATGTTTATTTAGTTTTCTCAGCTCAGTTTATTGCTGGATGATTGTGTTCGACCCCATATATAGAGACGCCCTGATATTTGCCAGTATGTTGAGCCTACTGGCTATGGGCTTGACGCTTAACTACCTCACTACTAAAGTGCCGAACTTCGCCCACGGTAGCTTCGCATCAGTAGGGATGATGACTATGCTGACTATGACGGAGCTCTTCAAGCTGAATGCATATCTCTCGATTATTCCAGCTTTCCTTCTGGGTGGCGGTGCATCACTAGTCCTGTACGTGTTTGTTCTCAGGCCGTTGATTAAGAGGGACGCTGGCCTGGTGTCTCAGATGATCGCAACCATAGCCTTCGAGCTCATCATGATAGCTGTTCTCAACATATACGCCGACTTTTTCACTCAGGCTTACAAAATCCAGTCAAGAGGATTCCTGATAAGGAAGAACGATGTCAGAGTCTTCGACCAGCCTGGAGTGTTTATCGCTGCTCCGACGCTGGCTCTGTCCATAGTTGTGGTTCTTTACCTCCTGCTTACAAAAACTAGGTTTGGCGTGGGCTTGAGGGCCTCGATCGAGAACCCTCCCCTAGCCGGAAGCCTAGGCATCAACGTCAGACGCATGTACAGCTTCTCATGGTTCCTGGGTGGAGGCCTGGGTGGTGTGGCTGGCTCACTCCTAGCCTTATGGTTTCAAGGCAGCCCCGTCTACGGAAGCGAGCTGCTGATAAGCATCTTCGCAGCCAGCATAGTTGGAGGTCTTCAGAACATTTACGGTGCAGTTGCAGGCGGGTACCTCCTCGGCTTGTTGGAGATTCTGGGCACTAGGCAGCTAGGCTTATTGTTCGGGCCGTGGATAACAGTCTACCGTCCTTTGATCCCCTTGGCAGCCATGGCGTTAACGCTGCTTCTGGCTCCCCAAGGGTTGGCTGCATACAGATGGAGGGCTGTTGCCAAGCTGGTGGGTAGATGATGGTGGAGCAGCAAGTTCTCACGTTTCTGCTCGACATTGTTGCATACTTCGCCATATACTTGATAGTCAACACAAGCCTCAACATCGAGTACGGGTTCACCGGGATACCAAACTTTGGAAAAGTTCTGGCAGTGTCAGGCGGGGCTTTCGTGGTTGGAGCCGTGCCTGGCAGGGTGCTGGCCAACCAGCTCAACCTGCTTCAGGGATACAGGGCTGTTGAAAACGACCCTGTTTTGTCCGAATGTCTCAGAACTCTCGCCCAGATTAAGCCGAAGATACTCGAGGGAATGGACTACATTGAGGACAACTCCGTGATAGGCGACTGCATTAGACGTGTGATGGTTGGAGACCCAACGCTGTCAATCGTCGTTCTTCTTTCAACGATCGGGCTGGCGGCATTAGTGGGCGCTGGGCTGGGGTTCGTTGCCTCCTACCCAGCCATCCGACTCCGTGAAGACTATCTAGCGATGACGCTGCTTGCCATGGGGGAGTTTCTCAGACAGGTCGGATACTTGGAGAGAAACCTGGTGGGGGGCACGCTAGGGGTTTTCGCCCCAGACCCCTACGGATGGCTCGGCCCCTACAGGTTCTACGCATCAGCCTTCGTGATACTGCTAGTCGCCGTGCTTTTCTTCACATACATGCGTCAGCTGGCCTACTCTCCTGCCGGCAGAATGTTAAAATCCGTCAAAGACCAGGAGGTTGCTGCCGAGGTTTTGGGCAAGGATGTAGTGCTTCTCAAGCAGAAAGTTTTGATTATTTCTTCCATGATGGCTTCTGTCGCAGGAGCTCTTTGGGCTTTTAACTCGCAGAGCGTCATAGCCAGCAACTACGACAGGTTCACTTGGACCTTCTGGCCTTGGGTCATGGTAATCATAGGGGGGGCCGGCAACCACAAGGGGGTTCTGCTCGGAACAGCTGTCTTCATTGTTCTGAGGAGGACGATAGACACCTACAGATACGTCCTAGAACCCTTGATCCCCTTCAGCCTAATCTGGCTCGACAGGCTGTTGTTCGGAATAGCGTTAATCGTTGTGCTAATTTTGAGGCCGCAGGGAATTCTCCCAGAAAAGCCGACGCCTGCAGTAGACTTCAAACGCATCAGAAATATAATAGCGGAGCTTGAGAAAAAGTAGGTCATGACCGGCAGCGGAGACCGTGGAGACACTTATCTTCCGAGGACGGGGAAGGTTAGGAAAAGCCATCCCCGGATAACCGCCTTCGGAGAGGTTGACGAACTCTCGTCGTTCGTCGGGTTCGCCCGGTCTGCTTTGAAGGACGAGGAAGTCGACAAACTCCTCAAGACTGTCCAGGAAAGTCTCTTCCACGTGGGAGCATATCTTGCAACCGCCTCCCACCCCGTCGAGAAAATAAGGAAGAATAACTTGGTTGTCGAAGAATGGGTCAAGATGCTGGAGTCGAGTCTTCCGCCTTTAAAACACTTTATTCATCCCGCTGGCTGCACCGAGGCCGT
>JAWAFZ010000027.1:0-15775 GCA_038890155.1 Candidatus Caldarchaeum sp. | reverse complement strand
CTCAGGGAGGGAGTCTACTTGAGGGGGGAGGTGGTTTACAGCGACAACCAGAGCAGAAAGGTTTCGGAGTACGACTCTAACCCAGCTGTCTCGCTGGTGTTGCAGACGGTTTCCGAAGGTGGCCAAGCCATCATCTTCACGAACACCCGTAGAAGAGCCGAGCAGTATGCTGAGAAAGCAGCCTCAGCCCTCTCCTCAAGCAAGCTGCTGAGTGAAGAGGACATAGACTTCCTGTCCTCGGTTGCTTCGGAGCTTGTTCAGGTTGGTGAGGCGTCTGCTTTCACCGAGAAAGTCTCTACACTCCTACGCCAGGGTGCTTGTTTTCACCACGCAGGGTTAGGGGCTTCTCACAGGCGTGCGGTTGAGTATGCTTTCAGACAGAGACGTCTCAAAATACTTTGTGCAACACCCACGCTCGCCGCTGGAGTAAACCTTCCAGCTAGGATGGTTGTGATACCTGAGCTTAGAAGATATGAGGTTGGGGAGGGTTTGAAGAACATATCCGTCTCAGAGTACAAGCAGTTCTGCGGGAGGGCTGGCAGGCCGGGCTACGACGACTACGGCGAGACCGTGGTGATAGCCCGCAGCGAAGACGAGTTCGAGGCTGTGTTTGAGAGATACGTAAAGGGGAAGCCTGAGCGTGTCTGGTCCAAGCTCGGCAGCCAGAGACATTTGAGGGTGCAGGTTTTAGCCGTTCTCGCAAGCGAGGAGATACACACCTCTGAAGGGTTGGAGAGGTTTTTCGCCAGAACTTTCCTAGCCCATCAGTTCGGAGACAGGCTGATGGTCAAGGCGTTGAACGAGGTTGTTGATTTCCTCGTCTCGAACGGGTTTGTAAAGCTGGGCGACGGTCTGAAGGCGACTAGGCTTGGCCGACGTGTCGCGGAGCTGTACATAGACCCCATCACCGCTCTGACGATAATAAAAACATGCTCCAAAAGGCCGAGGAACTTGGACGAGCTTGGGCTGATTCAAGCGGTCTGCACGGCTGTCGAGGTTCCGAGCATTCCGATGAAGAGGGTTGAGCCTTGGAAGATTAAGAAATTCGTCGACGAAAACTTCGACTGTTTCTTCTACGTTCCAGACCCTGCATCTGAGCCTGACGAGTTCGAGCTGTTCCTCGAATCTGTCAAGACGGCGATACTTATGAAAGCGTGGGTTGACGAGATAGGAGAAGGAGAGCTTTACGAGCGGCTTGGCGTCGAGCCGGGGGACTTGGCTGTGCTTCGGGAGAGATGCAGCTGGATCGCTTACGCCGCCTCCCAGCTGATGGCTATTCAGGGCAACAAGCTGTTGGAGAATGCTTTCATGACCATGTCGGAGAGGCTGGCGGAGGGTGTTAGGGAGGAGCTCCTCCCCCTCACTTCTTTAAAGGGTGTTGGGAGAGTGAGGGCTAGGAACCTTTACAACCATGGATACCGTACGATCGAGGACCTGAGAAAAGCAACGGTCGAACAATTGTCGAGAGTACCTTCGATAGGCGAGAAGACCGCAGCATCCATCAAGAACCAGATTTGAGCAACGCCTCAAGCTCTCTCAAACTAGCCTCCTGCCCAACCTCTACAGACCCCGGCCTAAGCCTCCTAACAAACTCTAGGCATTCCCGCCATCCCAGCCCTTTATGCTTCATTAGAAAAGCAGTCAACACCATGCCCGTCCTGCCGTGCCCAGCCTGACAGTGGATTAACGGTTTGTGGCCTCGGCTGAGCAGGGTTTCCATGGCTTCAACGATCTTCATGAGCGTCGTTGCATCGGCTGGCTGATGGTCTTTCAGCGGGAAGTGGAGGTATGTAAACCCATCTACAAGATGCTTCGGCAGGGGTTGTTCGGTAAGGCTGATTATGGCCGAAACTCCACGGCTTTTCAGGTACAGCATGTGTTTTTTCCTGCTCGGCAGACCGCTTGCCGCTATCTTGCCGTCTATCTCGGAGTAGTTGGGTGGTTTGTCGATAAAAACCCCCTGCAATTTTCTCAACGCACCGGGCATGACTCACATGGTTAAGAGCGACTTTACAAGCTTTCCTGTCTTCTCCTCGATCTCCGTCCTGATGCTGGCTGCCTGCTGCTCATCCAAGTGCAGGACAAGAGCCTTCACCCGGTCGTAGCCAAGCTTGTTCACCATTACGTCGAAGATACGGACTCCACCCAAAAGCTCGTACATCTCCGACTCAGCCGGCCTCACGACAACAGGGGTGAACAGGTCTACGTACTGGGCCAAAACCTCCCTCTCCACCTCGCTTCCGCTTATCAAAAGCCCGGGCGGAACTAAGATCCTGCTTACAGGCAGCTCCACAACGCTCCCAACGAAATCTCCAGCTAGAACCTCTACCCTCTCACATTTCCACGAGTCTAGCTTGAGCTTATCACGCTCCCCGAAATAGCCATGCCACCACTTGAGGCTCTCTAGAACCAGTTTCTCCATCTCCGACTCTATCTGGTGGCTCTCGCCAGCGACGTCCTCGTTAGTCAAAATCATGGCCAGCGTCTTTTTACTTCTCCTCTTCTGCGCCTCAACCTGCTGGGCGAAGAACTGCGGCTTCACTGCGGTGAGAACAACATCCATAACGACTTGGTTTCCAGCCTTGTCTGCGCCCAAATTTATCCTTACCGACAAGCGGTCTTTGCCTCTCAGCTTTTCAAGAAGATATTCACGCAGCCTTTCGTACATCACCATAGTGTAGATGAACTGGCCTAGCTTCGACTCGAACTCGTCGTATCCGTACGACATCTACGGAGCCTTCTCGATGTACTTCAACGCGCCGATCTCGACGAAGTTGTGGTGGATGTATGTGTACTCGTCGGAGACAGGCATCAACGTAGCCTCGCACACGGGTAGGGACGGCTCGGGCACTTCAAGCTCCCGGACCTGTGTCTGCATGTTCACCAAGTTATTCTTAACATATTTAAGCGTTTACCAGTATCAAGGGTCTTGACCAGCGCTCCCTTAAATACCTCCGGCCATCAGCGAGGTACAGGCTTGAAGGTCGTCAGCGGTGTGTCGTCGGCGGACCTAGCCGCCAAGCTAAGCCGTTTCCTAAACGCTCCGGTGGTCAATGTTGAGTCGAAGCGTTTTCCCGACGGAGAGTCCTACGTCAGGGTTGTGGGGGCTGTGGCGGGTGAGGAGGTTGTGCTGGTTCAGGGTCTTCATCCTCCACAAGACACGCATCTGACGCAGCTTCTTCTGCTGGCCGACTGCTTGAACGACTTGGGTGCTGCGTCCATAACAGCAGTGGTTCCCTACATGGCGTATGCGAGGCAGGACAGGAGGTTTAGGGACGGCGAGGCTGTGAGCATCCTAACTGTGCTCAAGCTTTTGAAAACGGTTGGCATAAGCGAGGTGATAACGGTAAACATCCACTCGCCGTGGATACTCGGCAAGTCGGCAGTAGCGGTGAAGAACGTGGACGCCACCGGGTTATTAGCCACGTACCTGCTACAGGCGGGGGTTGAAAAGCCGCTGGTGTTGTCTCCGGGAAAGAAGGGGTTGGAGATGGCCGCCTCTGTAGCGTCCGTCATGGAAACTGACTATGCGCATGTTGAGAGCCGTAGAAGCCTTGAGGACGGTCGGGTTTCGGTTTCTTTTGACGGGGAGCTGGGCGGGCGGGAGGTTGTGCTGGTTGACGACGTGATAAGCACCGGTGAGACGATGGCAAAGTGCGTCGATCTTGCTAGGAGGAAGGGAGCCGCCCGGGTTGTAGTGGCCGCTGTCCACGGCTTGTTCGTAGCGTCGTCTGTTGAAAAAATAACCTCGGCTGGAGTAGACTTGATTATGACGACGGACACAGTTCCGAACCCGTACGCAGTAGCTTCAGTTGCAGGCTTGGTTGCAGCTCAGCTAGAGTGAAGAAATGGTCAAGTGCTTTTTCCTGCTTTCGGGCGAAAACCCCTACCTTTCAGCCGCTGAGCTTCAGCACATTCTAGAGATCCACAGATACGGCCAAGATTTCCAGCTGCTGACACCTAGGGTGGCTGTTGCAACAACTCCTCCAAGCCTCCTCTCCGACGTGGTCTTCCGAGCAGCTTACACGAAGATTGCCGGTGTTTATCTGGGCCACGGCCGGACCAGCATCCTGTCCGAGGGAAACATACCGTTGGATGATGGTTGGAGGATGGTCGAGCAGCTCGGCGTCGAGAAGTTTCGAGTCGATGTCGTTAAGCTGGGAGGGGCTGCGGTCAACTCTGTGGAGGTCGAGAAGAAAACTGCTGAAGCTCTATCCAGTCTCTTTCCCAAGATGAGGGTTTGCATGGACAACCCCGACATCATCGTCGGAGTAGTGGTTTCGCCAGATACTTATGTCGCAGGGTTGTTAAAGGCGGTCAAGCCCAAGCATTTTTTCCAGTTGAGACGTGCTGGCAGGAAGCCTTTCCGGATACCGTCAGCCCTACAGCCTAAGCTAGCCAGATGCCTAGTCAACCTGTCCGTAGCCAGCTTGGACTGCAACTTGCTCGACCCTTTCGCCGGGTCTGGAGCGGTCGTCGTTGAGGCGGGGTTGCTGGGCCACGAGGCTGTTGGGCTTGAGCTGAGGACGTGGATATCCAACGGCATGGCTGTCAACACTTCGTTCTTCTGTCCATCGGTATGCCACGTCGTTCAGGGGGACGCCGTAAGAATGCCTTTCAGGAAAGCCTTCGCAGCCGTAGCCACCGACCCACCCTACGGAAAATCCTCAACGCTCGCTGGACGAGGGTTCAGACAGCTTTTGGCGAGGTTTTTCGAAGCTGTCCAAACACTTCTTCAGCCCGGAGGAAGGGTCTCCATCGTGGTGCCGGACAACGAGTACGAAAACCTGCTGGATGCTTCGCAGGGGTTCAAGCCCCTACAACGACACGACGTCTACGTCCACAAAAGCTTGACTAGAAGGGTCGTGGTGCTGAAGCTTGAGTGAGATGAGGATATGCTTTCTGGGAACGGGCGGCGGCATGCCTTCTAAGGAGAGAGGCCTTCCCTCGATAGCCGTAAGGCTGAAGAGGTCTCTGGTCATCTTCGACTGCGGCGAGGGAACTCAGCGCCAGCTCATGCTGGCAGGGCTGGGGATGAAGCCCAACATCCACGTCTTCATAACCCACCTCCACGGAGACCACGTTTTGGGTCTTCCCGGCCTTCTTTTCACATGGTCGATGAATGGAAGAACCTCTGAGGTTCACGTCCACGGTCCTCCGGGCGTCGCTCGGTTCTTGAGGTCTGTGATGATGCCTCAGCTCGGGAGGCTAGGTTTCGAGGTGAAGGTGGATGAGCTTCATCCCAACACCTCGACAAGGATCGAGGATGTGGCTGTGTCATGCTTCTCGACTGAACACACTTCCCCGTCTTACGGCTACGTGCTGGAGGAGGACATGCGGCCCGGGAAGATGCGTGTCGAGTTCCTCGAATCGCTGGGCCTACCAAAAGGCCCTCTCTGGGGGCTGCTGCAGCGTGGAAACCCTGTCATGTACAACAACAGAGTCATCATGCCTGAGGAGGCTTTGGAGCCTCCCAGGCCTGGGAGGAAACTGGTCTACACGGGGGACACTAGGCCTTGCAGCAGCGTCGTCGAAGCATCGCTCAAAGCTGACGTGCTGATACACGACTCCACTTTTGACGACAGCATGCTGGAGAAAGCAGTGGAGGAGGGGCATTCAACCGCATCCGAAGCGGCTAGAGTAGCTCTGCAGGCCGGCGTGAAGCGCCTGTATCTTTTCCACTTAAGCCCGAGGTACGAAGACGAGAGCCTGCTGCTCAACCAAGCTCGCAAAGTTTTCCCCGAGTGCTTCGTGCCTAAAGACCTCGAAGTCTACAGTGTTCCGTTCACTCAGTAAGCCACCTTACCAGCCGACCCGCATCCTCGCAGTAGACCTTCACAGTGATGGGCCCCAACGCAACCACTTCACCGGGCTCGTAGAATGAAAGCCTCCCCACGTAGGCGGCCTGCTTGTTGATGTAGAACACTAGCGAGTTCCCCCTCACCCCCTTGGAGAGAACCGCCCGAGCGGCTGCCCTAATCCTGCGAGAACGAATCAGCATCCGTAGCTTTTCAAAGCCCTCAACCGAGTCGAAGGAGGCGAAGACTTTGTCCGAATCCTGTATGACGGAGGCTTTGGGAAAAATGTTCAAGACTGCTTTTAAGACCTTCGACCAAGACTCTGTTGGGTTGACGGACGCCGTTATTTCTGCGGAGAGCTTCACAGCTGCGACCTAAGAGCCGACAAAGTCATCATAACGTTCAGAGTATTCTCAAACAGCTCCGTCTGCGTGATACGGCCTATTATCTTACCTCCTTCGACGACGAAAAGCCTACGGATGTTCTTCTCAGCCAGCTTTGCCATGGCTTCGCCTAGGGACGCGTCGGGTGAGATTACCTCTATAGGCGATGACATTATCTCACCGACACGCATCGTCAACGAGCAACCTTTCGCTATGCATCTCCGTATTACGTCCCTTTCCGTGACCACACCTATCGGCAGCTTGTTCCGTGTGATGACAACGGACCAAACATCGTTCTCGATCATCTTTTTTACAACGTCCAGAACAGTCGCACCCTCATCGACCTCTACGACCTTTCTGTCCATGACATCCCTTACACGTAGAGTGACAGGCATCTAAACCACGTCTATGACTGGTTTCATGCTTCTTTTAAACTTTCAAATTCAAACCCTTAATACCGCAGCGCAAACCAAATAGCTGGATGCACGAAAACACCATCATAGTTGTTTGGGAGGGTGTCGACGCAGCGGGTAAAACGACTCTGTTGGAGGCAACCTCCGAGAGGCTTAGAAGCCGTGGCATGCGGGTGGAAGCTTACAAAACTCCGAGCAACACCGAGACAGGAGGTTTCGCCACGTCCCACGGCAACCAGCCTACAACCGACCCACTCACACGAATGCTCCTCTTCCTAGCCAACACATCCGACGACAGCGCCGTCATCAAAAAAATAATCCATGAAAAAAGACCCGACTACATGTTCCTAGACAGGTACTACGCGTGCTCAATAGTCTACGGCTTCGCCCTCATCGGCAGAAAGCTCGGAAAAACCATGGACGACGAAAAGCTTCTCACTTTCTACCGTTTAATCGAGGAGATG
This sequence comes from Candidatus Caldarchaeum sp., assembly GCA_038890155.1. GTDB lineage: Archaea > Thermoproteota > Nitrososphaeria_A > Caldarchaeales > Caldarchaeaceae > Caldarchaeum. The sequence continues at coordinate 8,717 of JAWAFZ010000027.1, read as the reverse complement.
GGCTCCGACGTGTTTGTTAGGCCAGACTTGACGATTGTTGTGGAGGTTGATGAGCAGACTAGGAGAAGAAGGGTTCAGCGGAAGCATGAGGGCTCGGACCGCTCGTTTGAGGGGGACGAAATGCTTCAGAACTTGGTTCGGAGGTACTACGCTGCGTTGTTGAAGAATTTTGACAACTCTTTTGTAAGAGTTTTGAACGAGGACAGCGTTGTTGACACGTTGTCAGACGAGCTGGCCGGCAAAATTTTGAGCCTGAGGAGGGTTTGAAGCCTTGGTGAGGGCCTTCATAGCTGTGGACGTCTCGGACGATGAGACGGTTAAGAACATCGTCAACGTTCAGAACGAGTTGATGAGGGTGGGGCGGGAAGGGCTGAAGCCGGTCGAGCCTCAGAACCTCCACCTAACCATACGTTTCTTGGGCGAAGTGTCCGACGACGACGTGCAGCTGGTTTCAGAGGCTTTGAGCCTAGTTGATGCGAGGCAGTTCACCATGAGCCTTAAGGGGCTGGGATACTTCCCCGGAGGAGGCAGAGTCAACGTGGTGTGGGCTGGCGTTGATCAGGGAGGGGAAGAGCTCAAGAAGATTCACGGCAGCCTCGAGAAACTGCTTTCCGGCATAAGGATCGAGAAAGACAGCAGGTTCTCACCCCACCTAACCATATGCAGGGTCAAGTTTGTGAAGGACAAACAGGGTCTGCTCGACGTAATAAGACGGAACAAGGAGACCTTCTTCGGCCAGCAGAGAGTCGACAGGATATGCCTGAAAAAAAGTGTTTTAACCTCATCGGGCCCGGTTTACTCCGACCTAGCGGTGCGTAGAATTTGAGACAGATTCTTGAACAGGTTTTGGAGGCGGTTAGGCCGTTGCCGGAGACTCTGAGGTCTGCGGCAGAGCTAGCCGACCGTCTGGTGGGTCTTGTTGAGGAGTTTTTCGGCCCTGGCACAGCTTCCGTCGAGGGGTCCTTCGCCAAGGGCACTATGGTTAGGGGGCGGGAGGAGGTTGATGTCTTCGTCCACTTTAAACCAGACGTGCCCGTTGAGAAAGCTTCTCAGATGGTTTTGGTCAGGGGAGTTGAAATAATCAATAGCCTTGGAGGCTCCGTCCGTCTTAGGTATGCAAGCCATCCCTACGTTGAGGGCTTCGTGGGTGGGCTGAGGGTGAACATAGTGCCTTGCTACGACGTAGAGTACGGCCGGTGGATTACACCTGTCGACAGAACACCGCACCATACAAGGTACGTCAAGAAGATGATGGATGAAAGAATGGCCGACGAGACCCGGCTTCTCAAAGCTTTCCTCATGAACGATGGTCTCTACGGGGCCGAGATTAGGGTTCGTGGCTTCAGCGGCTACGTGTGCGAGCTTCTGACGATTAAGCACGGCTCCTTCTCAGCGTTGCTAGAGAGGGTCGCCGGATGGAGGCCCCCCGTAGTCCTTGACGGCGATGCGTCGGAATACCAAGAAGCCGTCATGATCCTGCCGGACCCCGTCGACAGGTCTAGGAACGCAGCCGCAGCCGTTTCCCTGACCTCACTTTCAAAGTTCATCCTAAAGTCCAAGCTGTTTCTCAGAAAGCCAGCCAAGTCATTCTTCACAGGCAGGCCACGAGCTGAAATCAGTCTGGAAGACCGCCGGTTCATGGGCATGGTCTTTGACGTGCCTGAAAAGCCCCCGGACGTGCTTTGGGGCGAGCTCCAGAAGACCATGAACGGGCTGGGAAGGGCCTTGACGACCCACGGCTTCCGACCGCTGAGGATGGAGTGTTGGCTCGACGGCTTCAAAGCGGTCATACTGTACGAGCTCGACACGCTCACTCTGCCGGCGGTCTACCTTCACGTGGGGCCTCCCGTTTGGAGCAGGAGCGCCGTTGAGTTTGTTGAGGAGCAGGCTAGGAAAGAGGACGTTGCAGCTTGTCCGTGGGTGTACGGCGACAGGCTCTACTCTCTCCGTAGAAGAAAGTACACCAACGCCGTGGACTTTGTGAGGCACGTGGTCGAGCAGGACCTTGCAGCGGTCTCGAAGGAGCTGAAGCCCTACCTCAAGAACATGACAGCAACCACGGACCTCCAGCAGATTATTTCAACTCTGTCGCAGGACGGTAAACGCTTCCTCGAGGAGTTTACACGAGCATGTCCGAACTTCATAGCCCTGTACAATTTGTCGCACTAGACGAACTGGTTCAAACGCACGTTGACTTGGGCGTGCTAGCTTATCCGTCAGCGTCGCCAGACCAAGTCCTTGAAAGAGTTTCAGGCATGATGGAGCTAGGTGTTTCAGCGCTGGCCGTCAAGCTTGCCGGCGAAAAGCGTGCTCTGCATGTTGTTGGGAAAGGGGTTAGGGGCGTCGTCGTGCTTGGGCTTATGGAGGGCTGCAGGGTTGCTGTGAAGCTTCTCAGGACTGATGCGTCGGTGAAGAGCATGGAGCGGGAGGCGGTGATGCATTCCAAGGCAAACAGCGTAGGCGTAGGCCCACGATTGTACAACTGGAGCCGGATTATGACGGTCATGGAGTACGTAGAGGGATCCAGCCTAGGGCAGCTTGTATCGGCGACGCCCAGAAATCAGCTGAAGTCTGTGTTTGAGGATTGTCTGAACCAAGCCTACACCCTAGACTCGCATGGAATAGACCACGGCCAGCTTTCAAACGCCTCAGACCACGTGATGGTCTCAACATCGGGAGCAACTTACATCATCGACTTCAGCCACTCCTCAGTCTCAAGAAAACCCGCCAACCTCACTTCAATCATCTCCTACCTGTTGAACGTCGCAGCTAAAAACAAGGCTAAAGACCAGCCGCTCTTCTCCCTGCTAAAACTCTACAAACAGCTATACTCTAGAGCCTTATTTGACCAAGTTAAAAGCCGTGCCCTCCACCTCGTCGGGGAAGAGCCTATTTACTAGTGCGTAGGTGTGTTTTTGATGCTTGACGACAAGGGTCTCGAAAAGCTTAGGTCGTCTCTCTGCTGCGGCAAGCTCATGACAGATCCAGACATGCTTGAGAGATACTCGAGGGACATGGGCGGGTTCTACAGAAGGCCCTCTGCTGTCGCAGTAGCTGAATGTGTCGAGGACGTCAGCCGTGTGATGCGGTTCTGCAACGAGAGAAGAATCCCGGTCACAGCGTGGGGCGCGGGATCGAGCCTCACCGGGGCGGTTGTCTCAGACAGCCTCATCCTCGACCTTTCAAGGCTGGACAGGATCCTAAAAATCGACACGACGAACTACTACGTCCATGTCGAGGCGGGCGTGGTTCTTGAGAACCTCAACAGAGAGCTGGAGAAACACGGCTTCTTCTTCCCACCCGACCCAGCCAGCAGCTTCATCTGCACAGTGGGCGGAGCGGTTGCCGAGGGCTCTGGAGGCCTGAGATGCGTCAAGTACGGAACGGTCAAGGACTGGGTTTTGGCGTTGAAAGTCGTGCTGGCGGACGGAAACGTAGTCGTCGTTGGCGAGCCTCTGGCAAAGAACAGAGCGGGATACAACCTCGTCCAGCTTTTCGTCGGCAGCGAGGGAACGCTGGGGGTAATCGTGGAGGCATGGCTGAAAATAGCTCCTTTACCCGATGTCGCGCTGAGGAGGGTCTACGCTGTCTTCGACAGCTGGGTTGACGCAGGAAACACGATACTCGAGGTCCGTAGAAGCAGGATAGTGCCGAGGATGCTGGAGTTCTTCGATAACGTAGGAATTGAAGCAGCCAACAAACTTCACGGAGTTCTACTGCCCTACGGCGAAGCGATGCTGCTGATAGACGTCGAGGAATACAGAGGAAACGAGCTGCCAACCCTCATAAACATACTTAAGAAGAACAAGGCACGAGAGATAAGGGTTGCAGAGTCTGACGAGGAGGCTGACAAACTCCTGCAGATAAGAGCAACCATGTACCTCGCAATAAACAACTTGTCTAAGGCGAGGATGATTGAAGACGTATGCGTTCCCATAGACAGGATCATAGACTACTTGGCGAAGGTCAAAGAGCTGTCCCAAAAATATGGATTGACAATCGCCATGAACGGCCACGCCGGAGACGGAAACATACATCCCAGCATCCTGTACGACCCAGACAACCCTGAAGAAGTAGTCAAGGCTAACGAAGTCGTCGACGAGCTGATTAGGTACTCGACCGAAATAGGGGGAACAATAACAGGCGAACACGGCGTAGGGCTGCAGAAGATGCGGCATCTCTCTTACCAGCTGAATTTACACAACGGCCCACAAGTCCTCAGTCTGATGAAGGGTTTGAAGAAGCTGTTCGACCCGAACAACATACTTAACCCCGGGAAATACATCGACCAAGCATGAAAACAATAGCCGTCGACTTCGGCGCAACGATGCTCCGGTTCGCCGTCGTGGAGAAGTTCAGGATTGTCAGGAGAGTGGTCTGCACGACACCCAAGACGCTGGCGGAGCTCAGGCGTGTCTTCCGAAACTCCTTCAACACGCTGTATAGTATGGGTGTTTCGAGAAACGCTCCAGTAGGCATAGCCTCGATAGGGCCGTTCGAACACGAAGGCGTCGTCAAGGCAACTAACATCGGCGGGTTGAGGATAAACCTCCGCAAAATCGTTGAGGAGGTGCACGGGGGAAGAATCACCATACTCAACGACTGCACCGCGGCAGCCTTGGCTGAGAAAACCATAGGTCCGTGGAGAGACCTCAAAAACCTCGTTTACGTCACGATCAGCACCGGGATAGGGGGAGGAGCTGTTGTCGACGGCCACCTGCTCATAGGTAAGGATGGGAACGCCGCCGAGATAGGACACATGGTTGTGGATTATCAAAGCAGTGTCGAATGTGGCTGCGGCGGGGTTGGGCACTGGGAGGCGTTCTGCTCGGGGGTTGGGCTGCCCAAGCTTGCACGTCAAGTAGTCGGCAAAGCTACGTGGGTTGACTCTAGACAAGTCTTCGAAGCTGCTAGGCGGGGGGATAGGAGAGCCTTGACCGTGCTGAGCAAGATGGCTGATTTCAACGCTGTGGGCTTTTCGAACGTCATGAACGTCTACGACCCCGAAATCGTCATAGTGGGGGGAAGCGTGGCCCTCAACCATCCGGTCGAAACGGTCGAGACGCCCAAACGCCTACTCGATAAATACTCGATGCTCAGAAGCCCGCTGGTTCTAACATCCTTGGGCCACGACGGGCCTCTGCATGGCGCTGCTGTCGCCGCCCAGACGGGACACGAAGGTTAATATATTTTCAAGAAGCCTAATCAGCTAATGAAAGCTTTTGTTCTAGGAACTGTTGGGACGAGGAGCGGCTTGACCGAGACGCTTGCTGCTGTTAGGTCCGACAAAAACATAGAGGAATCCTACTTAATCTGGGGCCCGTACGACACTGTGTCAAAAGTAAGCTGTGAATCCCTCAAGCATCTCAACCAGGTTCTTGACGTGATGAGGGAGCATGGAGTCGTCGACACCAACACGCTCATCGTAAACGAGGGAGGCCTCTCTTTCGAAAAGGAAAACTGCGGAAAAACCCGTAAATGCGCCTACATCTTCATAAAGATGAGGAGGCCGTCGGCCCCGAAGCTCTGGGAAAAATACCTGATGTCGATAGAAGAGGTCCTTGAAGGACATGAACTGTTCGGCATGTGGGACGTGGTCGTCAGCGTGGCTGAGGAGGCTAGGGACGACTTCTTCAACAAAGTTTTCAAAAGGCTGTGGCTACTGACCGAGGTGAACATGACCTCGACGCACACCATGTTCACTGTAAAGGAGTAGAAGTAGCATAGTTAATAATACTCAATCGGCTGGGGCATCAATAATGACAAGCCTCAGGGAGTTCATGCGGAGAGTTCCACAATGTGTGACGGTTGTCGCAACTTATCATGAGGGCAAGCCGCATGGAATGACTGTAAGCTCGTTTGCTTCGGTTTCACTCAACCCTCCGCTGGTCGTCATTTCTCTTGAGAGGAACACTAAGACCTGCAACACGGTGCTGGTGTCAAAGAAGTTCGCCGTAAACTTGCTAGGGCAGAGGCAGTCGATGCTTTCGGACATTTTTGCGTACGTGGACCACGACGAGAGGTTTAAACGAGTCAAGTTCAGGATTGAGAAAGATGTTTTTCCTGTTTTGGATGACGTGGTGGGAGTCTTGTTCTGCACGGTTGACAAGGCTTACGAGGCAGGAGACCATCTGCTCATTGTCGGCAAGGTTGAAGAATGTAAAATCTACTCCGACGACCCTCCTCTCGTTTATCTTCAGCGTCAGTACTTCACCGTCGGACCGATTAGGGAGTAAGCCTGAACCTGTCCCTCGGAAACAGAATTACCTCCCTTATGTTGGTTATGCGTGTAAGCACCATCATCAACCTCTCAAACCCAAGCCCCCATCCTGCGTGGACGGGCATACCGTACTCAAACACCTTGAGATGGTCCTCGAACTGCTTCGGGTCCAAGCCTTTCTGAACAAGCCTATCCTTCAGAACGCTGTGCTGGTGTACACGTGTTCCTCCAGACGCTAGCTCGAGCCACTGATACATCAAGTCGAAAGACTCCGAGATGGATGGGTTAGTGGCTGAGGGCTGTATGTAGAAAGGCTTGATCTCGGTGGGGAAGCCTGTTATGAAGTAGTAGCCGTGGAAGTGTTTTGCAAGAGCTCTGAGATGCGGTGTGCTGAAATCCTCGCCCCACTCAACCTTTACTCCATCATTTTCGAGAACCTTTATAGCCTCGTCGTAGCTCAGCCTCGTGAAAGGAGTTTTAGGAACCTTTAGAGAAACACCCAACACGTTAAGCTCTCTCTGGTGCTGGCTTAGTAAACGCTCGTAGACATGAACAACAGCTTGTTCAAGAACGCTCATGACGTCCTCCATGTCGGCGAAAGCCTGCTCGATGTCAACCGACGTAAACTCGCTCACATGTCTCCTTGTGTGAGACTCCTCCGCCCTGAAGAACGGCCCTATCTCAAACACTTTCTCGAAAACAGTAGTCAGCTGCTCTTTGTATAACTGAGGACTTTGAGCCAAGTATGCAGTCCTGTCAAAGTACTTGACTTCGAAAAGCTCGGCCCCTCCCTCCGTGGCCGAAGCTATAATCTTCGGAGTCCTCACCTCTATGTATCCATTCTCATAGAAGAACTCCCGAAGCGCTCTAAGCACTGCGCTCCCCAGAATAAAGATCGACTTGATTTTTCCCCTGCGAAGGTCAAGTATTCTGTGCTTAAGCCGCACGTCTATGCTGGCTGAGACCTTCTCCGTCGGGTCGTATTCAAGCCTACTCGCAGCCTTCGACAAGACCTCGATGGTCTCGCCAACAACCTCAACCCCTCTCCTAGACTTTGGCTGACGAGCCACGTAGCCGTGGACAAAGACGACCGATTCATTGGACAGCCCGGCCAGCTCCTGTACTACCTTGCCGTCAAGCCCGTCTCGCCTGAACACTATTTGACAATCGCCTGACAAGTCTCTCAAAACTATGAACACAAGCTTGCCCAAGTCCCGGACTTCATGAACCCATCCGAAGAGGTTTACATGCTTTCCGTCGAGAGACTCGCTTATCTCAGCTGCATTGACTCTCTTCGAAAACTCCTTCTTCAGCCTCTCGTCTAACAACATTCATCACCTAAGTGTTGACAGCCTCCTTCTCTGAGGCTCAAAGCTTACGTCAACGCCTTTAAACTCTTTCACAAAACGTGAGAGGATGTTCGGAGGGGCTCGGAGCTTCCTCTCTTCATCCACGACGGCCTTCATCTCAACCGACTGGTCTGGGAGCCACATCTTGTTGACGGCTAGGAGCCGGGCCGGGCTCACAAGGCTTTGGAGGAACTTGTTGAAGTCCTTGAACTCCTCAACCACCTCAGCCTTCAGCTTGAACCTCTCCGACAACTCCTGTCTAACCTGGGCGAGAGTCTCATGCCCCAAGCTTGAGGTGCTCCGCTCGCTGAAGACGACAAAAATGTAGTCGTTGACCCTAACGCTCTTCAAGTAGGTCAGCGACGAAAGTGGTTGGACTTTCTTCTCCAACTCCAGAAGAAAACGCATCACATCAAAATCTAGGGGTGAGAGCTCGCCCCGGCTCAGCTTTTCCTCGCATCTCGAGCAGAGAATACCGGTCCTCAGGTCGAACGTACAAACCGGAAACTCCAACGCATGCACCTAGAGGCTGCCATGCAGCTGTCAGCCTTGTCCAATAACTATTTCTATTGTGCTTACGTTCAGAGTCCGGTTCTGCTCATCAGTTATCTGCTCTGTCCCAAGCCTGATGTCCTTGATGGTCACGTTTGAGATGAACCTGTTTTTGACTATCTGCACGACGTCGACTGCTCTGCTTATAGCCCTTCCACGGGCCTTCACGATGATGTCGCTGGACCCTGTCTGGAAACCAGTCAAGCAAGCCAAGACGTAGCTCATCACCGGCTTCTTACCCACCAGCACCGTAGGCGCTATCTGCTTCGACACCCATCATCACCTTTACTGATCAGCACATACCAAGAATGATGTGCAATAAATAGGTTTCTAAACCTGTCGGCGACAGCCAACGATAAGATATAAATTGGGTCGAGGGACAGAAAGCCGTCGAAAATGCCGATAAGAGACCCGGCCTTACTCCAGCTGGCTCAGCGTCGAAGACTGCTGGTAAAGATATGCAGGGAATGTGGTGCACGGAACTCTAGGACAGCCGTGAAATGTAGAAAGTGCCGCAGCTACAACCTTAGATGGAAGAGGAGGGAGATTAAGAGGTAGGGCCGGTGGTCTAGCCTGGTAGGACGCTGCTCTTACGA
>JAWAFZ010000026.1:0-17732 GCA_038890155.1 Candidatus Caldarchaeum sp. | reverse complement strand
GCTTTCGAACCCACTCCATCTGCTCCTTGGTGACGGCGTTGTGCATCTCGACGCCGACTCCGTGCTTGACGGCAAGCTCGTTGACTTTGGATATCAGCTCGGCGGAGACGTTCGGCTCGACACGGAGGCCGCACCACACTGTTATTCTCCCATCACCCATTCCCTGACATCTCTTGAGAAGCTCTTCGTTCCTCCTGACCGCCTCGTCCGTCGATGTCTTCAGCTCCTTCGGCACAGGCCTGGCTGGGTCGTCTACGTCCATGCTTGCCCAAGCTATAACCCCTCTCACGCCTATCTCAGCCATGGCTTTACCAACGTTCTCCATCCTGTATCCTCCCGGGTCAACGGCCGTCGTCGTTCCGGTCTTAACCGCCTCCATACTGCACAGCAACGCACTCAGGTATGCATCCCGGTCGTCCATGACCGCTTCGTACGGAAGTATTCTTTCATGTATCCATGTTATCAGGTCGACATCGTCAGCCAGACCACGCGCAAGCATCTGTGTCTGATGAAGATGGCCGTCGACGATTCCCGGCAGCACTATCTTCTTCTTGGCGTCAACCCGCTCGTACCTCGGGTACTTGCTCATGACCTCGTCGGCTTTCCCCACGTCAACTATCCTACCGTCCTCGACGACCACGGCACCGTTCCTCAGAACACGCCTAGAGCTGTCGACGGTGATTACATAACCGCCCTCAACCACGAAATTCATGGAGCCATGTCGTCTTGACCGTATATTAGTGTTTACGACTTTCGGATATACTTTCTATCTAACGAAATGGAATAAATGTCGTTTTTATGGGGGGCGTACTCAGACATCGAAAAACGCAGATTCACTGTCCGAGTTTATGCTCGATTTAGAATATTTATAAGCCAGCCGGCCAGTCTACCTGAGTGCAAGCGGCGTGTAAGGTTGTCAGGTCTTGCTGCGACCTGTGCCCGACTCACTGCGGCGTCTTGGTTAAAGTTGATGACGCTGGAAGAGTTTTGAAGGTCGAGGGCGACCCCGACAACCCGTTCAACTACGGGAAGATATGCGCCAAGGGAAACAGCGCCGTCTTCCACCTCTACAACCCGTACAGAGTCTCGACCCCCCTCATCAGGAATAACCCGAGGAAGGGGCTGAACGAGGATCCCGAATTCCAGCAGATAAGCTGGGACGAGTCTCTGGACATTCTGGCGGACAGGCTGCGGAGAATAAGGAGCAAAGACCCAAGGATGGTCTACCCTGTCTCGTTCGACTTTGCAAACCTCGACCTTTACAGGGCTTGGGCTCTCGGGTACGGAACGCTGTGGAGGCCTTTCTCATCAGGCTTCTACTGCGGCAACAACGTCCACCCCATCCACGGAATAACCGTGGGCGGTATAGAGGCTGACCCGGACACGGAGCTGGGGAAGTACTTCCTGCTGGTCGGATGTCAGGTGGGGGGTTTGGCGAACTGGTTCGCTATGAGGGCTGCCACAGACATCGCCAGAAGAAGGCCGGGAGGAGTCAAGGTCGTGGCAGTGGACCCCGTCTGCTCGTACACGGCGGGCAAGGCTGAGGAATGGGTGCCGATAAGGCCCGGCACCGACGCGGCTTTCCTGCTTGCGGTGGTGAACCAGCTCGTCAACGTTCTCAACCTCTACGACTCGGCCTTCCTGAAGCACAGAACCAACGCACCCTACCTCGTCAAAGCCGACGGGCTCTACCTAAAAAGGGACGGCAAGCCTATGGTTTACGACGAGGAGATAAAAGACTTCACCACGTTCGACAACGCCAAACACCCGGCGCTCTTAGGCGAACACAGCTTCGACGGAGCCCGGTGCAAAACAGCCTTCCAGCTGCTGAAAGACCATGTCGCGAAGTACACGCCTGAGCATGCTTCGGAGATAACCACGGTGCCCGCTGAGACCATCAAGAGGGTTGCCAAGGAATACGGGGAGGCCGCCAACATAGGTGGAACGATAGAAATCAAGGGAAGACAGCTGCCCTACAGACCTGCCAGCTGCTACTGGTACAGGGGGTTGAGCGCCCACAAACACTCCTACCTGAGCGGGATGGCTGCTATGCTTCTCAACGTTTTGATAGGCAACATCGACGTCCCCGGCGGCCTGCTCGCATACCGTAGGATGAAGACTGCTAGCACCGAGGAGGGCCTTCTGACGCTTGTCCCCGGCAGAGGAGGGGGAATATTCCCCGGCTACCCCCACAGAAAGCCGGCTCTGCCCAAGTCAGCTGACTTGTTCGAGCTTGCGCCCGTCGCCTGCTACAGCAGGCCTTTCTTCATCTGGGGAATAACCAAGCCCGAGGAGTTTAGGGCTCCGCATCCAATAGACACTTTGATGGTCGTGCGCTGCAACCCAGTCAAAACAGCGCTGTCCAGAACCTTCATGGAAACGATTATGAAGAAGATACCCTACGTCGTCAGCATAACCACCGAGTTAGACGAGACAGCCGAGTTCGCCGACCTCGTCTTCCCAGACCTTCATTATCTAGAGAGGCTGGCAGTTGGTCTGGCGTTCACAGACAACAGGCTTGACAGAAGCGGCATACCCCGAGTCTTCTTCGGCCAGAAGCCGGCGGCCTACTTCAGCCACCGTACCCCGTGGAAGAACTACATCAACAACTTCCAGATACTCCATGAGGTTGCGGATAGAGCTGGGTTCCTCCCCGAGGTTTACAAGGCTCTTAACTTCATATGGGGCTTGAGAGAAGCCTACAAGCTCGACCCGAACAAGAGATATGAGTTCGAGGAGCTGGTGGACAGGTGTCTCCGCAACAGCCTCGGGGAAGACAGAGGCCTTGAATGGTACGTCAGGGATGGGCTGCTCGTCGAGGAGATTCCCGCCGAAGAGATGTACAGGGGGCCGTTCTGGAGCGGCCGGGTTCAGGTCTACTACGAGTTCATGCTGAACGCTAAAAGAGAACTAGATGAGGTAGTCATGGAATACAACATCCCCATAGACACAAGCGACTACCTACCGCTCCCAGAGTGGAGACCATGCCCCGCCTACAAACCATCCAAAACCAACGGAGACAGCCTCTTCCTAGTCAACTACAAAACCCCGCAGCAGAGCTACGGGTCCTTATTCCAGTCGATTAAGGTGCTCCAAGAGCTGACCGAAGCACACAGAGACGACGACCTGCTGGTTAACACCGCGACAGCCGCACGGCTTGGGCTGAAGGACGGCGACACCGTCTACGTCGAGTCGGAGAACGGCGTTAGGTTCAGGACGAGGGTTAGGACCACGGAGCTGGTTCATCCCGAAGTTGTCGGCTGCCACGGCAACAGCGGACGGTTCTCAAGACAGCTCTCAGCAGGCTCCAGCGGAATACACTGGAACGACTTCGTCGTCTTCGACGAGGAGCACGTAGACTTTGTCTCGACAGCCGTCGACTCGTGCATCAGGGTCAAGCTGCTCAAGGAGGTGGGTTGATTGACAAGGTGGGGAATGGTCATAGACCTAGCCAAGTGCATAGGCTGCGACGCCTGCACCGTTGCCTGCAAGGTTGAGAACCTTTCACCGGGAAAGATCTTCTACGCCCCAGTCCACCAAGCCGAGGTAGGGAGGTATCCTAGCGTTAAACGGGTTTTCATACCGCTGCTCTGCATGCACTGCGAGGACCCCCCATGCATGAAGGCATGCCCCTCCAAAGCCATATACAAGAGGCCTGACGGAGTTGTGCTTGTCGACGAGAATAAATGCTGCGGGGCTCGTGCCTGTGTCTCGGCATGCCCCTACGGAGCCATGCACTTCTTCGACAGCGGCAACGAAACAGTATTTGGTGTTGAGACGGTTTTCGACATTCTAGCTTCTCAGAAACACAAGCACATGGCCGCTCAGAAATGCAGTTTCTGCGCACACCGTATCGACAGCGGGCTGGACAAAGGGCTGAAACCCGGAGTAGACAGAGACGCAACGCCCGCATGTGTGATAACTTGTCCTGCTGAGTGCAGGATATTCGGAGACCTCCATGACGGCGAGAGCCCGTCAAGCAAGTATCTCAAGAAAGCTGAAGAGATGGGCCGAATCGTCTTCAGGCTGAGGCCTGACGCAGGAACAGGGCCTTCCGTGATTTATGTAAAGTAGGTGGTTTATGTGGATGTGAAGGTTGTTTATTTCGGGCCGTTGAAAACCATTGTGGGCGTCGATGAGGAAGTTTTCTCAGTCAAGAGCGGCAGCTTGACTGTTCGGGAGCTGGTCGACGAGATAGCTGTTAGGCACGGGGTTCAGATAAAAAACATGTGCATCCATGGTAATGGAAGCAACAGGGGTGTAAACATCTTCGTCAACGGAAAGCACATTCTAGAGGAGAGGGACTTGGAGACGGTCGTTGGAGACCGTAGCGAGGTAAGCATCGTCTTGGTCTCCCAAGCCGCTGGAGGATAAACGTATGAGTTTCTCTCTCTCCGAGTTTGTGTCTGTGGGGCTTGTGGAGCTTGGAGGCCTCGTCATCGCCCTAGTGGTTCTAGTTGGCTTAGTTTTTAAGATTAGGCAGTGGCTAAGAGTGGTCAATCCTCTGAAAATTAACGGAGGAAGCCGGCAGGCAGGTTACTTCAACGCATTAACGGAGGCGCTGAAAATTTCGATAACGCAGCGGGACGTCATCACAGACTCACGGCTAAGGCTTGTGATGCATCAATTCGTTTTCTGGGGCTTTGTTCTGTGTGGTGTTGCGACAACCCTAGTATGGCTCACGGGAACCGCAGAAAAAGCGAGAACGTTAGCAGACATTCCTAAAGTCTTCGGCAACTTGGGCGGTGTTCTTCTGCTTGTCGGCGTCTCATACCTGCTGATCAGGCTGATTTTCCGGCGAGAATTCAGGCAAAACCGCACCCTAGGCGACCTATCGTTCCTCATAGCTCTCTTCCTCGTAGCGGCGACGGGTTTCACTACACAGTACTTTAGGATGGAGGGATCGATAACCCTCGCTCTGGCCAACTACTACATCCACCTAGCGGCTAACGTCGCCCTGCTGGCCGCTGCGCCGTTCACGCACTTCTTCCACGCCATAACCACGCCTTTGATGCGGATGCTTGCAGTCCTCTACCCGGATAGCACGATGCGCCGCAAGAAGTTTGACAAGATGGCTGAGGACGTTCTCGCCCGTTTTGAGGAGGATAGAAAATAGCTATGGGTATTTAGGATGGACTGTGTCCAGCTGTATGAAGAACGATGGCTGGAGAACATGACGTGGTCGTGGTGGGAGGCGGTGTAGTAGGGCTTCTAACTTCTTTCATGCTTAAGCGGAAGGGTTTCGACGTCGTCGTGGCCGCGGGCAAGGACATGACCAAAGCCGCTTCATGGGGAAACGCAGGCTACCTTGCAGCAGGATTCGGCTCACCCATCCCATCAGCGGAAAGCATATCCCAAATCCTGAAGTGGATGATGTCGGGCGAGTCTCCAGTTAAAGTGTCGCCATCCTTCTTCCTCAAGGAAATAACCCCCAGCGGATGGATCACACAGTACCTCAGAGACTCTCGCAAAACCACGGGCCTGGAGTATGCCCTCAGGCTGAGAAAAACCTGCCTAGAGAGCGTGGAGCTCCTTAAGAAGATAATAGAGGAGCTTAGCCTCGAGACAGACTTCAGGTCCGACGGCATCCTTGAAGTCTATAAGAGGAGAGAGAGCCTCGAAAAACACCTCCAGCTCCTCGAGGCGAACAAGGAGCTTCAGCTCGATTACAAGTTTATGGACAGGCAGGAGTGCTTGGAGGAAGGCCCGCTGCTGTCCAAAGACATCGTGGGGGGCATTCTCTTCAAGGAGGATATGTCGCTCACACCTTTCAAGCTCGTGACGGCTCTCCGCTCAGTCCTCAAAGAAAAACTAGCTGCACCGGTAATCGACGAAGATGTGGTGAAGATAAACGTGGAGGATGGAAGAGTTTCTTCCATGACTTTAGCCGGAAGCTCCTCCTTATCGGCTCGAGAGTACGTGGTCTGCGCAGGCGTACATACTAGGAGGCTGCTTTCGCAGGCAGGCGTCGAGCTGCCAATCGTCCCGGCGTACGGCTACATGGTTATGACGGAGCCGGCCTCCGACCGGCTAAGCCGCCCAACAGCAGGAGGAGAGTTCAGGGTAGCTATGTCCCAGACAGGTGAGGGCAACCTTCGGGCAACAGGCTTTTTCGAACTGAGCAACACCAGCCAGCCTCCGTTGGAGGAGAGATGCAGGTATCTGAGGCAGAAGGCCGCCGAGTATGTCCCTGTTTTCGCCAAACTCAACATCATCCAAAAATGGTTCGGCGCGAGGCCCTGCACCCCTGACGGCCTACCCGTCGTCGGCAGGGTTGGATACAGAAACCTCGTAGTCGCAGCAGGCCACTGCAGGCTCGGGGTCACCACAGCAGCGTCAACAGCTAAGACTGTCGCAGATATTCTTACCGGCCAAGCCTAGTCATGAAATCAACTAGCAGGCCGTGAATACTTTGGTTTAAACTTCTTACAGGACAATAGGTAGAATCACACGACTATTCCTTAAGAGATAAAAACAGGCGGTCTCAAACTGTCTCTGGGTTGAAAGATTTACGTGATTTCTTGAGGGATTTAAAAGAACAGCACCCCGAAGAGTTCGTCGAGATAGACGAGCCTGTTTCCATGGAGTACGAAGCCACCGCCTACTGGCAGGTGTACTCCCGGCTCGGCAACCCTGTCCTGTTCTTTAGGAAGGTCAGAGGATACGACATGCCTGTAGTGGCTAACGTTTTCGGCTCACGAAGACGTGTTGCCCGCGTCATCGGTGCGGATGAGGAGGGTTTTTACGATAAGTGGTGTGAAAAACTGCGCAGGGTTGTCGAGCCCGAGGTCGTGAACGACGGCAGCGTGAAGGAGGTTCGGCTGGCCGGCGACGAAGTCGATTTGACCAGGTTTCCCATCCAGAAGTTTTTTAAAGAGGATGCTGGCAGGTACATTACTTCGGGGATCGTTGTAGCCAACCATCCTGAGACAGGTGTTGTAAACTTAAGCTTTGCACGGATGCAGCTTAAGGGAAAGAACAAACTAGGCGTGAGCCTCCACTCTAGGGGTTATCTCTGGTCGTATTTTCAAGAAGCCGTTAGGAGGAAAGTCCCATGGCTGGAAGTGGCTGTGGTCATAGGCTGCCATCCCGCCATCTACCTCGCAGCCGCATCGAGGCGAGCTGACGAATACCGTATGGCAGGCTCCCTGGCTGACGAGCCTGTTAAGCTTGTTAAATGTGAGACAAAAGAAATCTACGTCCCAGCCAACGCTGAAATCGTTCTCGAGGGCAGGATTTTGACAGACGTAAACGAGGACGAGGGGCCTTTCTCAGAATACACAGGATACTTGACAGGCCGATCGACACGAAACATACTGATAGTCGACTGCATAACACACAGACGCGACGCTATCTTCCAGACAATAATTCCCTCGAACTCGTCGGAGCATTTGACGCTCGGCGGTCTTCCGATGCAGGCAAACTACTATGCTCGCCTAAAAGAGTCTATTCCCCAAGTCCACAACGTAAGCTTCCCTGTCTGGGGAACCCACTTCGTGGCAATCGTCTCGGTTGACAAGGCTGGGAAGGAAGGCTTGCAGATGAGGGCGGCGCTCAGCCTGATAGGCGAGAACCCATACATCAAATACGTTATCCTAGTCGACAAAGACGTAAACGTCTTCGACGAGCGAGAGGTTTTGTGGGCTCTGGCCACAAGGTCTCAACCCCATAAAGCAATAACCATACTGCCTCTAAGCGACGGCAGCCTCCTCGACCCCTCTCAGGAACAGCCCGGGTTGACGAGCAGGGCTGTGATCGATGCAACTAGGCCTGTTCACTGGAGTGAGCAGAAGGTAAGCGTGCCCAGCATCCCTGAAGAATTGGTCGACCAAGTCCGACAACGGCTGAAATTTAAATAGCTGCACCATAACTACATACCGCAATTGCCGGCTAGCAAGCCTATCGAGGTTAAATCTTTTTCATGGCGTTATGCAACAAGCCCCGACTGGGTTTTACGCGACATCAACCTCGACATATTTGAAGGTGAGTTCGTAATCATCACCGGGCCAACCGGTGCGGGTAAGACGACGCTCTGTTTGTCGATGTGCGGCCTCATACCTCATCACTACAACGGAGTCATAAAAGGCAGGGTTCTTGTCTACGGAAAAGACGCGTCTGAGCTATCCACCTCGGACCTAGCTAGCATGGTGGGGATTGTTTTTCAAGACCCTGAAAGCCAGTTTCTGACGATGTCTGTTGAGGACGAGATAGCGCTTGGCCTCGAGAACTTGGCTGTCCCCCGTGAGGAGATGCGTGAGAGAGTTTTGGAAGCGGCGCGGCTAGTCAAGATTGAAGAACTGCTCGAGAGAGCGCCTTACGAGCTTTCAGGCGGTCAGAAACAGAGGGTGGCGATTGCGGCTGCCCTCGCCATGAAGCCTAAAGTCCTGATACTGGACGAGCCAACCGGCCAGCTTGACCCAATCGGGAAGGAGGAGGTTGTAGCCGTATTGAGGAAGCTTAAGGACGAAGGCATCACAGTCGTCGTAGTCGAGCACATTCTGGAAGAGCTGGCCCCGTTCGCCGACAGGCTTGTTTTAATGGACAACGGGAGAATCCTGTACGACGGTGATGTAAGAGAATTCTTCAAAAATGAAATATACGTCAAGGATACAGGTGTTCCTGTGCCGCAGGTGACGGAGCTGGGTTTGCTTGTGCGGAGAGACTTTCCGGATGTAGGAAGGATTCCCGTCTCTATGGAGGAGGCGGAAGAGTTGTTGAAAAATCTCCTGCGGGTGAAGCGGTCTGTCCGATGAGGTCGTTGTTAAGGCTGAGAACCTCAGCCATGTGTACCCAAACGGTGTCGTCGCCCTCAAAAACGTCAACATCGAGATAAGGAGAGGAGAGTTCGTCGCCATCATCGGACACAACGGCTCGGGCAAGACAACCTTCGCCAAACATATCAACGGGTTGCTCAAACCTACATCGGGCAGAATCGAGGTTCACCGAATAGACACACGTAAAGCCAGCGTCGCAGACATCGCTCGTAAAGTGGGCTATGTTTTCCAGAACCCAGACCATCAAATATGCATGCGCACGGTGTGGGAGGAGCTGGCGTTCGGCCCCCGAAACCTAGGATTTGCTGAGGATCAGGTGAAGAAGGTTGTTGACGAAACTCTGGTTTTGTTTGGCTTAGACAAGTACCGAGATGTGCATCCGTTTTTGTTGAGCAAGGCGGACAGGCTCAGGATAGCCCTGTGCAGTGTTTTGACCATGAGGCCCGAGACGCTTGTCGTCGATGAGCCGACCACAGGTCAGGACATGAGACAGTCTTACGAGGTTATGGAGATGCTGAAGAAGCTGAACAGCGAGGGAAAGACAATTATCTTCATCACACACAACATGAGGCTAGTGGCCGAGTACGCACGCAGAGCCGTCATCATGAGCGATGGAGAAATACTGCTGGACGGCTCGACTGCAGAAGTTTTCAACGCTTTCGGCGTGTTGGCCAAGGCCCAGCTGAAACCACCGCAAATAACAATCCTAGCCTCAAAGCTGAGGGATTACCATGACGGCAGAACAGTGCTTACCGTCAACGAGTTCTACTCAATCGTCAAGCCTCTTGTGGAAAAACGTCTCCATACTTAAAATAAACATATATAATTTGTTTTATTCGTAATGTCATGGTTGCGACTATTATACACAACATCGGAAAGATAGTTAGCGGTGATTGGAGCCAGGGTGTAATTAAAGCTGACACTATTCGCATAGTAGACGGTGTGATAGAGCAGGTGGGCAACTACGATGAGGTCAAGAAAGGAGGCGCTGACGTGGTTGTTGACGCCAACGGCATGACCGTCACACCGGGGCTGATAGACCCTCACACACATCTTTCGTTCGGCGATTTTTCGCCGATGCAGCACATGGTTGGGCTTCTGACCGAAACCCTTCTCCAAGGCGTGACGACAATAGTCGATGAGTGGCTGCAGTTCGAAGGGCTTCCGCTTTTTTACGGCGCAGACGTTAGCGGCGTGAAAGCAACCGCCCTGCTTTCTCACAAGGCCTACCGGAACTACAGGCCAGGCGGATCGATGAAGGTCTTCGCCGGCTCGATAATGTTGGTGCAGGGATTGACGAAACAGGACCTAGCAGAGTTGAGAAACGAGGGTGTGTGGAGAGTCGGTCAGATCGGCGGCTCCACCAACATCAGAGACCCGCGTGTAATTCTGCAGATGGTTTCATGGGCTAGAGAGCTAGGCTACTTTGTGTCGACAAATCTGGGCCCGGGTGTTCTTCCGGAAAGCCTGAACATGACGCCGGAGCTGGTGGAAGCGATAAAGCCCGACAAGATAGCACACATAAACGGCGGTACAACCGCTCCGCCATGGGAGGTTGTGAGAGAAGCTATAGACAAAACGGGCGACTGCAAGATAGAAGTGATCCCATACGGGAACCTCAAAATGGCGATGAGGGCCTTCGACTACCTTAAGAACAACAACCAGCTTCAGAGGCTGGTCGTCGGCAGCGACACGCCCACCGGCCAAGGCTATCTTCCTGTTGCGATATACAGGGCCATCCTCTTACTTTCTTCGGTATGCGGACTGCCTGCGGATAAAGCAATTGCCACAGCAACCGGAAACGTGGCAGACTGCTACGGCAAGTACTACAGCGGGTTCAACATCGGGAAGATTGAGAGAGGGCGCGCGGCTGATTTGGTCGTCATGGACGCCCCGCCGGGAAGCGTGGGGAACGATGCGCTTCAAGCTATTGAAGCTGGCGATATGATAGGTGTGGCTGGCGTGTTTGTTGACGGCAACCTTGTGGGGCTTCGTGGAAAGGACTCGAGACCGAGCAGAAGAAACATCAAGCTAAACGACAAAGACCTCAAAGTCACGTGCCCAGACGAATATCTGTTTGACCCCCCGAGGTTCTACTACCGCAGCACTGGGCCGACGTACCTGCTCTAGAAGAACAGCCGCAGCCAGGAAAAGTCAACAATCCTTAGGAAAGCCATCAGCATCAGAGCCAAATGTAATGTAAACAGACCCATTATAACATAGTCGCGTGGTTTCATGGGGATCACGTAGTAGCTCGTCTTTTTGCCGGTTGGTTTGAATCCTCTCGAGGCCATGGCGTTGCTCATCTCCTCCGTTCTCTTGAGAGACACGTATATCAGCGGAATTCCTACTCTCACGAATTTCGCAAGCCTCGACACGGGGTTCCCCTTCCTAAAGTTAAGACCTCTCGAGCTCTGAGCGTCTATGATTGTGAAGAGGTCTACCGAGACTACGGCTAGGTTTCTGAGGATAGCTGCCAGGGTAAAGCTAACTACGTATGGCATACCCCAGCTTCTAAGCCCGACCGCTAGGTCTCGATGCTTCGTGGTAGCTAGGAGAAGTGCTGTGACGTAGCTTACTGCGAGAAACTTCAGCGCCACCAGCAGCCATGCCATCAGGTTTTCCAACCCAACCATCAGCGGCCCGATGGACAGAAGCACAGAACCCGTCCTTACGGGTGTGAAGAAACTGTAGAAAATAAAAGAAATGAACAGCATCCAGCCGATGACAAAAGTATACAGCCTCAACGCTTTAACCGGAACTCGTGCAGCCACCACAACTACGATTATCAGGATGAGGTTGATTAGGGCTAGGTTGTGGGTTGGGGTAATTAAGGCGGCAACGCTGAACAGCACCACTATGTAAAGCTTGACGGCGGGATGGACTTTGATGAAAAAGGAGTTGCGGGGGGTATGGAGGATAAGACCCTTTAGGATGTCGCTTATTACGAACGCCATCTCGGGTCTTTTCTAGACATACCCCTCGACGTAGAGGGCAGTTCTCATCAGGTAGTCGGAGAAGACCTTGAACAGGATTGTCGTTATGACGCCCACGACGACCACGTTGCTGACGAACCAGCCAAGCCACGCAATCGGAAACACATCCCACGGAAAGACGCCGAATGCCGCAAGCGAGCCGGCTCCTATTGTAGCCCCTACGACCTGAGCTATGATGACGTTGAAGACGATGTGCCCCATCCAGTCCTTTGAAGACTTTAGCCGCGGGTCAAACTTTCCAGCTCTGAAAGCCAGCATCGGTATGAAGGATTGGAAGAAATCGCCTACTGCCACTGCCGCAGCTATTGGGGCAGAGGTGCCTGTCAGAATAATGCCTATGAACGGCCCTACCCATCCTCCAGCCACGGCGCCCACGATTCCGAACCAGACGCCGAAGCTCACTTGAAAAGCTACGCCGGGATAGAAGGATGATATCGGCGCCAGAAACGGGAAGACGATGCTGCCGAACGCGCCCAGCACGGCGGTGATGGCGGCTGAAACGACAAACAAGGCGACGAGGGTCGTAGCGCTTTTTTTCTTTACGACTCGTTCCTCGCTGCTCACGAAGTTATGCTAGATTTTTGTTGCATTTAAGCTTTTATAGCGCCGATGGCAGTTGCTTCCAGAATTCTCACACACAGCGGCGAGAATAAAATTTATAACACCTGCAGCGCAGGCTCGGCTACATGCCCTGTAAGGACAGAGAAGCATGGAAGCATGTATCTGGACACGGAGCCTTCATCGACGACATATCCCTTCCCCACATGTTAGAGTGTGTTTTTGTCCGAAGCGCCTACCCTCACGCCAAGATACGAGGAATACAATACCCTCCGGCAGACGGATGCCGGGCTGTCTTAACTCGGCGTGAGCTGGAAAAATATGCCAAACCTCTCCAGCTTGTCTACCCTTTCAAAAACTGCAATCAGATAACGTTGAACTTCCTTGCTGATGAGAAAGTCCGGTACGTAGGGGAGCCTGTGGCCGCTGTCATAGCTGACGACAGATACACGGCGCATGATTTGGCTGAATCTGTCGACGTGGAGTACGAGCCGCTGCCAGCCCTGTCCAACGCCCTCTATTCGATGGAGACAGACGTCTTGCTGTATGATGAATGGCGGAGCAACCTCCTAGCCAAGTTTGAACAGAGTTTTGGAAACATCGACAAAGCATACGAGTCGTCGAAGACTGTTGTGGAGGAAAAATTTCACGTAAATAGGCAGACAGCCGCACCTCTTGAGACAAGGGGCTGTATAGCCTACTACGACCAAGGCAAAAACTTCTTAACCATCTGGGTATCCAATCAAAACCCACACCTACACAGAGCCGTGTTGTCCGAAGTGCTTTCCATCCCGGAGAACAGGATTCGCGTGATTGTTCCGGATGTTGGAGGCGGCTTTGGACAGAAGGGCCACACTTATCCAGAGGACGTTGTGGTCGCAGCAGCATCCATGCACACAGGCAGGCCTGTAAAATGGATTGAAACACGCCGGGAAAACCTCACATCCTCGGCCCATTCAAGGGAACAGGTTCATTTCATCAAAATGGGCTGCACCGCCGATGGATTAATCACATTCATCAAAGACGAGGCCTTCTTAGACGTTGGAGCACACCTTCTGTATCCGCATGACTATCTCGAGCTTGCTCACGTCGTGATGGACATGGTGCCGGGACCTTACAAGATTCAGAACTACAGCGTGGCGGTTAACTGCGTTGTCTCAAATAAAACTCCTTCAGGTGCTTACAGGGGTTTCGGACACCCCGAGGCAACCTTCGTAAGGGAGAGGATGTTAGACATTCTAGCCGACGAATGCGGGCTGGAGCCTTCTGAGCTACGACTACGCAACCTCATATCATCACAGGACATTCCATACACAGGGCCTACAGGCTTGCGGTTCGACAGCGGAGACCCAAGACACACGTTTGAAAAAACTCTCGAAATAGCCGCCAAACAGCTTGCCTCCAGCGAATGCAAACTTGTCCCGAACAAAGTCGTTGGAGTCGGGTATTCCGTTGGCATAAAGGGGTCCGTTCCTTCGATGATGGGTGTGACGCAGAGATGGGGGTCCAGCGAGGCAGCGGCTGTCAGAATCAACCCAGATGGAAGAGTGGTTGTCTATTCTGGCGGAGTCTCGATGGGCACTCGTCTCAGGTCGTTTTTGTCGGGGGTTGTCGCTCATACACTGGGAGTGGGCCCCGACGAAGTTGAGGTTGTTCTGGGAGATACTCAGGCCACTCCGTTCGGCACTGGTCTTTGGGGCAGCAGAGGAGCTGTCATGTGCGGAGGAGCCGCGGCGCATGCGGCGGAAAAGCTGAAGAGAAAGGTTCTGCAAATGGCTTCGCATCTTCTCGAGTGCAGCGTAGAAGACGTTGAAATAAGAGACGGCAGAGTGTTTGTGAGGGACAATTCCGGGAAAAGCCTCACCTTCGCCGAAATAGCGATGAAAGCCTACAACGAGCCGTATCTCTTCCCCGAAGAGACGGATGTTGCGCTGGAGGCTGCAGCGGTATACGACCCGCCTAACATATCGCGAAAACCCGACGAAAACGGCAGGATGAACGCTGTTGCCGCAGTTTCTACAGCAGCGGCGGCGGTTTTTGTGGAGCTTGACTTGGAGACGCTGGCCGTCAGACCAGTGAAGATTGTATTTGTCGAGAACGGAGGACGCTACGTAGACCCTTCAAACGTAGACGACCAGCTTGTAGGAGGTATAGTCCAAGGGCTTGGAGCACTCTATGAAGAGGTCGTTTACCAGGACGGAATCCCTCAGACAACCACGTTGGCAGACTACCTAATACCGACATCAGTGGAGATTCCATCCATCAAGTTAGAGCATATAATCAGCCCTTCTCCCTACACGTTCATGGGTTTGAAGGGTGTAGGCGAAACCGGAACCATACCGGTGATGGCTGCGGTTTCTAACGCTGTTGAGGACGCTCTTCGGAGGGCTGGTTTCAAGAAGCGGATACGCGCATCGTCGCTAGCGCCTCATAAAATCTGGGGACTGTAAGGCCTTGACTGAAACGGACTTAATCATTTCTGGAGGTCTCGTCGTCGTGAGCGCCAATGGCCCGTTTTACTCGACCGGCTATGTGGCTGTCAGAGACGGGGAGGTAGTGGAGGTTGGGCCGGGTAAGCCTCGTGGGCTAACCGCCCAGAAGAAAATAGAGAAAAACAGCTCCATCATCATGCCGGGGCTTGTTTCTGCTCACGACCACATGTACGGAGTACTAGCTCACGGGATCCCCGTCAAAGCGGGGGTGAGCAGTTTTTGGGATTTTCTCGACCTGTTCTGGTGGCCTTACGTGGAGGACAGGCTCGACAAGAGGTTGATAGAGGCGGCGGTTAGGTATGCGGTGGTTGAAAGGCTGAAGACAGGTACAACGCTCGTCGCCGACGTTCTCGAGGCACCTCGAGCCATACCGGGAGCCCTGGACGTCGAGGCCCAGGTGCTAGAATCGGCTGGAATCAGAGGCGTCCTATCCTTCGAAGCCACCGAGAGACGTGGTCCGGATAACGGGTTGCTTGGCCTTGAGGAAAACAACAATTTCATTAAAAAGATGAACCCGCGCAACGGGCTTGTCAAGGGCATGCACTGCATACACACGACGTTCACCTGTTCGCCTGAGTTCATCAAAAAATGCAGAGAACAGGCCGACAAATCCGGCGCCGGAATCCACATACACTTCGAGGAGGGAGCCTACGAGACCGAGCAGTCTCTACGCCGGTACGGTAAGCATCCGGCGTTTGTCTACGAAGAGCTAGGTTTCTGGGGCCCGGATGTCCTTGCGTCGCAGTGTGTAAAGACTACGGCCGAGGAGCTGGACGTCATGGCCAGACACAGCGTCAAAATATCCCATCAACCCCTGAGCAACGGAGAGGTCGGTGGAGGAATAGCCCCCGTCCCTGAAATGCTCGACAGAAAAATGACGGTCTGCCTAGGGACGGATGGATTCATCGTGGACATGTTTGAGGTTATGCGGACCACTTGGTTGCTGCACAAAGCTGCTAGGGAGAACGCAGCCATCATGCCTGCTGAGACCGTGTTCAAGATGGCTACCGAGAACGGTGCAGAGACGCTGGGCATCAAGGCTGGAAGGCTTGAGAAAGGCTACAAGGCTGACATCCTCGTTGTGAAAAACATGTTTCCGACACCCGTCACCATAGATAACGTGGTGGCGCAGCTTGTAGTTTACGGCTCAGGCTCATGGGTGGACACAGTCGTTGTCGACGGCAAGGTTGTCGTCGAGGACGGAGAAACTCTAACGGTTAACGAGCAGAACGCCAGAGAGGAGTCGATAAAGGCAGCGGAGAAGCTGTGGGAGGGGATCGACGATGCGTGATACTATTGAAAGAATAGGCCTGTACTTCACGGCAAGCACGCCGTTGGCCGACGAGCTTAACTATGCACGGCTTGCGGAGAAAAACGGCTTCAACAGCATATGGCAGGGCGAGTCGAGGACCTCACGAGACTCGACCATCTCGATAGCCGCTCTGGCCACCGCAACTAAACGCATTAAGCTCGGCACAGGCGTCCTGCATACGTGGACACGCAACGTCGTCACGCTTGCAACCACGTTTACAACCCTGGACGAGTTGACAGACGGGAGGGCGTGTCTGGGCATCGGCGTGCTGTGGGAACCTATGGCATCCAAAATAGGCGTAGTGCGTAGAAAACCGCTGAAAGCGATGCGCGAGCACGTGATTGTTTTGAAAAAACTGTTCAAGGGCGAGGAGGTGTTCTTTCAGGGAGAGTTCGTCAACGTAAGGGGAGTCAGGCTGGAGCGTGTGCCCAAAAACGTGCCGGTTTACGTTGGAGCCACCGGGTTCAAGATGATGGAGCTGGCGGGAGAAATAGCCGACGGCGTCCTCCTAAACTACCTCGTCTCCCATGAATACAACAGGAAAGCTTTAGAACACATCTCGGCGGGAGCCCGTCGTTCCGGTCGGAAGCTCGAGGACATAGACCGACCACAGCTCCTAGCGGTAGCCTTCTCAAACGACCTTGAAAAGGCTTATTCAAAAGGAAGGCTGATGGTTGCAGAGTATCTCGCCATGGAGCCGCACATCGCCAAAGCCTCTGGAGTCCCGGAAAAGATCACGGAGGAGATAAGGGCCGCGACGGGAGGCTGGCCCACCACCGCTGAGAAGCTGGCTGAGGCCGTACACCTCGTCCCCGACAAATTGGTGGCGAAGCTGATGGCCGTCGGAGACTTGGAGTCATGCAGGAAGTCTATCCTTGAATACATCAGAGCAGGATGCACGGAACCGCTGCTCTACCCGGTCACGGACGAAGTGTTGCCTCTGATAGAGTATTTCGCCGTCAAATAATCTTAAGAATATCCTCAGGATGGCCGGCCTTTTCAACGATGCGTTCAAGATGTTTGTTGGCGTTTCGGACGACTTCTTCTTCGTTCAACGTCAGGGCTTGCTTGTTCCTGACAACAAACTTGCCGTTCACCATCACGTCGCGAACATCCTCGCCCGAGGCCGAGTAAACCAGCAGGGACAACGGGTTGGAGACCGGTGTCACTGAAGGCCTTCTCAGGCTGACTACTACTATGTCGGCTTTCTTGCCGGGCTCTAGGCTGCCTAGCTGGTTGAGCCTGCCCATGGCCCGTGCCCCGTTTCTCGTGGCCATTTCCAAGACATCCCACGCCGATATCGCTCTGGGGTCCAGCGTGCGGGCTTTCTGAAGCAGGGCGGCGGTCTTCATCTCTCTAATCATGTCGTAGGTGTCGTTGCTGGGTCCGCCGTCGCATCCAAGGCTGACGTTTACGCCCAGGCGGAGCATGTCGGAGACTGGAGCTATGCCGGAGCCGAGCTTCATGTTCGAGGAGGGGCAGTGGGACACCGTTGTCCCTGTGGCCGCAAACTTCCGCATGTCTTCCTCATTCAGCCAGACGCAGTGAGCGTAAACGTGTCTTTCACCCAGCATGTCGAACTTCTCAAGAAACCCCGAGA